>NZ_CP030862.1:5627500-6227500 GCF_003325375.1 Streptomyces globosus | reverse complement strand
CCGGGCCGGCGTACCCGCCCTGGACGTGCCGCTGACCCCGGAACAGGCCGCGGACGGCCTCTCGGGCGCGCGGGCGGTCGCCGCGCAGCGGCCGTTCTGGGAGCCGGGCACGGCGCACGGCTACCACGCGCAGACCTTCAGCTGGCTGCTGTCCGAGCTGGTGCTCCGGGTGACCGGCGCCTCCCTCGGGTCCTGGCTCGCCCAGGAGGTCACCGGCCCGCGCGGCCTGGACTTCTGGATCGGGCTGCCGCAGGAGGTCGCCGAGTCGGGGCGGGTCGGCCGGGTCGGCGCCGTCGAGCCGCCGCAGTCGGCGGGGGCGCTGCGCCTGCGGCCGCGGAGAAACGTTTCGGAGGCGTACGCGGACCCCGACTCCCTCACCCGGCGCGCCTTCGCGGCGATCACCCCGCTCGCCGACGAGAACGCCCCCGCCTACCGGGCCGCCGAACTCCCCGCCTCCGCCGGCATCGGCACCGCCCGCGCCCTCGCCGGCCTGTACGCGTCCCTGATCGGCGACACCGAGGACGGCCCCCGCCTGTTCACCCCCGAGACGACCGCCCTCGCGGGCACCGAGCTGTCGTCCGGCCCCGACCGGGTCCTTGTCGTGGGCACCCGCTTCGGACCGGGCCACATGCTCCACAGCCCCGCCTCGCCGATGCTGTCCCCCGCCTCCTTCGGCCACCCGGGCCGCGGCGGCTCCCTCGCCTTCGCCGACCCGGAATCGGGCATCGCCTTCGGCTACGTCACGAACGCCCTGGCGTCATCGGTCACAGCCGACCCCCGCGCCCAGTCCCTGCTCCGCGCCCTGCGCACGGCCCTCTGAGCCGGGCGTCCACCTCCGCACGCCCCCGATCCGCTGATGTGCGGTTCTCCCCGGGAGGGCGGAGGCGGCCGTCCTCCACACTCCGGGGTGCCGGCTCGGGGGCAGGAGAGAGCGGCGCTCACGCACCGGTCGCAGCGGCGGCGGTGCGCAGAAGGCGGGCGACCTGGGCGGGATGGGTCAGCTGGGGGTAGTGGCCCGCCCCGGCGATCTCGTCCACCGGGATGCCGACGGGCCCGGTCAGCGGGTCCGCCGAACCCACGACGATCCGGACCGGGACGGCCACCCGGTCGAGCAGGGCCCGCCATTCGCGGCGCGCGGCGGCGTCCCCGCGCAGGGCCGCGGCCACGCGGCGCGCCACTCCGGGGCGCCTCAGGTCGGCCGCGGCGCTGCGCACCTCCGGTCCGTCGGGGACGCCGAGCGTCCGGGCCAGCCGAGGAGGCGGCATGCGCCGCAGCATCGGCGCGGCCGCGGCGGAGCGGGCGAGCCGCGGGGCGGGCGCCTGCAGGAACGCCGGGGAGACGAGGACGAGGCCGCCGAGGCGGTCCGGATGGCGGACGGCGAAGCGGAGTGCGGCCCCGCAGGCCAGCGAGTGCGCGACCAGCACGGGCCGGGTCTGCACCGGGCCCATCAGATCGGCCAGCCACACGTCGGTCGTCGATGGGGACGGCGCCGAGCGCCCCAGGCCGGGCAGGTCGGGGGCGAGCACCGGCCCGGGGAGGTGGGCGGCGACGGGCCTCCAGAGGTCGCCGTTCATCGGCAGGCCGTGCAGCAGGACGTGGGAGGGGCGATGCCGGTCGCCGGTCACCCAGGTCGGAGCGCCGGCGACGGTGTGGAAGCCGTACGGGCTCTGCCAGGGCGCTGCGGAGCCGAAGCGGGCGGCCACCAGGTCGTCCGCCCAGGTGCGCAGGGCCTCGGTCACCGGAGGCGTCTCCAGGCCGGTGCGTGCGGCGAAGGCGTCGGCGGAGGCCGTCGGGTACCGGTCGGCCGACAGGAACGACAGGGTCTCGGGGTCTGCACCGGTCAACCGCCGCGGCAACCGCCGCAGCAGGCCGGCCGGAACGGTCCGGCGGGGTGCCCGTACCCCCATGTGGGCGGCCATCGTGCCGATCAGGTCGGGCAGGAGCGGGGTGTCGTCGTCGAGCACCCAGTAGTGCTCGCCCGCGGGCGACCCGGGGATCTCCGCCAGGAAGCGCACGAGGTAGTCGATGGTCGTGACCGGCAGGAAGGTGTCGGAGCCTCCGGGCAGCGCGGGGAGCCGCCCGTTCCACAGGTCCTCGACGAGGGTGGCCAGGCCGATGTACTGGCCGGGCCCGATCACGGTGCTGGGGTTGGCGACGGTCAGCGGCACCGACAGGGCCTCGGCGCGGGCCCGTACGGCGAGGTCGGCCTCCAGCTTCGACGCCTCGTAGGCTCCCAGCCCGGCGTAGTCGGGGTGGCCGTCGGCGGCGCTCACCCGGTATCCGCTGATGTGCACGAGCCTGCGCAGCCGGGGCAGCGTGGCGGCCCATTCGACCACGTTCAGCGCCCCGGTGACGTTCACCGCCCGCGCGTCCCGCTCGCTGAGGCCGAAGGCGAAGCGGGCGGCCGCGTTGTACACGTCCCGGACGTCGGGCAGTTCCGCGAGCGGCCGGGTGATGTCGGCGGTGACGATCTCGAGCCCGCGGAGGCCGACGCCCTGGGAGGCCAGCCAGGGGGTGAGGGTGTCGTTGCGTACGGCCGCCGCCACCCGCTGACCCCGGGTCAGCAGCTCGGCGACGAGGGAACGGCCGATGAAGCCGGTCGCGCCGAAGACGATCGCGTCCATGGAGCTCTCCTCTAATAGATCGGTCTACATATTTTCTGGGCAGAAAGAGGCCCGCCGTCGCCGGCGGGCATCGTCAGCCGACCAGGGCGCCGATCCGGCGGGCGACCCGGTCCAGAGGCTCCTTGCTGCGGTGCGTCCGGGCCAGCAGGAGCGCACCCTCCACGAGGGCCAGGATGGCGGTCGCGAGGTCGTCGCCGTCCGGGCGGCCGGCAAGCCGCGCGCGCAGAGCCGCCTCCCACGACGTGTAGACCTCCGAGCACGCCTCCTGCAGCGGGCCGTTGGTGCCGGCCGTCTCCAGCGCGACGGTGGCCACCGGGCACCCCTTGCGCCACCCCGACTCCTCCAGCCGCTCGCCCAGGTGGCGCAGTACCGCTTCGGCGAACTCCGCCACCGACGTACTGGAGTCCGCCAGGCTCTCCAGCTCGCCGCCGATGGCGCGCCCGGCCCGCCGGACGGACTCGCCGACCAGCTGGTCCTTGCCGCCGGGGAAGTGGAAGTACAGCGAGCCGCGAGGCGCGCCACTGGCCGCGATCACCTGGTTGAGCCCGGCGCCGAGGTAGCCCCCGGCCTCGATCAGCTCCTGCGTCGCGTCCAGCAGCCGGTCGCGCGTTTCGGCGCCTTTCAGTCCCATGGCGCCACTGTAGACCGATCTACATATTCTCTCAACGGGTGCCGTCAGCGGTTGAGGACGGCCGCCACGATCGGGCCCGCCGCGTCGCCGCCGTGGCCGCCGGCCTCCACCATGGCCGCCGCCGCCACGTCGCCGCTGAAGGCCGTGAACCAGCTGTCCGGGCTGCCCGCGCCGTCGACCTCCGCCGAGCCCGTCTTCGCCCCCTTGTCCGAGCCCCGTACGCCCGCCATGGTCTGCGCGGCCGTGCCCGATGCGGCCGTCAGCCGCATCATCTGCACCAGCTGCCGTGCCACCGCCGGCTTCATCGTCCGCTCGGCCCGGGCGAGGGGCCGTCCGTCCAGGCCGGGCGCGACCAGCACCGGCTGCCGGAACACCCCGGTGCGCGCCGTGGCCGTGATCGAGGCGACGGTGAGGGGGTTCATGGTGATCCGGCCCTGCCCGATGTACGCGGCCGCCGCCGCGGCTCCGGTCGCCTCGGGCACGCTGCCGTCGACGGAGCGGACGCCTGTCTTCCAGTCGAGGCCGATCCCGAAGACCTCGCGCGCCTCCTCCGCCAGCGCCCCGTCGTCGTCCACGGTCTTGATGCGCTTGATGAACGAGGTGTTGCAGGACCGGGCGAACGCCGTCGCGAAGTCCGCGCCCGGCAGTTCGAAGCCGCGCAGGTTGTGGAAGGGGCGGCCGCCCCAGGAGACCTCCTTCGTGCACTGCGCCGGCTGGTCCGCCGCTGCCGCGCCGCGGTCCATCAGCATCGCCGCCGTGACGATCTTCATCGTGGAGCCGGGGGCGCGGGCGCCCTCCATCGCCGCGTTGAAGCCGTCCTTGCGGTGATTGGCGACGGCCAGGACGTGCCCGGTGCTCGGCTGGATCGCGACGACCGACGCCTCGGGGTAGCGCGCCACCGCCTTCTCTGCCGCCGCCTGCACCCGCGCGTCCAGGGTCGTCTCCAGCTTCGCCGGCTCGCCCTCGGCCAGCGTCAGCAGCGTGCGCCGGGGCGCTTCCGGGGAGGCCGGCTCGATCCACAGCTCGACGCCGGGCCGCCCGCCCGCCTTCCCGCCGTACGTGCGGCGCAGCTGGTCCAGGACCGGCCGCAGGGAGGGGTACCGCTGCGGGTCGAGCTCCTCGCCGCGCCGGTCGACGGCCTTGACCGGCGGCGCGGCCGGCGGGCCGGCCCGCAGCTCCTCGCCCCGGCCCAGCTCGGGGTGGACCACCGAGGGCTGCCAGTCGACGAGCGGCTTCCCGGTCGTCTCTCCGCGCACCACCGTCAGCTTCGAGGCGTACGCGAGGGGCTTCGCGGCGCCCTCGTGGGCGACCTCCGCGGCCACCGTGAACGGGACGGCCGCCCCCTCCGGGGCGCCGGGCGTGAACACGGCCTTGGCGATGTGCGCCCTGTCCCGGTAGCCGGCCAGTGCGGCCTGCGCGGCGGCGGCGTTGTTCGTCAGCCGGGCGGCCTCGCGGTCCCTTCCGGCGGCCCAGGCGGCGAGGAACGCCTTCGCCGTCCGGGCGGCCTCCTCCCCGGTGACGGGTCCGCTGCCCTTCGCGGACGCCGCCGAGGCGCCCGCCCCCTCGCCGCTGCCGGCGCCGTCGACCAGCGTGTACACCCCGAGCGCCGTGCCGCCGACCATCGCGAGGAACACCCCGACCACGACCGCGCCTTTGCCTGCCCCGTTCATCCGCGCCCCTCCCCAGGACATCCGATCCCTTGAACGCGTTCAAGGACCTCCGGCGGACGACCTTACGCGCTGTGCGCGTGCCATGTGCATGTTGTTGCGGGAGCCGGACATTCCGATTCGGGCCGAGAACAGCCGCGGGCCCCGGCGCCGACCGGCACCGGGGCCCGCGGCCGCCGTCTCAGACCCAGGTGTCCAGCCACATGCGGCTGCGCCAGGAGTCCATCGGGATCGACTGGCCCGTGTAGATCGGCCAGAAATAGATGAAATTCCAGATGATCAGCAGGACGAGGACGCCCGCCGCCACCGCGCCGAGCGTGCGGCGGCGCTCCGTCGAGTCCCGCGGGCCCAGGAGGGCGCCCACGGTCATCGCCAGGGCCAGGCACAGGTACGGGACGAACACCACCGCGTAGAAGTAGAAGATGGTGCGCTCCTGGTAGTTGAACCAGGGGAGCAGGCCCGCGGCCACCGCGCACGCGATGGCGCCCGCGCGCCAGTCGCGGCGGAAGAACCACCGCCACAGCACGTACAGCAGGGCGAAGCAGCCCGCCCACCACAGCAGCGGGGTGCCGAGGGCCAGGACCTCGCGGGCGCACTTGCCGGCCTCCGTCGCCGGGCAGCCGTCCGCGCCCGGTTCCGGGGACTCGTAGAAGTACGACACCGGCCGGCCGACGACCAGCCAGCTCCACGGGTTCGAGTCGTACGTGTGCCCCGAGGTCAGGCCCACGTGGAAGCTGTAGACCTCCGTCTCGTAGTGCCACAGGCTGCGCAGCCACTCCGGCAGGAACGACAGCGGGCTGTCCTGGTCCTGCTTCGCCGCCCAGTCGCGGAAGTAGCCGCCGCGGCCGTCGTCCGGGCTGAGGATCCAGCCCAGCCAGGACGCGACGTACACCGCGACCGCCACCGGCACCGTCGAGACGAAGCCCGGCAGCGCGTCCCGGCGCAGCATCGCCGCGTACGGGGCGGCCGCGCCCGCGGTGCGGCGGGCGGCCGCGTCCCACAGGACCGTCAGGATCCCGAAGAACGCCAGGGTGATCAGGCCGTTCCACTTCGTCCCGAAAGCCAGGCCCAGGCACACGCCCGCCAGGATCCGGTACGGGCGCACGCCGAGCCGCAGCGTCTCGGCGACCACCGCGTCGGGCCGGGTACGGCCCTCCGCGTCCACGGGCAGGGCCGCCGCGAGCCGCTCCCTGGCCCGGTCGCGGTCGACGAGCAGCGCCCCGAACGCGGCCAGCACGAAGAACATCAGCACCAGGTCCAGCAGCGCGGCCCGGCTCATCACCAGGTGCAGGCCGTCCACGGCGAGGAGTCCGCCCGCGAGGCAGCCGAGGAACGTGGAGCGGAGCAGGCGGCGCCCGATCCGGCACAGCAGCAGCACCGACAGCGTGCCGAGCACGGCCGTCATGAACCGCCAGCCGAACGGGTCGAAGCCGAACATCCACTCGCCGAGCCCGATGACCCACTTCCCGACCGGCGGGTGCACCACGTACCCCGGGTCCGTCGGCAGGGCCACCCCGTCCGGGTTGGCCAGGATCGACTTGTCGATGTCCTTGGGCCAACTCGCCTCGTAGCCCTGCCGGATGGTCGCCCACGCGTCCTTCGCGTAGTACGTCTCGTCGAATATCACGGCCTTCGGGCTGCCCAGCTGCCAGAACCGCATGACCCCGGCCACCAGCGCGACCGCGATCGGCCCGGCCCACGCCATGACGCGCTGCCAGGTCGCCGCCGCTGCCGCGGAGAAGCCCAGCGCCGCCCACAACTGCCCGGACGGGCGGGCGTACGGGGGCACCAGGCGGGCGCGGACGTCTGCCGGGCGCGCTCCGGCGGGCGGCGCGTAGCCGAAGCCGCGCAGCCGGCGCAGCCAGGGGGACGGCTCTTCTGCCCGGCCCGCCGGCGGGGCGGTCGGGGCCCCCGCGGGGCTGGGCGGCGGCGTCGCGGTACTGGTCACCGGGTCATCGTAGGGAACGCCCGGTCGCGATCCACAGCGCCGTGGTCGCGATCCACAGCGCCGTGGCAGTGCGCTCCGCCGTGCTGCCCGCCGCCGGAGCGTGTGCCGGGCGGGACGGCTGAGAGGATGGACGGGTGACGACCGACCAGCCCACCCGTACCGGAGCCGCCGCCCACGGCGTGCTCGTCCTCGCCGGCACCCCGATCGGCGACCTTGCCGACGCCCCGCCCCGCCTTGCGGCCGAGCTGGAGCGGGCGGACGTGGTCGCCGCCGAGGACACCCGCCGGCTGCGCCGGCTGACCCAGGGGCTCGGCGTGCACACCACCGGCCGGGTCGTGTCGTACTTCGAGGGCAACGAGTCCCAGCGGACCCCCGAGCTCGTCGAGGCGCTGGAGGACGGCAAGCGGGTGCTGCTCGTCACCGACGCCGGCATGCCGTCCGTCTCCGACCCCGGCTACCGGCTCGTCGCCGCCGCCGTGCAGCAGGACATCAAGGTCACCGCGGTGCCCGGGCCTTCCGCGGTGCTCACCGCGCTCGCCCTGTCCGGGCTGCCCGTGGACCGCTTCTGCTTCGAGGGGTTCCTGCCGCGCAAGGCCGGAGAGCGCCTCGCCCGGCTCCGCGAGGTCGCGGCCGAGCGGCGCACCCTCGTCTACTTCGAGGCCCCGCACCGGCTCGACGACACCCTCGCCGCGATGGCCGAGGCCTTCGGCGCCGACCGCCGAGCGGCGGTCTGCCGGGAGCTGACCAAGACGTACGAGGAGGTCAGGCGCGGCGGGCTCGGCGACCTCGCCGCGTGGGCCGCCGAGGGGGTCCGCGGCGAGATCACCGTCGTCGTCGAGGGCGCCCCCGAGGCCGGGCCCGCCGACCTGGACGCCGCGGAGCTGGTGCGGCGCGTACGGGTGCGCGAGGAGGCAGGGGAGCGGCGCAAGGAGGCCATCGCGGCGGTCGCCGCCGAGGCCGGCCTACCCAAGCGGGAGGTGTTCGACGCCGTCGTCGCGGCAAAGAACGCGGCCGAAAAGATGCCGTAAGAGGGTAAAGGGATAACCTGAAAAGCAAAGCTCGGACCGCGCACCGGGCGCCTCGGGCATGAGTCGCCCAAGGACCGTCCAATTCTCGACATGGCCTGATGCGCTCCCGCCCGGCGAGGCGTCCACTGGCAATGGCACCAGTGGAACAAGAGGAGCTGGCATGAGCGAGATCGCAGACACCCCGGCAGCCGCCCCCGTCCCGGCCCCCGCCCCGTCGCCCGCAGCGGCCCGCGCCGCCGCGGCCGCCGCGGCCGGCGTCCACGTCGCCCACGAGGCGTACTCCTTCGCCTGCATGCGGTGCGGCTACGGCTGGGAGCAGGGCTACGAGATCGAGCACCACACCGACGGCCACGGCCGCCCCTTCATCGTCCACCGGGCGGGCGGCGAGCGCGTCCCCTCCCCGCTGTCCAACCCGACCTGCCACAACTGCGGCAGCCACGTCGTGCGGATCATGCGGGAGGGGCAGGTGTCCACCGTCCGCGGCACCATGGACAGCATCTACCACCACCCGGTCTCGCCCGGCATCGCCGGACCCGTCCCGGCCGGCGCGAACCTGCCGCGCGCCGACCGCCGCACCGCACCCCGCCACGACGCCCCCGGACCCGTGCCGGTGGACGGCGGCGAGGAGCGCCGCGGCTTCTTCGCCCGACTGCTGGGGCGCCGCCGCCGGTCATAAGATCGGCCGTATGAGCGCCTCCAAGGACACCCCGCCGCCGCTGCCCGAACCGCTCCGGGTCGCCGTGGCGGACTCGCACACCCACCTCGACATGCAGGCCGGCACCGTCGAGGAGGGCCTCGCCAGGGCCGCCTCGGTCGGCGTGGCGACCGTCGTGCAGGTGGGCTGCGACGTGAAGGGCTCCCACTGGGCCGCCGAGACCGCCGCGGCGTACGACAACGTCCACGCCGCCGTCGCCCTCCACCCGAACGAGGCGCCCCGCATCGTCCTCGGCGATCCCGACGGATGGTCCCGGCAGGGCGCACGCCCGGGCGGCGGGCAGGCCGCCCTCGACGAGGCCCTCGCCGAGATCGACGCCCTCGCCGCGCTCGACCACGTCAAGGCCGTCGGCGAGACCGGCCTCGACTACTTCCGCACCGGGCCCGAGGGCATGGCCGCCCAGGAGCTGTCCTTCCGCGCCCACATCGAGATCGCCAAGCGCCGCGGCAAGGCCCTCGTCATCCACGACCGCGACGCCCACGCCGACGTCCTGCGGATCCTCCGCGAGGAGGGCGCCCCCGAGCGGACCGTCTTCCACTGCTACTCCGGCGACGCCGACATGGCCCGCGAGTGCGCCGCCGCCGGCTACTACATGTCCTTCGCCGGCACCGTCACCTTCAAGAACGCCCAGCCGCTGCGCGACGCCCTCGCCGCCGCCCCCGCGGAGCTCGTCCTCGTCGAGACCGACGCCCCCTACCTCACCCCCGCGCCGTACCGCGGACGGCCGAACGCCCCGTACCTCATTCCGCTGACGGTCCGCGCGATGGCCGCGGTCCGCGGCATCGACGAGGACGCCATGGCCACGGCCATCGCCGCCAACACGGCGCGCGCCTTCGGCTACTGACCCGCCCCCGCCTGCCGACACGCTGGGTGTCCGACCGGCTTTGGAGAGTGACGGACCCTCCGCTAGGGTGCCGTGCCCGACGAAGCCGGGCCGGACCAGTGGAGCGAGCGGCGTGAGCGAGAAACCTTTCACCGGGGGCCACGGGGCCGATGCCGAACCGCACCCCGGCGCCGGCCCCCTCACCGGAGCGGCCGACCCTGCCGACCCGGCCGCCGCGCACGCCCCCGACGGGGCCGTCCCCGCGCCCCGCGCACCCGGAGGCCGCCGCGCCGGCCACCGCCGCAGACCCGCCGAGCCCCCCGGCGCGCCGGGCACCGGACGCCGCCGCCGGACGCCGGCCCCCGCCCCCGACCCCGACCCGGCCACCCCGCCCGCTGCCTCCGCAGGCCCCGCCGCCTGGCGGCGGATCATCCCGCAGGCCCTCGTCGTCGCCTTCCTCGCCGGCGGCACCACCGCCTTCGTCGCCGCCGACAAGGCCGTCCGCCTCACCGTCGACGGCCGCTCCCGCACCCTGCACACCTTCGCCGACGACGTCGGCGAACTCCTCGCCGCCGAAGGACTCGGCGTCGGCACCCACGACCTCGTCGCCCCCGCCCGCGCCGCCGCCCTCGGCGACGGCGACGAGATCACCGTCCGCTACGGGCGCCCCGTGCTCCTCACCCTCGACGGGCAGACCAGCGAGGTGTGGACCACCGCCCGCACCGTCGAAGCCGCCCTGCGCCAACTCGGCGTCCGCGTCGAAGGCGCCCACCTGTCCGTCCCCCGCACCGCCCCCGTGCCCCGCTCCGGCCTCGACCTCGCCGTCCGCACCGAACGCAGTGTCACCTTCCTCGCAGACGGCGGCGAGACCACCGTCCGCACCAACGCCGCCACCGTCCGCGAGGCCCTCGGCCAGGCCGGCATCACCCTCGCCGGACAGGACACCACCTCCGTCCCGCCCGAGTCCTTCCCCCGCGACGGGCAGACCGTCACCGTGCTCCGCATCACCGGCACCCGCGAGGTCCGCGAGGAGCGCATCCCCTTCGAGACCGAGCGCATCCAGGACGCCGACCTCTTCGCCGGCACCGAAGTCGTCGAACGGGCCGGCCGCCCCGGAGCCCGCCGGGTCACCTACGCCCTGCGCACCGTCAACGGCGTCGCCCAGAAGCCCCGCCGCGTCACCGAGGAGACCGTCCGCGAACCCGTCACCCAGGTCGTCCGCGTCGGCACCAGGCCCCTGCCCGCCTCCGTCGCCGGAGCCGAGGGCCTGAACTGGGCGGCCCTCGCCCAGTGCGAGTCCGGCGGCCGCCCCGACGCCACCGACCCGTCCGGCACGTACGGCGGCCTCTACCAGTTCGACGTCCGCACCTGGCAGGGCCTCGGCGGCAGCGGCCGCCCCCAGGACGCCACCAGCGGCGAGCAGACGTACCGGGCCAAGAAGCTGTACGTGCAGCGGGGGGCGAGTCCGTGGCCGCACTGCGGCCGTAGGCTTTACCGGTGAGCACCGCAGAGCAGCAGCCCGACAGAACCAGCGACGCCCTCCTCGGCGCGGCCGACATCCGCGAACTCGCGGCCGCGCTCGGCGTGCGCCCGACGAAGCAGAAGGGCCAGAACTTCGTCATCGACGCCAACACGGTGCGCCGCATCGTGCGCACCGCCGGCGTCCGGCCCGACGACGTCGTCGTCGAGGTCGGCCCCGGCCTGGGCTCGCTGACGCTGGCGCTGCTCGAAGCGGCCGACCGGGTCACCGCCGTCGAGATCGACGACGTCCTCGCCGCGGCGCTGCCCGCCACCATCGAGGCCCGCATGCCGGGCCGCAAGGACCGCTTCGCCCTCGTCCACTCCGACGCCCTGCTCGTCGAGGAACTGCCCGGCCCGCCGCCCACCGCGCTCGTCGCGAACCTGCCGTACAACGTGGCCGTGCCGGTGCTGCTGACCATGCTGGAGCGCTTCCCCAGCATCCAGCGCACCCTCGTGATGGTGCAGTCGGAGGTCGCCGACCGGCTCGCCGCGAAGCCCGGCAGCAAGGTGTACGGCGTCCCCTCCGTCAAGGCGAACTGGTATGCCGAGGTCAAGCGGGCCGGCGCCATCGGCCGCAACGTCTTCTGGCCCGCGCCGAACGTCGACTCCGGACTCGTCTCCCTCGTCCGGCGGGCCGAGCCGATCCCGACCGCCGCAAGCCGGACCGAGGTCTTCGCCGTCGTCGACGCCGCGTTCGCCCAGCGCCGCAAGACCCTGCGCGCCGCACTCGCCGGCTGGGCCGGGTCCGCGGCCGCCGCCGAAGCGGCCCTCACCGCCGCCGGGATCTCCCCGCAGGCCCGCGGCGAGTCCCTCACCGTCGAGGAGTTCGCCGCCATCGCCGAGCACAAGCCCGCCGCAGCCGAGAGGCCCGCCCTGTGAGCACCGCACCCGCCGGGGGCGTCACCGTACGCGTCCCCGCCAAGGTCAACGTGCAGCTCGCGGTCGGCGCCGCCCGGCCCGACGGCTTCCACGACCTGGCCAACGTCTTCCTCGCCGTCTCCCTGTACGACGAGGTCACCGTCACCCCCGCCGACGCCCTGACGGTGACCTGCTCCGGGCCCGACTCCGACCAGGTGCCCCTGGACCGGACGAACCTCGCCGCCCGCGCGGCCGAGCTGCTCGCGGCCCGCAACGGACGCCCCGGCGGGGCCGCCGTCCACATCCACATCGCGAAGAACATCCCCGTCGCCGGCGGCATGGCCGGCGGCAGCGCCGACGGCGCCGGCGCGCTGCTCGCCTGCGACCGGCTGTGGGGCCTCGACACGCCCGTCGCCGAGCTGCTCGGGATGTGCGCGGAGCTCGGCAGCGACGTCCCGTTCAGCCTGCTCGGCGGGGCCGCCCTCGGAACCGGGCGCGGCGAGCTGCTGACCCCCCTCGACGCCGGCTCCTTCCACTGGGTGTTCGCCGTCGCCGACGGCGGGCTGTCCACCCCGGCCGTCTTCCGCGAGTTCGACCGGCTCGCCGAGGGCCGCGAGATCCCCGAGCCGCAGGCCTCCCCGGCGCTGCTGGCCGCCCTCGCCTCCGGCGACCCCGACGCGCTGGCCGGCACCCTGGCCAACGACCTCCAGCCGGCCGCGCTGTCGCTGCGCCCGCAGCTGGCGCGGACCCTGGCCGCCGGAACCGCGGCCGGGGCGCTGGCCGGGATCGTCTCCGGCTCCGGCCCGACCACCGCGTTCCTCGTCCGCGACGACGAGGCCGCCGCGAAGGTCGCCGCCGCCCTGGAGGCGTCCGGTACCTGCCGCACGACGCGGATCGCCACCAGCCCGACCGCGGGGGCCACCCGCATCTGACCCGGCCGCCCCGCCCGGCCCGGCGCTCCGCCGGCCGGGCCGGGTACCCGGGCGCGGGATGAGTACGCGCACTCCGGCAGGCGCGCGGCCCCGGCGGCGACCCTCGTCGCCCTGCCCGTGACCGCGCCCGCCGCGCTCGCGACGGCGCTCGGCGGGTGGCTCCTGGTGGAACGTTCGGGCGCTTCGCGGAGCGTTAGGCTGAGGGGCTGATCCCCATTCCTTCCCTGGAGCGCGTCTGATGGCCGTCAACTTGGTCAATGTCGAGGCAGTCGGCAAGGTGTACGGCACCCGTGCCCTGCTGGACGGCGTCTCCCTCGGCGTCTCCGAGGGGGACCGGATCGGCGTCGTGGGCCGCAACGGCGACGGCAAGACCACCCTCATCCGCATCCTGGCCCGCCTGGAGGAGCCCGACACCGGGCGCGTCACCCAGAGCGGCGGCCTGCGGATGGGCGTCCTCACCCAGCACGACTCCCTCGACCCGGCCGCGACGATCCGCCACGAGATCATCGGCGACATGGCCGACCACGAGTGGGCCGGCAACGCCAAGGTCCGCGACATCCTCACCGGCCTGTTCGGCAGCCTCGACCTGCCCGGCTTCACCCACGGCCTCGACACCGTCATCGGCCCGCTCTCCGGCGGCGAGCGCCGCCGCATCGCCCTCGCCAAGCTCCTCATCGACGAGCAGGACCTCATCGTCCTCGACGAGCCCACCAACCACCTCGACGTCGAGGGCATCTCCTGGCTCGCCGGCCACCTGCGCGAGCGCCGCTCCGCCCTGGTGTGCGTCACCCACGACCGCTGGTTCCTCGACCAGGTCTGCACCCGCATGTGGGACGTCCAGCGCGGCTCCGTCTTCGAGTACGAGGGCGGCTACAGCGACTACGTCTTCGCCCGCGCCGAGCGGGAGCGCATCGCCGCCACCGAGGAGGCCAAGCGGCAGAACCTGATGCGCAAGGAGCTGGCCTGGCTGCGCCGCGGCGCCCCCGCCCGCACCTCCAAGCCGCGCTTCCGCATCGAGGCCGCGAACGCCCTCATCGCGGACGTGCCGCCGCCGCGCGACACCTCCGAGCTGATGCGCTTCGCCAACGCCCGCCTCGGCAGGACCGTCTTCGACCTCGAGGACGTCACCGTCCAGGCCGGCCCCAAGACCCTGCTCAAGCACCTCACCTGGCACCTGGGCCCCGGCGACCGCATCGGCCTCGTCGGCGTCAACGGCGCCGGCAAGACCTCGCTGCTCCGCGCCCTGGCCGAGGCCGCCCGCACCCAGGGCGACGTCCAGCCCGCGGCCGGCACCGTCACCGTGGGCAAGACGGTCCGGCTGGCCTACCTGTCGCAGGAGGTCGGCGAGCTCGACCCGTCGCTGCGCGTCCTGGAGGCCGTCCAGCGCGTACGGGACCGCGTCGACCTCGGCAAGGGCCGGGAGATGACGGCCGGCCAGCTGTGCGAGCAGTTCGGCTTCACCAAGGAGAAGCAGTGGACGCCCGTCGGCGACCTCTCCGGCGGCGAGCGCCGCCGCCTGCAGATCCTGCGCCTGCTGATGGACGAGCCGAACGTCCTCTTCCTCGACGAGCCCACCAACGACCTGGACATCGAGACCCTGACCCAGCTGGAGGACCTCCTCGACGGCTGGCCCGGCTCGATGATCGTCATCTCCCACGACCGGTTCTTCATCGAGCGCACCACCGACACCGTGATGGCGCTGCTCGGCGACGGGGCGCTGCGCATGCTGCCGCGCGGCGTCGACGAGTACCTGGAGCGCCGGCAGCGGATGGTCGAGGCGGCCGTCCCGGCGCCCGCCCCGGCCGCCCCGAAGTCGACGTCCGCAGGCGACGCCAGGGCCGCGAAGAAGGAGCTGCAGAAGATCGAGCGGCAGCTCAACAAGATGGCCGACCGCGAGACGAACCTGCACGCGAAGATCGCCGAGAACGCCACCGACTTCGAGCAGGTGGCCAAGCTCGACGCGGAGCTGCGCGAACTGATCTCCGAGCGGGACGAGTTGGAGATGCGCTGGCTGGAGCTGGCCGAAGAGGCCTGACCCGGCCCGGCACGCGGCCGCCGAACGGCCGGATAACGGCGCTGTCACGGGCCGGTCCGCCCTTGGGAACAGGGGTGCGACCGGCCCGGTGCAGGAAACACGCCAGTGGTAGAAAGGTGATCCCCCCCGATCGCCCGACGCCGAAGGTACGCGCTGATGACCGAGCCGCCCCAGCCGCCGAACCAGCCGCCCGCGCCGTCCGGTTACAGCCACCTGCCCGGCCCGCCCCAGCCCGGCTACGGGACGCCCCCGCAGGGCGCCAACCCCTACGCCCAGCCGGCGGCGCCGCCGCTCGCGCAGCCCGGCTACGGCTACCCGCCGCCCGTCCCGCCCGCGCCCGGCGCCCCGCAAAGCCCGGGCCCCGGCGGCCCGCGCGGCCGCCGCACGGCCGTCATCGCCGCGGCCGCCGCGGCCGGCGTGCTCCTCGCCGGCGCCGGCGCGTACCTCGCGTTCGCCGGGGACGGCGGCGACGACCCCAAGCCCGCCGCGCAGAGCGCGCCCCCCGCCGCCCCGCAGCCGTCCGGCACCCCGGACAAGGGCGACGGCAGCGGCAACGGCTCCGGCGCGTCCGAGGACCTCAACGCCGGGCGCAAGCAGGGCGAGGACAAGGCCCTCTGGCTGAAGACCGTCAAGATCGACGGCCCCGGCGCGGGCGTCGACTCCGGCGGCCAGTGGGTCGTCGGCGACACCGTCGTCAAGAGCGTCTGGAAGGACCTCGTCGCCTACGGGGCTGCCGACGGCAAGGAGAAGTGGAAGCTCTCCTTCCCGACGCAGATCTGCTCCGTCACCCGCCAGACCACCGCCGACGCCAAGACCGTCGTCATGTACAAGGACGGCGAGTCCGAGAGCGCCGTCTGCAACCGGATGCGGCTCGTCGACCTCAAGACGGGCAAGGAGGGCTGGTCCAAGGAGGTGCCCAAGGAGGGCATCTTCGACATCATGACCAGCCCCACCCTCGGCATCGCCGGCGACACCGTCGCCGTCAGCCGCAGCGGCACCGCCAGCGCCTTCAGGATCAGCACCGGCGACAAGCTGTTCGGCAGCAACGGCGCCGAGGGCTGCAAGCCCGGCGCGTACGTCGCCCACCGCACCAAGATGATCGCCATCGCGACCTGCTACGACGACGACCTCACCACCGAGGTCTCCGACGCCGACCCGGTCACCGGCAAGAAGACCTGGACCTACCGGCTCCCCGCCAAGCACAAGGTGACCAGCGTCCACTCCCTCGACCCGGTCATCCTCGACGTCGGCAACGAGGAGAAGAAGGAGCGCGCCATCGTCGTCCTCGGACCCGACGGCAGGCAGCGCACCACCGTCAGCGGTGAGGGCACCTTCGAAACCGAGTGCACCAACGGCCTCTTCCGGTCCGTCGAGGTCTGCGAGACCTCCGTCGTCGACCAGAACACCCTCTACATGCCGACCTCCCCCGGAGTCGGCAAGGCCAACGAGATCGTCGCCTTCGACCTCTCCACCGGCAAGGCCAAGTGGCGCACCCCCGCCGGCGACGGCCGCACCCTGACCCCGGTCCGCGCCGAGAACGGCCAACTGATCGCCTACCGCCGCGCCACCCCCGACCAGGGCGGCGAGGTCGTCGCCTTCCCCGCCGCCGGCGGCAACCCCACCGCGCTGCTGCGCAGCCCGTCGGGCACCGCGGCACCCGTCGAGGCCGCCTTCTACAAGCCGAAGATCGACTACGTCGGCGGCCGCCTCTACCTCTCCACCGCGCTCCTGCGCGCCCAGGGCACGGACGAGAAGCTCCTGATGGTCTTCGGCAAGTGAACGTGTACCCGAGCCGCCCACCGAGAGGCAGTAGCAACCGATGAGTACCCCGCCGCCCCCCAACCAGCCGCCCGCCGGCGGCTTCGGAGCGCCGACGGACCCGCCGCCCGGAGGCTTCGGCGCACCCCCGCCGGCCCCGCCGAACATGCAGCCGCCCGTCCCGCAGCAGCAGCCGCCCGCACCGCCGGCCGCGCCGCCCGCGCCCCCGGCCGGCCCCCCGCAGCAGCCGCCGACCGCCCCGCAGCAGCCGCCGGCGCAGCCCGCGTACGGCTACCCCCAGCAGGGCTACGGCTACCCGCAGCAGGGCGCCCCCGGCGGCCCGGCCGCCCCCAACCCGTACGGCGCGCCCACGGCCCCCATGCATGCGGCCCAGCCGCTGCCGGGCACCCCGCAGGGCCCCTCGGGCAGCGAGAAGCGCACCCAGCTCATGATCGTCGGGGCGGCCGCGCTGGCCATCGTCCTCATCGTGGCCGGAGGCTTCTGGTACGCCTCCGGCAGCGCCGACGACGGCGAGCCCCAGGCCGGCCCGAGCGCGAGCACCGGCGCCGCCCCGGCCGGCACGCCCGGCTCCGAGAAGGCGCCCGCCAACCCCAAGGCCCGGGTGCTCTACAACCACCCGAGCCCGGCGCCCGAGGAGAGCACCTCCGTCAAGGGCTCCTGGCTGACCGACAGCGTGTACGCGAAGTCGGACATCGGCAAGATCGTCGGCTACAACCTCGTCGACGGCGGCAAGAAGTGGGAGCTGCCCCTCCCCGGCGAGATCTGCGGCGCCACCAAGCACGTCAGCGACAACAAGACGGCGTTCCTCTTCCGCGCGAGCCAGCCCACGCCCGAGGTCAAGTACCCGCCGTGCACCGAGGTCGGCGTCCTCGACCTCACCACCGGCAAGCTCGTCTGGTCCGGCAACGCCAAGGGCAGCGCCACCGGCGACCGGCCCGCGAACTTCGACGAGGTCACCATCAGCGGCAACACCGTCGCCGCGGGCGGCACCAGCGGCGGCGCCGCCTGGAACCTCGCCGACGGCAAGTCCCTGTGGACCCCCAAGGCCGACGCCGAGGGCTGCTACGACTCCGGCTACGCAGGCGGCGAGGCCCTCGCCGTCATCCGCAAGTGCGGCCGCCACCCGAACCAGACCCTCCAGGCCCAGACCCTGGACCCGGCCACGGGCGCGCCCACCTCCTCGTACAAGCTGTCCGAGGGCATCGAGTGGGCCTCGATCATCTCCACCAAGCCCCTCGTCGTCGCCGCCGACGTCGGCAAGACCGCCAAGAACGCCACCGGCATCAGCGACCTCTTCGTCGTCGACCCCAAGGGCGAGTTGAAGTCGCGCATCTCGCTCGCCTCCGGCAACTTCGGCGGCAAGTGCCGCAGCACCGAGGTCGAGATGTGCTCCAACATCGTCGTCGGCAACGGCAAGGTCTACCTGCCCTCGATCGAGCACCAGGGACAGGAGTCCGGCCGCACCAACGAGCTGCTCTCCTTCGAGCTGGAGACCGGCAAGCAGACCACCGACCGCTCCGACGCCGGCGAGCGCTACACCATGTACCCGCTCCGCATGGACGGGTCGAACATCATCGCCTACAAGTCCGGCCCCTACGACAAGGGCGGCCAGGTCGTCTCCATCGACGGCACGACGATGAAGCAGACCCTCCTGATGGAGACGCCCGGCGACCGGGCCGCCAAGAAGGCCGAGATCGCCTTCTCCCCGGAGTTCTCCGAGTTCCGCTACCACAACGGCAAGCTCTTCATGTCCCGCACCACCGCGCGCAAGAGCTCCATCTCGGGCGGCGACCCGGACTACCTCTTCGTCTCGTACACGGCGAGCTGACCCCCGGCCGCACCCACGGCCGCACGAAGCCCCCGGAAGGTCCGCCTTTCCGGGGGCTTTCGCGCGGTAACCCCCGCGCGCCGTCGAACAAGCGTGTAGCTTGCCGGGGCATAAGGGGAGGGGGCGGGAGCCCGATGGGCGTACGGGTCATGGTGGTCGACGAGCACCGGCTGCTGGCCGAGGCGCTCGCCTCGGCCCTGAAGCTGCGCGGGCACCGGGTGCTCGCGGCCGCGGCGCCGGCCTCCGGCGCGGCCGAACTCGTCATCAGCCGGGCGCCGGAGGTCTGCCTGCTGGGGACGGCCTCCCCGGCCGAGCCCGGCGTCTTCGAGCCCGTCGTCCGCATCAGGCGGGAGCGCCCGCACATCGCGGTGGTGGTGCTCGGGCCGGTGCCCAGCCCGCGCGGCATCGCCGCCGCCTTCGCCGCCGGCGCCTGCGGGTACGTACGCCAGGACGAGCGCATCGAGGGCGTCGAACGGGCCCTGGCCAAGGCACGGGCCGGCGAGGCCGCCGTCTCCCCGCAGCTGCTCCAGGGCGCGTTCGCCGAACTGCTGAACCCGGCCGTCCCGCCCGACGACGAGGGCAGCCGGCTGCTGCGGCTGCTGACCCCGCGCGAGATCGAGGTGCTGGTGCGGGTCGCGGAGGGCGAGGACACCCGGCTCATCGCCGCCGGCATGGAGATCGCCCCGAGCACCGCCCGCACCCACGTCCAGCGGGTGCTGATGAAACTCGGCGTCGGCTCACGGCTGGAGGCGGCCGCGCTCGCCGCCCGGACCGGCCTGCTGGACCGTGCGGCACTGCCCGGGCAGGGCCCCGATTTCCCCGGACGCCCGTAATCCGGTAAGCCAGAGGGCGGCAGCACGAGCACGCACCGCGCGTGCGTTCCCCCGCGAGAGGTAGTAGGCGAGTGAGTAAGTACCTGGTCACCGGCGGTGCCGGTTACGTCGGCAGCGTCGTCGCGGCCCACCTGCTGGAAGCGGGCCACGAGGTGACCGTCCTCGACGACCTCTCCACCGGCTTCCGCGAGGGCGTCCCGGCCGGCGCCGCCTTCATCGAGGGCCGCATCCAGGACGCCGCCCGGTACCTGGACCCCTCCTACGAGGCGGTGCTGCACTTCGCAGCCTCCTCCCAGGTCGGCGAGTCCGTCGCGAACCCGGGCAAGTACTGGGAGAACAACGTCGGCGGCTCCCTCGCCCTGCTCGCGGCCATGCGCGGGGCCGGTGTGCGCAAGCTCGTCTTCTCCTCGACCGCCGCCACCTACGGCGAGCCGACCGAGCCGCTGCTCACCGAGGAGTCCCCCACCAAGCCGACCAACCCCTACGGCGCCACCAAGCTCGCCGTCGACCACATGATCACCGGCGAGTGCGCGGCCCACGGCGTCGCGGCGGTCTCGCTGCGCTACTTCAACGTCGCCGGCGCCTACAAGGAGTTCGGCGAGCGCCACGACCCCGAGACCCACCTGATCCCGCTGGTGCTCCAGGTCGCCCTCGGCGAGCGGGAGGCGATCTCGGTGTTCGGCGAGGACTACCCGACCGCGGACGGCACCTGCGTGCGCGACTACATCCACGTCGCGGACCTGGCGGAGGCCCACCTCGCCGCGCTCGGCGCGGCCGTCCCCGGCGAGCACCTGATCTGCAACCTCGGCAACGGCAACGGCTTCTCGGTCCGCGAGGTCGTCGAAGCCGTCCGCAAGGTCACCGGCAAGGACATCCCGGAGGTCCTCGCGCCGCGCCGCGCCGGCGACCCGGCCGTCCTCGTCGCCTCCGCGGAGAACGCCCGCGCCCGGCTCGGCTGGACCCCGTCCCGGCCGGACCTCGCCGGAATCATCGCGGACGCCTGGGAGTTCACGCGCGGCCTGCGCGGCGCCTGACCGCCCCCGCCGCGCCTCCCGCGCCCCCGGCACCCCCTTGCGGTGCCGGGGGCGCGGCGCGTCCGGGGGTGCGGTGCGTCCGGGGGTGCGGCCGCGCGGTCCGGGCCGCGGGGAGGGCGGGTGTCGGGCGCGGGGGGAGCGCCGGTGGAGCGCGCAGGGGAGGCGGCGCGCCGTGGAGCGGCGCGGTGCGCGGGCGCCCGGCGCACGCACGCGGGGTGACATGCCCCCCGCGCACCTGCCCGTGGCACGTCCCGGGCGTACGCCGGCGGGGCCGCACTCCGGGACCGGTGAAATCCCGCCATGGCGGAACCGGTTCAAGGCGGTCGCCCCCGGAATTCGCTCGGAAAACTTCTGCTATTCGGCCAACTGCGGCCGCCCGCCCGCTCTACGCTGATGCGTGACGCCGGTGGGGGCCGGTGTTGATTCAGGGGTCGAGATGCGCCGGGTACGGCGTCCGGTCCGGGGTAATGCAGAGGTGTCTCGGCGGCGGCCGCGGCGCCGGCGGATCGCCCGGTCCCGGCGCCGTACCCGCCGTCGTCCGTTCCCCGACCCTTGGGGGTTTTGTGGTTCGCATCCGAGTTCTCGTGGTCGACGACCACCGCATCTTCGCCGAGTCGCTCGCCGCGGCACTCGCCGCCGAGCCCGACGTCGACGTGTCCGCCGCCGGCAGCGGCCCGGCCGCGCTGCGCTGCCTTGAGCGGGCCGTCGCGGAGGGGCGCCGGTTCGACGTGCTGCTGGTGGACGCCGACCTCGGCGCCGCCGCCGGCGCCGTGCCCGCCCAGCGGGAGGCGGGCGCCGCGGGGCAGCCGCCCCACGCGCCGGACGGCATCGCCCTCGTCGCCGGCGTCCGGGCCGCCCATCCGGCGGTGCGCTGCGTCGTCCTCGCCGGGCGCGACGACCCGCGCCGGGCCGCTTCCGCCCTCCAGGCGGGGGCGTCCGGCTGGGTGGCGAAGGACTGCTCGCTCTCCCGCCTGCTCGCCGTCGTACGGGGCGTGCTGCGGGAGGAGACGCACCTGCCGCCCGCGCTGCTGACGGGGGTGCTGCGGGAGCTGACCGCCGCGCGCAAGCACCGCAGCGACGGCGAGCGCCTCGTGGAGTCCCTGACGCCGCGCGAGCACGAGGTGCTGCGGTGCATGGTGGCCGGGCTGGGCCGCAAGGACGTCGCCGCCCGGCTGTTCCTGTCCCCGCACACCGTCCGCACGCACATGCAGAACGTGCTGGGCAAGCTCGGCGTGCACTCCACGCTGGCGGCCGTGGCGCTGGCCCGGCGGGCGGGGGTGCGGCCGGCGGACCTAGCCGGGGATGTTGTCGAACGGAGCGGTCAACTGGCGTAGCAGGGCCGCCAGGTCGGCGCGCTGGCCCTGCGAGAGGCGGGCCAGGATGGCCCGCTCCTGGGCCAGCAGCCCCGCGAGGGCCTCGTCGGCGCGGTCGCGGCCCTCGGGGGTGAGGCGGACCAGGACGCCGCGCCGGTCGCTGGGGTCGGGCAGGCGCTCCACGAGGCCCTTCTTGGCGAGCCGGTCGATGCGGTTCGTCATGGTGCCCGAGGTGACCAGCGTCTGGGTCAGGAGCTGGCCGGGGGAGAGCTGGTAGGGGGCTCCGGCGCGCCGCAGCGACGTGAGGACGTCGAACTCCCAGGGCTCCAGGCCGTGCTCGGAGAAGGCCAGCCTGCGGGCGCGGTCGAGGTGGCGGGCGAGCCGGCTCACGCGGCTCAGCACTTCGAGCGGTTCCACGTCGAGGTCAGGGCGCTCCCGACGCCATGCCGCGACCAGTCGGTCGACCTCGTCCTCCATGCCGATCAGTGTAAGGGGTCTGTCGATGTGAAGTCTCTTGAATGCGAGAGTCTCGGACAGGTATATCTCGATGTCATTATTCTTGATGTCAAGATATATTCCCGGGCGGTGCTGGGCATGGAGGGGGCCGAGGCGCTTCCGCTTCCGCCCGCGAACCCAGCAAGGAGGCTCGAACATGCATTCCGACGTCGACCCCGCTGCACGGATCCGCACGGCCGCCCCGCCCACCGCCCCCGGATGGGACCCCCAGCAGTACCTGCGCCACTCAGGACACCGCACCCGCCCCTTTCTCGACCTCCTGGCCCGCATACCCGCACTCCCCACCCGCCCCGGCCGCCCCGCCCGCATCGCCGACCTCGGCTGCGGCCCCGGCAACGTCACCGCCCTCCTCGCCGACCGCTGGCCCGACGCCCGCATCACCGGCTTCGACCTCTCACCCGACATGCTCCGCCGCGCCGAAGCCGACCACGCAGGCCCCACCCCCGGCGGCGGCACCCTCGACTTCCGCCGCGCCGACATCGCCGACTGGCTCCCCGACGACACCTACGACCTGATCACCTCCAACGCCGCCCTCCAATGGGTCCCCGCCCACCCCGGCTCCTTCGCCGCCTGGACCGCCGCCCTCCGCCCCGGCGGCACCTTCGCCTTCCAGGTCCCCGCCAACCACACCGCCCCCAGCCACGCCCTCCTCGCAGCCCTCTGCGACAGCCCCCGCTGGCGCGACCGCCTCGCCGGCCAGGGCTCCCGCCACACCCACGTCCTCGATCCCGCCGAATACCTCGACCGCCTCACCGAACTCGGCTGCACCACCGACACCTGGGAGACCACCTACCACCAGCTGCTGCCCGGCCCCGACCCCGTCCTCGACTGGGTCAAGGGAACCGCCCTGCGCCCCGTCCTGACCGCCTTGCGAGACGACCGCGAAGCAGCCGAGACCTTCCTCGCCGAATACCGCGACCTCCTCCGCGAGGCCTATCCCACCGGCCCCCGCGGCACCGTCTTCCCCTTCCGGCGGATCTTCGCCGTCGCCGTCAAGGAGGCCTGACCCCGCCCCCACACGACGACGCCCCGCCGCCACGGCAGTCCGCGGCAGCGGGGCGACCCGCCCGAGCCCACCGGCCCGGCCCCTCCTCAGCTCTTGCGGTGGCCGACCAGCCGCGGCTTGGACTCCAGACCGTCCAACCCGTGCCACGCCAGATTCACCAGATGCGCCGCCACCTCAGCCTTCTTCGGCTTGCGCACGTCCAGCCACCACTGCCCCGTCAGCGCGACCATCCCCACCAGCGCCTGCGCATACAGCGGCGCCAGCTTCGGATCAAACCCCCGAGCCTTGAACTCCAGACCCAGGATGTCCTCCACCTGCGTGGCGATATCGCTGATCAGCGACGCGAACGTCCCCGTCGACTGCGCCACCGGCGAATCCCGCACCAGGATCCGGAACCCGTCCGTATACGTCTCGATGTAGTCCAGCAGCGCGAAAGCCGCCTGCTCCAGCAGCTCCCGCGGATGCCCCGCGGTCAGCGCCCCCGTCACCATGTCCAGCAACTGGCGCATCTCCCGGTCCACGACGACCGCGTACAGGCCCTCCTTGCCGCCGAAGTGCTCGTACACCACCGGCTTGGACACCCCCGCCTTCGCGGCGATCTCCTCCACCGACGTGCCCTCGAAACCCTTCTCCGCGAACAGGGCCCGGCCGATGTCCAGCAGTTGCTGACGCCGCTCGGCGCCCGTCATCCGGACCCGGCGGCCCCGCCGGGGCTTGTCACTGCTGGAAATGCTGCCGTCGATCGCCACGCCCCCCATCATGCCGGGTTCGCCGCGTTTTCCCTGCGCCGGGAGTCGATACGCGCCCCGGACGGCCACCGCACGTCCGTCGCCCATCCCGCCAGCTCGAACCAGCGGATCAGCCGCGCACTGGAGTCGATCTGCCCCCGCAGCACCCCGTGCCGCGCCGACGTCGGGTCCGCGTGGTGCAGGTTGTGCCAGGACTCACCGCACGACAGGACCGCCAGCCACCACACGTTCCCCGACCGGTCCCGCGAACGGAACGGCCGCTTCCCCACCGCATGGCAGATCGAATTGATCGACCACGTCACATGGTGCAACAGCGCCACACGCACCAGCGACCCCCAGAAGAACGCCGTGAACGCCCCCCACCACGACATCGTCACCAGACCGCCCACCAGCGGCGGCAGCGCCAGCGACAACACCGTCCACCCCACGAACCCCCGCGAGATCCCCCGGATCACCGGATCCTTCACCAGATCCGGCGCGTACTTCCGCTGATCCGTCTGCTCCTCGTCGAACAGCCACCCCATGTGCGCCCAGCACAGCCCCTTCAGCAGCGCCGGCACCGACTCCCCGTACCGCCACGGCGAATGCGGGTCCCCCTCGTGGTCCGAGAACCGGTGGTGCTTGCGGTGGTCCGCCACCCACCGCACCAGCGGCCCCTCCACCGCCATCGACCCCAGCACGGCCAGGACGATCCGCAGCGGCCGCTTCGCCTTGAAGGACCCGTGCGTGAAATAGCGGTGGAAGCCGATCGTGATCCCGTGGCACGTCAGGAAGTACATGAACACCAACAGCCCCAGGTCCAGCCAGCTCACCCCCCACCCCCAGGCCAGGGGCACCGCAGCCAGCAGCGCCGCAAACGGAACGACGATGAACAACAGCAGCGCGACCTGCTCGGCGGAGCGCTTGCTCTCGCCGCCCAGCGTCGCGGACTCGGATGGGACGGAACCGGAAGGCGCCGAGACGCCTTCGACAAGATCGGGACTGGTGGTCATGGAGGCCCCTGGAGGGTGAGGAGAAGGCCCGCACCTACGGATGCGTAACCTACGGCAACGTAAGTATGGCAAAGCCGGGCCCCGCAACAAGAGGAGCCGCAGCCGACTGCGCCTACCCGCCACACCCCCCACGACACGCCCCCGCCCGACACGCCACGCCGCCCCCGCCCGCCTGATGAGACGTTTACCGAGGCACGAGGCCCGGACACCTATCCTTGTGTCGTCGGACAGCGCGGTCCGCACGGGCAGCCGAGCTGCGCACCAGGACGGCCGTACCACTCGGACGCGTCCGGGACGGTCACCCCGCGCGCACGCCGGAGCCCACCTCCCCGTAGCGCTCGACCACTGCAAGGAGCCGCACCCGTGAGCAGTGCCGACCAGGCCTCCACCGCCCCCACCCCGGGCCGGGCCCCGTCCACCTCCGTCGCCGCCGCCAACGCGGAACTCCGCGCGGACATCCGCCGCCTCGGCGACCTCCTCGGCGAAACCCTCGTCCGCCAGGAAGGCCGGGACCTCCTCGACCTCGTCGAGCGCGTCCGCGCCCTCACCCGCACCGACGGCGAGGCCGCCGCAGCCCTCCTCGGCGACACCGACCTGGAGACCGCCGCCAAGCTCGTCCGCGCCTTCTCCACCTACTTCCACCTCGCGAACATCACCGAGCAGGTCCACCGCGGCCGCGAACTGCGCGCCCACCGCGCCGCCGAAGGCGGCCTCCTCGCACGCACCGCCGACATGCTCAAGGACGCCGACCCCGACCACCTGCGCGAAACGGTCCGCAACCTCAACGTCCGCCCCGTCTTCACCGCACACCCCACCGAGGCCGCCCGCCGCAGCGTCCTCAACAAGCTCCGCCGCATCGCGACCCTCCTGGAGGAGCCCGCCGCCGGCGCCGGCGACCGCCGCCGCCAGGACCTCCGCCTCGCCGAGAACATCGACCTCGTCTGGCAGACCGACGAACTCCGCGTCGTCCGCCCCGAGCCCGCCGACGAGGCCCGCAACGCCATCTACTACCTCGACGAGCTCCACGCAGGCGCCGTCGGCGACGTCCTGGAGGACCTCGCCGCCGAACTCCAGCGCGTCGGCGTCGAACTCCCCCCCGGCACCCGCCCCCTCACCTTCGGCACCTGGATCGGCGGCGACCGCGACGGCAACCCCAACGTCACCCCCGACGTCACCCGCGACGTCCTGATCCTCCAGCACGAGCACGGCATCACCGACGCCCTGGAGCTCATCGACTACCTGCGCGGCCTGCTCTCCAACTCCATCCGCTACACCGGCGCCACCGAGGAACTCCTCTCCTCCCTCCAGGCAGACCTGGAGCGCCTCCCCGAGATCAGCCCCCGCTACAAGCGCCTCAACGCCGAAGAGCCCTACCGCCTCAAGGCCACCTGCATCCGGCAGAAGCTCCTCAACACCCGCGAGCGCCTCGCCAAGGGCACCCCCCACGAGGAAGGCCGCGACTACCTCGGCACCGCCGAACTCCTCACCGACCTCACCCTCATCCAGACCTCCCTGCGCGAGCACCGCGGCGCCCTCTTCGCCGACGGCCGCATGGACCGCACCATCCGCACCCTCGCCGCGTTCGGCCTCCAGCTCGCCACCATGGACGTCCGCGAACACGCCGACGCCCACCACCACGCCCTCGGCCAGCTCTTCGACCGCCTCGGCGAGGAGTCCTGGCGCTACGCCGACATGCCCCGCGAGTACCGGCAGAAGCTCCTCGCGAAGGAACTCCGCTCCCGCCGCCCCCTCGCCCCCACCCCCGCCCCCCTCGACGCAGCCGGCCAGAAGACCCTCGGCGTCTTCCTCGCCGTCAAGGACGCCTTCGAGAAGTTCGGACCCGAAGTCATCGAGTCCTACATCATCTCCATGTGCCAGGGCGCCGACGACGTCTTCGCCGCCGCCGTCCTCGCCCGCGAAGCCGGCCTCCTCGACCTCCACGCAGGCTGGGCCAAGATCGGCATCGTGCCGCTCCTGGAGACCACCGACGAACTCCGCGCCGCCGACGTCATCCTCGACGACATGCTCGCCGACCCCTCCTACCGCCGCCTCGTCTCCCTCCGCGGCGACGTCCAGGAGGTCATGCTCGGCTACTCCGACTCCTCCAAGTTCGGCGGCATCACCACCAGCCAGTGGGAGATCCACCGCGCCCAGCGCCGCCTCCGCGACGTCGCCCACCGCCACGGCGTACGCCTGCGCCTCTTCCACGGCCGCGGCGGCACCGTCGGCCGCGGCGGCGGCCCCTCCCACGACGCGATCCTCGCCCAGCCCTGGGGCACCCTCGAAGGCGAGATCAAGGTCACCGAACAGGGCGAGGTCATCTCCGACAAGTACCTCGTCCCCTCCCTCGCCCGCGAGAACCTCGAACTGACCGTCGCCGCCACCCTGCAGGCCTCCGCCCTGCACACCGCCCCCCGGCAGTCCGACGAGGCCCTCGCCCGCTGGGACGCCGCCATGGACATCGTCTCCGACGCCGCCCACGCCGCCTACCGCGCACTCGTCGAAGACCCCGACCTGCCCGCCTACTTCTTCGCCTCCACCCCCGTCGACCAGCTCGCCGACCTCCACCTCGGCTCCCGGCCCTCCCGCCGCCCCGACTCCGGCGCCGGCCTCGACGGCCTCCGCGCCATCCCCTGGGTCTTCGGCTGGACCCAGTCCCGCCAGATCGTCCCCGGCTGGTACGGAGTCGGCTCCGGCCTGAAGGCCCTCCGCGAGGCCGGCCAGGAAGACGCCCTCACCGAGATGGGCGAGCGCTGGCACTTCTTCCGCAACTTCCTGTCCAACGTCGAGATGACCCTCGCCAAGACGGACCTGCGGATCGCCCGCCACTACGTCGACACCCTCGTCCCCGACGACCTCAAGCACGTCTTCGACCGCATCCGCGCCGAACACGAGCTCACCGTCCGCGAGGTCCTGCGCATCACCGGCGGCGAGAAGCTCCTCGACTCCCAGCCGGTCCTCCAGCAGACCTTCGCCGTCCGCGACGCCTACCTCGACCCCATCTCCTACCTCCAGGTCTCCCTCCTGGCCCGCCAGCGCGCCGCCGCCGCCCGCGGCGAAGCCCCCGACCCGCTCCTGTCCCGGGCCCTCCTCCTCACCGTCAACGGCGTCGCCGCCGGCCTGCGCAACACCGGCTGACCCCCCGCCCTCCCGCCCGGAACACGACGGGGCCCCCGCACCGAGCACGGTGCGGGGGCCCCGCCGCATCACCGCGGGCACCCTGCCCCCGGCTCACGAAAACCTCAGCCCTCGGCACCCGCCCTGCGGCGGCGCACCACCAGGAACGCGCCCGCGCCGACCAGCGCAGCGGCCATGCCCGCAATCAGGCCGACCGGGGCGTCCGAGCCGGTGTTCGCCAGGCCGCCGCCCGTCGTACCACCCGACGCCGGAGCCGACGCGGAGCCCGACGGCGCCGGAGAACCGGACGGCGTATCCGACGGCGTACCGGACGGCGACGCCGACGACGACGCACTGGCGGACGGCGACGCCGACGAGGACGGGCTGCTCGACGCCGACGCCGAGGAAGACGGGCTGCCCGACGGGGACGGGGCGCCGGACGACACGGACGGCGACGGCGACGCCGTCGCGGAGGCCGGGCAGGTGTGCGACAAGTTGAACCACTTGACCGAGCCGCCCGTGACCTCCGCCGAAGCGGCCGTCAGCTTGGCGCCCGGCTCGGAGGCCACATAGGCGTGCTTGTCCGACGGCGGGCCGAAGACCGTGACGACCTTCTCGCCACCCGGCTCGAAGGTCACCTTCAGCTTCACGAACGTCGTCGAGTTGCCGGTCAGCACGAAGTGCCAGCCGTCCTGCGTGGACGGGATGTCCGCACACGTCTTCTTGTTCTCCACACCCTTGGACGTGGCCGTCAGCGGCAGGTCCTGGTGGATCGGGATCGTGTACGACCCGTCGGCGAAAGCGGGGGCGGCACCCGCGGCGAGCAACAGGGAGGCGGCGGCGGGAACCGCGGCGACCGCCCAGCGCTTGGGGGATATGGGCATGGGATACCTCTGGCGCATATGAGGGAAGCGTGCCGTGGGAGGTGGCGGCCCAGCATGCTGACCGCGGCCCGCCCGGGTCAAGAGGCAGTCGTCAGCATTTGTGCCGTTTCAGCGCGGCAGGCGCCGTATGTCCGCAGCAGCGATCAGTGGCCCGGGCCGTGAACACCCGACCCCGACCACCGCTGAACCGGACAAAACAGTCACGAGTTGTACGCGGACTGCGCCCGCTCCAACCCCTCCGTCACCAGGCACTCCACCGCATCCGCGGCCCGGTCCACGAACCAGTCCAGCTCCTTGCGCTCCGCGGAGGAGAAGTCCTTCAGCACGAAGTCCGCGACCTGCATCCGGCCCGGCGGCCGCCCGATGCCGCACCGCACCCGGTGGTAGTCCGGCCCCAGCGACTTCGTCATCGACTTCAAACCGTTGTGCCCGTTGTCACCGCCGCCCAGCTTCAACCGCAGCGTCGCGTAGTCGATGTCCAACTCGTCGTGCACCGCAACGATCCGGTCCACCGGCACCTTGTAGAAGTCCCGCAAGGCCGTCACCGGCCCACCCGACAGGTTCATGAAGGACATCGGCTTCGCCAGCACCACCCGCCGGTTCGCCGGACCCGGAGGACCGACACGCCCCTCCACCACCTGCGCCCGCGCCTTGTGCGCCTTGAACTTCCCCCGCATCCGATCGGCCAGCAGGTCCACCACCATGAACCCGACATTGTGGCGGTTGCCCGCATACTCCGCCCCGGGATTCCCGAGACCGACGATCAGCCAGGGCGCTGCGTCGTCCGACATCACTAGCTCCTCAACATGGACGACCGCCGTCCTGCTCCAGTGGAGCCGGACGGCGGTCGGGTGCGCAACCGGTGCGACGGAAAAGGGGGAGGCTCAGGCCTCCGCGCCCTCACCCTCGCCCTCGGCAGCCGGCTCCTCGGCCTGCGCCGCGAGAACCTGCAGGACGACCGCGTCGGCGTCCGTCGCCAGGGACACGCCGGACGGCAGGGCGATGTCCTTCGCCAGCACGGACGCGCCGGCCTCCAGGCCCTCGACCGACACGGTCAGCGCCTCGGGCAGGTGGGTGGCCTCGGCCTCGACCGAAACGGTGGAGAGGACGTGCTCCAGCAGGTTGCCGCCGGCGGCCAGGTCACCCTCGGCCTGGACCGGAACCTCGACCGTGACCTTCTCGCCCTTCTTCACGGCGAGGAAGTCCACGTGGTCCACGGTGCGCTTGATCGGGTCCTTCTGGACGGCCTTCGGGATGACCAGCTCGGTGCCGTCGCCCGCGATGTCCAGGGAGATCAGGACGTTCGGGGTCTTCAGCGCCATCGTCAGCGCGTGACCCTCGACCGCCACGTGCTTCGGGGCCTCGCCGTGGCCGTAGATGACCGCCGGGATCTGCTTGTTGCGGCGGGTGGCACGGGCGGCGCCCTTGCCGAAGACGGTACGGAGCTCAGCGGAAAGCTTGACCTCGGACATGTTCACTCCTCGTGGGGTGACGGAACGGACAACGGTCACCCGGCCACGAAACGGCCTGCTACGAAGAGCGCGTCGATAACGGAGCACCCGCACCAAGAAGTGCGGCCTCCCTCGCCGAGCAACTCCACGAGTCTACCCGGCACGGAGGCCGCACCCAAAAGGATCTCCCACAGGGCGCCGACCACCACGGCCGGCACCCCGGGGACCCATCCCGCTCCTGCTACTGCTGCTCCTCGAAGAGGCTCGTCACCGAACCGTCCTCGAACACCTCACGGACCGCACGCGCGATCGTCGGCGCGATCGACAGCACCGTGATCTTGTCCAGCTCCAGGTCCGACGGGTCCGGCAGCGTGTCCGTGAACACGAACTCGCTCACCTTCGAGTTCTTCAGACGGTCCGCCGCCGGCCCCGACAGGATGCCGTGCGTCGCCGTCACGATCACATCCTCCGCACCGTGCGCGAACAGCGCCTCCGCCGCCGCGCAGATCGTGCCACCCGTGTCGATCATGTCGTCGACCAGGACACACACCCGGCCCCTGACCTCACCGACCACCTCGTGAACCGTCACCTGGTTCGCGACGTCCTTGTCACGCCGCTTGTGCACGATCGCCAGCGGCGCGTCCAGACGGTCACACCAGCGGTCCGCGACACGCACACGGCCGGCATCCGGCGACACGATCGTCAGCTTCGTCCGGTCCACCTTCGCGCCCACGTAGTCCGCGAGGACCGGCAGCGCCGACAAGTGGTCGACAGGGCCGTCGAAGAAGCCCTGGATCTGGTCCGTGTGCAGGTCCACCGTCAGGATGCGGTCCGCACCCGCGGTCTTCAGCAGATCCGCCACCAGACGCGCCGAGATCGGCTCACGGCCCTTGTGCTTCTTGTCCTGGCGGGCATACCCGTACGACGGAATGATCACCGTGATCGACCGGGCCGACGCGCGCTTCAGCGCGTCCAGCATGATCAACTGCTCCATGACCCACTTGTTGATCGGAGCCGTGTGGCTCTGGATCAGGAAGCAGTCCGCACCACGCGCCGACTCCTGGAAGCGGACGTAGATCTCACCGTTGGCGAAGTCGAAAGCCTTGGTCGGCACGAGCTGGACGCCCAGCTGGTGCGCAACCTCCTCGGCCAGCTCGGGGTGGGCGCGGCCGGAGAAGAGCATCAGCTTCTTCTCGCCGGTCGTCTTGATCCCGGTCACAGCACAGTCTCCTCAGACGTGTTGAAAGCTGCTCGCCCCCATGTGCGTCCGTCCCGCACACGGTGAGCCAGCCGAATTGCGTGCACCTACCACGGTACGCCGTCCCCGGCGCACCTGTTTCCGGACAGTTCACCCGGAAGGGCCGCTCAGGCCCCCGAGGACCCCTCACCGGCCGCCGACTGCGCCGCCGAGGCAGCCGCACTCCCCGGCCGCTTCCGAGCCACCCAACCCTCGATATTCCGCTGCTGGCCCCGCGCCACGGCCAACGCACCCGGCGGCACATCCTTCGTGATCACCGACCCGGCCGCCGTGTAGGCACCGTCCCCGATCGTGACGGGCGCCACAAACATGTTGTCCGAACCCGTCTTGCAATGTGAGCCCACCACCGTGTGGTGCTTGTGCTCACCGTCGTAGTTCACGAACACGCTCGCCGCACCGATGTTCGTGTACTCCCCGATCGTCGCGTCACCCACATACGACAGGTGCGGCACCTTCGTGCCCTCACCGATCGTCGCGTTCTTCATCTCCACGTACGTGCCGGCCTTCGCCTTCACACCCAGGTTCGTCCCCGGCCGCAGGTACGCGTACGGACCCACCGACGCCGACGCACCGATCACCGCCGACTCCGCCACCGTGTTGTCCACCCGCGCACCCGCACCCACCCGCGTGTCCCGCAGCCGCGTGTTCGGACCCACCTCGGCACCCTCACCCACATGCGTGGCACCCAGCAGCTGCGTACCCGGATGCACCAGCGCGTCCTGGCCGAAAGTCACCGACACATCGACGAACGTGCTCCCCGGATCCACCACCGTCACGCCCGCCAGCATCGCCCGCTCCAGCAGCCGCGCGTTCAGCAGCCCCCGCGCCTCCGCCAACTGCACACGGTTGTTGATCCCCAGGATCTGCCGGTGATCGCTCCCCACCGACGCACCCACCCGGTGGCCGGCCTCCCGCAGGATGCCGAGCACGTCCGTCAGGTACTCCTCGCCCTGGCTGTTGTCCGTCCGGACCTTGCCCAGCGCATCGGCGAGCAGGGCGCCGTCGAACGCGAACACCCCGGAGTTGATCTCACGGATCGCGCGCTGCGCGTCGGTCGCGTCCTTGTGCTCCACGATCGCGGTGACCGCACCGGTCTCCTGGTCGCGCACGATGCGGCCGTACCCGGTGGAGTCCGGGACCTCCGCCGTCAGGACGGTCACGGCGTTGCCGTCGGCGGCATGCGTCGCGACCAGGGCGCCGAGCGTCTCACCCGTCAGCAGCGGAGTGTCCCCGCACACGACGACGACGGTCCCCTCGACGGACCCGCCCAGCTCCTCCAGCGCCATGCGGACCGCGTGGCCGGTGCCGTTCTGCTCGTACTGGACGGCGGTGCGGACGTCCGCGTCGATCTCGGCGAGGTGCGCCGAGACCTGCTCACGGGCGTGGCCGACGACGACCACGAGGTGCTCGGGGTCCAGCTCGCGCGCGGCGGCGACGACGTGTCCGACGAGCGACCGCCCGCAGATCTCGTGGAGGACCTTGGGAGTGGCCGACTTCATGCGGGTGCCCTCACCCGCTGCGAGTACGACGACGGCTGCCGGGCGGTTGGCGCTCACGGGTGTGCCCTTCGGCTTCGGGTGGTGGACTTCCGAAGGATACCGGGGGGCCAGACGCCGTAAACGAGGGCGGGTCCTGACCTTCCGGTCAGGACCCGAACCGCTATTGCTCCCCTGCCAGGATTCGAACCCGGACATAAGGTACCAAAAACCTCAGTGCTGCCATTACACCACAGGGGATAATAGATCAACCCGAATCGGACATTTCGCTATTCTGGCCCGGATTGACGGCACCTACTATGCCGCACCAAGTGCCTTCGATGCGACGGTACAAGTCGCGTGCGGCGGACACCCGGACCACCAGGCAGCCCCGATAGTTCTCGCCGGTGTTCTTGCGAACAGTCTGCGGGTTGTGCTTCTTGAGTGTCGTCTTCTGAAGTTCCGTCGGATCCACTCCGGCAATGGCAGCCCAGTACGACTCGGCTCCTCGCACGTCCGCCGTCTCGTGGACCATCACGCGGAAGCGCAAGCGGGACGGGCCCACGTCCAAGAGCTTCAGCCATGCCAGGTAGACCCGGATGATCCCCGGATCGCTGTTCACGAAGATCACGCTTTCGTCCCGGCGGTACGGCTTGCTCTTGCTCCCCTCTGCCCAGTACAGGGCTACGCCTGTGAGAAAGAGCTCGCGGTCGGACATCGTGCCGACCTCGCTCCTCGCGGCGTCGATGGCGGCGCTGCGCTCGGCCTCTCTGCGGGGGCCTTCGATGGACCAGTGTTTGTGCGCCCCTTCGCGCCCCTGCTCCTGCGGCGAGCGGAGGTCCGGTTTCGGCAGGTCGCGGACCCAGAGGGAGATCGAACTCTTCGAGCAGCCCAGTTCGAGCTGGATCCGGTCGTAGGTCATGCCCTGGAGGCGGAGCTCGCGGGCGCGGGCGCGGAGGTCGTCCTTGGCGTTGGGGCGGCGGGTCCAGTCGGGTGGCGGCTCGCCTTCGAGGAGGCGGGTCAGGATGTCGTTGTTGTGGACGTGGAGGCGGTCGCGGATCTGGCGTCGGCTGAGGCCCTGGCGGCGGAGGGCGACGGCCTGGTCGCGGAGGGCCTCGAAGGACGCCGTGCCGTTGCGCAGGCCGCCGGTGTCGTCGCCGCGGCCGTGTCGGGTTTGGGTCATGCGCTCACTGTCGTCCGGAATGTGGGATTCAGGTCTTGGTGGGCGGATGATTCAGTCGTACGTGCGAATACCGGTGGTTCGCGGGAATTCCCGTCGCCGGTGTGCTGGGGGCGCTGCGTAGGGTGGGGCGTATGGCCGTTTCGGGGGAAGAGCAGGGTGGGGACGGGCGGGACGGGCCCCTGTGGTGGGACCGGCGGCGGGCCGCCGTGCTGGACGTGTCGCTGGCGGGGGTGTCGGTCGCGGAGTGCGCCGCGGAGGGGGTGGTCTTCGCCCGTGACACCGGCGTGCCCGTGGTGCTCGGGGTGCTGTTCGGGGCGCTGACCGGGGCCGTCGTCGTGCTGCGGCGGCGGATGCCCATCGCGGTGGTGCTCGTCGGCATCGCCGTCACGCCGGCGGAGATGGGCTTTCTGCTCAGCCTGGTGGGGCTGTACACGCTCGCCGCCTGCGAGGTGCCGCGGCGGATCACCGCCACGCTCTCGGTGATGTCCTTCGCCGCCACCTTCGTGGTGACGTACGTGCGCACCGTCGGGGAGGAGGAGGCCGGGCGGACGCTGGTGGTGGGCCTGTCGCTGTTCATGGCGGTGGCGCTGACGGTGCCGCCGGTGCTGCTCGGCATGTACGTGGGGGCGCGGCGGCGGCTGATGGAGAGCCTGCAGGAGCGGGCGGATTCGCTGGAGCGGGAGCTGTCGCTGCTGGCGGACCGGGCGGAGGAGCGGGCGGAGTGGGCCCGTACGGAGGAGCGGACGCGTATCGCGCGGGAGATGCACGACGTGGTGGCGCACCGGGTGTCGCTGATGGTGGTGCATGCGGCGGCGGTGCAGGCGGTGGCGGTGAAGGATCCGGTGAAGGCGGCGCAGAATGCGGCGCTGGTGGGGGACATGGGTCGGCAGGCGTTGACGGAGTTGCGGGAGATGCTCGGGGTGCTGCGGACGCCGCGGCCGGAGCGGCCGGAGCGGGTGGAGCGGGTGGTGGAGCGGGTGCCGGCGCCTGTGGTGCCGGTGTCTCCGGGTGGGGAGGACGGGCCGGGGCTGGCGGGGCTTGAGGCGCTGGTGGGGCAGTCGCGGGCGGCGGGGATGGTCGTCGAGCTGGATGTGCGGGGTGCGGCGGGGGCGTATCCGGCGGTGGTGGAGCAGACGGCGTACCGGGTGGTGCAGGAGGCGCTCACGAACTGCCACAAGCATGCGCCGGGTGCGCGGGTGGTGGTGCGGCTGGGGCGTCGTGAGGGGGAGGTGGCGGTGCAGGTGGAGAACGGGCCGGGGGTGGCGGGTGCTGCTCTGCCGGGGTTGCCGAGTGGGGGGAACGGGTTGGTGGGGATGCGTGAGCGGGTGGTCGGGCTGGGCGGGGTGTTCGTGTCCGGTCCGACGGATGCGGGCGGGTTCCGGGTGTCGGCGGTGCTGCCGGGCGTGCCGCGGGGGTGAGGGGCGGCCGCCTGGTGGGTGTCAGGGGGCGCTGGTGAGGCGTGCCGGTTGGAGGCCGGTCAGGAGGAGGGTGAGGGCTTCGTCCATGCGGGGGCCGAGGTACCAGTCGCCGGTGTGGTCGATGGCGTAGACGCGGCCTTCCTGGTCGATGGCGAGGTGGGAGTCGCCGTCGGAGTCGGTGCCGAGGGGGCAGAGCTGGGTGTTGAGGGCGCGTCCGAGGTCGGCGAGGGTGCGGGCGAGGTGGAGGCCCGTGAGGGGGTCGAGCCGGACGGGGACGGGTGCTATCTGCCGGCCGGGGCCGGGTGCGGTGATGGTGAGGCCGCCGAACTCGGCCCAGGCTTCGACGGCTGCGGGGAAGACGGTGTGGCGGTGGCCGGCGGGGGTGGTGTGGTCGCGGAGGGCGTCGGCCCAGTATTCGGCCTGCTTGATGTCCCAGCGGCCCGGTTCCCAGCCGGCGGTGCGCAGTGCGTGGTCGACGGTGGTGGGGAAGCGGGTGGCGGAGGAGCGGTCGTAGGAGGCGGAGGGGGTGGTCATGGTGGTGTGGTTCAGGCCTTTTCTGAGGCGGGGGTGAGGTCGACGTGGCGGACGCCGAAGTGGGTGAGGAGGGCTTCGCAGGAGCGGCAGGGGGGTGCGTAGGTGCCGTGGAGGGGGTCGCCGGCCTCGCGGATGCGGCGTGCGGTGATCTTGGAGTTCTTGAGGGAGCGGCGGGCCTCGTTCGCGGTGAGGGGTTTGCGGGAGGCGCGTTTGCTTCGGGTGTTTTCGGTGGTGGTGAGGTGGCGGGAGAGGAGGATGGCTTCGGGGCAGCGGCCGGTGAAGCGTTCGCGCTGGCTGCTGGTGAGGGTGTCGAGGTAGTCCTGGACGAGCGGGTGGAGTGCGGGCGGCTGGTCGGCTTTGCCGGCGGTGCTGGTGAGGATTTCGCCGCGGACGGAGAGGGCTGCGGCGACGGTGGGCAGGATGCCGTCGCGGCGGAAGCGCGGTACGGGTACTGCGGTGTGGTCGGCGGTGCTCCAGCGCAGGCGGGGGTCTCCGGTGGCTCCGGGGCCGGTCTCCGCAGTGGCTTGTGTGCGGGCGGCTGTGCGTGCCGCTGTGTTCTGCATGGTGCGTCTTCCCTCCCGTGGCTGCGGTGGTGGCCGCTGGTGCGCACGCCCCCGTGCTTGCGGGACAGCCTGTCAAATGTTGTCCGGGGTGTGGAACCTGGGTCGAATATTCGTATCAATTCGGATGTTTGCGGTCATGGTGGGGGTGGGTGGGACGGACCGGGTCGGGGGCGGGGGCCGGTCTTGCCTCACCGCATAGGCTGTGGGGAACCAGCCAGATCCAGCAGGGGGCTACTGCCATGACGACAGGTCGGCTCGGCGAGCAGGCCGCGCCACCCAACGCCGCGTATTCGGGGCAGGTCGTGCACTTCCCGGACCCGGTCCGGGCTGCTCGGCATCCCCTGGGCGTGCGGATGGGTGCGCAGGGACATCCGGATTTCTCGCCGTATGCGCGTGCGGCGGTGGAGATCGCCGAGCCTCCGGAGGGGTTCGGTGTGGATGAGCTGCGGTTGACGGACTATGTGTCGGCGAATGCGGCGATGCGGGCTGCCGGGCATCCCCTGTGGGACACGGTCGGGCCGGTGGCGACGCCGCACGGCTGGACGTGGCACCACGTGGCGGGGACGCGGCGTATGGAGTTGGTGCCGGTCGAGGTGAAGGCGCTGCTGCGGCACCATGCCGGTCTGGCGACGGCTCCTGTGGACCACGGGAAGCGGGGTACGCGTCCGCTTCAGGAGGTGCGCCCGGTGCACCTGGCGCTGCCGAAGGCTGCGGTGTCGGTGGGTGAGGAGCAGGTGCAGGGGGTCGAGGAGGACCTCGGCTACCGGCTGCCGGAGGCCTATCGGGCGTTCCTGAAGGCTGCGGGCGGGTGTGCGCCGGTCGGTGCGGGTCTGGACGTGGACCTGGGTGTGCTGGTCGACCAGCCGTTCTTCACGGTGCGTGAGGAGGCTGCCGTCAATGACCTGGTGTACGTGAACAAGTGCCTGCGGGACCATCTGACGAAGGACTACCTGTGTGTGGCGTTCGCGCAGGGTGGTCTGCTGGCGGTGAAGGTCAGGGGCGAGGGCATCGGCTCGGTGTGGTTCTCCCCGTACGACGACGGGCGCGACCGGGACGGTTGGTCGGTGCAGGAGCGTGTGGAGCGGCTGTTGCTGCCGTGCGGTGCGGATTTCGATGCCTTTCTCGAGAAGTTGGCGGGAAATCCCCCTGAGTTGGAGACGGTGGCCGGTCTGATGGTGGACGGCGGATTCGCGCGTTCGGTTCCGGTGCCGGGTGGCGCACCGGTGGAAGGGTGACGGCGCGGTGGTGACGTTTGCGCAGGCGCAGGAGCGCGCCGAGGAGTGGATCAACGGGGGCGTGCCGCCGTACCAGCATCGGGAGGTGCGGGTGCGGGAGTTCGGGCTCGGCTTCGTGGTGTGGGCTGAGGATCGTGCGGGCGGGCCGGTGGCCGGTGGTGGTCGGCAGCGGTTGGTGATTGCGCGGGACAGCGGCGAGGTGACGTTGTGGCCGGGGCTGCCGGTGGGTGAGGTCATCCGCCGGTACGAGGAGGAGTACGGGGTTGCGGCGGTGCCGGCGGCGGAGCCGTCGGTGCCGGCACCGCGGATCGACTCGGAGCAGACGTCGTTCATGCTGAGTCCTCCGGAGTGGCTGCAGGAGGCTGCGGACCGGGCGGGGATTCCGCCGGCTGCGGCTGCGGCTGGGGCGTCTGCTGAGGCTGGGGCGTCTGATCCGGTTGCGGAGCCTGCTTCTGCTTCTGCTTCGGCTGAGGCTCCGCCCGGTTCTGGCGATGGTCTTGCCGGTGCGTCTTCGGGTGCGGGTGTCGTCGCCTCCGGGGACGGGGCTGTCCCGGCTGCGGCCGCCGAGGTGTCGGAGCCGGTGCCGCTGCGGCGCGAGGTGCCGTACGAGCCGACCGCCGAGGGCGGGGTGCCCGTCGGGGCCACGCCGTGGGCGGGTACGGATGTGACGCCGGGTGCGGATGACGCCTCGGTGCCGCTGCCTGCGACCGTGTTCGCGCCGCCGCTGTCCGGGTCGGACCTGGACGATGCGGGGGCGGCGCCGTCGGAGTCCTCGGAGGCCCGGACGCAGCTCATGCCCGCGGGCAGTGCGCTGCCGAGGACTGCGATCGCGCCCGCGCTTGATCTGGGCGGGGCGCCGCCCGTGCCGTCGGCTGCGCCCGCTGCGCCGCCCGGGTCGCCGGAGGCGCTGGCGCAGGAGCCCACCGGCAAGGCGCCCGTCGGGCCGCCCGCGCCCCCTTCCGCTCCCGGTGTGCCGGGGGCTGGTGCGGGGCAGCCGCCTGCGCCTCCGGGTCCGCCCGGGGCTCCGGGGTCGATGGGGCGCGGGCTGGACCATGCCGCGACGATGCTGGCCGGGCCTGCTGTGGTGGGTGGGCCGCCTGTGCCTCCGGGGCCGCCGCCTGCGCCGGGTGCTCCTGGTGTGCCGGGGGCTGGTGCGGGGCAGCCGCCTGCGCCTCCGGGTCCGCCGGGTGCTCCGGGGTCGCTGGGGCGTGGGTTGGATCATGCTGCGACGATGCTGGCCGGGCCTGCTGTGGTGGGTGGGCCGCCTGTGCCTCCGGGGCCGCCGCCTGCGCCGGGTGCTCCTGGTGTGCCGGGGGCTGGTGCGGGGCAGCCGCCTGCGCCTCCGGGTCCGCCGGGTGCTCCGGGGTCGCTGGGGCGTGGGTTGGATCATGCTGCGACGATGCTGGCCGGGCCTGCTGTGGTGGGCGGGCCGCCTGCGCCTCCCGGGCCGCCGCCCGCGCCGGGTGCGCAGCCGCCCGCGCCTCCCGCCGCTCCCGGTGGGCCGGGTACGCCCCCCGGCGGCGTCGAGCACGCCGCGACGATGCTGGCGGGGCCCGCCGTGGTGGCCGGCCCCTCCGCGCCGCCGCCCGCGCCCGCCGCCACGGGCACGCCCACGGTGGGCCCCGGCTACCAGGCCGTGCTCCGCTACCGCGGCAACGACGGCTCCGAGCAGCAGATCATCCGCCGCTCCGCGCCCGGCACCCCGCACCCCGAGTGGCAGATCCTGCACGAGCTGCGCGCCATGAACGTGCCGCCGCAGCAGGTGCTGGAACTCCACACCGAGCTGGAGTCCTGCGAGCTGCCCGGCGGCTACTGCGCCCGGATGATCCGCGAGACCTGGCCGCAGGTGCGGATCACCAGTGTCGCCCCGTACGGGAAGGACCACGCCGGGCGCCAGGCCGGCATGCGCCACCTGCTGACCCACCAGGGCGAACTGCACCAGGTGGCCGACGGTCCGGCGCGCCCCGCCCCCGTGCGGGCACCGCTGCCGCAGGTGCCGCTCCAGCCGGCGATCCCGCTCGACGCGATCGGTGCGGAGCTTGCCGGAGCGTTCGGGCCGCAGGGTGTGTTCCGCTTCGACCAGCGGGCGGTGTCCCGGCAGGGTGTGCCCGACATCGTCGCGCAGACGCTGATGTGGGCCGGCCTGCCGACGGACTTCGGGCCGTTCTTCTGGGCGCAGGCCGTTCCCGGGCAGCCGGTGCCGACCCTGGCCGAGCTGGCGGTGCAGCGGCAGGTGCAGCCCGCGTCGGACGCGGGCTCGTACCTGGTCATCGGCAGCGACTTCGGGAAGGCGCTGTGCGTGCAGTACGGGACGGCGCACATCGTCGCGGTGCCCGTCGAGGGCGGGCCGGGCGGGGCGCCCGTGCCGCCGCAGTTCGTGAACTCCAGCCTGCCGCAGTTCGCGCGGTCGATCGCCATGCTGGGGCACATGTGGCGGCTGCGGCAGCATCTGACGCCCGAACAGGCGGGGCGCTGGACCGTCGATTTCCAGGCGAATCTGGCCGGCCTGGACAGTGCCGCGCTGACCTCGCCGGAGAGCTGGTGGTCGGTGCTGCTGGAGCAGATGTGGGACGGACTGCTCTGATCGGATGATCACTGGTGTGGCCGGGCCGGGACCCTTGTCGGGGGTCCCGGCCCGGCCATTCGGGCTTCAGGGGGCCCATGGCGCATGCTTGACAGCAATCCCCGCGAGAGAGGCGCTTCCAGGATGGCTGCACGCATGTCACCTCACGGACAGGGTTTCGCGACCGTACGCCGCGGCTACCGCACGGACCAGGTGGACCGCTGTCTCGCGCGGCTCTCCGGCAGCCGGGACGAGGCCTGGGAGCGGGTGGCGCGGCTGACCGTGCTCGCCAAGCAGATGGAAGGGGAGGCGGAGCGGCTGCGGGAGGTCGTCGCCGCGCTGCCGCCGCAGACGTACGACGAGCTGAGCGAGCGGGCCCGGCGGATCCTCGCGCTCGCCTTGGAGGAGGCCGAATCGCTGCGGGCCGACGCGCGGGCCGACGCCGCCGATGCGCTGGCCGCGGCCGATGCGCATGCCGAACGGGTTGCCGAGCTGGCGCGGCAGGATGCGCAGGCCGTGCGGGAGCAGACCGAGGTGCGGGCCCGGCAGGGGCTGCTCGCCGCCGAGCGGGAGGCGGATGCGCTGCGTGCCGCGGCCCGGGAGGATGCGGCCGGGTGGCGGGACCAGGCGGAGGCCGTGCTCGCGCAGACGCGGCGGCGGGCGCACGAGCTGCTTGCCGAGCAGGAGCAGGAGCAGGCCGAGCGGTGGGAGGCTGCCGAACGGGCCCTCGCCGTACGGGAGAACGGGCTTGACGACCGGCTTGCCGAGCTGGAGCGGCATGTCGAGGGGCGGCTTGCCGAGGCGCGGCGGGGGCTCGCCGAGGCGGAGGAGGCTGCCCGGCACGGGCAGGAGGACGCGGAGGCACAGGCCGCCGAGCTGCTGGCGCAGGCGCGTGTGCGGGAGGAGCGGATCGGGCGGGAGACCGAGCGGATCCTGCGGGAGCATGCGGAGGCCGAGGACGAGATGCGGGCGCACATGAGTCATGTGCGGGCGAGTCTGGCGGCGTTGACGGGGCGGCCGGCGCCGGCGGAGGGCTGAGGCCGGCTGGTGCTTGCGGGGGCTCTGCCCCCGCGCCCCCGCGCCTCAAGCGCCGGCGGGGCTGGTGGGCGGGGGCTTCGGGTGGGGCCGGTGCCGGGGGCGGGGCGGGGTGCCGTCCGGGGTAGGCATGATTTATGGCCCCTTGGCGGGAGTTGTGTGGGGTGCGGAGTTTGGGCCACACATCACGTTTTACACCCCGGACGGCACCCCGCCCCGCCCCCGTCGCCGGCCGGGCCGAGCCCCCGGGGGTGTGAGTTCGTCCGCCGGTGTGTCCGGGGTCGGTGTGTGGGTGTACGGGTCGCTGCGGAGGCCGCGGGCTGTGACGACTGCGGTGATGGGGTGGGTGGGGTGGGGGAGGGGTGTGGTCAGGGTGTCGGGGGTGGGGGATGTGGTGGGGACCGGGGTGCCGTTCAGTTCCAGGCGGGCGTCCGGGGTGAAGCCGCCGCCTCGGACCGTGAGGGTGTCCTCCGTGAGGGACACCGCCGTGATGACCGGGTTGGGGCGGGTCGCCAGTTTGTTGAGCAGGTACGCGCCCGCGGGGGCGCCGGTCAGGGCCCAGAGCTGGGACGGGAGGTCGGGGAGGCCTGCTTCTGCGTTGGCGAGGAACGCGGCGACGACGTAGAGCATCGTCACGGCGTTCAGGGCTACGTACTGGAGGTCGACCAGGTCGGTGCGGCCGCTGTCGTTGGCGATGAGCTCGCGGAGCGGGCGGTGGGGTGAGGTGGGGGCCGGTTTCGCGAGGGTGCCCTGCTGGAGGCGGATGCCCACGACGGCCTTGGCGCCGATGAGGGCCGTGTACGGGCCGCCCAGGAGTGGCAGGTAGACCGTGGCGAGGGGCGACAGGGGGCCGGGGTCGGCGTTGAGGTAGCGGGTGCTGTGGCCTGTCGTGAGGGCGTGGGCGAGGACCGCGAGGAGGAGCCAGACCAGGATGACCGTCCAGGCGAGGGCCAGGGCGGTCGAGGTCGAGAGGCGGCCGTCGCGGCCGGTGAGGAAGGCGGGGCTGCGGCGCAGGCGCCGGGTGATCAGGCCCGTCAGCAGTGTTAAGAGTGCCAGGGCCAGGAGTGTGTGTGTCATGTCTCCCCCGTGTGGTTGTCGGACAGGTCTACTCGGGGGGTGGCGGTCATGACAACTGCTGGTCGGGGAGGACCGGGAAGCGGCGCGGGGCCAGGAAGAGGAGGACGGCCAGGGCTGCCACGGCTGCGGCCGTTGCGCCGAGGAAGACGTGGTCCACCGCCGTGGCCACCGCTTGGCGGACGGGTTCGGCCGTTGCTTCGGTGTCCAGGGCCTCCGGGATCGCCTCCAGGGTGTGGCCGCCGGTCAGGTGGGTGGTGAGGGTGGCGTTGGCGACGGCGCCGAAGAGCGCCGCGCCCAGGCTCTGGCCGACCTGGCGGCAGAAGAGGACCGAGGCCGTCGTGGTGCCGCGTTCCGCCCAGCCGACCGTGGACTGGACGCCGACGATCAGGGGGAGTTGGAACAGGCCCAGGGCTGCGCCCAGGGCCAGCATCGCGAGGGCCGGCTGCCAGGGGCTCCCCGGGTAGGGGAGCCGGGTGAACGCGAAGAGGGCCAGGGCGGCGGCCGCCATGCCCAGGGCCGCGGTGTCGCGGAAGCCGATGCGGCGGTAGACGTGCTGGCTCAGGGCCGCGGACAGCGGCCAGCTGAGGGTCATCGCGGACATGACGAGCCCGGCGGTGACCGGGTCGAGGCCGAGGACCGTCTGGGCGTACGTGGGGACGAACGCGGTCGGGGCGACCATCAGGAGGCCGAGGGCGCCCAGGGCGAGGTTCACGGCGGCGATGGTGCGCCGCCGCCACACCCAGCCGGGCAGGATCGGGTCGGCGGCCCGGCGTTCGACCGCGACGACCGCGGCCGCGAGGGCGGCGCCGGCGGCCAGCAGGGCGAGGGACGGCCAGGAGAGCCACGGCCAGGCGACACCGCCCTGGACGAGAGCGAAGAGCAGGACGCTGCCGCAGGCGGCGATGGTGAGGGCGCCGGCCCAGTCGACGGGGCCGCGGCCCCCGGGGGCGCGGGCCGGTTCGGAGAGGTGGCGGGCGGCCAGCCAGAGGGCGAGCCCGGCCGGCGGCAGGTTGGCGAGGAAGATCCACCGCCAGTCGGCGTATCCGGCGAGGAGTCCGCCGAGGGCCGGGCCGGCGAGGGCCGAGGCGGCCCACACGGAGGACATGCGGGCCTGGATCCGCGGGCGGTCCTTCAGCGGGTACAGGTCGGCGGCGAGGGTCTGGACGGTGCCCTGCAGGGCGCCGCCGCCCAGGCCCTGCACGATGCGGAACACGATCAGCGAGGCCATGTCCCAGGCGACCCCGCACAGCAGGGAGCCGGCGAGGAACAGGGCGGTGCCGAAGAGGAGGACCGGTTTGCGGCCGAAGGTGTCGGAGAGCCGGCCGTAGACGGGGAGGGTGACGGTGATGGCGAGGAGGTAGCCGGCGAAGAGCCAGGAGAAGACGGAGAAGCCGCCGAGGTCGCCGACGATCTGCGGGACGGCGGTGGCGACCACCGAGGCGTCCAGGGCGACGAGCGCCATGGTGAGCATCAGGGCGGCGACGACGGAGGCCGGGGGGCGCCCCGCGGCAGCGGCCGGGCCGGCGGGTATGTGCCCGGCGGCGGCGTCCCCGGGGTGTCCGCCGGTGCTCTCCTGCCTGCCCACCCGGATCCTTTCACCGTGCACGTACTGGCCGGGGGACACCTTCTCACCGCGGCATGCCCGGCGGAACCCCCGTCTCGCGTCCGCCGAAGGGTGCAGATCCCCTAGGGGCTGCTCCTTACAACGGCCCAGGGGCCGTTCGTCCCGGCGGAGGAGGTGGCGCGGCGAGCGGCGTCCTTAACTGGTTCATACGCGGGGTGGGGCTAACCCCCCGGTGGATACGGCGAGGGGCACCAGGGCGCCCGGGCCCCTGTGCGGCCGACACTCGACCGCACAGGCAGACGAACGAGGGGAAGCACCGTGACAACGGCTATGACCGAAACCAGGCACGGGGGTACTGGAGGCCATGAAGCCGTCGCGGCCCGGGCGCGCCAGGTCGTCAAGGCGTACGGCTCGGGTGAGACGCGGGTGGTGGCTCTCGACCATGTCGACGTGGACATCATGCGGGGCCGGTTCACGGCCATCATGGGGCCGTCCGGGTCGGGGAAGTCGACGCTGATGCACTGCCTTGCGGGGCTGGACACCGTGACCAGTGGTGAGATCCACCTGGATGACACCGAGATCACGCGGTTGAAGGACAAGAAGCTGACGCAGCTGCGCCGGGACCGGATCGGGTTCATCTTCCAGGCGTTCAACCTGCTGCCCACGCTGAACGCGCTGGAGAACATCACGCTGCCGATGGACATCGCCGGGCGGAAGCCCGATCGGGAGTGGCTGGAGCGGGTCGTGGAGACGGTGGGGCTGGCGGGGCGGCTGAAGCACCGGCCGACCGAGCTGTCCGGGGGGCAGCAGCAGCGGGTCGCGGTGGCGCGGGCGCTGGCTGCCCGGCCGCAGATCATCTTCGGTGACGAGCCGACCGGGAACCTGGACTCCCGGGCGGGGGCCGAGGTGCTGGGGTTCCTGCGGCGTTCGGTCGACGAGCTCGGCCAGACCATTGTCATGGTCACGCATGATCCGGTGGCCGCGTCGTACGCCGACCGGGTCGTCTTCCTCGCGGACGGGCGGATCGTCGACGAGATGCACGCGCCGAGCGCCGAGCAGGTCCTGGACCGGATGAAGGACTTCGACGCGCGGGGGCGGACCTCGTGAGCGCGGGTGCGGTGCTGAAGACGTCGCGGCGGAACCTCGTCGCGCACAAGGGGCGGATGCTGCTGTCGGCGGTCGCCGTGATGCTGTCCGTGGCGTTCGTCTGCGGGACGCTGGTCTTCACCGACACCATGAACACGACGTTCGACAAGTTGTTCGCCGTGACGGGCGCTGACGTCACGGTCAGTCCGAAGGCGGCGGAGGACGGCGACGACGTGCCGCGCAGCGGCCGGCCCGAGGTGCTTGCGGGGTCCGTGCTGGAGCAGGTGCGCCGGGTCGACGGTGTGACGGACGTGCAGGGCGGGGTGCTCTCGATGTCCGTCACGCTGGTGAACGGGAAGAACGAGAACCTCGGCTCCACCACCGGCGCTCCGACGATCGCCGCCAACTGGTCCGCCGCCGAACTGAGGTCGATGAAGATCACCTCGGGCCGGGCGCCGAGCGGGCCGGGCGAGATGATGGTGGACGCCGACACCGCCCGCAAGCACCGGCTGGAGCTGGGCCAGGAGCTGCGCACCATCACCGTGATCGGTGACGTCCGGGCGCGGATCAGCGGTATCGCCGCGTTCACCGTCACCAACCCCGGTGCGGCCGTCGTCTACTTCGACACGGCGACCGCGCAGGAGAAGCTCCTCGGGGCCCCCGGCGTGTTCACGCACCTGGCGGTGACCGCCGCGGACGGTGTCAGCGACGAGCAGCTGAAGCGGAACGTCGCCGCCGCGGTCGGCGCTGACACGTACAAGCTGCAGACCGCGAAGGAGTCCGCGGACGCCGGGCGCAAGGACGTCGCGTCGTTCCTGAACGTCATGAAGTACGTGATGCTCGGCTTCGCCGGGATCGCCTTCCTGGTCGGCATCTTCCTGATCTTCAACACGTTCTCGATGCTGGTCGCCCAGCGGACCCGCGAGATCGGCCTGATGCGGGCCATCGGCGCCGAGAGCGGGCAGGTGCTGAAGTCCGTGGTCGTCGAGGCGCTGCTGCTCGGGGCCATCGGCTCCGCGCTCGGCATCGGCGCGGGCATCGGGCTGGCCGTCGGGCTCATGGAGCTGATGGGCCAGATGGGCATGAACCTGTCCACCGATGACCTGACGGTGGCGTGGACCACGCCCGTCACCGGTCTCGTCCTCGGTGTGGTCGTGACCGTCGTGTCCGCGTTCGTCCCCGCCCGCCGGGCCGGGAAGGTCTCCCCGATGGCCGCCCTCCGCGACGCCGGCACCCCCGGCGACCGCAAGGCCGGCCGGATCCGGGCCGTGGTCGGGCTCCTCCTCACCGGTGCCGGAGCCGCGGGGCTCGCCGCGGCCGTCGCCGCCGACCGGGCCGCGACCGGCTCGGCCTGGCTGGGACTCGGCGTGGTGTTCACCCTGATCGGGTTCGTCGTCATCGGGCCGCTGCTCGCCGGGGTCGTCGTACGGGTGCTGTCCGCGCCGGTGCTGCGGCCGTTCGGGGCCGTGGGGCGGCTCGCCGAGCGGAACGCGCTGCGCAACCCGCGCCGCACCGGCGCCACCGCTGCCGCGCTGATGATCGGGCTGGCACTGGTCGCCTGCCTGTCGGTCGTCGGGTCCTCGATGGTCGCCTCCGCGACCGACGAGCTCGACCGGTCCGTCGGCGCCGACTACATCGTGCAGTCCCCCGCCGGCCAGCCGGTCGTGCCGCAGGCAGAGCAGGCGCTGCGCGCCACCGCGGGCCTCGACCACGTCACCGCCTACCGGGGCGTCCCCGCCAAGGTCACCGCCCCGGACGGCCGCACCGTGGACGAGGAGCTCAGCGTCACCGACCCCTCGTACGCGCAGGACGTGCGGCGCAAGATGACCGCGGGCGAGCACCCGCAGGCCTACGGCGCCGGGGCGATGTCGGTCGGCTCGCTCTACGCCGCCGAGCACGGGGTGAAGGTCGGGGACGAGCTGACCGTCGCGTTCACCGGCGGCAAGACCGCCCGGCTGAAGGTCGCGGCGATCACCTCCGACGACGGCAACCTCGACAAGGGCGTCATGTACGTGTCCACGGCGACCGCCGGGCAGTACGTGCCGGCGGAGAAGATGCCGCGGCCGTTCATGCTGCTGGCCAAGGCCGCGGACGGGAAGGCGGAGCCGGCGTACGCGGCGGTCAAGGCGGCGCTCGCCCCCTATCCGCAGTACCAGGTGCTGAACCAGACCGACTACAAGGAGAACCTGAAGGACCAGGTCGGCCAGCTGCTCAACATGGTCTACGGGCTCCTCGGGCTCGCCATCGTCGTCGCCGTGCTCGGCGTCGTGAACACCCTCGCCCTCTCCGTGGTCGAGCGGACCCGCGAGATCGGCCTGATGCGCGCCATCGGCCTGTCCCGCCGCCAGCTGCGCCGCATGATCCGCCTGGAGTCGGTCGTCATCGCCCTCTTCGGCGCCCTCCTCGGCCTCGGCCTTGGCATGGGCTGGGGGGCCGCCGCCCAGCAGCTGCTGGCGCTGGAGGGGCTGAAGGTGCTGGAGATCCCCTGGCCGACGATCATCGGCGTCTTCGCCGCCTCGGCCTTCGTCGGCCTGTTCGCCGCACTGGTCCCGGCCTTCCGGGCAGGGCGGATGAACGTCCTGGACGCGATCGCCGGCGACTAGCCGGCGGTCGTACGGGGGCGGTGCGGCCCCGGCGGCCCCGGAAAGGGGCGCGCCGGGGCCGCGCCGTGTGCGGGGGCGGCGGCGGGCGGGGTGCGGGGTGTGCCGACGGAGGCCGGGGCCGGGGGAGCGGGCGTAGGGTGGAACTCCCGGCCCGCACGCGTGTCGGGCCCCTCGCGCTGCCCTCTACACCGGATGGAAAGCCTCCTTCATGAGCCTGCACGGACTGCTCGACGCCGTCACCCGGGATGCCGCCCTCACCGAGGCGGTCACCGCGGCCGGGGACGGCAACCGGATGCACGTGGACCTCGTCGGCCCGCCCGCCGCACGGCCCCTGGCGATCGCCGCGCTGGCCGCCCGCACCGGGCGGACCGTCCTCGCGGTCACCGCCACCGGCCGGGAGGCCGAGGACCTGGCCGCCGCCCTGCGCTCCTTCCTGCCGTCGGACGAGGTCGCCGAGTTCCCGTCGTGGGAGACGCTGCCGCACGAGCGGCTCTCGCCGCGCAGCGACACCGTCGGCCGCCGCCTGGCCGTCCTGCGCCGGCTCGTCCACCCCAGCAAGGACGACCCGGCGGCCGGGCCTGTCTCGGTCGTGGTCGCACCGATCCGGTCCGTGCTCCAGCCGCAGGTCAAGGGCCTGGCGGACCTGGTGCCCGTCAGTCTGCGGCGGGGCGAGAGCACCGACCTCGGCGACATCGTCGAGGCGCTGGCGGCGGCCGCGTACGCGCGGGTGGAACTGGTGGAGAAGCGCGGCGAGTTCGCCGTCCGCGGCGGCATCCTCGACGTGTTCCCGCCGACCGAGGAACACCCGCTGCGCATCGAGTTCTGGGGCGACGAGGTCGAGGAGGTCCGCTACTTCAAGGTCGCCGACCAGCGGTCCCTGGAGATCGCCGAGCACGGGCTGTGGGCGCCGCCCTGCCGCGAGCTGCTGCTGACGGCCGAGGTCCGCGAGCGGGCCGCGGCCCTGGCCGAGGACCACCCCGAGCTCGGCGAACTCCTCGGGAAGATCGCCGAGGGGATCGCGGTGGAGGGCATGGAGTCCCTCGCGCCGGTCCTCGTCGACGACATGGAGCTCCTCGTCGACGTGCTGCCCGCCGGGTCGATGGCCGTCGTCTGCGACCCGGAGCGGGTCCGCACGCGCGCCGCGGACCTCGTCGCCACCAGCCAGGAGTTCCTGATGGCGTCCTGGGCGGCCACCGCCGGCGGCGGCGAGGCCCCGATCGACGTCGGCGCCGCCTCGCTGCGCGGCATCGCCGACGTCCGCGACCGGGCGCGCGAGCTCGGCATGATGTGGTGGTCCGTCTCGCCGTTCGCCGCCGACGAGGAGCTGTCCGCCGACACCCTCAAGCTGGGCATGCAGGCCGCGGAGGCCTACCGCGGCGACACCGCCCGCGCGCTCGCCGACACCAAGGGCTGGATCGCCGACGGCTGGCGCACCGTCTACCTGACCGAGGGCCACGGACCCGCCGCCCGCACCGTCGAGGTGCTGTCCGGCGAGGGCATCGCGGCCCGCCTGGAGGCCGGGCTCGGCGAGCTGGCGACCGGCCTCGTCCACGTGGCGTGCGGGGCGCTCGCCACCGGCTTCGTCGACCCGGCGCTGCGGCTGGCGGTCCTGACGGAGACGGACCTGACGGGGCAGCGGACGGCCGTGAAGGACCTCGGCCGGATGCCGACGCGGCGCCGCAAGTCCATCGACCCGCTCACCCTGGAGGCGGGCGACTACATCGTCCACGAGCAGCACGGCGTGGGCCGCTACATCGAGATGGTGCAGCGCACCGTGCAGGGCGCCACCCGCGAGTACCTGCTGGTGGAGTACGCGCCCGCCAAGCGGGGCCAGCCCGGCGACCGGCTGTACATCCCGACGGACCAGCTGGAGCAGGTCACCAAGTACGTGGGCGGCGAGGCGCCGACGCTGCACCGGCTCGGCGGCGCCGACTGGACGAAGACGAAGGCCCGCGCGAAGAAGGCGGTCAAGGAGATCGCCGCCGACCTGATCAAGCTGTACAGCGCGCGGATGGCGGCGCCCGGCCACTCCTTCGGCCCGGACACGCCCTGGCAGCGCGAGCTGGAGGACGCGTTCCCGTACGCGGAGACGCCCGACCAGCTGACGACGATCGCCGAGGTCAAGGAGGACATGGAGAAGTCCGTGCCCATGGACCGGCTGGTGTGCGGCGACGTCGGCTACGGCAAGACCGAGATCGCGGTGCGGGCGGCGTTCAAGGCGGTGCAGGACGGCAAGCAGGTCGCCGTGCTCGTCCCGACGACGCTGCTGGTGCAGCAGCACTTCGGCACGTTCTCCGAGCGGTACAGCCAGTTCCCGGTGAACGTGAGGGCGCTGTCGCGGTTCCAGAGCGACACCGAGGCCAAGGCCACCCTGGAGGGCCTGAAGGACGGCTCGGTGGACGTGGTGATCGGCACGCACCGCCTGTTCTCGCAGGAGACGAAGTTCAAGGACCTCGGCCTGGTCATCGTCGACGAGGAGCAGCGGTTCGGCGTCGAGCACAAGGAGCAGCTGAAGAAGCTGCGGGCGAACGTGGACGTGCTGACGATGTCGGCGACGCCGATCCCGCGGACCCTGGAGATGGCGGTGACGGGCATCCGCGAGATGTCGACGATCACCACGCCGCCGGAGGAGCGGCACCCGGTGCTGACGTTCGTCGGCCCGTACGAGGAGAAGCAGATCGGGGCGGCGATCCGGCGGGAGCTGCTGCGCGAGGGGCAGTGCTTCTACATCCACAACCGGGTCGAGTCGATCGACCGGGCGGCGGCCCGGCTGCGGGAGATCGTGCCGGAGGCGCGGATCGCGACGGCGCACGGGCAGATGTCGGAGCAGGCCCTCGAACAGGTCGTCGTGGACTTCTGGGAGAAGAAGTTCGACGTGCTCGTCTCGACGACGATCGTGGAGTCCGGGATCGACATCTCGAACGCCAACACCCTGATCGTGGAGCGCGGCGACAACTTCGGCCTGTCGCAGCTGCACCAGCTGCGCGGCCGGGTCGGGCGCGGCCGGGAGCGGGGGTACGCGTACTTCCTGTACCCGCCGGAGAAGCCGCTGACGGAGACCGCGCACGAGCGGCTCGCGACGATCGCCCAGCACACCGAGATGGGCGCCGGCATGTACGTGGCGATGAAGGACCTGGAGATCCGCGGTGCGGGGAACCTGCTCGGCGGGGAGCAGTCCGGGCACATCGCGGGCGTCGGCTTCGACCTGTACATCCGGATGGTCGGCGAGGCGGTGGCCGACTACCGGGCGGCCGTCGAGGGCGGGGCGGAGGAGGAGCCGCCGCTGGAGGTGAAGATCGAGCTTCCGGTCGACGCGCACGTCCCGCACGACTACGCGCCGGGGGAGCGGCTGCGCCTGCAGGCGTACCGGGCGATCGCCTCGGTGAACTCCGAGGAGGACGTCAAGGCGGTGCGGGAGGAGCTCACCGACCGCTACGGCAAGCTGCCCGAGCCGGTGGAGAACCTGCTGCTGGTGGCGGGGCTGCGGATGCTGGCACGGGCCTGCGGGGTCGGCGACATCACCCTCCAGGGGCCGAACGTGCGGTTCGGGCCGGTGGAGCTGCGGGAGTCGCAGGAGCTGCGGCTGAAGCGGCTCTACCCGGGGTCGGTGCTGAAGCCGGCGGCGTCGCAGGTGCTGGTCCCGCGGCCGAAGACGGCGCGGGTCGGCGGGAAGCCGCTGGTCGGCCGGGAACTGCTGGCCTGGACCGGCGAGTTCCTGACGACGGTCCTGGGCTCCTGACCGGCCGGCCCGCGGCCGGGACCCCTGCTGCGGGTCCCGGCCGCCGCGGCCGTGTCAGGGCTCCACGATGTCCTCGGGGGCGACGGCGGCGGCAACCGCTCTGGAACGGCTGACGGTCATGGTTGTCCCCCCGGGGGTGTGGTCGGTGGGACGAGGCCAGCCCGGTGCCGCCGGCCGGCCGGCGGGCGGTGCGGACCTTCGCCGGGGGCGCGTGGCGGGGGCGTGTGCTGCGAGGCTGCAACGGTTGCGCGCATCCCCTCACTGACGGCCGGAAACGCTGTATACCCTCAGACCTGAACTTGTCGACACGGTCCGTCAGGAGCAGCGATGCACGGCCCCGGCCTCCCGCCGCAGCAGCCCCAGCCCAGTTCCGGGGGTGTGGTGGCGTTGCGCGTGCTGTTCGCCCTGCTGCCCGTCCTCACCTGCGGCTTCCTGGGATGGGCCACGATGCTGCGGCTCGCGGTCGTGACCCGCAAGTCCGCCGACTGGATCCTCCTCGCCGTCAACTTCGCCCTCACCGTCGGCTGGCTCGCGCTGATCGGCGCCGACCCGACGCCCAATACCGACGGCTGGCAGGGCAACACCGGCGCCTTCGGCACGATCCTGACCGGTGTCGCCACCTGCATCTACTTCCTCGTCGCCGACATCCGGCACTACGAGGCCAGGGCCGCGGCCCGCTCCGCCGCCTGGTACCCGCCGCAGCCCGCCGCCCCGTACGCGCCCCCGCAGCAGACGGCCGGGCCGGCGTACGGCTACCCGCAGCCGCACCAGCCGGTGCACCACACGCCGACCCCGGTGCCGCGCCCGGCGCAGCCCGGACCCGGCCCCGCCACCCCGCCGCGCATCGGGCAGGTCCGCGCCGAGCTCGACGAGCTGAGCGAGCTGCTGCGCAAGGAGACCCCGCACCCGAACCGGCCCCCGGCCGACGGTGAGGGCACGGGCCGGTGACGGACGACGGCCGGATCATCGGTGAGCGCTACCGCCTCGCGTCGCTGCTGGGCCAGGGCGGCATGGGCCAGGTGTGGACGGCGTACGACCAGCGCCTGGACCGGCGCGTCGCGGTCAAGCTGCTCCGCCCGGACAAGGTGGCCGGTCCCGGCTCCGTCGCCGAGGAGCTGCGGCGCCGCTTCGTGCGCGAGTGCCGGGTGACGGCGCAGGTGGACCACCCGGGCCTGGTCACGGTCCACGACGCGGGCAGCGACGGCGACGAGCTGTTCCTGGTCATGGGCTACGTCGAGGGCGAGAACCTCGCCGACCACCTGGCCGCGCACGACCCGTACCCGTGGCCGTGGGCGGTGTCGGTGGTCGCGCAGCTGTGCGGGGTGCTGTCCGCGGTGCACGCGGTGCCGATCGTCCACCGCGACCTCAAGCCGCGGAACGTGATGGTCCGCCCGGACGGCACCGTCCTCGTCCTCGACCTCGGCGTCGCCTCGGTGATGGACACCGACACCACCCGCCTCACCAGCACCGGCACGCCGATCGGCAGCCCGGCGTACATGGCCCCCGAGCAGGCGATGGGCGGCGCGGTCGGCCCGTACACCGACCTGTACGCGCTCGGCGTGCTGCTCTACGAACTCCTCAGCGGGAACGTGCCCTTCGCCGGCTCCACCGCGCTCGGCGTGCTCCACCGCCACCTGTACGAGCCCCCGGCGCCCGTGCGCCGGACCCGCCCGGAGATCCCCCACCAGCTGGAGGCCGTACTGCTCCACATGCTGGCCAAGGACCCGCAGGACCGGCCCGCCTCCGCGCAGGCCGTGTACGAGGCCCTGGCGCCGCTGCTGCCCAAGCAGGGCGCGCCGTCGGCGTCCCTGGACCCGAGCCGCCCCTTCCTGCGGCCGCACGCGCCGTGGCCGGACCGGAGCACGGCGATCCCGCCGCAGCCGACGGCCCCGCCGCGGCCGGACATCGGAGCCGCCGTCGACGAGGCGCGCAGCCTGCTCGACCAGGGCCGCCTGACGCAGGCCGTGGACATCCTCGGCGGGATCCTCCCGGCCGCGGCCGCCCAGCACGGCGAGCACTCGCCCGTGGTGCGCTCCCTGCGCAAGCAGTACGCGGCCACGCTGATGGACGACGGCCAGTACCGCCGGGCCCTGCCCGAACTGCGCCGGCTGGCCGACGAGTTCCCCGCGGGCGACCCGCAGTCGCTGCGGTTCCGCTACGACGCCGCGCAGTGCCTGGAGCAGCTCGGCGAGCCGGCGGCGGCGCTGGCGGAGTACCGGTCGCTGCTGCCGCTGTTCGAGAACCACTACGCCAACCCGGACCCGGGGCTGCCGCTTGAGGTGCGGCGGCGGATCGGGCACCTGCTGCTGTCGCTGGGCGACCGGCCCGCCGCGCACGACACCCTGGCCCGGCTGCTGTTCGACGCGGACCGCGTGCACGGCCCCGGGCACCCCTTCTCCGCGGAGGTCCGGCGGACCCTGGATTGGCTGACCCGGGTCCGCTGACCGTGTGCCGCCCGGCCGGGGGCGGCGGGGGCGTACCCGCGACACCAGGGGACTCGTTGGTCGAACGGGTGGCCCGGACCACCCCGACTGCATACCATCGATCACCGCACGGCCTTTGTGCACCGACGCACAATCTCCCGGCCCTGGAGGCTCCTTTGCACCGTCGCACAGCGCTCTCCGTCTCCGCCGCCCTGCTCGTCGCGGCCCCCCTGCTGTCCGCCTGCTCGGGCGGGGCCCGGCCCGGGACCGCGGCCGTCGTCGGCGGCGAGCGGATCACGACCTCCGCACTCCAGGCCCAGGTGGTCGCCGTCCGCGACGCCCAGAACCGGGCCGAGGGCAGCGCCGCCCAGCTGATCCAGTCCTCGCCGGGCCTGGAGCGGGTCAAGCTCAACAAGATGATCCAGACCGCCGTCCTGGAGCGCGCCGCGAAGGACGCGGGGGTGACGGTCTCCCCGCGGGAGGTCGGCGAGTTCCGCCAGGCACAGCTGGAGAAGGCCGGCAGCAGCGAGCGGCTGGAGGCCTCCGCGCTGGAGCAGGCGCAGCTGGCGCCCGCACAGCTGGAGGCGGACGCCCGCTTCAAGCTGCTGCGCGACAAGCTCTTCGAGCACTACGGCAGCCAGGACAAGGCGCTGGAGCGGCTCGCGGCCGCCGCGAAGGAGCTGCACATCAAGGTGAACCCGCGCTACGGCGTGTGGGACGCCCAGCAGATCGTCCTCGGCGACCAGGCCACCCCCTGGATCACCCAGCGGACCCGGCCCGAGCAGCCCGCCGCGGGCGCCTGACCCGGCCCCCGGGGGCCCGCCGCCGCGGTCCGGCGCAGGGCGGTAGGTTCGAAGGGTGAACTCCCACTCCGCCGAACCCGCCGCCCCCGCCGCCCCCGACACCGGGCGGATCGTCCTGCTGACCGTCAGCCACCGGGTCGCGCCCGGACTGCTGTCCTGGCCGGCCTGGCAGGCGCTGCGCACCGCGGACGAGGTGCTGTGCGCCGCCGCGGACCACCCGCAGCTGCCGTACCTGCGCGAGGCCGGCGTCGAGGTCGGCTTCGCCGCGCCGGACGCGCAGGAGCTGGTCGATGCCTGCGTCGGCGGGCGCACGGTCGTGGTCATCCCCGGCGGGGAGGGCGACCGGCGGCTGACCGACGGGCTGGCCCGGCTCGCCGGCTCCGGCCGGGTCGCGATGCCGGAGCTGGAGCTGCTGCCCGGCTCCTACGACCTGCCCGGGGCGCGGCTCCTCGACCTCGTCCAGGTGATGGACCGGGTCCGCCGCGAGTGCCCGTGGACCTCCCGGCAGACCCATCAGGGGCTGGTGAAGTACGCCATCGAGGAGTCGTACGAGCTGGTCGAGGCGATCGAGGAGGGCAGCCGGCAGGAGCTGCGCGAGGAGCTCGGCGACGTCCTGCTCCAGGTGGTCTTCCACGCGCGGATCGCCGAGGAGCACCCCGAGGAGCCGTTCTCCGTGGACGACGTGGCGGGCACCCTCGTCGAGAAGCTGGTCCACCGCCACCCGCACGTCTTCGGCGACGCCGAGGCGGAGACCGCGGAGGACGTCGGCGCGCACTGGCAGCGCACCAAGGCGGTGGAGAAGCGGCGCGAGTCGGTCACGGACGGGATCCCGCTCGGCCAGCCCGGCCTGGCGCTCGCGGCGAAGCTCGCCGGGCGGGCGCGGGCGGGCGGGGTGGCCGTCGCCCTGCCGGCCGGCGAGGGCGTCGGGTACGAGCTGCTGCGGCTCGCGGCGCGCGCCGAGGCGGAGGGCACCGACCCGGAGACGGCCCTGCGGGCGGCGGCCCGCGCCTACCGCGACGCGATCCGCGCCGCGGAGGGCCTCGACGCCGCCCCCGGCCGGGACACCGGCGCCGACGGGGCGGACGGGGCCGACGGGGCGGGCGGGGCCGCGGAGTAAGGGGAGCGGCAGCGGCGGGCGGGGGCCTGCGCGCGGGTTACGGTCGGGGGCGTGCACGAGCCGACCTCCGCAGCCTCCGAAGAACCCGCTCCCGCGCAGGGCCCCACCCTGTTCGACTGGGAGTTCGCCACCGACCCGTACCCGGCGTACGCCTGGCTGCGGGAGCACTCCCCGGTGCACCGCACGCGGCTGCCGAGCGGGGTGGAGGCGTGGCTGGTGACCCGGTACGCCGACGCCCGCCAGGCCTTGGCCGACCAGCGGCTGAGCAAGAACCCGGAGCACCACGCGGAGCCGGCGCACGCCAAGGGCAAGACCGGGATCCCGGGGGAGCGCAAGGCCGAGCTGATGACGCACCTGCTCAACATCGACCCGCCGGACCACACGCGGCTGCGGCGGCTGGTGTCGAAGGCGTTCACGCCGCGCAGGGTGGCGGAGTTCGCGCCGCGGGTGCAGGAGCTGACCGACCATCTGATCGACGCGTTCGCGGGCCGCGGCGAGGCGGACCTGATCCACGAGTTCGCCTTCCCGCTCCCCATCTACGCCATCTGCGAGATGCTCGGCGTCCCGCGGGAGGACCAGGACGACTTCCGGGACTGGGCCGGGATGATGATCCGGCACGGCGGCGGGCCGCGGGGCGGGGTGGCCCGTTCCGTGAAGCAGATGCGGGCCTATCTCGGCGAACTCATCCACCGCAAAAGGGATGACCTCGGCAATGACCTCATCTCCGACCTGATCCGGGCGAGCGACCACGGCGACCACCTGACGGAGGCCGAGGCCACCGCGATGGCGTTCATCCTCCTCTTCGCGGGCTTCGAGACCACCGTCAACCTCATCGGCAACGGCGTCCACTCCCTCTTCATGAACCCGGGCGAGCGGGCCCGCCTCCAGGCCTCCCTCGCCGCCGGCGAGCGGGACCTGTTGGAGACCGGCGTCGAGGAACTGCTCCGCTACGACGGGCCGGTGGAGCTGGCGACCTGGCGGTTCGCCACCCGGCCGCTGGTCCTCGGCGGGCAGGAGATCGCGGTCGGCGACCCCGTGCTGGTCGTCCTGGCCGCGGCCGACCGGGACCCGGCGCGGTTCGCCGAACCGGACACCCTGGACCTCTCGCGGAGCGACAACCAGCACCTGGGGTACGGGCACGGGATCCACTACTGCCTGGGCGCGCCGCTCGCCCGGCTGGAGGGTCAGACGGCGCTTGCGACTTTGCTGACGCGTCTGCCCGATCTGGAACTGGCAGTTCCGCCTGCGGACCTGAGATGGCGGGGCGGACTGATCATGCGTGGCCTGCGCACCCTTCCCGTCCGCTTCACACCCCGAAACATCTGAAGGGTTTCTGATGGTAAATCAATTTCTTGCTCAACTTGTGACAATCGTTCGAAGGCCGCTAGGTTCTGCCGTTACCACGCCGTTATGCGAAAGGTGCATCACATGCGTTCCGGGAACGGCCGCCACAGACGCCCCCGCCAGGTACCCGCCATCGTCGTCACCGCCGGAGTCACCGGCTCCGCGCTGGCCATGCCGCTGCTCGCCGCCACCGGCGCGAGTGCGGCCGAAGCCGCGACGTGGGACAAAGTCGCCGAATGCGAGAGCGGCGGGACGTGGAGCGCCAACACGGGCAACGGCTCCTACGGCGGCCTGGCGTTCACGCAGGAGCAGTGGAAGAACGCCGGCGGCCTGGAGTTCGCCGAGCGCCCCGACCTCGCCAGCCGCTCCCAGCAGATCGCGGTCGCCGAGCGCGTGCTCGCCGCCAGCGGCGCCCAGGCCTGGGCGCAGTGCGCGGCCGCGGCCGGGCTGACCCAGGACGGCCCCGCCGCGGACGTGGACCCGGGCTCCGCGGGCAGCCACCGGGCCGTCGGCCCCTCCCCGGTCCGCCCGGACGACCAGGTCCCCGTCGCGGACGGCCACCGGCCCACCGACTACGGCGCGCCGACCCCCGCCCCGGCGACCCCGCCCCCCGGGCCGCTCGCCCCCTCCGTCGGACTGCCCGTCATGCCCGACCCGGACGGTGCGACGCCGTCGCCGACGCTCCCGCCGGTGTTCCCGGGCGACCCCACGGTCACCCCGGGTCCCGTGAACCCCGCCGACCCCGCGGTCCCCACGCCGAGCCCCACCGCCCCGGGCACCCCGCTGCCGGGCGACACCGCCGGGACGCCCGCGGCGCCCGGTGCGCCCTCCGGGTCCCCCGAATCCGCCGCCCCGGGCTCCCCGGCGGCGCCCTCCGACCCGTCGGCCTCGCCGGCCCCGGGCGCCTCCACCGACCCGGCGGACGTCTCCGCCGCCACGGCGGCCACCGGGAAGCACCGCGGCGCCCCCGCCGCCGAGGAGCCGGCGCCCTCGTACACGGTGAAGGAGGGCGACAGCCTGGCCGCCATCGCGGACGCCGCCGGCGTCAAGGGCGGCTGGAGCGCGCTGTACCAGGCCAACGAGCAGGTCATCGGCTCGGACGCCGACCTCATCAAGCCCGGCCAGAACCTGGAAATAGGTTAAGAACAACGGCATTTCGGACACCCGGAAAGTGTTGAATGTCCGGTTCGTTCAAATGAGACATGCGTCTCTTCCGGTCAACTGGCGTGTCCTGTCCGTGACCTTGGGTGAAAACCGCCCTCACCTGCGCAAATGCCCCTCGGGGGAGCGCAAGTAGGGCCCTCCCTCCCCGGATTTCCCTCGTTGAACTTCGGGGAGGGACCTGTCTACCTTCTGAATCGCCCGCCACCGCGGGCCCCTTCGACCGCATCGCCGAGTCCTGCCGGCGGACGGGGGGAACAACACGTCGCGTCAAGCGCCGAAGGCAGGAGCGGGGGAACCAAGGTAGGTGCCGCGAAAGGCCGTCGAAGACGGTCCGGACCGGCTTGGGGTGAAGACGCGCCACGTGCGCGACCGGGCAACTCATCCGCCCGAACCCGACAGCTCACCTCGCAGGCGTCGGTGAGGAGAACTCCATGCTGCTTTCGGGCAAGGGCAAGCACCGTCGCGCCACCGCCATCGAGCGGACCACCCGCATCGTCACGCTCGCCGGCGTCGCCGGCGTCGCGGTCGCGGCCCCCCTGATGACCGCCGGCACCGCCTCCGCCGCCACCGCGTCCGAGTGGGACCGCGTGGCCCAGTGCGAGTCCGGCGGCAACTGGTCCATCAACACCGGCAACGGCTACTACGGCGGCCTCCAGTTCTCCGCCTCCACGTGGGCCGGCTTCGGCGGCAAGGCGTACGCCGCGCAGGCCAACCAGGCCACCAAGGCGCAGCAGATAGCCATCGCCGAGAAGGTACTGAAGGTCCAGGGCAAGGGCGCCTGGCCGCACTGCGGCAAGGGCCTGTCCAACTCCTCGTACACCGGCGGCGGGTCGACCACCAACACGACCCCCAAGCAGACGCCGAAGACCGAGACCAAGAAGACGCAGCCGCAGAAGACCGAGGTCAAGAAGCAGACCCAGCGCGCGCAGACGCCCGCCCCCACCACGCGCTCCGAGCGCGCCGAGGCCCCCGTCGTCAAGACCGGCAACGGCTCGTACGAGGTGAAGTCCGGCGACACCCTCGGCACCATCGCCGACGCCCAGGGCGTCAAGGGCGGCTGGGAGAAGCTCTTCGAGCTCAACAAGGACATCGTCTCCGACGCCGACCTGATCTTCCCCGGCCAGAAGCTGAAGCTCGCCTGAACTCCGCGCGAACCCTCACCCGAGGGCTCCCGCAACACCTGATCCCCACCGCCCGGCGCGTACCCCCCCTCGCGCCGGGCGGTGGCGTGCCCGCCCCCGTACGCCGCCGTCAGCAGGGGGCGTATGTCCGGGAAGCGGGGTATTCGGGCCCTTTTTCGTCCCACGACCCGGGCGGTCGGCGGGCCGACCCCCCGGCTGCGGTTAGGCTCTAGGCGGCAGGGCCGGTCCTTCGGTCCGACACGCCACCGCACACCCAGCGTCACATCCCAGAAGGAGATGCTCGTGCCGTCCATCGACGTCGTCGTAGCCCGGGAAATCCTGGACTCCCGAGGCAACCCCACGGTCGAGGTCGAGGTGGGCCTCGACGACGGCAGCACCGGCCGTGCTGCCGTTCCGTCCGGCGCCTCCACCGGTGCCTTCGAGGCCATCGAGCTCCGCGACGGCGACCCGAACCGCTACATGGGCAAGGGCGTCGAGAAGGCCGTCCTCGCGGTCATCGAGCAGATCGGCCCCGAGCTCGTCGGCTACGACGCCACCGAGCAGCGCCTGATCGACCAGGCCATGTTCGACCTGGACGCCACCGACAACAAGGGCTCGCTGGGCGCCAACGCCATCCTCGGCGTCTCCCTCGCCGTCGCGCACGCCGCGTCCGAGGCCTCCGACCTCCCGCTGTTCCGCTACCTCGGCGGCCCGAACGCGCACCTTCTGCCCGTTCCGATGATGAACATCCTGAACGGCGGCTCGCACGCCGACTCGAACGTGGACATCCAGGAGTTCATGATCGCGCCGATCGGCGCCGAGTCCTTCTCCGAGGCCCTGCGCTGGGGCACCGAGGTCTACCACACCCTCAAGAAGGTCCTGAAGGACAAGGGCCTCTCCACCGGCCTGGGCGACGAGGGCGGCTTCGCCCCCAACCTCGGCTCCAACCGCGAGGCCCTCGACCTCATCCTCGAAGCGGTCAAGCAGGCCGGCTACACCCCCGGCGAGCAGATCGCCCTCGCGCTCGACGTCGCCGCGTCCGAGTTCTACAAGGACGGCAAGTACCACTTCGAGGGCCAGGCCCGCTCGGCCGCCGAGATGACGGACTACTACGCGGAGCTCGTCGAGGCGTACCCGCTCGTCTCGATCGAGGACCCGCTGTTCGAGGACGACTGGGCCGGCTGGAAGACCATCACCGAGAAGCTCGGCGCCAAGGTCCAGCTCGTCGGCGACGACCTGTTCGTCACCAACCCCGAGCGCCTCGCCCGCGGCATCGAGGAGGGCACCGCCAACGCCCTCCTCGTCAAGGTCAACCAGATCGGCTCGCTGACCGAGACCCTCGACGCCGTCGAGCTCGCCCAGCGCAACGGCTTCAAGTGCATGATGTCCCACCGCTCCGGCGAGACCGAGGACGTCACCATCGCCGACCTCGCCGTCGCCACCAACTGCGGCCAGATCAAGACCGGCGCCCCGGCCCGCTCCGAGCGCGTCGCCAAGTACAACCAGCTGCTGCGCATCGAGGAGATCCTCGACGACGCCGCCGTGTACGCCGGCCGCAGCGCGTTCCCCCGCTTCAAGGGCTGAACCGCCTCCGGGCCGTGACCCGAGGGTCCGGCCTCCGTACGTCCCCGCACTCGGTCCCGTACCGTGTGCGGGGACGTATTGCGTAGCGCCGTGCACCAGGGGAGGCGGGTTCAATGGCCGGGAACCGGGATCGGTTCTCCACCTTCTCCACCGCGACGAGGCTCAAGCAGCTCGGAGAGCGGACCGCAGCCCACGTCTACCGGTCGCAGAACCGGCGACAGGTCCGCCGCAGCCGGCTCACCGGCCGGGCCGCGCTCCTGGTGCTGGTCCTCTGCACGCTGGTCGTCGCCCTGGCGTACCCGATGCGCCAGTACGTCTCCCAGCGCTCGGAGATCGCCGAGCAGGAGCGGGCCGCCGACGCGGCGGCCAAGCGGCTGGAGCGGCTGCGCGACGAGAAGGCCCGCTGGCAGGACGACGCCTACGCCGAACAGCAGGCGCGCAAGCACCTGCACTTCGTACGGCCCGGCGAGACCGGCTACATCATGGCCGACCCCGGGGCCGAGGCGGCGCAGCAGCGCCGCACCGGGCACGCCGGGGCGGACCGGCCCTGGTACTCCAACGTCTGGGACGGCGTCGACAAGGCCGACCGCCCCGGCGACTGACGGGCCGTACGCACCCGACCGCCCCGCACCACCCCGCAGCACCCATCCACGAGAACGAAGAGACTTCCTCCAGGCATGCAGACGCCCCCGCCCCAGACCGACCGGACCGAGCCGACCGACGCGGACATCGAGGCGTTCGAGCAGCAGCTCGGACGCCCGCCGCGCGGGCTGCGCGCCATCGCCCACCGCTGCCCCTGCGGGCAGCCCGACGTGGTGGAGACCGCCCCCCGCCTCCCCGACGGCACGCCCTTCCCCACGCTCTACTACCTGACCTGCCCGCGCGCCGCCTCCGCGATCGGCACGCTGGAGGCGAACGGCGTGATGAAGGAGATGCAGGCCCGCCTCGCCGAGGACCCCGAGCTCGCCGCCGCCTACCAGGCCGCGCACGAGGACTACATCCGGCGCCGCGACGCCATCGAGGTGCTCCAGGGCTTCCCCAGCGCCGGCGGCATGCCGGACCGGGTGAAGTGCCTGCACGTGCTGGTCGGGCACTCGCTGGCCGCCGGTCCGGGCGTCAACCCCTTCGGCGACGAGGCGCTGGCGATGCTGCCCGAGTGGTGGGCGAAGGGCCCCTGCGTCACGCCGTGCGGCGGCGCCGCGGCCGAGCAGGAGAAGGAGCCGCAGGCATGACGCGGGTCGCGGCGGTCGACTGCGGCACCAACTCCATCCGCCTGCTGGTTGCCGACTGCGACCCGGAGACTGGCCACCTCGTCGAGCTCGACCGGCGGATGACGATCGTCCGCCTCGGCCAGGGCGTGGACCGGACCGGCCGGCTGGCCCCCGAGGCGCTGGAGCGGACCTTCGCCGCCTGCCGCGAGTACGCCGGGGTGATCAAGGAGCTGGGCGCCGAGCGCATACGGTTCGCGGCCACCTCCGCCTCGCGGGACGCGGAGAACCGGGACGAGTTCACCGCCGGGGTGCGGGACATCCTCGGGGTCGAGCCGGAGGTCGTCTCCGGCGAGCAGGAGGCGGAGTTCTCCTTCACCGGCGCGACCCGCGAGCTCGTCGGCGCCGACCACCTGGACAAGCCGTACCTGGTGGTGGACATCGGCGGCGGCTCCACGGAGTTCGTGGTCGGCGACGACCACGTGCGGGCTGCGCGCTCGGTCGACGTGGGCTGCGTCCGCATGACGGAGCGCCACCTCGTCGTGGACGGCGCCGTCACCGACCCGCCGACCGCGGCGCAGACCGCGGCGATGCGGGCCGACATCGAGGCGGCCCTGGACCTCGCCGAGCAGACCGTCCCGCTGCGCGAGGCCCGCACCCTGGTGGGCCTCGCCGGCTCGGTGACCACCGTCGCCGGGATCGCGCTCGGCCTGCCCGCGTACGACTCCGCGCGTATCCACCACTCGCGCATCCCGTACGAGCAGGTCCGCGAGATCAGCGAGCGCATGCTGGCGTCCACGCACGCCGAGCGCGCCGCGATCCCCGTGATGCACGAGGGCCGCGTCGACGTGATCGCGGCGGGCGCCCTCGTCCTCCTGGCGGTCATGGAGCGCACGGGCGCGACGGAGGTCGTGGTCTCGGAACACGACATCCTGGACGGCATCGCCTGGTCCCTGACCTGACGCCTACAGATTGCGATAGACGTCTCGCCGGTCGCCTGCCTTGACAACGAGGATGACGAGCTCGCCATCGTCGACCTGGTAGGCGACCCGGTGGTTTCCGACCCTGAGCCGGTAGAGCCCGGACGGCCCGGTGATCTTCTGGACGTCGCCGCCCCGCGCGAGCGGAGCGGCGGTGGGATCGAAGGCGGATGGGCCCTGAGAACGGGCGTGTTGGGGGTGCTCGGGGCGCTCGGGCTCGGCTTTCCCCGGCGGCGCGCCGAAAAGTTCGTGAAGTTCTTCACAAGGAAAAGGGGTGCCCGGGGTCAAGTCGAGGGCCCGGAAGGCCCCCCTCGGGGGTCCAACGGCCCCTCCGCGACCCTCTTCGTGCGATCCGCGGAGGGCGCCGCGCCGTGTCGGTAGGTATCCACGAACCCGGTGGTCTACTCCGGTTGGGGCCTTGGAGGCCAGTTCAGAGCGGGTGAACAACGAATCCCGCCACACCCTGGTTCCCGATCCGCACCATGACCTCCGTCACGTGGGCGGCGCAGTGTAGCAGAGCCCCTGTCGGTTCTTGTGAAGGGGCTCACGAGCATCACCCCTGGGGGTGCTGGATACTCGTTCCATGAGCACCACGGAGCGTCCCAGGATCCTCGTTGTAGGAGGTGGGTACGTAGGCCTGTACGCAGCCAAGCGCATCATGAAGAAGATGCGCTACGGCGAGGCGACCGTCACGGTCGTCGACCCGCGGTCGTACATGACCTACCAGCCCTTCCTCCCCGAAGTGGCCGCAGGCAGCATCTCGCCTCGGCACGTCGTCGTCCCGCTGCGACGCGTGCTGCCCAAGGCGGAGGTCCTCACCGGCCGGGTCACCAGCATCGACCAGGACCGCAAGGTCGCCGTCGTCACGCCGCTCGTCGGCGAGGCGTACGAGCTGCCCTTCGACTACCTGGTGATCGCCCTCGGCGCCATCTCCCGCACCTTCCCGATCCCCGGCCTCGCAGAGCAGGGCATCGGCATGAAGGGCGTGGAAGAGGGCATCGGCCTGCGCAACCACGTCCTCGAGCAGCTCGACAAGGCCGAGTCCACGACGGACGAGAACGTCCGCCGCAGGGCCCTCACCTTCGTCTTCATCGGCGGCGGCTTCGCCGGCGCCGAGACGATCGGCGAGGTCGAGGACATGGCCCGCGACGCCGCCAAGTACTACTCCACGATCAGCCGCGACGACATGCGGTTCATCCTGGTGGACGCGGCCGACAAGATCCTTCCCGAGGTCGGGCCCAAGCTCGGCACCTGGGGCAAGGAGCACCTGGAGTCCCGCGGCATCGAGATCTACCTCGGCACCTCGATGGACTCCTGCGTCGACGGCCACGTCGTGCTGAAGAACGGCCTCGAGGTCGACTCCAACACGATCGTGTGGACCGCGGGCGTCAAGCCCAACCCGGCGCTGGCCCGCTTCGGCCTGCCGCTCGGCCCGCGCGGCCACGTCGACACCGCCCCGACCCTCCAGGTCCAGGGCACCGACTACATCTGGGCCGCCGGCGACAACGCCCAGATCCCCGACGTCGCCGCCCGCAAGGCCGGAGTCGAGAACGCCTGGTGCCCGCCGAACGCCCAGCACGCGCTGCGCCAGGCCAAGGTCCTCGGCGACAACGTCGTGGCCGGCATGCGGGGCTTCCCGCAGAAGGAGTACGAGCACTCCAACAAGGGTGCGGTGGCCGGTCTCGGCGTCCACAAGGGCGTCGCGATGATCGTCATGGGCAAGATGAAGATCAAGCTCAAGGGCCGTCTCGCCTGGTACATGCACCGTGGCTACCACGGCATGGCCATGCCGACCTGGAACCGCAAGATCCGCGTCTTCGCCGACTGGACCCTCGGCATGTTCCTGAAGCGCGAGGTCGTCTCCCTGGGTGCTCTGGAGACCCCCCGCGAGGAGTTCTACGAGGCCGCCAAGCCGGCCCCGGCTCCGGCCGCCGCGGCCGCGCCGGCCGAGAAGGCCAAGGCCTCCTGACGCAGGTCCGCCCGACGGCAGGCAGGACGCCCCGCGCGTCCGGCCCGCCCCGCACGTCCCCGAAGGGGCCGCCCGCCATCCGTGGTGCGGGCGGCCCCTTCGGCGTACCCGGCGCCGCGCGCCCCGCGCGCCGCGGCATGGCGGGCGCCGTACCGGGGTAGTCCGTCCGATCGGATGGACTGGAGGTGCCGACGATGACCGACGCCGCACCGCGGCTGGCCGCTGTGGCCGAGACCCTGCTGGGCGCACCGCTCCCCGTCCGGATCCGGGCCTGGGACGGCAGCGAGGCGGGGCCGCCGGGCGGGCCCGTCCTCGTCCTGGCCCGCCGACGCGCCCTGCGCCGCGTCCTGTGGCGGCCCGGGGAGCTCGGCCTGGCCCGCGCCTGGGTCGCCGGGGACCTCACCGTCGAGGGCGACCTGTACGGGCTGCTGGGCCTGGTGTCCGGCCTGCTGTGGGAGCGCGGGCCGACCGCCCCGGCAGCCGCCGCAGCCGCCGCCCCGGCAGCCGCCGCCCCGGCCGGTACCGCCGCGCTGCTGCGCGACCCGGCCCGCCGCGCCGCCCTGCGCGAGCTCGCCGCCCTCGCCGGGCCGTGGCCGCCGCCCGCGCCGCCGCCGGAGGAGGCCGTCCGCCGCGGCGGATCCCGGCACAGCAGGGTCCGCGACCGCAAGGCCGTCAGCCACCACTACGACGTCGGCAACGACTTCTACGCCTACGTCCTGGGCCCCTCGATGGTGTACTCCTGCGCCTACTGGAGCCCCGGCGCCACCCTGGAGCAGGCCCAGCACGACAAGCTCGACCTCGTCTGCCGCAAGCTCGGCCTGGAGCCCGGCATGCGCGTCCTCGACGTCGGCTGCGGCTGGGGCGCCCTCGCCCTGCACGCCGCCCGCGCGTACGGCGTCCGCGTCACCGGCGTCACGCTCTCCGCCGAGCAGGCCGGGTACGCCCGCAAGCGGGTCGCCGAAGAGGGCCTCGCCGACCGGGTGGAGATCCGCGTCCAGGACTACCGCGACGTCGGCGACGGCCCCTACGACGCGATCTCCTCCGTCGGCATGGCCGAGCACGTCGGCGCCGCCCGCTACCGCGACTACGCCCGCGGCCTGTACGCCCTCCTCCGCCCCGGCGGCCGGCTGCTGAACCACCAGATCGCCCGCCGCCCCGAACCCGACGAACGCGCCTACCGCGTCGATGCGTTCATCGACGCCTACGTCTTCCCCGACGGCGAGCTGTCCCCCCTCGGCACGACCGTCGGCGAACTGGAGCGGGCCGGCTTCGAGGTCCGCGACGTGGAGGCGCTGCGCGAGCACTACGCCCTCACCCTGCGGGCCTGGGTGGCCCGGCTGGAGGAGCACTGGGAGGAGGCCGTCGCCCTGACCTCCCCGGGGCGGGCGCGGGTGTGGCTGCTGTACATGGCGGCGTCGGCGCTCGGTTTCGAGCACAACCGGCTCGGCGTCAACCAGGTCCTCGCGGTGCGGTCCGAGGACGGCGGCCCCTCCCGCATGCCCCTGCGGGCCCGCACCTGGGGCGGGGGGCCCGCGTCACCCCCGTGACCCGCCAGGGAACGCGGAAGGCCCCGGGGCGGTTTCGCCGCCCCGGGGCCCTCCGTGCACTGCCGGCCGCTGCTACTCGGTCTTGATCGCGGTCAGCATGTTCAGCCTCGCCGCGCTGCGCGCCGGCCACATGGCGGCCAGGACGCCGACCACGGCGGCCAGCAGCAGGAAGACGCCGATCCGGTCGTACGGGATCACCAGCTCGTAGTTCGGGATGCTGTTCTTGAAGGTGCGGCCCAGCGCCCAGGCGAGGAAGGTGCCGAGGCCGACGCCGAGGACCGCGCCGAAGAGGGAGATGACGACGGCCTCCAGGCGGATCATGTTCTTGACCCGGCCGCGGTCCAGGCCGACGGCGCGGAGCATGCCGATCTCCTGGGTCCGCTCGAACACCGACATCGCCAGCGTGTTGACGACGCCGAGGACCGAGATGACGAGGGCCATGCCGAGCAGGCCGTACATCAGGTTCAGCATCGTGCTGATGATGCCGCCCATCTCGTTGCGGATGTCCTGCTTGGTGTCGATCTTGATGGCCGGGTTGTCGCCGAGGGCGTCGATGACCTTCTGCTCGTTCGCCGCGGACTCGCCGCCCGACAGCTTGACGAAGACCTGGCGGATCTGCGGCTTCTCGCCGGCCGCGACCGGGACCAGCTTGGCATCGAGGACGTAGGGGGAGACGAGCTCGTTCTCCTCGAAGACCGCGCCGACCGTGAGGGTCTTCTTCTCGCCGCCGTCGAAGGCGGCGTCGATCGTGCTGCCGACCGACAGGCCGGCCTTCTTCGCGGTCTTGTCGGCGACGGCGACCTGGCCCTGGGCCAGGGAGGCAACCGAGCCGCTGACGACCTTCAGGTTGACGACCTTCTCGATGGCGGCCGGGTTGACGCCGGACGCGGAGTGGAAGACGTCGCCCTTGCCCTTGAAGTAGGCGGACTGCTGGGCGGAGACGGCGGTGACGCCCGGGGTCTTCTCCAGTGCGGTCAGGACCGAGGGGTCCAGGTCGCCGCCGCTGGCCATGGTGAGCATGTAGTCGGCGCGGATCTGGTCCGTGGTGGAGCGGTCGACGGCCTTGCCGACGGTCACGCCGAGCACGGTCAGGCCCGTCACCAGGGTCAGGCCGATGGTCAGCATGCCGGCGGTGACGCCGGTGCGCCGCGGGTTGCGGACCGCGTTGCGGGCGGCGAGGTTGCCGGCGGTGCCGAAGACGCGGGTCAGCAGCGGGCGCACGACGGCGATCAGCGGCCGGGACAGCATCGGGATGAGCACGGCCACGCCGATCAGCGTGAAGAACGCGCCGCCGCCGATGATCCAGCGGCCAGTCTCGCCGCCCTTCGCGGAGCCCCACAGGATCAGGGCCGCGCCGAGGCCGGCCAGGACGCCGCCGAAGCTGTTGAGCAGGACGAGGGACTTGGCGGTCTGCGGGAGGTGGGCGCTGCCCATCGCCGCGACCGGCGGGATCTTGGAGGTGCGGCGGGCCGGCAGCCAGGCGGCGAGCACGGTGACGACCAGGCCGACGAGGAGGGCGGTGGTGACGGCGGTCGTGGAGACGACCAGCGGGCCGGCCGGGATCTTCGCGCCGAAGCTGTCCATGCCGGAGCGCAGGCCCATGGCCAGGAGCACGCCGACGCCGAGGCCGAGGACGGAGGAGAGCAGGCCGACGAGCAGGGACTCCGTCAGGACGGAGCGGCGGACCTGGCTGCGGGTCGCGCCGACGGCGCGCAGCAGGGCCAGTTCCTTCGTCCGCTGGGCGACCAGCATGCTGAAGGTGTTGTAGATGAGGAAGATGCTGACGAAGAGGGCGATGAAGCCGAAGGCGAGCAGGCCGGTCTTCAGGCCGCTCATGCCTTGTTCGATGTTCTTGGCGTTGCGCTCGGCGAGGGCGGCGCCGGTCTCGGCCTTGGCGTCCTTGCCGACGACCGGGGTGACGTCGGCGAGGAGCTTGGCCGCGTCGGTGCCGGGCTTGGCCGCGACGGCCAGCTCGGAGTAGTAGCCGGGGGCGAGGTAGAGCTCCTGGGCGACCTTGGCGTCGAAGAGGACGAGCGAGCCGCCGGCGTTGACGGCGCCGTCCTCGGTGGTGAAGACGCCGCTGAGGGTGTACTCCTTCACCGGGCCGTTGGTGGCGACGCGCACCTTGTCGCCGACGGAGTAGCGGCCGGCCTTGGCGGAGGCCTGGTCGAGGGCTATCTCCTCGGCCTTGGCGGGCCCGCTGCCCGCGGTGAACGCGTAGCGGGGGTCCTTGCCGTCCTGGACGGGCGCGAAGTTGGCGCCCTGGTTCATCCAGCCGCTGCCGATGAGTTTGCCGGAGGGGTCGGCGACGCCGGCGAAGCCGGAGACGCGGCCGGAGGCGGAGGCGACGCCGGGCAGCTTGGCGACCTTGTCGAGGGTCTGCCGGCTGATGCCGGGCTCGCCCTCCTCCTTGGTGCCGTCCTCGGCGCGGCCGGGGCCGAGGTGGGTGACGGAGACGGCGACCCCGTCGAAGCTCTTGCGGGACTGGTCGGACATCGCCTTGCCGACGGTGTCGGTGAAGACGAACGTGCCGGAGACGAAGGCGACGCCGAGCATGACGGCGAGGACCGTCATCAGCAGTCGGGCCTTGTGCGCGAGCACGTTGCGCAGGGCGGTACGGAACATGGGGAATCCAGGAGTCGTGGCGGCCGCCGGGGCGGCGGCGCAGGAGGCGCGGTCGGGCGGTTCGGGGAGGGCGGCGGGCGGGCGGCTGCGGGCCGGCGGCCCGGTCACGGCACCGGCCGGTACTAGCTGGTGCGGCCCTTGGCGTCGAAGGCCTTCATGCGGTCGAGGACGCCGTCGGCGGTGGGGGCGAGCATCTCGTCGACGATGCGGCCGTCCGCGAGGAAGACGACGCGGTCGGCGTAGGAGGCGGCGACCGGGTCGTGGGTCACCATGACGACGGTCTGGCCGAGTTCGCGCACGGAGTTGCGCAGGAAGCCGAGGACCTCGGCGCCGGAGCGGGAGTCGAGGTTGCCGGTGGGCTCGTCGCCGAAGATGATCTCGGGCTGGGAGGCCAGGGCGCGGGCCACCGCGACGCGCTGCTGCTGGCCGCCGGAGAGCTGGGTGGGGCGGTGGCCGAGGCGGCCGGAGAGGCCGACCATCTCGATGACCGTGTCGAGCCACTGCTTGTCCGGCTTGCGGCCGGCGATGTCCATCGGGAGGGTGATGTTCTCCAGAGCGGTCAGGGTCGGCAGCAGGTTGAACGCCTGGAAGATGAAGCCGATCTTGTCGCGGCGCAGCTGGGTGAGCTGCTTGTCCTTGAGGGAGCCGAGCTCGGTGTCGCCGATGCGTACGGAGCCGGAGGAGAACGTGTCGAGGCCGGCGACGCAGTGCATCAGCGTCGACTTGCCGGAGCCGGACGGGCCCATGATCGCGGTGAACCGGCCGCGGCCGAAGTCCACGGACACGTTGTCGAGCGCGACCACCTGGGTCTCGCCCTGGCCGTACACCTTGGAGAGGCCGGTGGCCCGGGCGGCCACGGCCAGGGTGGTGTGCGGGGCGTGGTTCATGGTGGTCACGGGGGCTGCTCCTCGGATGCTGACCGGCTGCGGCGGTCTGCGGATTGGGACCCTCCCATCGTCTCCGCGCAGCAGGGGCAGGGGATCAGCCGCGGTGCCCGTTCACCGGCCCACTGGAGTCTGACCGCGGGACCGGCCGGATCCTCCTCTGGTATGACTGCGCCCCCTGGGGGGTGGCCTTCCGGGGGATCGCGCGTGCCGCGGGAGGGCCGGTGCGGGCCGGCGGGGGTGGGGTGGCCCGGGGTGGCGGACAGGTGGCGCGGAGGCCGGCGGGGGCCATCGAAATCCCGTCATTCCCGTATGGCCGGTCGTCGGTGCCGCAACGGGCCGACCCCGCGTTCTCCGGCCTGACGGACACTCAAGCGCCAATAAAATCAGACAACATAGGAAAGTGTGCCCGTCCCCGACCAGGGCATTCCCGATAGGCTCGGTCCGGCGTCCGGTTGATTTTCCGAGGCGCCGGCTCCCATGCCCGGATGGTGGAATGCAGACACGGCGAGCTTAAACCTCGCTGGCCTTGAGGTCGTGCCGGTTCAAGTCCGGCTCCGGGCACTCCCACTTCGGCCGATCCACCCGCGAACACCCGGTGGCTCGGCCTCATTCCGTTTCCGGCCCGCCCGCGGCCCCGTCCGCGGCCCCGCCCGCGCGCCGGCGTACGCCGACCGGCCTGCCCTGCCCCCGACGCAACCCGCCTCATGCGCCCCGGCCGCCTCATGCGGCGCCGGAGCCCCCCGAGCCTCCGACCGCCTCCTGTGTCCCCGCCGCCACCCCCGTCCCGCTGCCCGGCCCGCCCGCCGCGCCGCCGACCGGCGGTTATGCCCCTGCGCGCCGCCCGTCCTTCTCCTAAGATCCTCCTCCAGCAGTAGGGTGATTTCTTTGCTAGCGCATTACTCTTGTTGCAAGGCCGCGCAAGGTGGCCATGGAGGAGTGAGATGAGGAGCAGTAACCCGGTCTTCTCGCGACGGGGGTTCAGCCGCGACAACGGTGCCTACGCGGGCTTCGACGTGCAGCACCAGCAGGCCGGGGCCAACCCGTACGCGACGAATCCTTACGCCACCGACCCGGCCACCGGGATGCCGCAGGCGCCCGCCCGCGTCGACGCGATGACCATGGACGACGTCGTGAGCCGCACGGCCATGACGCTCGGCACGGTCATCCTCACCGCGACGCTCGCCTGGATCGCCCTCCCGGTCGACCCGGCGAACATCGGCAAGTCCTACGGCATCGCGATCGGCGCCGCGCTCGTCGCCATGGTCCTGGCCCTCGTCCAGGCCTTCAAGCGCAAGGCGTCCCCGGCGCTCATCCTGGGCTACGCGGCGTTCGAGGGCGTGTTCCTCGGCGTCATCAGCGCCGCCACCAGCACCTACCTCGGTGCCGGTGTCGTCATCCAGGCCGTGCTCGGCACCATGTGCGTCTTCGCCGCGGTGCTGTTCGCGTACAAGATGCGCTGGATCCGCGTGAACCGCCGGTTCTACGGCTTCGTCATGGCCGCGGCCATGGGCTTCATCCTGCTGATGGCCGCGAACCTGCTGTTCTCGGTGTTCGCGGGCGGTGACGGCCTCGGCTTCCGCAGCGGCGGCCTCGGCATCCTGTTCGGCATCATCGGCGTCATCCTCGGGGCCGCGTTCCTCGCCCTGGACTTCAAGCAGGTCGAGGACGGCATCGCCTACGGCGCCCCCCGCGAGGAGGCCTGGCTCGCCGCCTTCGGCCTGACCCTGACCCTCGTGTGGATCTACCTGGAGATGCTGCGCCTGTTCCAGATCCTCTCCGGGGACGACTAGCAGGACCGGGCCCGGCAGGGCCCGCCGGCACCACCGGGAAGGCCCCGCGAGCGCGACGCTCGCGGGGCCTTCCCGCGTTCCGGTGCAGACCGGGCGGGTGGGGGCAGGGAGGGGGACGGAGGATCAGCCGAACCTGCGGGCGGCCCTGCGCAGGTCGTACTCGTGGATGATCGCCTTGGCCTGGCCGTACGACAGCTCGTGCGCGCCGCGCAGCCAGCTGACCTTCTCCTCGAACCGGACCAGGGACGGACCCTCGTCCACGGTGCGGAGCCAGTCCGCGACCTCGCGGCCGGTCGTCTGCGGAATCCTGTCGATCATGTTGCGGTGGGTCTGCTCGGAGAACTCTACGGACATGGGCGCCTCCGGGGTGTGGCCGTGCTGTTCCCTTCCCGTCACCGTGCCGGAGAGTCCGGCCGTTGGCAATGGCGCCGCCCCCACGCGTAAGGTCGGCCGCGTGCTCGATACCTCGCCCCTGACCGACGCCGTCGAACGTTTCGCCGACCGGCTGCGCGCCATGCCGCAGAGCCGTCTCCAGCGCGGAGCCGCCGCCGAGGCGCTCGAACTGGCCCGCGAGCTGTCCGTACGCGCCCAGCGGCTCGAAGCGCCGGACGGGGCGGCTCCGGCGCACACCATGCCCGACGCGGGCGTCTTCGCCGTCGGCGACCAGGTCGCCGTCGCCGGAACCGACCTCGCCGAGGCCCTGCGCGCCGCCCCGGAAACCGCGAAGGCCCCGTCCGAGATGCTGGACGAGGCCGTGCGGCTGGTGGAGCAGGCGGAGGTCAGAGCGACGCGATGACGCGGTCCGCCAGGATGTAGACGTTGTTGTCGGGGTCCTGCGCGTCACCGCCGCAGGAGAACGTCAGCGCGTAGGCGCCCGAGATACCCGAGCCGCCCAGCAGGACCGGCGCGGTGCCCGAGCGCAGCGCCTCCGCCAGGCGCTCCGCCGTCTCGCGGTGGCCCGGCGTCATGCACAGCGTCGTGCCGTCCGTGAACACGTACACGTCGAGCGTGCCCAGGGGGCCCGGACGGACGTCCGCGAGCGCCGTACGGGCCTCCGCCAGCTCCTCCAGGCGGTTCACCGTGCGCTCGTGGTCCGCGCCGGCCGACACCGGCTGCGACGGGACGAAGTCCGGGTGCGAGGGGTGGCGGCGGCGCGCGGCCGCCAGCTCCGCCGAATCCTCCGGGTACTCGTCGGCGACCTCCTCGCCCAGCACCGGCTCCAGACCCACCAGATCCGCCTGGCGGGGCAGGAAGACCGGGCCGTCGTCCGCCAGGCCCGGGAGCCCGCCCAGCAGGGACGGGGCGTCGCCCGCGAAGGTCGGCGAGGCCTCGGCGGCCTCGCGGGCCTCCTGCGCGGCCCAGAAGGCCCGCGCCTCGGCGAGCTCGCGCTCGCGCTCCTCGGCCAGGGCCTCCGCCACGGCGGCCCGTATCTCGGCGGCAGGGGACTCCGCGGCGCCGCGGGCGTGCGGGACGCTCGCACCGCGCGGCCGGGACGGGACGGCAAGCTCGCCCCGCAGGGCGGTGACCTGCTTGCGGAGGCCGTGGACGGCGTGCAGCGCAGCAGCGCCCACGGCCGCGGCGGCGGCCGTGGTCAGCAGCAGGGCAAGAGACATGGCGCTCACTGACTAACTCCTGATTGACTCGATCCCCCGACTTCCTACATCAGAGTGTCCCGACCTGGGAATGGCGTGCAGTGCATTACGTCACGAAATGGACAGGGCGTTCGTCACACAGGAGAGCGGCATACCCCGCCTGAGCTGCGAAAATGCCGAACCCCCAGGATGTTTGTCACATCCTGGGGGAGATTCGGTCACAGGTCGGCCGCGGAAGGATTGGATCCCGGCGCCCCAGGAGGCCCGGACCAGGGCAAACGAGGCGCTTCACTCAGCCGCTCGCACCCTTGGTCGCGCTGGGCTTCGCCTCCGCTGCGGGCAGGTGCCGCCCTCGTTCCTCGGGCGACCCCTACCCTCCGCTGCGGCTCAGCTCAGCCGCTCGATCACCATCGCCATGCCCTGGCCGCCGCCCACGCACATCGTCTCCAGGCCGAACTGCTTGTCGTGGAACTGGAGGCTGTTGATCAGGGTGCCGGTAATGCGGGCACCGGTCATCCCGAACGGGTGACCGACGGCGATGGCGCCGCCGTTGACGTTCAGCTTCTCCAGCGGGATGCCGAGGTCCCGGTAGGAGGGGATGACCTGCGCGGCGAACGCCTCGTTGATCTCGAACAGGTCGATGTCGCCGACCGTCAGGCCGGCCCGCTTCAGGGCCTGCTTCGACGCCTCGACCGGGCCCAGGCCCATGATCTCCGGGGAGAGGGCGGTGACGCCGGTGGAGACGATCCGGGCCAGCGGGGTCAGGCCCAGCTCGCGCGCCTTCGTGTCGCTCATGATGACCAGCGCGGCGGCGCCGTCGTTCAGCGGGCAGCAGTTGCCGGCCGTGACCAGGCCGTCCGGGCGGAAGACCGGCTTCAGGCCCTGCACGCCCTCCAGGGTGACCCCGGCGCGCGGACCGTCGTCCTTGCTGACGACCGTGCCGTCCGGGGTGGTCACCGGGGTGATCTCGCGGGCCCAGAAGCCGTTCTTGATGGCCTCCTCGGCCAGGTTCTGGGAGCGGACGCCGAACTCGTCCATGTCCTGGCGGGTGACGCCCTTCAGGCGGGCCAGGTTCTCGGCGGTCTGGCCCATCGAGATGTACGCGTCCGGGATCAGGCCGTCCTCGCGCGGGTCGTGCCACGTCGAGCCCTCGGACTGGGCGACCTCGGCGGTCCGCGCCTCCGCCTCGGCGAACAGCGGGTTGTGCGTGTCGGGCAGGCCGTCGGAGGTGCCCTTCACCGAGCGGGAGACGGTCTCGACACCGGCGGAGACGAAGACGTCGCCCTCGCCCGCCTTGATCGCGTGCAGGGCCATGCGGGAGGTCTGCAGCGAGGAGGAGCAGTAGCGGGTGATCGTGGTGCCGGGCAGGTAGTCCATGCCCATCTGCACCGCGACGATGCGGGCCAGGTTGTGGCCCTGCTCGCCGCCGGGGAGGCCGCAGCCGAGCATCAGGTCGTCGATCTCCCGCGGGTCCAGCTCGGGGATCTTGGCCAGGGCGGCCTGGATGATCGTCGCGGTGAGGTCGTCCGGGCGGACGTCCTTGAGGGACCCCTTGAAGGCGCGCCCGATCGGGGAGCGGGCGGCGGAAACGATGACGGCTTCGGGCATCGGGGCTCCAAGGGGTGAGTTGCGGCTCATTGCGGACCGCATGCGAAGTTACCGGCCCGTACGGTCTTGGTCACCGGGTGGGGCGTGTGATGCCGGTCGCTCCGCAGGGTCCGGGGGCTGGTCCGGGGGTGTGCGGGGGGCGGATGGCGCGTTGGCCGGTCAGGGGTCCTGGGAGTGGGTGAGGGTGGCCGGGGGGTGGGCCGGGCCGGCGTCTTCCGCCGGGACGCGGCGTCGGCGGCGGTGTTTCAGGAGGGCCCACGGGCCGCGGGCCGGGGTGACCTCCGTGCCCGCCTGGCCGGCTGCGGCCGAGGCGGCCTGGGCCACCGGCAGCATGTCCTCGTCCCGGCTCACTTCCAGCCGGTCCGACTCGGGCCACAGGGACAGCGCCGCGCACACCGTCGGCAGGATGGCCATCGCCGCGGTCGCGTACCCCTCGGCCGACGGGTGGTAGGAGTCAGGGCCGAACATCTCGCGCGGGTTCGCCGCGAACTCCGGGCCCAGCAGGTCACCCATCGAGATCGTGCGGGCCCCCAGCGAGACGGCCCCTATGGTCTGGGCCGCGGCCAGCTGCCGCGACACCCGCCGGGCCAGCCACCGCAGCGGCTGGTACACCGGCTCGATCGTGCCCAGGTCGGGGCAGGTCCCGACGACCACCTCGGTGCCCGCCAGCCGCAGCCGCCGCACCGCCGAGGTGAGGTGCCGCACCGACTGTGTGGGCGGCATGCGGCGCGTCACGTCGTTCGCCCCGATCATGATCACGCAGATGTCCGGCGGCGGCGCGTCCCCGTCCAGCAGCAGCCCGGCCTGCCGGTCGAGGTCGTCGGACATCGCCCCGGACAGGGCCACGTTCCGCAGCTCCACCGGCCGCTCGGCGACCGCCGCCAGCCCCGACGCCAGCAGCGCCCCCGGAGTCTGCCGCGCCCGGTGGACACCCAGCCCGGCGGCCGTCGAGTCGCCCATCATCGCGAGCCGCAGCGGCCCTGGGTCCAGCCCGCTGCCGCAGAACCCGCCGCCGTACAGGCCGTCCGCGCGCGGCGGGTCCGGCAGGCCGCTGCCGACCGTCCGCTTGGCGAACTGGACCTCCGCCAGCACCAGCCCCACGGCGGCGACCCCGACCAGGCCGAGCCCGCCCCCGCCGTACGCCGCCCCCGCCGCGATCCGGCGGGCCGTCCTTGCTCTGGACACCCTTCACGCCACCTCCGTCCTCGTCGACCTTCCTGCCCCGTACCGCCCGTCCGCCAATCCCTTTCCGCATACTCTGGCCATGTCTCCCGGAGAACCCGTGGAGTCCCATCCCTGGAGAACATGGTGCAATTCCACGACTCGATGATCAGCCTCGTCGGCAACACCCCGCTGGTGAAGCTCAACCGCGTGACCGAAGGCCTTCAGGCCACCGTCCTTGCCAAGGTCGAGTACTTCAACCCCGGCGGCTCCGTGAAGGACCGCATCGCCCTCCGGATGATCGAGGCCGCCGAGCAGAGCGGTGCGCTCAAGCCCGGTGGCACCATCGTGGAGCCGACCAGTGGCAACACCGGTGTAGGACTCGCCATCGTGGCCCAGCAGAAGGGCTACAAGTGCATCTTCGTCTGTCCTGACAAGGTGTCGATGGACAAGATCAACGTGCTGCGGGCGTACGGCGCCGAGGTCGTGGTGTGCCCGACCGCGGTCGACCCGGAGCACCCGGATTCCTACTACAACGTCTCCGACCGCCTCGTCCGCGAGACGCCCGGCGCCTGGAAGCCGGACCAGTACAGCAACCCGAACAACCCGCGCTCGCACTACGAGACCACCGGCCCCGAGCTGTGGGAGCAGACCGAGGGCAGGATCACGCACTTCGTGGCCGGCGTCGGCACGGGCGGGACGATCTCCGGCACCGGCAACTACCTGAAGGAGGTGTCCGGCGGCAAGGTCAAGGTCATCGGCGCCGACCCGGAGGGCTCCGTCTACTCCGGCGGCTCGGGCCGCCCGTACCTCGTCGAGGGCGTCGGCGAGGACTTCTGGCCGACCGCCTACGACCGGAACGTGGCCGACGAGATCATCGCCGTGTCCGACAAGGACTCCTTCCAGATGACCCGCCGCCTCGCCAAGGAGGAGGGCCTCCTCGTCGGCGGCTCCTGCGGCATGGCCGTCGTCGCCGCGCTGCGCGCCGCCGAGAACCTCGGCCCGGACGACGTCGTCGTCGTCCTGCTCCCGGACAGCGGCCGCGGCTACATGAGCAAGATCTTCTCGGACGAGTGGATGGCCGGCCACGGCTTCCTGGAGGAGGCCGGCCCCGCCGCCCGCATCGGCGACGTCCTCGCCGACAAGGAGGGCGACATGCCCTCCCTGGTGCACATGCACCCCGAGGAGACCGTCGGCGAGGCCATCGAGGTGCTGCGCGAGTACGGCGTCTCCCAGATGCCGGTCGTCAAGCCCGGCGCAGGCCACCCGGACGTCATGGCCGCCGAGGTCATCGGCTCCGTCGTGGAGAAGGAGCTGCTCGCGGCGCTGTTCGCGCAGCGCGCCGCGCTGAGCGACCCGCTGGAGAAGCACATGAGCGCGCCGCTGCCGCAGGTCGGCTCCGGCGAGCCCGTCTCCGACCTGATGGCCGCGCTGGGCAAGGCCGACGCGGCGATCGTGCTGGTCGAGGGCAAGCCGACCGGCGTCGTCAGCCGCCAGGACCTGCTCGCGTTCCTCGCGAAGAACGCGTGACGGCGGCGCTGCCGGCCGCGTGCCGGGGCTTCGTGCGATCGGCACGGGCCCGACACGCGGCGGCAGCACCGGCTTAACACGCGCAGGGCACAGTGGTGGGTGTCGGCAGGGGCGAGGGCCCCGGCCGGCGCCACGGAACGGCGTCTGCACACCTCCGGAGCGGCTCCCGGACCTGCGGCGCCACGGACGCGGACGGCCCTGACCCGGCCCGTGTCCCGCGCGGGGACCGCCGTCGTCCCGCCCCTCGCACACCCCGAGGGTGCGGCGGTCCCCGCGTTCTCCGGCCCCGGACCGCCCCCTCCGCGCCCGGCCCGCCCGTCTCGCGGAGCGGCCGCGGGTTGCCGTGCCTGCATAGACGCATGCAGAGTGCTCCGTGACTGAATACGTACGGGGACGGAGGGTCGGGATGACGAGCGACAGCCCGGCGGCGCGCCTGCAGAGGCTGTTCGAGGGGCACCGGCTGACGCCCACCCAGCGGCGGATCGCGCACTGCATGGTGCGCGGCGCCACCGAGGTGCCGTTCCTGTCGAGCGTGGAGCTCGCCGAGCTGGCCGGCGTCAGCCAGCCCTCGGTGACGCGGTTCGCGGTGGCCCTCGGCTTCGACGGCTACCCGGCCCTGCGCCGGCACCTGCGGGAGGTGGCCCCGCCCGCCGAGCGGGCGGAGGAGCAACAGGAGGACGCCTACAACGAGTACCAGCAGGCCGTCCAGGGGGAGATCGAGAACCTGCGGCAGCTTTCGGCCATGCTCGCCGACCCCTCGCCGGTCCAGGAGGCGGGCCGGCTGCTCGCCGCGTCGGTGCCGCTGCCCGTGCTGGGGCTGCGGGCGGCGTCCTCGCAGGCCCGCGGGTTCGCGTACTTCGCCGCCAAGGTCCACCCGGACGTGCGGCTCCTCGACGAGGGCGGCTCCATGCTCGCCGACCGGATCGACGCGGCCGCCGGCGCCGGCGCCTCCGCGCTGCTGTGCTTCGCCCTGCCCCGCCACCCCCGCGAGGTGGCCGAGGCGCTGGAGCACGCCCGGCAGGCGGGGCTGACGGTGGTGACGGTCGCCGAGTCGCCGTTCGCGCCCGTCGCCCGCGTCTCCGACCTGCTGATCCCGGCGCCGGTCGGCACCGGGCTGGCCTTCGACACCGCCTGCGCGCCGATGCTGCTGGGGCGGGTGCTGCTGGAGGCGATGGCCGACGCGCTGCCCGACGCGCAGGCGAGGCTGGAGGCCTTCGACGCGCGGGCCGCGGCCCGAGGCCTGTTCGTCGAGTAGGCGGGCGCGGGACGGTCAGCCGAGGGGTTCCGCAAGGTCCGCGCCGGCCTCCGCCGCCAGGTCCGCCAGGGTCTGCGCCCGGCGGGCCGTACGGAAGGACACCCCGCCCGAGCCGTCCACGGTGAAGCCGTGGACGGCCGGCCGGGGCAGGCTGTTGTAGCCGTAGTGGGCCGTGAAGAAGTAGGCGCCGGTGTCAGGGACGCCGATCAGGTCGCCCGGCGCCAGCTCGGGCAGCTCCCGTGCGGTCGCCAGCAGGTCGCCGGCGAAGCAGGCCGGGCCGGCCACGTCCTGGGCGACGGGCGGGCCCTGCTTCGGGGCGCCCTTGCCGTCGTAGGCGAGGATCCGCAGCGGCCACGCGGCGGGCGCGTAGACCGTGCGGGTGGCCAGCTGGACGCCGGCGTGCGTCAGGGCGATCGGCCGCCCGCCGGTGCTCTTCGTGTACTCGACGCGCGCCACGACCAGGCCGTGCTTGGCCAGCAGCGACCGCCCGAACTCGGTGACCAGCCCGTACGAGCCGTCGAACAGGGCCGGGACCGCCTCGCGCAGCGCGGCGACGTAGTCCGCGTACGTGGGAGCGTGCGCGTCCGAGGTGAAGTCGACGGGCAGGCCGCCGCCGATGTCGAGGGTGTCGACCTGGCGGCGCCCGGCCGCCGCGTTGATCTCCTCGGCCAGCGCGTGCAGCTCCCGTACGCCCTCGGCGATCAGCGGCAGCGGGACGCCCTGGGAGCCCGAGTGGGCGTGCAGCCGGGTCAGCCAGGGGCGGTCCAGGAAGGCGCGCACCAGCCAGGCACGGGCCCCCTCGTCGCGCAGGGCGATGCCGAACTTCGAGGTGGCGGTGGCCGTGGAGAGGGCGTCGATGGCGCCGGCGCCCGTCTGCGGGTTGATCCGTACGCCGATCGGGGAGGCCGTCGGGTGCTGGGCGACCAGCGCGTCCAGCCGCTCCAGCTCCTGCCGGCTGTCGGCGTTGACGGCGATGCCGAGGGCGAGGGCCTCGCGCAGCTCGGCCGCCGTCTTGGCGGGGGAGTCCAGGACCGTCCGCTCCGGGCCCACGCCGGCGGCGCGGGCCAGGGCCAGCTCGCCGGGGCTGGCGACCTCGCAGCCCAGCCCGCAGTCGGCGAGCAGCCGCAGGACGGGGACGAGCGGCGCGGCCTTGACCGCGAAGGCGTGCAGGACGGGCGTCCCGGGCGCCGCGGCGGCCGCGAAGGCACCGGCCAGGGCGGCGGCGGAGGCGCGGATCCCGGCGGTGTCCAGCAGGCAGACCAGCGGCGGCGCGGAGTCCGCCCCGCCCACGAGGCCCTGCTCGACGGCGGCCCGGACGGCCAGGTCCCGGCGCTCGGCGGCGCCCTGCGCGTGCGTGTCGGCAGCCATGTCCGCCATCCCACCACCCGGCGCGCCCGCCCGCAGCTGTTGACTGGAACTATTCAGCCGGTGAAGATGTGAATGGAATTACCCACAGCGTCTGGAGGCATCGCCATGTCAGGACCCCGCCCCGTACGGGCCGCGCGAGGCACCGAGCTCAGCACCCTGGGGTGGCAGCAGGAAGCCGCCCTCCGGATGCTGCAGAACAACCTCGACCCCGAGGTCGCGGAGCACCCCGACAAGCTCGTCGTGTACGGCGGCACCGGCAAGGCCGCCCGCGACTGGCGCTCCTTCGACGCCATGGTCCGCACCCTGCGCACCCTCAAGCAGGACGAGACGATGCTCGTCCAGTCCGGCCGCCCCGTCGGCGTCATGCAGACGCACGAGTGGGCGCCGCGCGTCCTCCTCGCCAACTCCAACCTCGTCGGCGACTGGGCCAACTGGGAGGAGTTCCGCCGCCTGGAGCAGCTGGGCCTGACCATGTACGGCCAGATGACCGCCGGGTCCTGGATCTACATCGGCACCCAGGGCATCCTCCAGGGCACGTACGAGACCTTCGCGGCCGTCGCCGCGAAGAAGTTCGGCGGCACCCTCGCCGGCACCATCACCCTCACCGCCGGCCTCGGCGGCATGGGCGGCGCCCAGCCGCTCGCCGTCACCATGAACGACGGCGTCGCGATCTGCATCGACTGCGACCCGCGCGCCATCGAGCGCCGCATCGAGCACCGCTACCTGGACGTCAAGGCCGACTCCCTCGCGCACGCCCTCCAGCTCGCCACCGAGGCCCGCGACCAGCGCAGGCCGCTCTCCATCGGCCTCCTCGGCAACGCCGCCGAGCTGCTCCCGCAGATGCTCGCCGAGGGCGCCCCCATCGACATCGTCACCGACCAGACCTCGGCGCACGACCCGCTCGCCTACCTGCCGACCGGCGTCGACTTCGACGACATGGCCTCCTACGCGGCCAAGGACCCGGCGGGCTTCACCACCCGCTCGCGCGAGTCGATGGCCAGGCACGTCGAGGCCATGGTCGGCTTCATGGACGCCGGAGCCGAGGTCTTCGACTACGGCAACTCCATCCGCGGCGAGGCCCGGCTCGCCGGCTACGACCGGGCGTTCGCCTTCCCCGGCTTCGTCCCCGCCTACATCCGCCCGCTGTTCTGCGAGGGCAAGGGCCCCTTCCGCTGGGCCGCCCTCTCCGGCGACGCCGCCGACATCGCCAAGACCGACAAGGCGATCCTCGACCTGTTCCCGGAGAACGAGTCCCTCGCCCGGTGGATCAAGATGGCCGGCGAGCGCGTCCACTTCCAGGGCCTGCCCGCCCGCATCTGCTGGCTCGGCTACGGCGAGCGCGACAAGGCCGGCGAGCGCTTCAACGACATGGTCGCGAGCGGCGAACTGGCCGCCCCGCTGGCCATCGGCCGCGACCACCTCGACTGCGGCTCCGTCGCCTCCCCGTACCGCGAGACCGAGGCCATGCTCGACGGCTCCGACGCCATCGCCGACTGGCCCCTGCTCAACGCCATGGTCAACGTCGCGTCCGGCGCCTCCTGGGTCTCCCTCCACCACGGCGGCGGCGTCGGCATGGGCCGCTCCATCCACGCCGGCCAGGTCACCGTCGCCGACGGCACCCCGCTGGCCGGCGAGAAGGTCCGCCGCGTCCTCACCAACGACCCCGGCATGGGCGTCATCCGGCACGTCGACGCCGGCTACGACATCGCCGAGTCCGTGGCCGACGCCAAGGGCGTGCGCGTCCCGATGCGCGAGGGCGACACCGGAGCCTCCGCGTGAGCCAGAGCTTCCACGCCATGTGGGCGTCGCTGCGGCCCCTCGGCCGCAGCGACGCCTCCGGCGGCTACCGCCGCTACGCCTGGACCGGAGCGGACGCCGACTGCCGGCTCTGGTTCCGGATGCAGGCCGAGGCCCGCCGCCTCGACGTCGAGACCGACCGCAACGGCAACCAGTGGGCCTGGCTCGGCGACCCCGCCGCCGGCGACGCCGTCGTCACCGGCTCCCACCTCGACTCCGTGCCCGACGGCGGCGCCTTCGACGGCCCCCTCGGCGTCGTCTCCGCCTTCGCCGCACTCGACGAGCTGCGCGCCCGCGGGGCCCGCTTCAGGCGGCCCCTCGCCATCGTCAACTTCGGCGACGAGGAAGGCGCCCGCTTCGGCCTCGCGTGCGTCGGCTCCCGCCTCACCTCCGGGCAGCTGACCAAGGAGAAGGCGTACGAGCTGCGCGACGCCGACGGGATCAGCCTGCCCCAGGCCATGGAGGCCGCCGGGTACGACCCCGACGCGATCGGGCCCGACCCCGAACGGCTCGCCCGTATCGGCGCCTTCGTCGAACTCCACGTCGAACAGGGCCGCGCCCTCGACCTGTCCGGCGACGCCGTCGGCATCGCCTCCGCCATCTGGCCGCACGGCCGCTGGCGGTTCGACTTCCGCGGCGAGGCCAACCACGCCGGCACCACCCGCCTCGTCGACCGGCACGACCCGATGCTCACCTACGCGGAGACCGTCCTGGCCGCCCGTACGGAGGCAGCGCTCGCCGGAGCCGTCGCCACCTTCGGCAAGGTCTCCGTCGAGCCGAACGGCGTCAACGCCATCCCCTCCCTCGTACGGGGCTGGCTCGACTCCCGCGCCGCCGACCAGGCCACCCTCGACACGGTGGTCACCGCCATCGAGAAGGCCGCCCGCGAGCGCGCCGACAAGGACGGCGTCGACCTCGCCGTCGTCCGCGAGTCCTTCACCCCGGTCGTCGAGTTCGAGCACGCCCTGCGCGACGAGATCAACCGGATCCTCGGCGGATCCGTGCCCGTCCTCGGCACCGGCGCCGGACACGACGCGGGAATCCTCTCCGCGTCCGTCCCCACCGCGATGCTGTTCGTGCGCAACCCCACGGGCGTCTCCCACTCCCCGCTGGAGTTCGCCCCCGAGGACGACTGCGTCGCCGGAGTCCTCGCCCTCGCCGACGTACTGGAAGGCCTGGCGTGTCACTGACCCTGCGCACGGTGAAGACGTACTGGCTGGAGCACGCCTGGCTCGGCACCCGTGTCGAGCCGGGCGTCGCCCTCGACGTGTCCGACGACGGGCGGATCGCCGCCCTGCGGACCGGGGCCGCCGCCCCGCCGCCCGGCGCGGAGGTCCTGCGCGGCCTGACCCTCCCCGGCCTCGCCAACGCCCACTCCCACGCCTTCCACCGGGCCCTGCGCGGCACCGTCCAGGTCGGCTCGGGCACCTTCTGGACCTGGCGCGACGTCATGTACAAGGTCGCCCACCGCCTCACCCCCGAGACGTACCACGACCTCGCCCGGGCCGTGTACGCGGAGATGGCGCTCGCCGGCATCACCAACGTCGGCGAGTTCCACTACCTCCACCACCAGGCGGACGGCACCCCGTACGCCGACCCCAACGCCATGGGCGAAGCCCTCATCGAGGCCGCCGCGGCCGCCGGCATCCGCATCACCCTCCTCGACACCGCCTACCTGTCCTCCGGCTTCGGGCAGGCCCCCACCGAGCACCAGCGCCGGTTCTCCGACGGCACCGCCGACGCCTGGGCCGAACGGGCCTCCGCGCTGGTGCCGCGCGGGCACGCCCTGATCGGCGCGGCCGTGCACTCCGTGCGCGCCGTCCCCGCCGACCAGCTGGGCACCGTCGCGCGCTGGGCCGAGGAGCGGCAGGCCCCGCTGCACGTCCACCTGTCCGAGCAGACCGCCGAGAACGACGCCTGCCTGGCCGCCCACGGCTGCACGCCCACCCGGCTGCTCGCCGACCACGGGGTGCTCGGGCCGCGCACCACCGGCGTCCACAACACCCACCTCACCGACGAGGACATCGCGCTCCTCGGCGGCACCGCGACGGGCACCTGCATGTGCCCCACCACCGAGCGGGACCTCGCCGACGGGATCGGGCCGGCGGTCCGCCTCCAGCAGGCGGGCAGCCCGCTGTCGCTGGGCAGCGACAGCCACGCCGTCATCGACCTGCTGGAGGAGGCGCGCGCCATGGAACTGGACGAGCGGCTCCGCAGCCGGACGCGGGGGCACTGGACCGCCGACGCGCTGCTCACTGCCGCCACCGCGGATGGTCACGCGGCGCTGGGCCTCCCCGACGCGGGCCGCCTGGAAACGGGCGCACTGGCCGACTTCACCACCATCGCCCTGGACAGCGTCCGCACGGCCGGCCCCCTGCCGCGGCTGGGCGCCGAGACGGCCGTCTTCGCGGCCTCGGCCGCGGATGTCCGCCACACGGTGGTCGGCGGCCGCCACATCGTCCGCGACGGCGCCCACACCCTGGTCCCCGACGTCCCGTCGGCCCTGTCCGCCTCCATCGCCGCAGTCCGCACCTGACCCCCACCCCACCCCGGCAACCGGACCCGCAGGGCTCCGCCCCACGCCCTGCGCCTTCCATCACCGGCGGGGCCGGCTCCGGCCCGCCGGGGCGGGCGTATCCAGCCCGCGCGGCGACTGAGCGCACGGGCGCGGAGCGCCCGGAACGGGGGGCGGGGCGGAGTCCGTGGGCTCGGCCCCGCCGGAGGTGCAGCGGCAGCGGGTCCGGGGCGGAGCCCCGGTTTCGGGAAGGGGCGGGGTGGGGGAAGGAAACCCCTGGAAGGAACCCATGAGCACTACAGTCATCGGCAATATCGGGAGCCTCGTCACCAACGACCCGGAATCGGGTGAGGGCCCCCTCGGCCTGGTCGAGAACGCAGCGGTCGTCGTCGAAGACGACCGCATCGCCTGGGTCGGCCCCACAGCCAAGGCCCCGCCGGCAGACACATCCTTCGACGCCCAGGGCCGCGCCCTGATCCCCGGCTTCGTCGACTCCCACTCCCACCTCGTCTTCGCAGGCGACCGGACGGCCGAGTTCAACGCCCGCATGTCGGGCCGCAGCTACACCGCGGGCGGCATCCGCACCACGGTCGCGGCGACCCGCGCCGCGTCCGACGCCGAGCTGGAGGCGAACCTGGTCCGCCACCTCGACGAGGCACGCCGGCAGGGCACGACCACCTTCGAGACCAAGTCCGGCTACGGCCTGACCGTCGCCGACGAGGCCCGCGCCCTGCGCATCGCCGCCGCGCACACGGAGGAGGTGACCTACCTCGGCGCGCACATCGTCTCCCCGGACTACGCCGAGGACCCGGCCGGGTACGTCGACCTCGTCACCGGCGAGATGCTCGCGGCGTGCGCCCCGTACGCGCGCTGGGTGGACGTCTTCTGCGAGAAGGGCGCCTTCGACGGCGACCAGGCGCGCGCGATCCTGACCGCCGGCGCGGCCGCCGGGCTGATCCCGCGCGTGCACGCCAACCAGCTCTCGTACGGTCCGGGCGTGCAGCTCGCCGTCGAACTGGGCGCGGCGTCCGCCGACCACTGCACGCACCTGACCGACGCCGACGTCGACGCCCTCGCCCAGGCCGCGGACACCACGGTGGCCACGCTCCTGCCGGGCGCCGAGTTCTCGACCCGCGCGCAGTGGCCGGACGCCCGCCGGCTGCTGGACGCGGGGGCGACGGTCGCGCTGTCCACGGACTGCAACCCGGGTTCCTCGTACACGAGCTCCATGCCGTTCTGTATCGCGCTCGCCGTGCGGGACATGGGGATGACGCCGGACGAGGCCCTCTGGTCGGCCACCGCCGGCGGCGCCCGCGCGCTGCGGCGTACGGACATCGGGGTCCTGGCGCCGGGCGCGCGCGCCGACCTGGCGCTGCTGGACGCCCCGAGCCATGTGCACCTGGCGTACCGGCCGGGCGTGCCGCTGGTCTCCGCGGTGTGGCAGCGGGGGGTGCGCGCGGCCTGAGCCGGCCGCGGCCGAACACCTCGTCCTTCGTCTTCCCCTTGCAGGGCCCCGGGCGTACCTTGAGCCCCGATCTGATGTGCCGTCAGAATCGGTTCGAGGGGAGGACGAAGGTGTCCCACCGCACACGCTCGGCGGCGGTCGCGTTGGCGCTGGCCGGGGCGGCGGTTCTGCCCGCCGCCGGCACGGCCCGTGCCGACGTCGTGGACGTCGCCTACGACTGCAAGACGCCCATCGGGGACAAGTCGGCCGTCTCGCCCATCGACATCAGGGCCGCCGCGGAGGGCGACGGCTACAAGCTGACGATGTCGTTCCGGAAGGGCGTCTCCTCCAGCCCGATCGAGCTCGGCAAGGGCGCGATGAACCCGAGCGCGGTCATCGTGGTCGGCGGCGCAGACCAGGGGCAGGTGGCGGTCTCCGGCCCGCCGAACCCCGAGGCGGCGCCCGCCAACACCCCCATCAAGATCACCGACTTGTCGGGCACCTACACCCCGAAGAAGACGGGCCGCGTCACCTTCACGGCGGGCGTGCTGACCATCAAGGCGATGGGGACGACCACCACCTGCACCCCCGGCAACAGCCCGAAGCCGTCGCTGGAGCTGGACGTCACCGCCGCGGCCGGCGCCGGGTCCGGGCCCGCCGACACCCTCCCGCAGACCGGGCCGGAGGACTCCGTCGCCGCGCTCGCCACCCTCGGCGGCACCGTGCTGCTGTCCGGCACCGCGGGGCTCCTCATGCTGAGCCGGCGCAGCCGCCGGGCCGCCCGGACCTGAGCGGAGCACCGGCCATGCCCGTGCCCCGCCCGCCGGCCGGCGCCACCCGCCGCCGCCCCCGCGGCCGGAGGGCCGCCTCCGCACTGCCGCTCCTCCTGCCGCTCCTGCCGCTGCTCGGCACGGCCCCCGCCCCCGCCGCGGACGGCCCCGGCTGGAGCGCCGCCCCCGAGCCGGGCGCGGCCGGAGGGACGCCCCGGCCCGCCTTCTACCTCGCCGGCGCCCCCGGAGCCGTACTGGAGGACCGGCTCGCCCTGACGAACGCCTCCGACCTGCCGCGCACCTTCGCCCTCCGGGGTGCCGAGGAGCCCGGCGGGGCGGGCGGGGCGGGCGCGTGGATCAGCTTCGGCGGGGCGGCCGCCGTCACCGTGCCGCCGCGGACCCGCGCGGCGGTCCCCTTCACGGTCACCGTTCCGCCGGCCGCGCTGCCCGGCGACCGCCGGGCCGCTGTCCTCGCCGCCGAGGCCGGCCGCGAGGAGGCCGTACGGGTCCACCTGCGCGTCGGCGGCCCGACCCTCGCCGCGCTGACCGTCGAGGATGTCGCCGTGCGCGGCCGCGGCGCCCGCACCGAGGTCGCGTACACCCTGGTCAACCGGGGGAACGTGCCCCTCGCGCCGCGGGTGTCGGTGCGCGCCGAGGGCCTGTTCGGGCCGCTGCCCGGCCGCCCGGAGCGGGCCCTGCCCGTGCAGGTGCCGCCGGGCGGGCGGCTGCGGCTGGCCGAGCCGTGGCCGAGCGCGCCCCGCCTCGGCGCCGCCGACCTCACGCTCACCGCCACCGCCCCGGGCGCCGCGCCGGCCGCCGCCACCGCGTCCGCCCGGTTCGCACCCGGCGTCGCCGTGCCCGGCCCGGGAGCCCTGCTCGCCCTCGGCGCGGCCGCCGCGGCCGCGGCGGCCTTCGCCCGCAGGCGGCGCGCCCGGCGCGGGCCGCCCGCTGCGGTACCCGGGGGCGGGGCCGGACCGGAGCCGGCCCCCGAGCCGGCGGGAGCACGCGCATGACCGGCGGGGCCGGGGCCCGCGCCGCCGCGGCCGCGCTCACGGCGTGCCTGTTCGCCACCGCGGCACCGGCCGCCGCCGCGGATGCACCGCCGGCCGCGCAGCTCTCGCTCCGGGAAGCCGCCCCGGGTACGCAGCTCACGGTGACCGGCACGGGCTGGCGGGCCGGAACGCTGGTGATGCTGCTGGTCTGCGGCCAGAACATGGTCGGCGGCACGAACAGCTGCGCGAACGCCGAGGGCGCGGCCGTCTCCGTCGGCGGCGACGGCCGCTTCACGGCGCGGCTGGCCGCGGCGGCCCCGCCCACACCGTGCCCGTGCATCGTCAACGTCACCTCGGTCGGCGGGGACGCCGCCACCGTCGCCCTCCCGCTGGTGCTCACCGGCCACCCGGTGGCCGAGCTGCCGCCCGAGCAGGGCGCGCCGCGCCTCGCCGTGCTGGGCCCGGCCCGGCTGGCGGGCGGCGACGGGATCCTGACCCGGTTCGGCGCGCCGCCCTCGCGCACCTTCACCGTCACCCTCGGGAACACCGGACCCGCGCCCGTCGCGGACCCGGTCTTCCGGCTGGGCACGGCCCGCGGCGTGCTCGCCCCGCAGTGGGAGGAGGTCCGCTGGAAGGGCGCCATCCCGCCCGGGGGCAGGGCGGAGGTCCGGCTGCCCGTCACGCTCGGGGCCGGCGCACACGGGACCCACACGGTCTCCCTCATGTACGGGGAGACGGTCCTGGCGGCCCGGCCGTGGGCGGTGTCCCGCCCGTACGGGGTGCTGGTGTTCTGGGCCCTGCTCCTGCTGGTGGTGCCCGCCGGCCTGTTCAGGGCCGGGATGGCCCTCGTCGACCGGGTCCGGCCGGCGCCCGCGCCGGAGGCACCCGCAGCGCAGGAGGCCCCGGAGGCGGCCGGGTCGGGGGAGGCCGCAGACCTGCCGTGGTTCACGGCACCGCAGACGTCCGCACCGTCAGCCGGCAGTCCGACGACGAAGGGACACCAGTGAGGACCCAACGGAGGGTGAGCGCGGCCGCGGCCGCGCTGCTGTTCGGCGGCGCGGCCGCGCTGCTGGGGGCGGGACCCGCCCAGGCGGCCGAGGTCTCGTACAAGGTGGAGTGCATTCCGCCCGCAGGCGGCGGCGGCCCGGTCCAGGGCACGACGACCGTCTCGGTGACGGCGCCCGCCGCCGCGAAGGTCGGCGACGAGGTCGAGGTGGTGTGGAGGACCGTCAAGGCGGCCTCGAACAACACCGACCTGATGGACCTCGGCAAGGACACCGTGAAGCCGACCGGCTGGGTGAGGCTCGGCGGGGCGCTCGCGGGCGAGGTGAAGCTGGAGGGTGAGCGGAAGAACCCGCCGATCCCCAAGAACGCGCCGATGGTGCTGTCCGACATGAAGGGGAGGGTGAAGCTGGCCAAGGCGGGGGAGGTGACGATCACCCCGGGCCGGTACGACGTGGACTTCAGCGGGTTCACCACGCGCTGCTCGCCCAAGGAGGCGGCCGCGGCCGCGGCGACGATCAAGGTGTCGGACGGCGGCGGTACGGCGAGCGGGGGCGGTACGGCGAGCGGCGGCGGTACGGCGTCCGGCGGCTCGGCGTCGGGAGGCACCACGGCGTCCGGGGGCACCGCGTCCGGCGGCACCGCGTCGGGCGGCGGCACCGCGTCCGGCGGCGCCACCGGTGGCGGCGGCGGGCAGACCGACTTCCCCGGCAAGCCCGTCGAGGTGGCCTTCGACTGCGGCGCCGTCGTCCCGGGCGGCGTCAAGACCCCGGTGACGGTCAGCGCGAAGAAGAACGGCGGCGGCTTCGACCTCACCGTGAAGACCGCCAAGGGGGCGATGGCCAGCCCCATGGCCCTCCCCGCGGGCGCCCTGAAGCCCTCGATGGACATCCGGCTCGGCGGCGCGGACACCGGCACGGTCCGGGTCTCCGGCCCGGCCAACGCGGAGCCGATCCCGGACAAGGCCCCGGTCAGCCTGAGCGACATGACCGGCACCTACAAGCCGGGGGCGACGGGCAAGGTGACGCTGACCCCGGACCGCCTGACGATCGACGTGACGATGAGCCCCGGCTCGACGCCGATCAACGTGCCCTGCAAGGCGGTCTCCAGCGGCGTGTCCCTGGAGCTGGACACCACCGCCCAGCCCGGCGGCTCCGGCTCCCCGGCCTCCGGCGGCTCCGCCTCCGCCGGGTCGGGCGGACCCGGCGGCCTCGCCGAGACCGGCGCGGGCGGCACGGGCGGCGTGCGGGCCCTCGCCGTGGCCGCCGCGACGGTGGTCCTGCTCGGCGCCGCGGTGTTCACCCTCACCCCCTGGCGCCGCCTGCGCGGCGGCACCCGCCGCTGACGGAGCCGGCGGAACGCGACGGCCCGGCACCCCTTCGGAGGGGTGCCGGGCCGTCGCCTCAGCCTGTGCGCGGGTGCGTCAGTGGACGTCGCCCATCAGCGCCCGGACCTTCTTGCGGTAGGCGTACACCGCCACACCGGCGAGGACCGCGGCGCTCGCCTGGATGCCGATGACGACCGTTCCGTTCAGGTCCACGCCGGCCAGCGACAGCAGGCCGGTGGTGCAGTCGCCCGCGGTGACCGCGAGGAACCAGACGCCCATCATCTGGGAGGCGTACTTCTGCGGGGCCATCTTCGTGGTGACGGAGAGGCCGACCGGGGAGAGGCACAGCTCGCCGATGGTCTGGATCATGTAGATCGAGACGAGCCACATCGGGGAGACCATGGTGCCGTCGCCGGCCATGTTCATCGGGACGATGAAGACGAAGAACGAGCCGCCGACCAGGACCAGGCCCATCGCGAACTTCACGATGGTGTTCGGCTCCTGGTTCTTGCGGGCCAGCCACAGCCACAGCCAGGCGAAGACCGGGGCCAGCGCCATCACGAACAGCGGGTTCAGCGACTGGTACCAGGTGGCCGAGAAGCCGAGGCCGAAGACGGTGTCGGCGGTCTTGGAGTCCGCGAACAGCGACAGCGTCGACCCGCCCTGGTCGTAGATCATCCAGAAGACGGCGGCGGCGACGAAGAACCAGATGTACGCAGTCATCCTCGACTGCTCGGTGGTGTTCAGGTCCTTGTCGCGCTTGATGCGGACCAGCACGGCCACCGGGATGACCAGACCGGCGAGGGTCAGCGGCACCAGCACCCAGTTCAGGGTGTACGCGCCCAGGGCGACCACGGCGCCGTAGAAGACGGCGATGGCGGCGGCGCCGAGGACGGCCTTGGTGATGACCGCCTTGCGCTCCTCGGCCGACAGCGGGTTCGGGACCTGGCTGCTCTTCGGGCTGAGGTGCTTGGTGCCGAGGAGGAACTGGGCGAGGCCGATGCCCATGCCGACGGCGGCGAGGGCGAAGCCCAGGTGCCAGTTGTATTCCTTGCCGACCGTGCCGACGACGAACGGGGCGACGAACGCGCCGAGGTTGATGCCGATGTAGAACAGCGTGAAGCCGCCGTCACGGCGCGGGTCCTCGGGGCCGTCGTAGAGGTGGCCGACCATCGTGGAGATGTTGGCCTTCAGCAGACCGGAGCCCACCGCGACGAGGAGCAGGCCGACGAAGAACATCGCCTGGCCGGGCAGGGCCAGCGACAGGTGACCCGTCATGATCACGAAGCCGGCGATGGCGACCGTCTTGCGCGCGCCCCAGACCCGGTCGCCGAACCATCCGCCCGGCATGGCCATCAGGTAGACCATGGAGACGTAGACGGAGTAGATGGCCGTCGTCGTGGCCGCGGTCATGGCCAGGCCGCCGCCCTGGCTTCCCGTGGCGGCGTCCGCGCCGCCCGAGACCAGGTAGTACACCAGCAGCGCCCGCATGCCGTAGTAGGAGAAGCGCTCCCACATCTCGGTCATGAAGAGAGTGGCCAGGCCACGGGGGTGGCCGAAGAAGGTCTTCTCGGCGGACGGGTCCACCGCGCCCTTCGTCAGGCTGGAAGCCATGGTCGATCCTTGCTTGCTCGGGACGCCCGGCTTCGTGAGCCGTCGGCGCCCGGTGGGGGGTGGCCGGAACCGGCAGCTGCTGTTCCGGCCCCCACGCCCCGGGGACCCCACCCGCGCCGCGGAGGGGGCGGGGGAACAAACGCAACCGGGATCCACGCCCTCGCGCACACGAACGCGCGCGGGGCGCCGGCCCACAGGTCATCCACTGTCACCGAAGCCGATCGGGAAAGTCGTCAAGACCCTCTGATCGATCCGGACAGAATTGAGACCTTTGGCTCGGATTTCGGCGCAAAGGTCCCGGAGGTAGTGCATCAGGCGTCTCGCCACCATACGACACGACCGGGTGGCAAATGAAAGGACTTGAGAGATGGATCACAGGAGGATTGGGAACCGTTTAGGCATTTTCGAAGGCGGGCTGCATTCATAAGGCCAGATGGAAAGGGGTGCGCGGGGCCGCCCCTGCGGATCGCCGCCGCGGACTACCATCACCCACATGACGCGTGTACTGCTCGCCGAGGACGACGCATCCATCTCGGAGCCCCTGGCCCGCGCCCTGCGCCGGGAGGGGTACGACGTCGAGGTCCGGGAGGACGGCCCGGCCGCCCTCGACGCAGGCCTCCAGGGCGGCGTCGACCTCGTCGTCCTCGACCTGGGCCTGCCCGGCATGGACGGCCTGGAAGTGGCCCGCCGGCTGCGCGCCGAGGGGCTCGGCTTTCCCATCCTCGTCCTGACCGCCCGCGCCGACGAGGTCGACACCGTCGTGGGCCTGGACGCCGGAGCAGACGACTACGTCACCAAGCCGTTCCGCCTCGCCGAGCTCCTCGCCCGCGTCCGGGCCCTGCTGCGGCGCGGCGCCGCCGAGGCCGCCCAGCCCGCCGCCACCCACGGCGTCCGCATCGACGTCGAGTCCCACCGCGCCTGGATGGGGGAGGAGGAGCTCCAGCTCACCGCGAAGGAGTTCGACCTCCTGCGCGTCCTCGTCCGCGACGCCGGCCGCGTCGTCACCCGCGACCAGCTCATGCGCGAGGTGTGGGACACCACCTGGTGGTCCTCCACCAAGACCCTCGACATGCACATCTCCTGGCTCCGCAAGAAGCTGGGCGACGACGCCGCGAACCCCCGCTACATCGCCACGGTCCGCGGCGTCGGCTTCCGCTTCGAGAAGAGCTGACCGGGCCCCCCAGCCATGCGCCGCCGCCTGATCCAGTCCACCCTCGCCGTGGTGCTCGTCGTGATCGCCGTCTTCGGCGTCTCCCTCGTCATCGTGGAGACCCGCACGATCACCAGCAGCGCCCAGGACCGCATCGAGTCCGAGGCCCTGCGCCTGGCGAGCATCGTCGAGGCGAACGCGGCCGAGCGCCGGCCCATCGACTCCGACGCGCTGGCCGAGCAGCTCGACCCCGGCCGCTACGCCCGCATCACCGTCCCCGGGCAGCCTCCCGTCGAAATCGGCGAGCGGCCCGGCGGGAGCGTCCTGCGCGGCACCGCCAAGGGGGAGCTGGGCGAGCTGGTCGTCGTCGAGGAGCCCCGCTCCGCTGTCACCCAGGAGGTCGGGCGGACCCTCGCCGTGGTCGGCGCGGTGGCGCTGCTCGCCGTCGTGGCCGCCGTGGCCCTCGCGATCCGCCAGGCCAACCGGCTGGCGTCCCCGCTCACCGACCTCGCCGAGACCGCCGAGCGCCTCGGCTCCGGCGACCCCCGGCCCCGCCACCGCCGCTACGGGGTCCCCGAGCTGGACCGCGTCGCGGACGTCCTCGACTCCAGCGCCGAGCGGATCGGGCGGATGCTCACCGCCGAGCGGCGCCTTGCCGCGGACGCCTCCCACCAGCTGCGCACCCCGCTGACCGCGCTGTCGATGCGGCTGGAGGAGATCACCGTCACCGACGACCTCGCGACCGTCCGCGAGGAGGCCACCATCGCGCTCGCCCAGGTGGAGCGGCTCACCGACGTCGTCCAGCGGCTGCTGACGAACTCCCGCGACCCGCGGACCGGCTCCGCCGTCCCCTTCGACCTCGACGAGGTCGTCAAACAGCAGGTGGAGGAGTGGCGGCCCGCCTACCGCAGCGAGGGCCGGGCCATCGTCCGCTCCGGCAAGACCGGCGTACGGGCCTTCGGGACCCCCGGCGCGGTCGCCCAGGTGCTGGCCACCCTCGTGGAGAACGCGCTCATGCACGGCGGCGGCACCGTCGCCCTGCGCACCCGGGTCGTCGGCAACCAGGCCGTCCTGGAAGTCACCGACGAGGGGCCCGGCGTCCCGCCCGACCTGGGGAACCGCATCTTCGAGCGGGCCATCAGCGGCCGCAACTCCACCGGCATCGGCCTCGCCGTCGCCCGCGACCTCGCCGAGGCCGACGGCGGCCGCCTCGAACTGCTCCAGGCCCAGCCCCCGGTGTTCGCCCTCTTCCTCAGCCGCACCGAGCCCGAGCGCGGAGAGCGGGAGCACACCGTCCGCTGACCCCGGGGCGCCGGGAGGCGGGCGGCCCCCCTACTTGTTGCCGGCGGGCTCGGGGGCGCGCGTACCGCTCTCCCGCGCGGGCCGGGCCGCGGCCCGCGCCACCGGCTCCGGCTCCGCGGCGGCCGCGGGAGCCGCCTGCGGCAGCGCCTTGAAGACCCACGTCCGGTACGACCAGAAGCGGAACACCGTGGCCGTGCCGATGCCGACGAACTTGAAGACGTTGGAGGCGAGCCGGCCGTCCCAGCCGAACCCGTATGTGGCCGCGTACAGCACGCCGTTCTCGATCACCAGCCCGATCAGGCTGAACGCCACGAACAGCGGGACCTCCCGCGAGCTGCCCGTCCGCGCCCGGTCCCGGTAGGTGAAGTAGCGGAAGCCGAGGTAGTTCGTCGTGATCGCGACGACGGTGGCTATCACGCTCGCCCGGACCACCTGCAGGTCCGTGGTGTGCCGCAGCAGGTTGAAGACACCCAGGTTCACGAGCACGCCCAGGCCCCCGACAGCCCCGAACTTCGCGACTTCGCGTGCGAGGCCGCGTACCCGTTCGAGGGCCGAGCCCCGTTTCGGCGTGGTCATGGTGATGGTCGGTCCCGTCCGTAGCGGCCCCCAGCGGGGCGTCCGTCGCCTCTCGATCGGCCACTCATGCTAAGTGTCCCCCTGCCGACCCGTCTGTGCCTTCGGGCACTGTGCGTTCGTACAGGTGCGCGACGCAGGGCGCACGGGATGTTGCTACGAGTTCCCGGTGGGGCCGGGTCCGTCCGGCGGACGGCCGGCCGATACCCTGGAGGGGTGACGTTCCCGGTAGTCGGCATGGTCGGCGGCGGCCAGCTCGCCCGTATGACCCACGAGGCGGGCATCCCCCTCGGCATCAAGTTCAAGCTCCTCAGTGACACCCCGCAGGACTCGGCGGCCCAGGTGGTCAGCGACGTCGTCATCGGCGACTACCGCGACCTGGACACCCTGCGCGCCTTCGCGCGCGGCTGCGACGTGATCACCTTCGACCACGAGCACGTGCCCACCGAGCACCTGCGGGCCCTCGAAGCGGACGGCATCCCCGTCCGCCCCGGACCCGACGCGCTGGTGCACGCCCAGGACAAGGGCGTGATGCGGGCCAAGCTCGACCAGATCGGCGCGCCAAGCCCCCGCCACCGCATCGTGGCGGACCCGGCGGACGCGGCCGCCTTCGCGGCGGAGGTCGGCGGGTTCCCCGTCATCCTCAAGACGGTCCGCGGCGGCTACGACGGCAAGGGCGTCTGGTTCGTCCGGACCCCCGAGGACGCCGAGGCCCCCTTCAAGGCCGGCGTCCCCGTCCTCGCCGAGGAGAAGGTCGACTTCGTCCGCGAACTCGCGGCGAACGTCGTCCGCTCCCCGCACGGCCAGGCCGTCGCCTACCCGGTGGTGGAGTCGATCCAGGTCGACGGCGTCTGCGACACCGTCATCGCCCCCGCCCCGAACCTCTCCGAGGAGCTCGCCGGCGAGGCCCAGGCCCTCGCCCTGCGCATCGCCGGGGAACTCGGCGTGACCGGCCACCTGGCCGTCGAGCTCTTCGAGACCGCCGACGGCCGGATCCTCGTCAACGAGCTCGCCATGCGCCCGCACAACAGCGGCCACTGGACCCAGGACGGCGCGGTCACCTCCCAGTTCGCCAACCACGTCCGCGCGGTCCTCGACCTCCCCCTCGGCGACCCCCGCCCCCGGGCCCGCTGGACCGTCATGGCCAACGTCCTCGGCGGCGACTACCCCGACATGTACGCCGCGTACCTGCACTGCATGGCCCACGACCCGCAGCTGAAGATCCACATGTACGGCAAGGACGTGAAACCCGGCCGCAAGGTCGGCCACGTCAACACCTACGGCGACGACCTGGACGATGTGCTGGAGCGCGCACGTCACGCTGCCGGCTACCTCCGAGGAACGATCACCGCATGAGCACCCCCAGCACCGGGAGCACCGCCCCCGTCATCGGCATCGTCATGGGATCCGACTCCGACTGGCCCGTCATGGAAGCCGCCGCCCAGGCCCTCGACGAGTTCGAGATCCCCTACGAGGTCGACGTCGTCTCCGCCCACCGCATGCCCCGCGAGATGATCGCCTACGGGGAGCAGGCCGCCGACCGCGGGCTCAAGGCGATCATCGCCGGCGCCGGCGGGGCCGCCCACCTGCCCGGCATGCTCGCCTCGGTCACCCCCCTGCCCGTCATCGGCGTCCCCGTGCCGCTCAAGTACCTCGACGGCATGGACTCCCTCCTGTCCATCGTCCAGATGCCCGCCGGCGTCCCCGTCGCCACCGTCTCCGTCGCCGGAGCCCGCAACGCCGGCCTCCTCGCCGCCCGCATGCTCGCCGCCCACGACGGCGAACTCCTCGCCCGCATGCGGGACTTCCAGCAGGAACTGAACGACCAGGCCACCGAGAAGGGCAAGCGGCTGCGGGCCAAGGCCTCCGGCGCGGAGTCCTTCGGGTTCGGCAAGTGACCGCGGCGGACCGCCTCGACCAGGCCCGCGCCCTGCTCGCCGAACACCCCGTCGCCGACGGCCACAACGACCTGCCCTGGGCCCTGCGCCAGCAGGTCCGCTACGACCTCGCGCAGCGCGACATCGCCGGCGACACCTCCGCCCACCTGCACACCGACATCCCCCGGCTCCGCGCCGGCGGGGTCGGCGCGCAGTTCTGGTCGGTGTTCGTCCGCTCCGACTACGCCGGCGACCAGGCGGTCAGCGCCACCCTGGAGCAGATCGACGCCGTCACCCAGCTGATCGACCGCTACCCCGGCGACCTGGCCCGCGCCCTGACCGCCGACGACATGGAGGCGGCCCGCCGCGACGGCCGCATCGCCTCCCTCATGGGCGCCGAGGGCGGCCACTCCATCAACAACTCCCTCGCCACCCTGCGCGCCCTGCACCTGCTCGGCGTCCGCTACATGACGCTCACCCACAACGACACCATCGACTGGGCCGACTCCGCGACCGACGAGGCCCGGCACGGCGGGCTGGCCGACTTCGGCCGCGAGGTCGTCCGCGAGATGAACCGGATCGGCATGCTCGTCGACCTCTCGCACGTCGCCGCCACGACGATGCGCGACGCCCTCGACACCTCCGCCGCACCCGTCGTCTTCTCCCACTCCTCGGCCCGCGCCGTCTGCGACCACCCGCGCAACGTGCCCGACGACGTCCTGGAACGCCTCCCCGCCAACGGCGGCGTCGCCATGGCCACGTTCGTACCGAAGTTCATCCTCCCCGCGGCCGTCGAGTGGACCCTCGCCGCCGACGAGAACCTGCGCGCCCACGGCTTCCACCACCTCGACACCACCCCCGAGGCGATGGCGGTGCACCGCGCCTTCGAGGCGGAGCACCCCCGCCCGGCCGCGACCGCCGCCACCGTCGCCGACCACCTCGACCACATGCGGGACGTCGCCGGCATCGACCACATCGGCATCGGCGGCGACTACGACGGCACGGCGTTCACCCCGTCCGGACTCGACGACGTCGCCGGCTACCCGAACCTCGTCGCCGAACTCCTGCACCGCGGCTGGTCGCCCGCCGACCTCGCCAAGCTCACCTGGTCCAACGCCGTACGGGTGCTGCGCGACGCGGAGGCCGTCGCCCGCGACCTGTCGGCGACCCGCGGCCCCTCCAACGCGGTCCTCCACACCGCCGTCTGAACCGCCCGGCCCGGCGACCCGCCCCGGCCCGGCCCCGCCCGCCGCAGGGCGGCCGGGACCGGGCGGGACGGCCGCCGCCAGCCTTGCCCTGACCTGCGCGTCTCACCCGAACGCCGCATCCGCCGGGCCGCCCGGCCGCCCCGCGTGTCACGGTGGCAGCACCTCTCCCTCCCTGCTGCCGCCCACCCCGGAGCGAACCCCATGGCCGACCTGCAGGACGAACAGACCCCCGCGCACCTCGCGTACGCCGCCGAGACGCCCCCGCCCGGACCGGCCTCCGTCGGAGCCGCGGACCCGCCCGCCCCCGCCCGCGCCCCCGCCCTCGACCGGGCCGTCGCACTGCTCGCCCTGCACCCCGTCGCCGACGGGCACAACACCCTCGTCCGGATCCTGCGGCAGAGCCCGTACCACGACATCGGCACCCCCGACGCCGGCGTCGACACCGACATCCCCCGCCTGCGCGCCGGCGGGGTCGGCGCCCAGTTCTGGTCCCTGCTCCCGCCCCCCGGCACCGCCCCCGGCCACGCCCTCGCCGACGCCCTCGACCAGGTCGACGCGGCCCTCGCCCTCCTGCGCCGCTACCCGGACGGCCTCCGCCTCGCACTCACCGCCGACGACATGGCCGACGCCCGCAACCGCGGCCGCATCGCCTCGTTCCTCGGCCCCGTCCCCGGCAGCACCCTCACCGACTCGCTCGCCGCCCTGCGCGCCTTCCACGCCCTCGGCGTCCGCGTCCTCGCCGCCGCCGGAGCCCCCTGGGCCGCCGAGAACCTCACCCCCTTCGGCCACCAGGTCGTCCTGGAGGCCAACCGGCTCGGGATACTCCTCGACGTCACCGGCTGCACCCCCGCCGCGGCCCTCCGGATCGCCGGCGCCTCCAAGGCGCCCGTCATCGCCACGCACACCGCCGCGGCCGCCCTCACCCCGCACCCGGACAACACGACGGACGACGTCCTGCTCGCCCTCCGCGCGACCGGCGGCCTCGCGATGGCCTCCTTCGACACCGGGCAGACCGGCGACTCCCTCCACGCCGTCGCCGACCACCTCGACCACCTGCGTGCCGTGGCCGGCCCCGGATCCGTCGGCCTCGGCGCCTCCTTCGGCACCGAGCCCGGCACCCACCGCCCGACCGGCCTGACCGACCCCTCCGGCTACCCGCGCCTCGTCGCCGAACTCCTGGAACGCGGCTGGCCCGAAACCGACATCGCCGAACTGACCTGGGGCAACGCCCTGCGCGTCCTGCGCGCCGCCGAGTTCACCGCCCGCGCCGCCGCACACCGCCGAACCGGCTGACCGCGCCGCCGGCTCCGGCAAGGCCCGTCAGGCGCGCGGCCGGCCCATCGCCCGGTACGTCCACCCGGCCGCGCGCCACTGCCCGGCGTCCAGCGCGTTGCGCCCGTCCAGCAGCAGCCGGTCGCTGACGACCGCACCCAGCTCGACCGGGTCCAGCTCGCGGAACTCCCGCCACTCGGTCAGGTGCAGCACCACGTCCGCGCCGCGCGCCGCCGCCACCGCCGACTCGGCGTACCCCAGCGTCGGGAAGACGCGGCGCGCGTTGTCCATGCCCTTCGGGTCGTACACGGTGACCTGGCCGCCCTGGAGGTGGATCTGCCCCGCCACGTTCAGCGCGGGCGAGTCCCGTACGTCGTCCGAGTCCGGCTTGAAGGTCGCCCCGAGCACCGCGACCCGCTTGCCGAGGAACGCCCCGCCGACCGCCTCCCGGGCCAGCTCCACCATGTGCCCGCGCCGCCGCATGTTGATCGAGTCGACCTCGCGCAGGAACGTCAGCGCCTGGTCGGCGCCCAGCTCGCCGGCGCGCGCCATGAAGGCGCGGATGTCCTTGGGCAGGCAGCCGCCGCCGAAGCCGATGCCGGCGCGCAGGAACTTGCTCCCGATCCGCTCGTCGTGCCCGATCGCCTCGGCGAGCTTGGCGACGTCGCCGCCGGCGGCCTCGCAGACCTCGGCCATCGCGTTGATGAAGGAGATCTTCGTGGCGAGGAAGGAGTTGGCGGCCGTCTTGACGAGCTCGGCCGTCGGGAAGTCGGTGACGACCAGCGGGCTGCCCTCGGCGATCGGCCGCTCGTACACCTCGCGCAGCACCTTCTCGGCGCGTTCGCCGCGGGTGCCGATGACGATCCGGTCGGGGTGCAGGGTGTCCTGGACGGCGAAGCCCTCGCGCAGGAACTCCGGGTTCCAGGCCAGCTCCACGTCGGCGCCGGCCGGGGCCAGCGCGGCCAGCTTGGCGGCGAGGCGCTCGGCGGAGCCGACGGGGACGGTCGACTTGCCGACGACGAGGGCGGGCCGGGCCAGGTGCGGGGCCAGCGACTCGACGGCGGAGTCGACGTAGCTCATGTCGCAGGCGTACTCGCCGTGCTTCTGCGGGGTGTTGACGCACACGAAGTGGACGTCGCCGAACTCGCCGACCTCCTCCCAGGACCGGGTGAAGCGCAGCCGGCCCGTGGAGCCCGGGAGCCCGGCGACATGCGCGGCGAGCAGCTCCTCCAGGCCGGGCTCGTACATCGGCACGCGCCCCGCGGCCAGCATCTCGATCTTCTCGGGGACCACGTCCAGCCCGAGCACCTCGAAGCCCAGCTCGGCCATCGCCGCGGCGTGCGTGGCGCCGAGGTAGCCGGTGCCGATCACTGTGATCCTGAGGGGGGCCATGGCTGCTCCAGAGGTGCGGGGCCTGTTGCGGCAACCGAGCATAGTCGCGCCCGTACGGGGGACGTTCCCGGAGTACCGGGCGTTGTCATGCAGCTCACGTGCCGCGTACATACCGCTGCGCGGGCGGCGGACACTAAGATTTGGGTTACTTAACGGTAGTTAGCACATGGTTCACCTTGGGGAGTGAGAGATCTTGGCGGGTTCTGCCGACTTCGACCTGTACCGCCCGGCCGAGGAGCACGACATGCTCCGCGAGTCCGTCCGCTCGCTCTGCGAGGCGAAGATCGCCCCGTTCGCCGCCGCGGTCGACGAGGAGGCCCGCTTCCCCCAGGAGGCTCTGGACGCCCTCGTCGCCAACGACCTGCACGCCGTCCACGTCCCCGAGACGTACGGCGGCGCCGGCGCCGACGCCCTGGCCACCGTGATCGTCATCGAGGAGGTCGCCCGCGTCTGCGCCTCCTCCTCCCTGATCCCGGCCGTCAACAAGCTCGGCTCCCTCCCGGTGATCCTCTCCGGCTCCGAGGAGCTCAAGGCCAAGTACCTGGGCCCGCTCGCCAAGGGCGACGCGATGTTCTCGTACTGCCTCTCCGAGCCCGACGCGGGCTCCGACGCGGCCGGCATGAAGACCCGCGCGGTCCGCGACGGCGACTTCTGGGTCCTCAACGGCGTCAAGCGCTGGATCACCAACGCGGGCGTCTCCGAGTACTACACGGTCATGGCCGTGACCGACCCGGAGAAGCGCTCCAAGGGCATCAGCGCCTTCGTCGTGGAGAAGGGCGACGAGGGCGTCTCCTTCGGCGCCCCGGAGAAGAAGCTCGGCATCAAGGGCTCCCCGACCCGCGAGGTCTACCTCGACAACGTCCGCATCCCGGCCGACCGCATGATCGGCGCCGAGGGCACCGGCTTCGCCACGGCGATGAAGACCCTGGACCACACCCGCATCACCATCGCGGCCCAGGCCCTCGGCATCGCCCAGGGCGCCCTCGACTACGCCAAGGGCTACGTCCAGGAGCGCAAGCAGTTCGGCAAGCCGATCGCCGACTTCCAGGGCGTCCAGTTCATGCTGGCCGACATGGCGATGAAGATCGAGGCCGCCCGCCAGCTCACCTACGCGGCCGCCGCCAAGTCCGAGCGCACCGACTCCGACCTCACGTTCTTCGGCGCCGCCGCCAAGTGCTTCGCCTCGGACGCGGCCATGGAGGTCACCACGGACGCCGTCCAGCTCCTCGGCGGCTACGGCTACACCCGCGACTACCCGGTCGAGCGCATGATGCGCGACGCGAAGATCACGCAGATTTACGAAGGAACGAACCAGGTCCAGCGGATCGTCATGGCGCGCAACCTGCCGTAGCAGGTGATTCCCGGCCGGAGGCGGCGGAGCGGCAGCGTTTCGCCCGCCTCCGGCCGGCACATGCCCCGCATGGGCTAACTTTGGACCTTCACAGGCCCGACCCGGGGTGGGGAGAGAAACATTTTGGAAGCGATCCTGCTGGTCGGGGGGCAGGGGACGCGGCTGCGCCCCGTCACGGTCAACACTCCGAAGCCGATGGTGCGCGCCGCCGGGGTGCCGTTCCTCGCCCACCAGATAGCCCGCGCCGCCGCCGCGGGGGTCACCCACATCGTGATGGCGACCTGCTACCTCGCCGAGGTCTTCGAGCCGTACTTCGGTGACGGGTCCGACTTCGGCGTCAGCCTGGAGTACGTCGTCGAGGAGGAGCCCCTCGGGACCGGCGGGGCCATCCGCAACGCCGCCCGGCGGCTGACCGGAGGCCCGGACTCCTCCGTGCTGGTCTTCAACGGCGACATCCTCACCGGCCTCGACATCGCCGGCCTCGTCGACGCCCACCGGGCGGCCGAGGCGGACGTCACCCTGCACCTGGTGCAGGTCGAGGACCCGCGGGCGTTCGGGCTGGTGCCCACCGACTCCGAGGGGCGGGTGCTGGCGTTCACGGAGAAGCCGCAGACCCCCGAGGAGATCATCACCGACCAGATCAACGCCGGCTGCTACGTCTTCAAGCGCAGCGTCATCGACTCGATCCCGGGCGACCGGCCGGTCTCCGTCGAGCGCGAGACGTTCCCCGGCCTGCTCGCCGCCGGCGCGGTCCTGCACGGCGTCACCGAGAACACGTACTGGCTCGACCTGGGCAAGCCCGAGTCGTTCGTCCAGGCCTCCGCGGACCTCGTCCGCGGGGTCGTGGCCTCCCCGGCCGTGCCCGGGCCGCGCGGCGAGTCCCTGGTGCTGCCCGGGGCCCGCGTCGCACCGGACGCCAAGCTGTCCGGCGGCACCGTCGTCGGTGCCGGGGCGAGCGTCGGGGCGGGTGCCGTCGTGACCGGGTCCATCCTCCTCGACGGCGCCGTCATCGAGCCCGACGCGCAGGTCACCGCCAGCCTCATCGGCGACGGCGCGACCGTCGGCGCGCGGACCGTGGTCGACGCCGCCGTCGTCGGCGACGGTGCGGTCGTCGGCGCGGACAACGAACTGCGCGCCGGCGCGCGCGTGTGGTGCCGGGCCGAGCTGCCGCCGAAGGCGCTGCGGTTCTCCCCCGACAGCTGAGCCCGCACGGGCGTACGGCGACGGCCCCCGCTCCGGCCTTCGGGCATCGGAGCGGGGGTCGTCGTACGCCGCGGCGTCAGTTGGCCGTGACGGTGACCTTCTCGTCGTTCTGGATCTGCTTGACGATCTGCTGGAGCTTCGCCTTGTCCCACAGCAGGTTGCCGCCCCGCTCGCCGGCGATCGGCATGTTCATCGAGGTGCCGCTGCCGCCCGTGACGCCCTTCATCGCGAAGAACATCTCGCCCATGTCGAACAGCGACATGTCCTCGTCCACGATCAGCGTGTCCAGGCCGGCGCCGAGCACCGGGTACAGCTTGAACGGGTTGAGGAGCGTGCCGGGCGTCGCCGCCTGGTTGGCGAGCGTCGCGAGGAACTTCTGCTGGTTCTTCGTACGGGCCAGGTCGGACTCGGCGAAGGCGTAGCGGGTGCGGACGAAGGCGAGGGCCTGCTCGCCGTTGAGGGTCTGTTCGCCGGCCTTGAAGTCGGCGCCGGACTTCTCGTCCTTGAAGGCCTTCTCGATGTTCATGTCCACGCCGCCGAGCGCGTCCACGATGTTCGCGAACCCCGCGAAGCCGATCTCGGCGTAGTGGTCGATGCGCAGGCCCGTGTTGTGCTCGACGGTGCGGACGAGGAGCTCCGGGCCGTCCTCGGCGTACGCCGCGTTGAGCTTGGTGCGCCTGCCCTGCGCAGGGAACTTCTTGCCGGACTGGGAGCCGACGAAGGAGGGGATCTCCACGTCGGAGTCGCGCGGCAGCGAGATCATGGTGGTCCCGCCGGAGCAGGCCGCCAGGATCATCATGGAGTCGGTGCGCTTGCCGTCGGCGGAGCCCGTGTGGAGCTTCTTCTTGTCCTCCTCGGTCAGCCCCTCGCGGCTGTCGGAGCCCACGATCAAGTAGGTGGTGCAGTCGTCGTCCTTGGGGCGCTCGATGACCTTGGAGAGGTCCACCTCGCGGCGCACCTTGGAGTCGGCCCACACGTACGTGCCGATGGCCGTGACGAGGAGGACGGAGACCAGGGCGATGGAGCCGACCTTGATGCGCCGGCCCCAGTCGGGCGCGGCCGCCGGGCGCCCGGGGCCGCCCGGACCGCCGCCCGCGGGGCCGCCCGGGCCGCCGGGGCGCTGCGGGGCGCGCTGGGGCGTGCCGTAGACCTGGCCGGTGTTGTAGCCGCTGTCGTAGCTGTCGGCCGCGTGGCCGGCGCCCTGCTGCGGCGGCACCTGCGGGGCGGGCCGGCGCCCGGGCCGCGGCGGGACCGGCGGCTGCGGCGGTCGCTGGGGCTGCTGCGGCAGGCCCGGCTGCCGGCGCTGGACGTGGGGCATCCGCCGGGCGCCTTCCGGCTGCGCCTGCGCGCTGCCGTGCCCGTATCCGTCGTCGCGGCGGTCCCCGCGCCCTTCTGGCCACTCGTTCATGCGGCATAGGATGCCCGGTCCGGGGAGCCGGGCGACAGACCGGGTCGGGCTTCGTACCGGTGCTGTTGCACAGCTGTGGCATCCGCGACGGCTTTAAGGTGTCGGTATGACACACATACCGGGCGCGAATGCGGGCGACCTGCAGGGGAAGCCCACCTCGGCTTCGCGGACCACGCTCAGCCACATCATGACCGCCAACGACACCAACCTCCTGGGCACCGTCCACGGCGGCGTGATCATGAAGCTGGTCGACGACGCGGCGGGCGCCGTCGCCGGCCGCCACTCGGGCGGCGCGGCCGTGACCGCGTCGATGGACGAGATGGCCTTCCTGGCCCCGGTCCGCGTGGGCGACCTGGTGCACGTCAAGGCGCAGTGCAACTGGACGGGCCGCTCGTCGATGGAGATCGGCGTACGGGTTCTGGCGGAGCGGTGGAACGAGTCCACGCCGGCGACGCAGGTCGGCAGCGCGTACCTGGTGTTCACGGCGGTCGACGAGGAGGGCAAGCCGCGCACGGTGCCGCCGGTGCTCCCCGAGACCGACCAGGACAGGCGCCGCTACCAGGAGGCGCAGATCCGCCGCACGCACCGGCTGGCGCGCCGCCGGGCGATCATGGCGCTGCGCGAGGAGCGTGCGGCGCAGGGCTTCGACGAGGACTGAGCCAGGCCGGGCCACCGGACTAGGTGCACACCACCTGGTCGCCGGTGACCGTGCCGAAGGGGCCGCGCTGCGGCTCCTCCGGGCGTACGGGCACCACCTTGCGGTAGTCCGCTCCGGCGATCACCCGGACGGTGCGGCCCTGGCCCGGCACCGCGCGGAGTTCGCTGCCGGGCAGGGCGGTCGCGACGGTGCGCGCGGAGCGGTCCCAGCGGGGGTCGTACGCGATCACCGTGCGCTTGTGGTCGCGGCGGGCCGCGTTCCCGGGGGCCCCGGTGGTGTCGAAGCCGGTGGCGCGCAGGGCGGCGTCCACACGGCCGCCGAGGCCGCTGGTGCGGGTGCCGTTCTCGACGCGGACGCGGACCTGCTTCGGGGGCACGTCCACCGGGACGGGGGCGGGCTGCCGCGGCCCGGTCCGGGCCGGTGCGGCCGGGGCGAGCGGGCGGTCCTCGCGGAGGGCGGCGAACAGCTCGGCGGCCTTCGCCGCGTCCCATTTGACGGTGGAGCCGATGCCCTTCACGGGGAACGACGGGTCGCCGACGGGCACGGAGGCGAACTCGGAGGAGGCCGGGGTGAAGTCCCGCATGGCCTGGCCGAGGGCCAGCATCTGCTCGGAGCCGAAGCCCGGGTCGGCGCGGACGGAGCCCAGGAGGGTGGAACTGACCTCCTTGAACTTGACGGGGTTCAGCAGGACCCCGCTGGAGGTGGCCTGCTCGACCAGGGCGGCGAGGAAGCGCTGCTGGCGCTGCATCCGGCCGAGGTCGGCGGCGCCGTCGACGTGCCGGGAGCGGACGTACTGCAGGGCCTGGCCGCCGCCCAGCCGGTGGCTGCCGGGCGCCAGGTCGAGGCCGGTGTTGCGATCGCGCAGCGGCTTGGCGGTGCAGATCTCGACGCCGCCCATCGCGTCGACGGTCTTCATGAAGCTGGTGAAGTCGACCTCCAGGTAGTGGTCGATCTTGACGCGGGTCATCTGCTCGACGGTGCGCACGGTCAGCTGCGGGCCGCCCTCGGCGTAGGCGGCGTTGAGCTTCACCGGGTGGGGGCCGTGGGTGCGGCCGCTGGACTCGTCGCGGTGGGCGGGCAGCTCGGCGTAGCTGTCGCGGGGGAGGCTGACGACGCTGGCGCGCTGCCGGTCGGCCGAGAGGTGGACGAGCATGACGGTGTCGGTGCAGCGGCAGGGGGCGCCGCCGAGGCGGTAGCGGCGCTTGTCGGCGGGGGTGGTGCTGTCGCGGCCGTCGGTGCCGACGAGCAGGAAGTTCAGGCCGTGCCCGGCGGCGGGCCGGTTCTTCATGTCCCGGAACGGGTCGACCCGCTGGATGCCGGTGTCCAGGCCGGTCATCACCGCGTGCCCGACGGCGCCGGAGCCGAGGACCGCCACCGCGAGTCCGCCCGCCAGCCGTACGCCCCACCGGGGCCGGCCGTTCCCGCGCCGGGCCGCGGCCCCGGCCGGTGCCGCGCCGCGCCGCGCGCGCTGCGGCTCGCGGGGCCGGGCGGGTCGGGGTGGGCGGTGTGGCTGGGGCACGGGGGAACACCTCCGCGGGATCTGCAGCGGCCGTCAGGGAAGAATCCACACACATCGGTCAGATCGTCAGAACAGTAGGCCCGTACGATCAGCGCCGGTCCCCACCGATCAGGCGGCGCGCACCCGTTTCCCCCGTACGCGGTAACGTGACACCGATACCCGACCTTGAAGGACCACATGCCCGCCCAGCAGCCCGCAGTCTCGGTGATCATGCCGGTGCTCAACGAGGAGCGCCACCTGCGCAACTCCGTCCGCCACATCCTCGGACAGGAGTACGCCGGTGAGATGGAGGTGGTGATCGCGCTGGGGCCGTCCACGGACCGCACCGACGAGATCGCCGCCGAGCTCGTACGCGAGGACCCTCGCGTCGTCACCGTCCCGAACCCCTCCGGCCGCACCCCGGCCGCCCTCAACGCCGCCATCAAGGCGTCGCGCCACCCGATCGTGGTACGCGTCGACGGCCACGGCATGCTCTCGCCGGACTACATCGCGACGGCCGTCCGCCTCCTGGAGGAGACCGGCGCGCAGAACGTCGGCGGCATCATGCACGCCGAGGGCGAGAACGCCTGGGAGGAGGCCGTCGCCGCGGCGATGACCTCCCGGCTCGGTGTCGGCAACGCGGCCTTCCACACCGGCGGCGAGGCCGGCCCGGCGGAGACCGTCTACCTGGGCGTGTTCCGGCGGGAGGCCCTGGAGCGGGCCGGCGGCTACAACGAGGAGTTCATCCGCGCCCAGGACTGGGAGCTGAACTACCGCATCCGCGAGGCGGGCGGCCTGATCTGGTTCTCGCCCGAGCTGAAGGTGCAGTACCGGCCGCGGCCGTCGGTGCGGGCGCTGGCCAAGCAGTACAAGGACTACGGCCGCTGGCGGCACGTCGTCGCCCGGTACCACGCCGGCTCGATCAACATGCGCTACCTCGCACCGCCGACCGCGGTCTGCGCCATCGCGGCGAGCATCGTCGCCGGCGCGGCGATCACCCCCTGGGCGTTCGCCGTCCCCGCCGGCTACCTGGCGGGCATCACGCTCGGGTCGATCCCGGCGGGCCGGGGGCTCTCCCCGAAGGCGCGGGTGCAGATCCCGGTGGCCATCGCCACCATGCACATGTCGTGGGGCTTCGGCTTCCTGAGCAGCCCGCGCTCGCTGGCCGACAAGGTCATCGCGAGCCGCAGGCCGGCGCCGCAGGCGGACCCGTCGGCGGCCGCCTGAGAGCCGTCCCGGACGCAGAAGGGGCGAGGGCCCGGGCCCGGCGGTTCGAAGACCGCGGGCGCCGGGCCCTTTTCGTGCCGTGCCGCGCGGGGTGTGCCACGCGGGTCGCCGCCGCCGGTGCCTACCAGGTGAAGCCCGGCTGGATCGCCATGCACTCCTTGTCGTTGCCGCCGTTGAGCGGGCGCGAGGAGTCCGGCGCCTTGGTGGGGGCCGGCGGGGGCGGGGTCGGCGCGCTGCCGGTCCGCCAGTCCCTCCCGACGAACAGGACGATCCCGGTGACGTCGTCCGTCTTCTGCACGGCCGAGGCCGGCAGGCCCAGCGCGGTCGCCACGGCCGCGGCGTCGCCCGCCTGGTCCGGGCTGGAGAAGCGGACCACCGTCGTGTCCTCGGACCCGGTCAGGGTGTCCGCGACGGCCCGGGTGAACCCCTTGCCGGCCAGTACGGCCGCGACCTCGCCGGCCCGGCCCTTGACCCGGCCCTGCGCCCCGTCCCTGCCGCCGGTGGCGTTGCGGACCGACACGGGGATCCGCGCGGGCGGCGCGGCCGGGTCGGCCGTCGGCAGGGACGGGGCCGGCGAGGCGGGGGTGGCGGGGGTCGCGGGCGCGCCGGAGGCGCCGGCGGACGGCACGGCCCCGGGGGCGGGGGGCTGCTCGGGGCCCTTGCCGTCGAGCGGGATGTCCTCGCGGATCATTCGGAACAGGTCCTCCGCCTCGCCCGGCTTGGGCTCGACGCGGGCCGAGTCCGACGGGCTCGGGATCCACGGCATCGTCGTCATGGTGATGCGGGACGGGTCGACCCTCTTGAACTCCATGCTCAGGTCGTACAGCTTGTCGATCTTGTTGAGGCCGGGGTCCACCACCATCGCCTTGATGGCGGCCTGGGCCAGGCTGTTGAGCTTGACGGGGTTGCTCAGCTTGGCGTTCCGGCGGAACTCGCGGGCCAGGGAGTTCATGTACATGTGCTGGGCGTGGGCGCGGCCTATGTCGCTGCCGTCCTCGAAGCCGTAGCGGGTCCGCAGCCACTGCAGGGCGACCTCGCCCTGGATGACGTTCTCGCCCTTGGGGAGCTTCAGTCCCGAGCCCTTGCCGTCCCGGGTGAGGGAGTGGACGTTCTCCTGGACGCAGACCGGGACGCCGCCGATGGCGTCCGCCATCGTCACCACGCCCTTGAAGTCGATCATCATGAAGTGGTCGATCGGGATCCTGGTCAGATCCTGCCAGGCGGCGACCGTGCATCCGGGGCCGCCGCGGCTGAGGGACTGGTTGGTCTGGACGAGGCCCCGGCTCGCCGGGTGCACCTTGCCGTTCGGCTCGGTGCACTTGGGCATCTTCAGCAGCGTGTCGCGCGGCATCGACACCACCGACATGTTGCTGCGGTCCGCCGACAGGTGCAGCAGCATCTGCACGTCCGCGAGCGGCGGCCCGTCGAAGGTGTCCTTGGCGCCGCCGAGGGCCTTGTTCTCCTCGCCGTCGCGGGCGTCGGAGCCGATCAGGAGGATGTTCAGGGGGGTCTGCCCGAAGGCGTTGGGCCTGGAGCCGCCCAGCTTGTTCTCGCCCAGGTTGAGCGCGTCCGTCTGGATGCTGCCGTTGAGGTGGCGGTAGTAGAGGTACCCGGCCGCCGCCGTCGCGAGTATGAGGAAGGCCAGCACCGAGGCCGTCCAGCGCAGTATCCGGCGCTTGCCGCGCCGGGGGGCGGGGCCCGCCCCGGCAGCGGCCGTGGACCTTGCCGCGGGGTCCGCGCCCGGGCGCGGTGCGGGGACGCCGCCGCGGGCGGCTGGTCCGCCGTCGGCCGTGTCGCCGTCCGGCCGGGCGGGCGCCCCCTCCCCGCGCACGCTGTTGCTCCTCACACGTCCCCCCTAGAGATCACGTCATGTCGTCCTGGTGCGCCCGCCGGACCGGCGCAGATCGTTTGCCGGCCGGCCGCCCGTCGGTGGGCGGCCGGCCGGTCCGTACGGCTACTTGGCGCAGATCGCCTTGTCCGCCTCGACGCGCTGGATGTTCTCCGGCGCCTTCTGCGGAGCCGTCATGGAGACCCCCGCCCCCTTGAAGTCCGCGCCGAGCGTCAGCTTCATCGGAGTCCTGGGCGCCGCGTCGGCCGTGCCCATCTTCAGCGCCGAGGCGGGCAGCCCCATCATGTCCGCGAGGGCGCGGGCCTGGTCGGCCTGGTTCGGGGCGTACTCCAGCTGGGTGGCGTCCAGCTTGGCCGGCGCGTTGCCGAGGTTGCTGGACCGCGAGACGCCCTTGGTGTTCTGCAGCCAGCCGATGGTGGCCGAGGCGGCGCCCGCCGGGCCGCCCCCGTTGAGGACGTCCACGCGTACGTCCTTCGCCTGCGCGCGCGGGCCCTGGAGCAGGGCGTCCTGCCTGGCCTTCGCCTCGGCGTCGGCGGCGTCCTTCGCCGCCTGCTCCTTCTCCTCGACCTCGGTGAGGGACACGTCCCCCCGGATCATCTCCAGCAGCGGGTCGGCCTGTGCGTGGTCGACGACCACCGTCGCCTTGACCTTCTCCGCCGGGTTGTCGCGCACCGGGAGGGTGGCGAAGGTGACGTTCTTGAGGTTCATGTCCTTCAACTCACCGGCGAGGTTGGTGAGTTTCTCGATCGACCCGATGCCCGAGTCCACCGTCAGCGACTTCGTGGCCGCCTCGGCGAGGGAGAAGAACTTCTTCGGACTGGTCAGCGTCTCCTTGGACTTCATCTCGCGCAGCATCGAACTCAGGAACTGCTGCTGCGTCTTGATGCGGTCCAGGTCGCTCTCGTTGCCGAAGGCGTGCCGGGTGCGGACGAACGCCAGCGCGTCCTCGCCCTGCAGGCGGTGCTCGCCGGGGCCCAGCTTCAGCTTCGAGTCCTCGTCGTCGACGGCCTTCTCCAGGCAGACGGGCACGCCGCCGACGGCGGTGCTGAGCACCTTCACCGCGTTGAAGTCGACCATCATGAAGTGGTCGACGGTGATCCCGGTGAGCTCCTTGACCGTGCGCATCGTGCAGCCCGGGTCGCGGCCCTCCTGGCCGAGGCTCGTGTTGAAGCGGTCCCCCTTGCGGCCGGGGATCGTCTTCGTGGTGCCGTCCGGCTGCTTCGTCGGGCAGGCCGGGATGTTCGTGATCAGGTCACGCGGGATCGACAGCGCGGTGGCGTTGGTGCGGTCCTTCGAGACGTGGAACAGGATCGTCGTGTCGGCGTGCCCGGGGCTGCCCGCGTCGCCGTACCCCTCGTTGCCGGAGCCGGAGCGCTTGTCGGTGCCGATCACGAGGATGTTGATCGGCTGGTCCTTCTTGAAGCCGCCCGTGCCCGCGTCGCCGACGTCGGTGACCTTCAGGTTGCCGTTGAGGTGGTTGTAGTAGAGGTACGCGCCGAGCGAGCCGCCCACCAGCAGGAACGCCAGCGTGCCGCCCGTCACCACCAGGGCCCGCTTGCGGCGCGGACCGGAACCGCCCTTCCGCGGGCGGCCGCCGCGCCGGCCCGGCGGGGCCTCGCCGCGGCGCGGACCGGGCACCACGGGGGTGGGGGAGCCGGTGCCGGGCGCCTTCGAGGGGCTTCCGCCGCCGGGAGTCCTGGCGGGGGCTCCGGCCGACTCGGAGGTCGTTCCGGCCGCCCGCGACGTGCGCCCGGCGGGCTGCGCGGGGGATGCCGCCTCCGAGCGGGACCGCGACGGTCTGCGGGGCGGAGTCACCGCCGGCGACGGACCTTGCGGACCGGAGTGGTCCAGTCGCAGTTCGTAGTTGCCGGTGCGGGGGTTCAGCACCCACTGGTCGGCGGGGTCGATCTCGTCCGCCCGCCCACGGCTCTGCGCATCCACGGTTGCTTGAATCCTCCGTCGGTGCCTCGCGACACGCCTCCCCCAAGGCGCCCGGTCAACGATCCGGCTGCTGGTGCACGGCCTCTTCGCTGGCCAGGGCACCGGATCGCTCACCTTATCCGCCCCGGTCCGCTCCAAACCATGGTGGTGACAAATTCCACTCACCTTAAAACGGGGCAAAATACTCATGCCTTGCGGTTCGGACACCGGCTTTTGGGATTGCTTTACCGGCAGTCGGTCATCCCGGCAGTGGTGCCCGTGAACGTGGGGACGGGTGTCGCGCTGGTGTCGGTTCCCGAGGTGGGGGCGGGGGTGGGCGGCCGCATCGTGCTGCCGGTGCCGCGCTCGTCCGGCCCCGTCGACGGGGCCACCGCGAGCGGCTGGTCCGTCCGCAGCCGCTGGAAGAGCCGGCCCGCGTCGGGCTGCACCAGTTCGTCCCGGTTGGGGTCCGCGGCGTACGGACGGCGCGGCACCGTCAGGAAGTTCACCTGGTCGGTCGGCACGCTCCGCAGCGCGCGCGCCAGTTCGTACAGCCCGCGCAGCGACGCCAGCCCCGGGTCGGTGGTGACCGAGGACGTCGCCGCGTCCAGCAGCGGGTACAGCCTCCGCGGGTTCAGCAGCACCCCGTTGCTCTGCACCTTGTCGACCATCGAGGCCAGGAAGTGCTGCTGACGCTCCATCCGCTCCGTGTCACTGCCGTCGCCCAGGCTGTACCGGGCGCGGACGAAGCCCAGGGCCTGCTCCCCGCGCAGGGTCTGCCGGCCCGCCGGGAGCCGCAGCCGCGCCCCGGGGTCGTTCACCGGCTGCTTCAGGCAGACCTCCACGCCGCCGATCACGTCGACCATCCGCTTGAACCCGTCGAAGTCCATCACCATGTGGTGGTCGATCCGGATCCCGGTCAGCTTCTCCGCCGTACGGATCGTGCAGGCGGCCCCGCCCCGCTGGTACGCCCAGTTGAACTGCGCGAACTGCTCGGCGCTGCGGCTCCCGCCCGGCCCCAGGCAGCTCGGGATGTCCACCATCAGGTCGCGGGGGATCGACACCGCCGTCGCGCTGCGGCGGTCGGCGGGCAGGTGCAGGAGGATGACGGTGTCCGAGCGCTGCGTTCCCTTGTCCCTGCCGTACGAGGCGTTGCCGCTGCCCGCGCGCGAGTCCGCGCCGATGAGGAGGATGTTGCGGGAGCCGCTCGATCCGGGCGGCGGGCGCTCCCGCTCGTAGCGCTCCAGTTCGGCCGCCGCGGAGGTGTCCGCGGTGATGTTCGCGTTGAGCTTGCGGTACAGCCACCAGCCCGTGCCCGCCCCGAGCAGCACCAGCAGGGCCAGGCCGAGCCCGATCCAGCGCAGCAGCCGGCGCCGGCGGCGGCGCGGGGACTCCGGGGAGCCGCCTGCCGCTTCCGGCTGCCTGCCAGGTATGCCTGCGCTGGATGTCACTCGCGTTCCGTCCCCTCGCCGGTCCGGCATGGGGTCGCACGTGTACGACCTGGACCGATCCTGCCCCCGGGCGTGTGTGGCGGCCCGGGGGCAGGGGCCTGTCTAGGGCTGAACGGGTGAAAAGTGCGGCGGGTCTGCCGGGCGGCGCGGGTCGGGGCGGGGGCGCGGGCGGGTGCCCCGGTGCGGCGGCTGCGGCGGTCCTTACTGCGCCGTGTGCGTCACCCGCTCCGCTTCCGTGCGCTTCGCCAGGCCCTCCGCGTCCAGCTGGTCCAGGTGCCGGCACAGCACCACCGACCCGCCCGCGGCCAGTGCCGCGTACAGTCCGGCCGAGAGGCCCTTCCAGGTGTCGTAGCCGAGCCCGGACAGCAGCCGGGATCCCGGGCCCAGGCCCAGCCCGGCCGCGTCCGCCCGGGCCCGCTCGACGACCTCGGTGTGGCTGAGCTCCTCGCCGCCGACCGACAGCCCCGGCCCGTCCGGGTCGACGGGGGCGAACGGGGCGAACCGGTCGCCCTGGGAGGGGACCTCCACCGCGTAGTCCGCGAACCCGGCCGGAGGCTGCGGGAACCGGCCGCCCAGCGGCCGCAGCGCGAGCGCGACGCGCTCGCCCGAGCACGCCGAGGCCGCCTCCAGGGTGTCCGGCCCGCTGACGACCACGTCCGCGCCGGCCGGGTCCCCGCCGACCTCGGCGACGACCCCGACCGAGGCACAGGCGAGCAGCCAGACGGCGCTCTGCCAGTGCGCGGGGAGCAGGAGGGCGAGCCGGTCGCCCGGGCCGGCGGCCAGGTCGCCCTGGAGCAGGTTGGCGGTCTTGGCCACCCAATTGGCGAAGGTGGCGACGGACAATTCGACGCGCTCGCCCGTGGCGTCGTCGTAGAAGGTGACGAGAGGGCGGCCCGGATCGGCGGCGAGCGCGGATCGCAGCAGGTCGGCAGGGGTGCGGTCAGTGGCGTTCACCCGGCCCAGCGTACGCGGGGCACTCCCCCGTACGGCGGCGCGCGGCTCATCCGTACGGGGGAGCGGGCCGGGCGGCGTCAGCAGACGGACCGTCAGTTCTCCGATGGCGGACCCCGGGGAGAGTGCCCAGCATCGCTTGCATGCGTGGATTCCTGTCTTCAGCGGTCGGTGTCGCGGCCGCCGCCGCACTTGCCCTGCCGCTCGCCCTGTCCGTGCCGGCTGCCGCCGCCTCCGGCTCGGGCGCCGCCGCCTCCGGTTCCGCCGCCGCCTCCGGTCTCGGGGCGGTGCCTCCCGCCGCCCCCGCCGGTTCCACCCAGTCGCTGCCCCTTGCCCCCCTGAGGGCGTCCTCCGACCGGTCGGCCGTGCCTCCCGCCGCCGGCCTGCCCGAGGCGCGGGGCCTCGCCGCGCGGGAGGTCGAGAGGTTCTCGCTGGTCGGTGTCGTCTGGGACGACGCCGACGCCGAACTCAACGGCCGCGTCCAGGTCCGTACCCGGTCCGTCGACACCGCGCTCTGGTCCGACTGGCAGGACGTCGAGACCCACAACGGCGCGCACGCCCCCGACCCCGACACCGCCGAACGCGGCACCGGGCCCGCCCGCGGCGCCACCGCCCCGCTGTGGGTGGGGGAGTCGGATGCCATCGAGGTGCGCGTCGAGGCAGAACGCCCCACAGTGCGCGCACTGCCCGCGCGGCTCCCGTCCGGCCTGCGGATCGAGCTGATCGACCCCGGGGTGCCGCCCGCGGGCGCCGCCGACGGGAAGAACGGCGCCGGCACGGGCGGACTGCCCGGCGACGACGACAAGGGGCCCGTGCTGGTGCCCGGCATGACCATGGAGATGGCGGAAGCCTCCTCCGTGAACGTCCCGCTGGCCCCTCTCGGCGCCACGGAGATCGGCGCCCTCGGCAAGGCCGACTCGACCGCCGACGCCGTCCTGACCGGCGAGGCCCGGCCCGGCGCGGCGGCCGCGCCCTATATCGGGCCGCGCCCGAGGATCATCACCCGGCTGGGGTGGGGGGCGGACGAGAAGCTGAGGGAGAAGGCGTTCGTCTACACGAGCACCGTCAAGGCCGCCTTCGTCCACCACACGGCGTCCGGGAACAACTACGCCTGCAAGGACGCGCCGGCCGTCATCCGCAGCATGTACCGCTACCACGTCGTCAGCAGCGGGTGGCGGGACATCGGCTACAACTTCCTCGTCGACAAGTGCGGCACCGTGTACGAGGGCCGTGCGGGCGGGGTCGCCCGGGCGGTGCTCGGCGCGCACACCATGGGCTTCAACACCGACAGCATGGGCATCGCGGTCATCGGCACCTTCACGGGGACGAACCCGCCGGCGCCCGCGGTGAAGTCCGTGGCGGCGCTCACGGCCTGGAAGCTGGGGCTGTTCAACCGGGACCCGCGCTCGACGACGACGCTGAAGTCCGGGGGCGGGAACCGCTACCCCAAGGGCAGCAGCGTGAAGCTGAAGGTGATCTCCGGGCACCGCGACGGCTTCGCGACCGAGTGCCCAGGCAAGCTGCTGTACGGGCAGCTGCCCACCACCCGGACGGCATCGGCGAAGCTCCAGGGGAGGTGAGGAGGCGGTTCCGCGGGGCGGCCGGGGCCCCGCCCTCCCGCTCCGGCTGCCCCGCTCCGGGCGACCCGGATGCGGCTACGCTCGTGGCATGGCCGGCCGCTTCGATCCCCTGACCCGTGCCGCCGTGCGCGGCGGACGGACCGGTGTGCCCGCCGCGCGGCAGGCTGCCGCGGCGGCCGGCGGGGCGCTCAGCCGGGTCTGGGATCCCGGCGGGCCGCTCGATCCGGGGCTGACGCTCGGGCCGCTGCGGCGGGGGCCGGGGGATCCGACCTTCAGGATCGGCGAGGACGGGTCCGTGTGGCGCACGACGCGGACCCCGCAGGGGCCCGCGACGCTGAGGGTGTCCGCCGACCGCAGCGCCGGGCGGGTGAAGGGCGAGGCGTGGGGGCCCGGGGCCGGGTGGGTGCTCGATGCGCTTCCCGCGCTGCTGGGTGCCGGTGACGATCCGGGCGTGTTCGTACCGCGCCACCGGCTGGTGCACGAGAGCCACCGGAGGCGGCCCGGTCTGCGGCTGACCCGCACGGGGCTCGTGCTCGAGGTGCTCGTGCCGACGGTGCTGGAGCAGAAGGTCACCGCGGACGAGGCCTACCGGTCATGGCGGCGGCTCGTACGGGCGCACGGCGAAGCCGCACCCGGGCCCGACCTCGGGCTGTGCGTCGTGCCGGATGCGCGGACGTGGGCGATGGTGCCGTCGTGGGAGTGGCACCGGGCCGGGGTCGACGGGAAGCGGTCGGCGACGATCGTGCGGGCCGCGCGCGTCGCGGCCCGGCTGGAGGAGGCGGCGGCCATGCCGCCAGGCGAGGCGGCCGCGCGGCTGGAGGCCGTGCCCGGCATCGGGCCGTGGACCTCCGCCGAGACGCTGCAGCGCAGCAACGGCGATCCCGACGCCGTGACCACCGGCGATCTCCATCTGCCCGGGATCATCGGGTACGCGCTCGCCGGGAACCGGGACGCCGACGATGCGGTGATGCTGGAGCTGCTCGCCCCGTACGCGGGGCAGCGGCACCGGGCCGCCCGGCTGGTGCTGCTCGCCGGGCGGACCCCGCCGCGGCGGGCGCCGCGGATGTACCGGAGCGACATCTCGCTGATCTAGGGCCTGTATTGAGTTGCCCCGCGGCGTCGCGACGCCCGGCACGCACCCTCGGCGCACGAGCCGAATGTCCTAGTAGCTCCGCTACGAGGGCATTCGTCCCGCACACCGAGGGCACGCACCGAACGCCGCTCCTTGCTCCACGGGGCAACTCAATACAGGCCCTAGGGCCGCGAAGGGTCAGCGCCCGCGGTGCTAACGCACCTCGATGAACTCGTCCGGGATGCGCTCCGGGCGGGGCCGCGCGGGTTCGGCGGGGCGGCCGATCGCCACCGCGCCCATGGGGTCCCAGGAGTCCGGGAGGGCCAGGACCTTGCGGACCACGTCGCGGCAGAACATCGTCGAGGACACCCATGCCGAGCCCAGGCGCTCGGCCGCGAGGGTGACGAGGAAGTTCTGCACGCCCGCGCCCGTGGCGACGACGAACATCTCCCGCTCGGCCGCGTCGCGGCGGGCGTGGCCGTAGTGGTGGGCGCCGTCGGTGACCATGCACGGGACGGCCAGGTACGGGGCGTTGCGCAGGACGTCGCCCCGGCGGACGCGGCGGGCGATGGACTCCTCCGACCTGCCGTCGCGGCGCAGGTCGGCGATCCACGCGTCGCGCATCGCGTCCAGGAGCTCCAGGCGGGCCGTCCGCGATTCGAGGAGGACGAAGCGCCAGGGGGTGGTGTGGTGCGGTGCCGGGGCGGTGAGGGCGGCGGCGACGGCGCGGCGGACCGCGGCCGGGTCCACCGGGTCGTCCGTGAAGGCGCGGACCGTGCGGCGCTGGGTCACGGCCTGCCGTACGGCCTCGGAGGTGCCCAGGCGGAACATGTCGTCCTCGGCGGGGCGGACCAGCCGGGCTGCCGTGGCGTCGCCGCCGACCAGGTGGGACAGGCCGCGGACCACGGCCACCGGCCGGTTGGCGGCCTTGCCCTTGACCAGGTCCCCGGCCGCGGCCAGCTCGTCGGCTGTGGCGACGACCGTCGCGGTGAGCGGGTTGCCGTGGGTGTCCGTGCTGCCGCGGAGGTCGTCCAGGACGCGCACGCCCGCGGAGCCTACGGCGATGTCCGTCAGGCCGGTGCGCCACGGGCGGCCCGAGGTGTCGGTGATGACGACGCCCACGTCGACGGAGAGCAGGCGGGCCAGGCCCGTGCGGATCGCGGCGGCCGAGGCGTCCGGGTCCTCGGGGAGGAGGAGGACCGTGTCGGGGGCGGTGTTGGAGGCGTCCACGCCGGCCGCCGCCATGACCAGGCCCTGGCGGTTCTGCACGATGCGCAGGGCGCCGCGGCGGGCGACGACGCGCACGGTCTCGGCGTCGATCGCCTCCTCGCGGGAGGCCGCCCGGACGATGCGGCCCTCGGACTTGGAGACGATCTTCGAGGTGACGAGGAGGATGTCGCCGTCGCGGAGGTCCGGGGCGCTCGCGGCGATCAGACGGGCCAGGTCGTCGCCCGGGCTGACCTCCGGGATGCCGGGGACGGCGCGGACCTCGTACGCGGTCACCGGGCGGCCTCGGCCAGGGACAGGGCCTCGCGGGCCATCGCCGCCGTGGCCTCGGTGCCGGTCATCATCAGGGGGACGGCGCGGCAGGCGATCCCGGCGGCCTCGACCTCGGCGACGGCGTCGGCGTCGGCGGTGTCGACGAGCCAGCCGTCGAGGAGGTCCGCGCCGTAGTGGCGGGCGACGGCCGCGGCGGTGGACTCCACGCCGACGGCGGCGAGGACCTTGTCGGCCATGCCGCGGACCGGGGCGCCGCCGACGATCGGGGAGAGGCCGACGACCGGGGCGGCGGCGCCGGCCACGGCTTCGCGGATGCCGGGGACGGCGAGGATCGTGCCGATCGAGACGACCGGGTTGGAGGGCGGGAGGAGGATCACGTCGGCGGAGGCCAGGGCCTCCAGGACGCCGGGAGCGGGCTTGGCCTGCTCGGCGCCGACGGGCACGACGGCCTCCGCGGCCAGGGATGCGCGCAGGCGCACCCAGTACTCCTGGAAGTGGACGACGCGGCGTTCGCCGTTCTCGGTGACGGCGACGTGGGTCTCGACGCGGTCGTCCGACATGGGCAGGAGGCGGACCCCCGGCTGCCAGCGGTCGCAGAGCGCCTCGGTGACCGCGCTGAGCGGGTAGCCGGCGGCGAGCATCTGCGTACGGACGATGTGCGTGGCGAAGTCGCGGTCGCCGAGCCCGAACCAGGTCGGGCCGACGCCGTACGCCGCGAGCTCCTCCTTGAGGGTGAACGACTCGTCGGCGCGGCCCCAGCCCTGGTCCTCGTTGATGCCGCCGCCGAGGGTGTACATCACGGTGTCGAGGTCGGGGCACACCTTGAGCCCGAACAGGTGGATGTCGTCACCGGTGTTGCCGATGACCGTGATCTCCGCCGCGGGGGCCGCGGACTTCAGCCCGCGGAGGAAGCGGGCGCCGCCGATGCCGCCGGCCAGAACAACAATGCGCATGCAGCGAAGTCTGACAGGCATCAGACGCGGACGGCCTCCGGGTGGGCCGGGTGGCAGTTGTGCATCGGCATGGCCTGGAGGCCGGGGAAGTAGACGTGCAGGCTGACCGCGCCTTCGAGGGTGTCGTTGACGACCTCGTGGGCGTAGCCCGGGGCGAAGACGCGCTGCGAGCCCGCGCCGAGGGTGAGGCTGCCGCGGGTGCTGTGCTCGGTGAGCCCGCCCTCCAGCACCGTCCAGACGCCGGACGACGGGCCGTGGTCGTGGAAGCCGCTGCCCTGGCCCGGAACCCAGCTGAGCAGCCACACCTCGTAGCCGGTCGGGGAGCCGGGGGAGGGGGCGACGGAGCGCAGGCGGTGGTACCAGCGGGTCGTGGCGTCGTAGCGGACCAGGTGCTCCCAGCTCGCGCGGTCGGCGGCGATGGAGCGGGCCAGGCCGGCGAACTCGGCGACGGTGGCGGGGTGTTCGCGGGCCGGCTGGAGCAGGTGCGGTACGGAGAGGATGTCGCCGGCGATCTGGAGGTCGCTCTCGATGACGGCAGGGGCGGCGGCGGAATCGCGCATCAGGGGGTCCTAGACGGGTGTCAGTGGGCGGTCGCTGGGGCGGGGGCCTGGAAGGAGCAGCGCTCCTGGGGCATCAACAGCCGCAACAGCAACAGCGAACCTGGGCAGCGCGCAGGAACCCACGAATGGGGGTCCGGAAGGCGGCTGCGGTCACTGACATGGGGACAAGGAGACCGGCTGCGGGGCCGGACTGTCAACCCAATGCCCGGTTTGGTCGAAAAGTTTCAACTGATCCGGTTAACCGAGGCGGAGAAAGGTTTGTGCAGACAGATGCAGGGCACACCGCGTGCCGAGAAACCGTCTCGCGCCACCTCAAACTTATGTGGCCAACTCGTGATCGGAATGTGATCTGCGCCGCTTCTGTGGCCGGATCGCAACCGCCGCCGGGGGGTCCGCGTATGTCAGGGGTGGGTGTGGGTGGAGTGGCACTCGTGGCAACTGTCACGATTTTTGGCGATATCAACACTTTCTGCATAGCCTTGGTTCCGCAGAGTGAATAAGGGCCCCAATAGCAGACCCCGGCTTGACTGCGCTGGAGCCCCCCACTTGTAATTTCACTCGTGTCGTTACGTAGCGATGAGTGACGACGGCCACGGGGATGCACAGACAGAGCGAGGGGCGCACATGACCGAGCTGTTTCAGGAACTGCTGGTCGAGGAAGCGGACGAAGAGCTCGGATGGCAGGAGCGCGCGCTGTGCGCCCAGACCGACCCCGAGTCCTTCTTCCCCGAGAAGGGCGGCTCCACCCGAGAGGCCAAGAAGGTCTGCCTGGCCTGCGAAGTCCGGTCCGAATGCCTTGAGTACGCCCTCGCCAACGACGAGCGGTTCGGCATCTGGGGCGGCCTCTCCGAGCGCGAGCGCCGCCGCCTGAAGAAGGCCGCCGTCTGAGCCGCCCCGCAGCGGCCCCGGGCCCCCGCCCCGACCCCGTCCGGACCCCGGCCCGGCGTCACGTTGGGTGACGGCCCCCCGCCGCCAGCACACCACCGGTCCGCCTCCTGCAACTTCCCCGCAGGAGGCGGACCGCTGTGTTCCGAGCCGTTAGTGTGGGGCGCTGTCCAGCAGCCTCCGAGGGCGCGCGCCCGCGGACCTCCCTCCGGCCGAGCCCGGCGGGACACCCAGGCCGGAGGGCCAGTAGAGCGATGTCCCTGCACAGCCAGCCGACGGCCTCCCACCAGGCCGCCGCCACGCCCCAGTTCCCCCGGCACGTCGTCACCGCGGTCCTCGTCGCCCACGACGGCGCCCGCTGGCTGCCCCGGACCCTCGCCGGCCTCCTCGGCCAGGAACGCCCCGCGCAGAACCACATCGCCGCCGACACCGGAAGCTCCGACGACTCCGCCCGCCTCCTCGCCGAGGCCCTCGGCGACGACCGCGTCCTCCACCTCGCCCGCCGCACCGGATTCGGCACCGCCGTCGACGAAGCCGCCCGCAGCGCCGGCACCCCCTCCCTCGACGACCTCCCCTACCTCAGGCGCCCCAGCGGCTGGGACCCCGTCAGCCGCACCTGGCGCGACGACGCCTACGACCTCCCCGAACTCCCGCACGGCGAGCCCGTCCAATGGCTCTGGCTGCTCCACGACGACAGCGCCCCCGAGCCCGACGCCCTCACCGAACTCCTCCGCGTCGCCGACGAGAACCCCGACGCCGCCGTCATCGGCCCCAAGCTCCGCGGCTGGTACGACAACCGGCAGCTCCTCGAAGCCGGCGTCACCATCGCCCGCAGCGGCCGCCGCTGGACCGGCCTCGACCGCCGCGAACAGGACCAGGGCCAGCACGACCAGGTCCGCTCCGTCCTCTCCGTCTCCACCGCCGGCATGCTCGTACGCCGCGACGTCTACGACGGCCTCGGCGGCTTCGACCGCCGCCTGCCCCTCATGCGCGACGACGTCGACCTGTGCTGGCGCGCCCACAGCGCCGGCCACGGCGTCCTCGTCGCCCCCGACGCCGTCCTGCGCCACGCCGAGGCCGCCTCCCGCGAACGCCGCACCGTCGACTGCGCCGGCCGCACCGCGCTCGGACCCCACCGCGTCGACAAGGCCGGCGCCGTCCACACCCTCCTCGCCAACTGCTCCGGCGCCGCCCTGCCGTACGTCCTGCTCCGCCTGGTCGCCGGCACCGTGCTGCGCACCCTCGGCTACCTCGTCGGCAAGGCGCCCGGCCAGGCCGTCGACGAACTCACCGGCCTCCTCGCCACCCTCCTGCGCCCCGGCCGCCTCCTCGCCGCCCGCCGCAGCCGCGGCCGCCCCGCCGTGCCCGCCAAGGAGCTCCGGCCCCTCTTCCCGCCCCCCGGCGCGACCCTGCGCGCCGGCGTGGAGCAGCTCGCCGCCCACTTCACCGACGGCCGCGACACCGACAGCCCCGCCGCCGGCCGCCACGGCGCCGCCGCCGGCCCCGACGACGCCGCAGGCCTCGCGCCGGAGCGGTTCGCCCGCCTCAGGCGGATCGCCCGCAACCCCGCCCCCCTCCTCCTCGCCCTCCTCGCCGCCGTCTCCCTCGTCGCCTGCCGCGGCCTCCTCGGCAGCGGCTCCCTCATGGGCGGCGCCCTCCTGCCCGCCCCCGACAGCGGCCTCGACCTGTGGCGCCGCTACACCGAGGACTGGCAGCCCGCCGGCACCGGCTCCACCGCCGGCGCACCCCCCTACCTCGCCCTCCTCGGCGCCCTCGCCACCCTGCTCCTCGGCTCCTCCGACGCCGCCCTGACCCTCCTCCTCGCCGGCTCCGTCCCGCTCGCCGGACTCACCGCGTACGCCGCCTCCCGGCCCCTCGTCGCCTCCCGCCTGCTGCGCGCCTGGGCCGCCGCCGCCTACGCCCTCCTCCCCGCCGTCACCGGAGCGCTCGCCGGGGGCCGCCTCGGCACCGCCGTCCTCGCCGTCCTCCTCCCGCTCCTCGCCCGCTCCGCCGTCTCCGCCTTCGGCCTCACCGCCCCCGCCGGAGCCGGGCAGCGCGGCCCCTGGCGCGCCGCGTGGACACTGGCCCTCCTGATGACCGCGGCCGCCGCCTTCGCCCCCGTCGTGTGGCTGCCCGCCGCCGTCCTCGGCCTGGCCGCGGTGGCCGTGCACCGCGCCGAACGGAAGGCGTACGCCCTGCGGCTGCTCGCCGTCCTCGCCGTGCCCGTCGCCGTCCTCGCCCCCTGGTCGCTCACCCTCCTCGCCCACCCCGGACGGCTCCTCGACGAGGCCGGACTGCCCGGCCCCGCCGGCGCCGCCACCGCCCTCGGCCTCCTCGGCGCCGACCCCGGCGGCCCCAAGGCCGGCGGCGGACTGCTCCTCGCCGGCGCCCTCCTGGCCGCCCTCGCAGCCCTGGCCCGCGCCGACCGGCGCACCGCCGTCCGCGCCGCCTGGGCCGCCGCCCTGACCGGGCTCGCCCTGGCCGTCCTCCTGAACCGCACCGGCTGGGCCGGACCCGCCACCCTCCTGTACGGGCTCGGCGTCCTCGCGGCCGCCGCCGTCGGCGCCGAAGGGGCCCGGGAGCGCGTCGCCGCCAGCAGCTTCGGCTGGCGCCAGCCCGCCGCCGCACTGGTCGCCCTCGCGGCCGCCGCCGGACCGCTCCTCGCCGCGGCCGCCTGGGCCGCCGGCGGAGCCGCCGGACCGCTGGAACGCCGCGATCCCGTCCAGGTCCCCGCGTTCGTCGCCGAGGACGCCGGCACCCGCGACCGGGCCCGCACCCTCGTCCTCGGCGGCACCCCCGCCCGGGTCTCCTACAGCCTCGTCCGCGGTTCCGGCGCCACCCTCGGCGACGCCGAGACCGCCCCCGCCGGCGGCAGCACCCGCCTGGACAAGGCCGTCGCCGGACTCGTCGCCGGCTCCGGCGCCGACCAGACCGACCAGCTCGGCGACTTCGCCGTCCGCTACGTCCTCCTCCGCGACGACGCCCCGCAGGAGATGCGCAAGGTCCTCGACGCCACCCCCGGCCTCAGCCGCATGAGCCGGCTGGACGGCAGCGCCCTGTGGCGCGTCGACCGCCAGGTCGCCCGCGCCGTCATCATCCCCGCCAAGCCCGGGGAGGCCCCCGTCCCCGTCGCCTCGGGCCCCGTCGAGATCCACACCCGGATCCCCGCCGGGGAGGACGGCCGCGTCCTGCGCATCGCCGACCGGGCCGCCCCCGGCTGGAAGGCCTCCCTCGACGGCAAACCCCTGAAGGCCGAGACCGTCGACGGCTGGGCGCAGGGCTTCGCCCTGCCCGCCGCCGGCGGCCGCCTCGACCTCGTCCACGAGGACGCCCTGCCGCGGACCGCCTGGCACGCGGCCCAGGCGCTGCTCGCCGCCGTCCTCCTCGTCATGGCCCTGCCCGGCCGCCGCGCCCGCCTCGACGACGACCTCCCCGACGAGGGCGCCGACACCCCCGAGCAGGCCGCGCCCGCCGGGGCCCCCGAGGGCCGGCGCGCCCGCCGGCTCCGCGCCGGCGCCGGTGCCGCGGCCGCCCCGGAGCCGCCCCCGGCGGAGCCCGAGGGCGCCGTCGCGGACCCGTACGCCGGGATCCCCGCGCAGCCCGCGTACGGGGAGGAGGCCTACGCGTACCAGGAGTACGGGGGGCAGCCGTACGACCCGTACCGGCAGGGCACGTACCCGGACCAGGGATACCCGGAGCAGGGATACCCGGAGCAGGCGTACGCCGAGCCGGGCCATGCGGACCAGGCGTACCCCGAGGCGTACACGGAGCCCGGGCAGCCGTACGTGCCTGCGCAGCACACCGGCCACGACCCCTACACGGCGCAGCCGTACGACCCCCGGGCGTACGGCCACCCGGACCCGCAGCAGCAGCCCCCGTACGACCCGGCCCCGTACGACCCGCAGCCGTACGCCGACGCGTACGACGACCCCCACGGCCGGCAGCACCACCCGCGCCCCGACGGGAGCCACCAGAAGTGAAGCACCGCGCCCCCCTGACACTGGCGGCCGCCGCCGCTGCCCTCGCCGCCCTCGCCGGCGCCGCCCACCTCCTCGCGCCCGCCGCCCCCGCCGACGGCGCCCCGGCGGCCCAGGCCGCACGGATGCCGGTGGAGCGCTCTGTCCTGGTGTGCCCGGCGCCCAGCTCCTCGGACATCGCGGAGACCGTGTACACGGCGATCACGCCCGCCGCGCCCGGCGCCTCCGGCCGGGGCACCGCCCGCCTCCTCGGCGCCACCAAGGAGGCCAAGCCGGTCCTGGAGCTCAGGGAGCCCGGCAGGCCGGCCGGGGCGAGCGCCTCCGGGGCCGAGGCGCCGGCGCTGGCCGGCGCCGCCGACGGCGTCCTCGCACCGGGCTGGACGGCGCAGCAGACGACCAAGGTGTCCGTCGGGCGGGCGCGCGGGCTGCTCGGCGCCGCCTGCACCGCGCCGGGCACCGACTTCTGGTTCCCGGGGGTGAGCACGGCCAAGGGCCGCGAGGACTACGTGCACCTGACCAACCCGGACGACACCGCGGCCGTGGTCGACATCAAGCTGTTCGGCCCGGACGGCCCCGTCAAGGCGGACGCCGGCACCAACGAGAACATCCGCATCGACCCCCGCTCCAGCAAGGCGGTCTCGCTGGCCACCCTCGCCCCCGGCGCGCAGCTCGCGGACGCCGCGGCCCGGGTGACGACCCGCGCCGGCCGCGTCGGCGCGTCCGTGCAGGCCGGAGAGGAGGGCGTCGGCGCGGACTGGCTGCCTGCCGCCGCCGAACCGGCGCCGTCACTGGTGCTGCCCGGAATCCCGGCGGACGCCGCCTCCGTCAAGCTCGTCGTCTTCGCGCCCGGCGAGGAGGACGCCGACCTGGCGCTGCGCCTGGCCGGCCCGAACGGCTCGATCAGCCCGGCCGGCAGCGAGCGGCTGCACGTCAAGGCCGGCACGGCCGCGAGCGCCGACCTGAAGGACCTCACCCGCGGAGAGGCGGGCTCGCTGCTGCTGGCCCCCGCCGTGGACGGCAAGCCCGTACCGGTGGTGGCGGCGCTGCGCGTGGTCCGCGGCAGCGGCGCCAGGCAGGAGCTGGCGTTCGTCCCGGCGGCCGCGCCGGTGGGCGCGCGGGCGACCGCCGCCGACAACCGGGCCGGGGACGGGGCGGGCGTGCTGTCGCTGACGGCGGTCGGCGCGGACGCGAAGGTGAGGGTCACGGCGTCGCCGGGGACCGAGGGCGGCGAGCCGGCCGTGCAGGAGGTCACCGTCCGGGCGGGCACCACGCAGGCGCTGCCCTCCCCGGCGCCGGCCGGGCTGAAGGGTGCGTACGCCCTCACCGTGGAGACGCTCTCCGGGGGCCCGGTGTACGCGTCGCGCATGCTGGCGCTGCCGCACGAGGGCATCCCGATGTTCACCGTCCAGGTGCTGTCCGACGACCGCGGCACGGTCCCCGTGCCGCAGGCGCGCCAGGACCTGTCCGTCCTGACCCGCTAGCGCCCGTGCGGCCGCATCAGTCCTGGCCGTAGCGGGGGTCGACCGTCTCCGGGGTCAGCCCCAGCAGCTCCGCGACCTGCTCCACCACGATCTCGTGCACCAGCAGGGCCCGCTCGTCGCGGGTCTTCGACCGGATCTCCACCGGCCGCCGGAAGACGATGATCCGCGGCGGCCGGCCCGTCCCCGGCGACTCCGCGAGCGCCCCGAGCGGCACCGCCTCGTCGTTCCAGCCGGTCTCCGGCCCGCCCGGCGGCCCGGGCACGTCCGCGACGACGAACTCCACGTCCGCCAGCTGCGGCCAGCGCCGCTCCAGCCGGTCGACGGACTCGCGCACCAGGTCGCCGAAGAGCTCCGCCCGGCTCGCCGCCAGCGGCACCTGCGGCGGGGCCACCGGCCCGCGCATGCCCCGCCCGTGCCGGTCGCGGCGGCGCGGCCGCGGCTCGGCGGGCAGGTCGGCGGGGCGGGGCTCGCTGGGTGGCACAGGGCTGTCGGTCACCCCCCGAGCGTAGCCCGCAAAGGGCCCCCCACCGGGGCGTTTCCGACCCCGCCGGGCCCCGCCCGGGGGACGACACGGGGGAGTGACCTGCGGGAGAGTCGTCGCGGCCCGGTCAAGAGTGCGGTACCGTCCAACGTCGTGAGCCCTGTACGTCGCTGTTCTCGCACCGCGTGCGGCCGCCCTGCCGTCGCGACACTGACGTACGTCTACGCCGATTCGACCGCAGTTCTCGGCCCGCTCGCCACATACGCCGAACCCCACTGCTACGACCTGTGCGCCGAGCACTCCGAGCGCCTGACCGCCCCCCGCGGCTGGGACGTGGTGCGCCTGACCGACGGGTCGGCGCCGTCCCGCCCGAGCGGCGACGACCTGGAGGCCCTGGCCAACGCCGTGCGCGAGGCGGCCCGCCCGCACGACCGCGCGGCCGAGGGCGGCGGCGGACCGGCCAAGGGCGGCTCCCGGTCGGCCGGCGAGACGCGGCGCGGGCACCTGCGGGTGCTGCGGTCCCCGGACTCCTGACCGGCCCGGACCCCTGAAGGCCCCGCCGAACCGCACGGTAGGTTGGCTCCACCGCACAGGAGCTTCAGGAGGGGCAGCAGTGGCCGCAGATCTTTCGAACATCGTCAAGGCGTACGACGTACGGGGCGTCGTGCCGGACGAGTGGGACGAGGCGCTGGCCGAGCTGTTCGGTGCCGCCTTCGTCGAGGTCACCGGCGCCACCGCGATCGTCGTCGGCCACGACATGCGGCCCTCCTCGCCCGGCCTGTCGGCGGCCTTCGCGCGCGGCGCCGCCGCCCGCGGCACCGACGTCACCCTGATCGGCCTGTGCTCCACCGACCAGCTGTACTACGCCTCCGGCAAGCTCGACCTGCCCGGCGCGATGTTCACCGCCTCCCACAACCCGGCCCGCTACAACGGCATCAAGCTGTGCCGCGCCGGCGCCGCCCCCGTCGGCCGGGACACCGGCCTCGCGGACATCCGCGCGCTCGCCGAGAAGTGGTCCGAGCACGGCCTGCCGGCCGCACCCGAGGACACCACCCCGGGCACCGTCACCGCACAGGACACCCTTGTCGGCTACGCCGAGCACCTGAAGTCCCTGGTGGACCTCACCCGCATCCGCCCCCTGAAGGTCGTCGTCGACGCCGGCAACGGCATGGGCGGCCACACCGTGCCGACCGTCTTCGACGGGCTGCCGCTGGAGCTCGTCCCCATGTACTTCGAGCTCGACGGCACCTTCCCGAACCACGAGGCCAACCCCCTCGACCCGAAGAACATCGTCGACCTCCGGGAACGCGTGAAGGCCGAGGGCGCCGACCTCGGGCTGGCCTTCGACGGGGACGCCGACCGCTGCTTCGTCGTCGACGAGCGCGGCGAGGGCGTCTCGCCCTCCGCCGTCACCGCCCTCGTCGCCGCCCGCGAACTCGCCCGCAACGGCGGCACCGGCACCGTGATCCACAACCTGATCACCTCCTGGTCCGTCCCCGAGGTCGTCCGCGAGAACGGCGGCACCCCCGTCCGCACCCGCGTCGGCCACTCCTTCATCAAGGAGGAGATGGCCCGCTCCGGCGCCATCTTCGGCGGCGAGCACTCGGCGCACTACTACTTCAAGGACTTCTGGAACGCCGACACCGGCATGCTCGCCGCCCTCCACGTCCTCGCCGCCCTCGGCGGCCAGGAGGGCCCGCTCTCCGAGCTCGTCGCCTCCTACGACCGCTACACCGGCTCCGGCGAGATCAACTCCACCGTCGCCGACCAGGCCGGCCGCCTCGCCGCCGTCAAGGCCGCCTACGCCGCCGCCGACGGCGTCACCCTCGACGAGCTCGACGGCCTGACCGCCACCGCCGCCGACTGGTGGTTCAACCTGCGCCCGTCCAACACCGAGCCGCTGCTCCGCCTCAACGTCGAGGCCCGCGACCCCGAGACCCTCGCCCGCGTCCGCGACGAGGTCCTCGCCCTGGTCCGCGCGTAGCGCCCACCCCGCCCCGCCGGTACCGCCGGGCCGCGCGCGACGCGGCCCGGCGGTACGCTGACCTCGCCCAATCCGCATGTTCGAAGGGAAGCCCCCATGCCGCTCGAAGCCGGCCTTCTGGAGATCCTCGCCTGCCCCGCCTGCCACTCGCCCCTGGAGGACAAGTCGGCCGACGAGACGGCTCCCGAGCTGATCTGCACCGGCCGGGACTGCGGCCTCGCCTACCCGGTCCGCGACGGCATCCCGGTCCTCCTCGTCGACGAGGCCCGCCGCCCCGCCTGAGCCCCGCCCCGGCCCCGCCGCCCACGGCCGGCCGGCCCAGCGGCCCCCCAGGCCCGCAGACCACGCCGCAGGCCGTACGCCGTACAGGGCGCCCGCCGCAGCGCCGGGCGCCCGAGCACCCGAGTCGCCCGCCCTATCGACCCAGCCGGAGGCCGCCATGCTCGACGAGACGCTCCTCGACGCACCCGAGGAGCTCGCCCGCGCCGACCGCCGCGGCCTGCTCCGCGGCGCAGCCGAGGCCGGCGCCAGGGTCCGCACCGCCGCCCGGCACTCCGCCGAGGCCGGCCTCGGCGAACTCCGCCCGGACGGCCGCCCCCGCGCCGTCCTCATCGCCGGCCCCGGAACCGCCGCCTCCGGCGTCGCCGACCTGCTCGGCGCCCTCGCCGCACCCTCCGCCCCGGTCATCCGCCTGCACCCCACCGGCGTCGCCCAGGCCCCCGGCGCCCTGCGCTGGGCCCTGCCGGGCTGGGCCGGCCCCGTCGACCTGCTGCTCCTCGCCACCACCGACGGCACCGAGCCCAGCCTCGCCGTCCTCGCCGAGCAGGCGTACCGCCGCGGCTGCACCGTCGTCGCCGTCGCCCCCGAGCGGTCCCCGCTCGGCGAGGCCGTCGCCGGCGCCCACGGACTCCTCGTACCGATGGCCAACGCCCCCTACCAGGAGTACGACGAGTCCGCTGCCGCAGCCGGACCCGGCGCCCTGTGGGCCCTGCTGACCCCGCTGCTGCTGCTCCTCGACAAGGTCGGCCTGGTCACCGCCCCGCCCGAGGCCCTCCAGCGCGTCGCCGACCGCCTCGACCGCACCGCCGAGCGCTGCGGCCCCGCCATCGCCACCTACTCCAACCCGGCCAAGACGCTCGCCGCCGAACTCGCCGACGCCCTCCCGCTCATCTGGAGCGAAGGCGCCGGCGCCGCCCCGGCCGGCCGCCGCTTCGCCGCCACCCTCGCCGAACTCGCCGGCCGCCCCGCGCTCGCGGCCGACCTCCCCGAGGCGCTCCCCGCCCACGGCGTCCTGCTCTCCGGGGCGTTCGCCGCCGGTGCCGACCCCGACGACTTCTTCCGCGACCGCGTCGACGAGCCCGGCGCCCTGCGCGCCCGCGTCGTCCTGCTGCGCGACCGGCCCGCCGGCGGCCTCTCCGCCGCCCCCGCCGCGCGCGAACTGGCCCTCAGCCACGACACGGCCATCAGCGAGATCGAACCCGAGGAGGGCGGAGAGCTGGAACAACTCGCCGAACTCCTCGCCGTCACGGACTTCGCGACCGCCTACCTGTCCCTGGCCACCAGGGGACACGGGTGAGCACGCAACCGCGCCGGCTCCGTCCTTCCCGGGAAGACGCACGCAGATGGACCGCCTGACCAACACGATCCGCCCCTACGCCTGGGGATCGCCCACCGCGATCCCCGGCCTCCTCGGCGTGCAGCCGACCGGCGAACCCCAGGCCGAACTGTGGATGGGCGCCCACCCCGGCGCCCCCTCCCGCCTGGACCGCGGCGCCGGCGAGACCACCCTCGCGGACGTCATCGCCGCCGACCCCGAACGGGAGCTCGGCGCCGCGGCCGTCGCCCGGTTCGGGCCCCGCCTGCCCTTCCTCTTCAAGATCCTCGCCGCCGGCGCGCCCCTCTCCCTCCAGGTCCACCCCGACCTGGAGCAGGCCCGCGCCGGATACGCGGAGGAGGAGCGGCTCGGCATCCCCGCCGATGCCCCCCACCGCAACTACAAGGACCCCAACCACAAGCCGGAGATGGTCTGCGCCATCACCGCCTTCGAGGGGCTGTGCGGCTTCCGCCCGCCCCGGGAGGCTGCCGCACTGCTGGACGGCCTGAAGGTCGACTCCCTCACGCCGTACGTCGACCTGCTCCGCGCCCACCCCGAGGACGCGGCCCTGCGGGAGATGCTGACCGCCGTCCTGACCGCCGACCGCGCGGAGACGGCCCGTACGGTCGCCGAGGCCGCGGCCGCCGCCGAACGCCTCGGCGGCCCCTACACCCCGTACGCCACCCTCGCCCACCACTTCCCCGGCGACCCCGGCGTCATCGCGGCCATGCTCCTCAACCACGTCAAACTCCAGCCCGGCGAGGCCATGTTCCTCGGCGCCGGAGTCCCGCACGCCTACCTCGACGGCCTCGGCGTCGAACTCCTCGCCAACTCCGACAACGTCCTGCGCGCCGGACTCACCCCCAAACACGTGGACGTGCCCGAACTCCTGCGGATCGTCCGCTTCGACCCCGGCGACCCGGCGCTGCTGCGCCCCGAGGACGGCGACGAGGAGGTCTACGACACCCCCACCGACGAGTTCCGCCTCTCCCGCCTCGCCCTCGCCCCCGGCGCCGCGCCCCACCGCCTGCCGGCCGGCGCCCCGCAGATCCTGCTGTGCACCGCGGGCCGCCCCACCGCCGGCGAACTGGCCCTGGCGCCAGGCGAGTCGGTGTTCGTCCCGGCCGGCGAGTCCGTCGAACTGTCCGGCCCCGGCACCGTCTTCCGCGCCACCGTCGTCCTCTGAGGCCGGGGCCGGCCGCGGCGGCTGCAAGAATGTGCGGCCGTAGCGCGGCGCCCCGGCCAGGGCCGCCGTACCGAGGAAGGGACAACCAGCACCCATGAGCGCGTCGGGCGGAACCAAGGCGATCGTGGCGGCACTCTCCGCCAACCTCGCCATTGCCGCAGCCAAGTTCGTGGCCTTCGTCTTCAGTGGCTCGTCGTCGATGCTCGCCGAGAGCGTCCACTCGCTGGCGGACTCCGGCAACCAGGGGCTGCTGCTCCTCGGCGGCAAGAAGGCCAAGCGCGAGGCCACCGCGGAACACCCCTTCGGGTATGGGCGGGAGCGCTACATCTACGCGTTCCTCGTCTCGATCGTGCTCTTCACCGTCGGCGGCATGTTCGCCATCTACGAGGGCTACGAGAAGATCAAGCACCCGCACGAGATCGAGGCCTGGTACTGGCCCGTCGGCGTCCTCGTCTTCGCGATCATCGCGGAGACCTTCTCCTTCCGCACCGCGATCAAGGAGTCGAACGAGGTGCGCGGCGGCCTGACCTGGCGCCAGTTCGTCAAGCGCGCCAAGGCGCCCGAACTGCCCGTCGTGCTGCTGGAGGACCTCGGCGCGCTCGTCGGCCTCGTCCTCGCCCTCGTCGGCGTCGGCCTCGCCCTCCTGACGGGCAACGGCGTCTGGGACGGCATCGGCACCCTCGCGATCGGCATCCTGCTCATCCTCATCGCGATCGTCCTGGCCGCCGAGACGAAGTCGCTGCTCCTCGGCGAGGCCGCCGGCATCGACGACATCGAGAAGATCAAGGCGGCCGTCGTCGACGGCGACAGCGTCACCCGCCTCATCCACATGCGCACCCTCCACCTCGGCCCCGAGGAGCTCCTCGTCGCCGCGAAGATCGCCGTCCGGCACGACGAGACCGCCGCCCGCGTCGCCGAGGCGATCGACGCCGCCGAGGCCCGCATCCGCGAGGCCGTCCCGATCGCCCGCGTGATCTACCTGGAGCCGGACATCTACAAGGCCGCCGAGGCAGCCGCCGGCGCGGACCCCCTCGCCAAGCCCGCCGGCTGACCGGCCCCCGGCACCGCCCGAACGCCCCTGCGACCCCCCGCGGGGGCGTTCCCGCACCCGCCCCCGGGCGGCCCGCGCACGCGGGCCCGTACGACCGCGGATTCCCGGGTGCACTGGGGCTCGCCCCCCGGCTCGGTGTAGATTCGTCATCAGTGTCAGGCGTCGCTGCTGATGGCGGTCGGGCGGTCCCGCGACCGGCCGAGGGGAGAGAGGGCCCCCGACGGACTGAGTGCCCGGTGCACCGCCTCCGGCGATGCGCGGCTCAGCCGTACCCACCTCTCGAACCATGAGGAGAGCAGCACCCATGGACTTCAAGGTCGCAGACCTTTCCCTTGCCGCCTTCGGCCGCAAGGAGATCACCCTGGCGGAGCACGAGATGCCGGGTCTGATGTCGATCCGCCGCGAGTACGCGGAGGCGCAGCCGCTGGCGGGCGCCCGCATCACCGGCTCGCTGCACATGACCGTGCAGACCGCCGTCCTGATCGAGACCCTGGTCGCGCTCGGCGCCGAGGTCCGCTGGGCCTCCTGCAACATCTTCTCCACCCAGGACCACGCGGCCGCCGCCATCGCCGTCGGCCCGAACGGCACCCCGGAGAACCCGCAGGGCGTCCCCGTCTTCGCCTGGAAGGGCGAGACGCTGGAGGAGTACTGGTGGTGCACGGAGCAGGCGCTGACCTGGCCGAACACCCCCACCGGCGGCCCGAACATGATCCTCGACGACGGTGGCGACGCCACCCTCCTCGTCCACAAGGGCGTCGAGTTCGAGAAGGCCGGCGCGGCCCCGGACCCGTCCACCGCGGACTCCGAGGAGTACGGCCACATCCTCACGCTGCTGAACCGCACCCTGGCCGAGTCCCCGCAGAAGTGGACGCAGCTGGCCTCCGACATCCGCGGTGTCACCGAGGAGACCACGACGGGCGTCCACCGCCTGTACGAGATGATGCAGGAAGGCACCCTGCTCTTCCCCGCCATCAACGTGAACGACGCCGTCACCAAGTCGAAGTTCGACAACAAGTACGGCTGCCGCCACTCCCTCATCGACGGCATCAACCGCGCCACCGACGTCCTCATCGGCGGCAAGACCGCCGTCGTCTGCGGCTACGGCGATGTCGGCAAGGGCTGCGCCGAGTCCCTCCGCGGCCAGGGCGCGCGCGTCATCGTCACCGAGATCGACCCCATCTGCGCCCTGCAGGCGGCGATGGACGGCTACCAGGTGACCACCCTGGACGAGGTCGTCGAGACCGCCGACATCTTCATCACGACGACCGGCAACAAGGACATCATCATGGCCTCGGACATGGCCAAGATGAAGCACCAGGCCATCGTCGGCAACATCGGCCACTTCGACAACGAGATCGACATGGCCGGCCTGGCGAAGATCGAGGGCATCGTCAAGGACGAGGTCAAGCCGCAGGTCCACACCTGGACCTTCCCCGACGGCAAGGTCCTCATCGTGCTGTCCGAGGGCCGCCTGCTGAACCTCGGCAACGCGACGGGCCACCCCTCCTTCGTCATGTCGAACTCCTTCGCGGACCAGACCCTGGCCCAGATCGAGCTCTTCACGAAGCCGGAGCAGTACCCGACCGACGTCTACACGCTGCCCAAGCACCTGGACGAGAAGGTCGCCCGCCTCCACCTCGACGCGCTCGGCGTCAAGCTGACGACGCTCCGCCCGGAGCAGGCCGCGTACATCGGCGTCCAGGTCGAGGGCCCGTACAAGCCGGACCACTACCGCTACTGATCCGCCGGGCGGGCCGGCGCCCGCCGGCCCCTTCCGCGGAACCGCAGCACCGCTGCCCCGGCAGCACCGAGCCAGGCCCCCGGCACCCGTGCCGGGGGCCTGCCCCGTACGCACGCACAGCAAGGACCCCCCCGCCATGCCCCGCGGCCGCTACTCGCTCCACGACCCGCACGACCACGCCCTGCTCGGCGAGGAGCACTTCCACTGCGCCCCCGGCCCCTCCGGCTGGCGCTACGTCTCCCAGCTGACCGGCCCGGACGGCGGCCACCGCGGCTCCGTCGACCTCGCCGTCGACGAACTCGGCCGCCCCATCCGCGTGGAACTGGCCCTCGCCGGCTGGCAGGTCCGCGGCGCCGCCATCGACGGGGTGACCTGGGTCCGCTCCGACCCCGCCGGCGCCGAGGCCGCCGAGGGCAACGCCCCCGCCGCCGCGTTCACCGGCACGTCCCCGGCCTTCCTCGTCGCCACCGCACGCCTGCTCCGGCCGGCCGAGGGGGCCGCCGCGACCCGCGTCCGGCTCGTGGCGCTGACCGACCCCGTGCTGGCGCCGCGTACGGTCGACCAGGCCTGGCAGCTCGCCGGCAGCAGCGTCCACGACACCGACAGCGGGCCGCTCGTCGTCGACGAGTACCGGGTCACCGCCCTGGACACCGGCGAGGTCCACTCCGTGCACATCGCGGGCGACGTCGTCCTGTCCGCACCCGGAGTCGAACTGGAACACCTGGAGACGCCGCCGTCGGCCTTCCCGGCCTGACCGCCGGCGCAGGCGCGGGGGCCGCCGCCGGTCAGTACTCCTCGTCCGGGTAACCCCAGCGGATCTCGTGCGCGGCCGCGGGGGCCACACCGGCGACCGTCGCCGCGAACAGGCCCTCGAAGTGCGGCTGCCAGAGGTAGAAGCGGGTGATGCCGAGCGGGTGGTCCGACTCCCCGGAGACGAAGAACGCACCGGCGTCGTCCACGGACCAGCCGTGGCTGACCTGGTTCTCCAGCGACTCGTCGTACAGCAGCTCCTGCACGGCCCGGACGACGTCCTCGGCCTGCCGGCGGTCCGCGAGCCCGGTCACGGCGAAGGCGAGATCGATGTTGACTGACATGGCCGCAGCCTAGGCGCACCCCCCGACAGCCCTACCCGGGCGGGGCGAAGCCGGTGCCCCGCCCAGGGGCCGGCGGGGCGGGAGCCGGGGTGGCCGGGGCCGGGAGGCCGGCAGGCACAGGGGCCGCGTGCGTCCCGTACGTCCCGAACGGCGCGGGAGTCCCGTACGCCGGTGGCGGCGGGGCGGGGGCGTACGCACCGGCGCCCGCGCCCGGCACCGCGCCGGCCGCGGGCCCGAAGGCCCGCGCGGCGTCCCGCGACTGCCTCTCGTGCACGACCGCCATCAGGTACGCCGCCGCCGGAACCCCGGCCGGCACCGGCGCCCCCGTACGGGCCGCCAGGTCGTCTGCGAGCCGCGCCGCCATCGCCGCACCGACCTGCGGATCCAGCTGGCCCATCCGCGTCAGGTACTGGCGTACCGCCAGCCACAGCCCCTCCGGCACCGCAGACAGGTCCAGCCCCGTGAACCGCCCCGCCAGCCAGGGCGGCGGAGGCGGCACCGGCATCACCTGCTGCCGCGGCACCCGCTCCCGGACGACGAGCGTCCCCGCGAACACGTCCCCGACCCGCCGGCCCCGCTCCGACACCAGCGAGGCCGTGCACGCCACCGCCCCGAACGTCAGCAGCAGCTCCACGACCCCCATGGCCCCGCGCACCAGCGCGTGCCGGAACCGGATCGGCCCGCCGTCGTCCCGGACCACCCGCAGCCCGCAGGCCAGCTTGCCGAGGGACCGGCCCCCGCTGAGCGTCTCCACCGCGATCGGGACGCCGACCAGTCCCAGCACGAAACCCGACACCGCGACGGCGGCCTGCGCCGCCTCGTCCAGCGAGGCCGTCGCGAAGGCCAGCCCGACCGCGACGGCCACATAGCCCGACAGGTAGACGGCGATGTCCAGGCAGTAGGCGAGCCCACGGCTCGGCAGCCGCGCGGGCCGCAGCCCCAGGACGACCGCGTCCCCCGTCACCAGATCGCTCACGCTGCGCACCCTCTCCCCGGCCGGACCCGCCCCTCGGCGACCAGTCTGCCAAGCTGGCCGTGGAAGAAGTACGCCGGAGCAGGGGGAGCGGCAACCGGATGGATCTCGACGTCTTCGTCACGGCCCACCGCGCGGAGTGGGACCGCCTGGAACAGCTGCTCGGCCGCGGCCGCAGGCTCACCGGCGCGGAGGCGGACGAACTGGTCGCCCTGTACCAGCGGGCGTCCACCCACCTGTCGCTGATCCAGTCGAGCACGCCCGACGCGGTGCTGACAGGCCGGCTCACCCAGCTCGTCGCCCGGGCGCGCGCCACCGTCACCGGGACCCGGCGCGCGGGCTGGCGGGACGCCGCCCGCTTCTTCACCTCCGCCTTCCCTGCCGCCGTCTACCTCAGCCGGCGCTGGTGGATCCCGACCGCGGTGCTGTCCACGCTGCTCGGGGTGCTGATCGGCTGGTGGGTCGCAATGAACCCGGAGGTGCAGGCGTCCATCGCCGCGCCGGAGGAGCTGCGGGCGATGACGGAGCCCGGCGGCGGGTACGAGGCGTACTACTCCAGCCACCCGGCGGCGTCGTTCGCGGCGCAGGTGTGGACGAACAACGCCCAGGCGGCGGCGGTCTGCCTGGTCGCGGGCGCGTTCCTGGGGCTGCCGGTGCTGTGGATCCTCTTCCTCAACATGGCGAACCTGGGGGTGGGGCTCGGGCTGATGGCCTCCGCGGGCCGGCTCGACGTCTTCCTCGGCCTGATCCTGCCGCACGGCCTGCTCGAACTGACCGCGGTGTTCGTCGCCGCGGGCACCGGCCTGCGGCTGGGCTGGACGGTCATCGACCCCGGCCCGCGCACCCGCCGCGCCGCCCTCGCCGAACAGGGCCGGGCCGCGCTCGGCATGGCCGTCGGGCTCGCGGCGGTCCTGTTCGTATCCGGCCTGATCGAGGGTTTCGTGACCCCGTCCGGCCTGCCGACATGGGCGCGGATCGCGATCGGCGTCGCCGCGGAGGCGGTGTTCCTGGCGTACGTGTACGTCCTCGGCGGCCGGGCGGCACGGGCCGGCGAGGTGGGCGACGTGGAGGCCGCGGACCGCACCGCGTCGCTGCCCACGGCGGCCTGATGTGCGTGCAGGGCCGGTCAGCTGCTAGTCTCCTCGTCGTCCCGGAACGGCCGTTGACACGGTCGCGACGGGGAGGTAGATTCGAACGGTTGCCTCGAACTGGACAGTTCGGCAGCAGCGGTTTAACATCTCTCTCGCCTCCGCAGGAATCGTGAATTCCACCGGAGTGCACTCGACTCGCCATCGGGAATCCGAAGCCGGTAAATCCGGTGGAAAACTTCTGATAGAGTCGGAACCGCCGGAAAGGGAAAGCGCGAAAGCGAAAACCCCGGAAAGCGGAGCGCGAAAGACTCTGATAGAGTCGGAAACGCAGGAAAGAAGAACGAAAGCCCGGAGGAAAGCCCCAGTAAGTGTTACTGCGGGTGAGTACAAAGGAAGCGTCCGTTCCTTGAGAACTCAACAGCGTGCCAAAAATCAACGCCAGAAGTTGATACCCCGTCCACTCCGGTGGATGAGGTTCCTTTGAAAAAGACCTGTGAGGCTTCCTCTGGAAGTGCTTGCAGGCAACAACACAGCGAGGACGCAGTGGTCAGTCGGTCCTATTCCGACATGGCTGGCCCGCTCTACGTGTGTGTGCACCGGATGACCGGTAAACATTCATGGAGAGTTTGATCCTGGCTCAGGACGAACGCTGGCGGCGTGCTTAACACATGCAAGTCGAACGATGAACCTCCTTCGGGAGGGGATTAGTGGCGAACGGGTGAGTAACACGTGGGCAATCTGCCCTTCACTCTGGGACAAGCCCTGGAAACGGGGTCTAATACCGGATACGACTGCGGAAGGCATCTTCCGCGGTGGAAAGCTCCGGCGGTGAAGGATGAGCCCGCGGCCTATCAGCTTGTTGGTGGGGTAATGGCCTACCAAGGCGACGACGGGTAGCCGGCCTGAGAGGGCGACCGGCCACACTGGGACTGAGACACGGCCCAGACTCCTACGGGAGGCAGCAGTGGGGAATATTGCACAATGGGCGAAAGCCTGATGCAGCGACGCCGCGTGAGGGATGACGGCCTTCGGGTTGTAAACCTCTTTCAGCAGGGAAGAAGCGAAAGTGACGGTACCTGCAGAAGAAGCGCCGGCTAACTACGTGCCAGCAGCCGCGGTAATACGTAGGGCGCAAGCGTTGTCCGGAATTATTGGGCGTAAAGAGCTCGTAGGCGGCCAGTCACGTCGGATGTGAAAGCCCGAGGCTTAACCTCGGGTCTGCATTCGATACGGGCTGGCTAGAGTGTGGTAGGGGAGATCGGAATTCCTGGTGTAGCGGTGAAATGCGCAGATATCAGGAGGAACACCGGTGGCGAAGGCGGATCTCTGGGCCATTACTGACGCTGAGGAGCGAAAGCGTGGGGAGCGAACAGGATTAGATACCCTGGTAGTCCACGCCGTAAACGTTGGGAACTAGGTGTTGGCGACATTCCACGTCGTCGGTGCCGCAGCTAACGCATTAAGTTCCCCGCCTGGGGAGTACGGCCGCAAGGCTAAAACTCAAAGGAATTGACGGGGGCCCGCACAAGCGGCGGAGCATGTGGCTTAATTCGACGCAACGCGAAGAACCTTACCAAGGCTTGACATATACCGGAAACATCCAGAGATGGGTGCCCCCTTGTGGTCGGTATACAGGTGGTGCATGGCTGTCGTCAGCTCGTGTCGTGAGATGTTGGGTTAAGTCCCGCAACGAGCGCAACCCTTGTCCTGTGTTGCCAGCATGCCCTTCGGGGTGATGGGGACTCACAGGAGACCGCCGGGGTCAACTCGGAGGAAGGTGGGGACGACGTCAAGTCATCATGCCCCTTATGTCTTGGGCTGCACACGTGCTACAATGGCCGGTACAATGAGCTGCGATACCGTGAGGTGGAGCGAATCTCAAAAAGCCGGTCTCAGTTCGGATTGGGGTCTGCAACTCGACCCCATGAAGTCGGAGTCGCTAGTAATCGCAGATCAGCATTGCTGCGGTGAATACGTTCCCGGGCCTTGTACACACCGCCCGTCACGTCACGAAAGTCGGTAACACCCGAAGCCGGTGGCCCAACCCTTGTGGAGGGAGCCGTCGAAGGTGGGACTGGCGATTGGGACGAAGTCGTAACAAGGTAGCCGTACCGGAAGGTGCGGCTGGATCACCTCCTTTCTAAGGAGCACAGTACCGATTGCAGGCAAACGTTCTGCACGGTCAGCTCATGGGTGGAACGTTGATTAGTTGGCATCTTCGGATCTGATGGTTCTCGAGTACTGCTTCGGCGTGGAAAGAGGATGCGGATGAACGAGGGTGCCTGGCACGTTGTTGGGTCCTGAAGGCACGGCCGTCTGGCTAGTCTTCAGTGCCGGCCCCGGTAAAGCTCTGTTTCGGCAGGGTGTGACGGGTGGCTGGTCGTTGTTTGAGAACTACACAGTGGACGCGAGCATCTGTGGCCAAGTTTTTAAGGGCGCACGGTGGATGCCTTGGCACCAGGAACCGATGAAGGACGTGAGAGGCCGCGATAGGCCCCGGGGAGCTGCCAACTGAGCTTTGATCCGGGGGTGTCCGAATGGGGAAACCCGGCAGTCGTCATGGGCTGTCACCCGCTGCTGAACACATAGGCAGTGTGGAGGGAACGAGGGGAAGTGAAACATCTCAGTACCCTCAGGAAGAGAAAACAACCGTGATTCCGGGAGTAGTGGCGAGCGAAACCGGATGAGGCCAAACCGTATGCGTGTGATACCCGGCAGGGGTTGCGCATGCGGGGTTGTGGGAATGAGCTTCAGTCGTCTGCCGGCGGCTGGGCGAGTCAGAAACCGTATGGATAGGCGAAGGACATGCGAAAGGTCCGGCGTAGAGGGTAAGACCCCCGTAGCTGAAATCTGTACGGCTTGCTTGCTCATCTCCCAAGTAGCACGGGGCCCGAGAAATCCCGTGTGAATCTGGCGGGACCACCCGCTAAGCCTAAATATTCCCTGGTGACCGATAGCGGATAGTACCGTGAGGGAATGGTGAAAAGTACCGCGGGAGCGGAGTGAAATAGTACCTGAAACCGTGTGCCTACAAGCCGTGGGAGCGTCGGGATCTTCGGATCCTCGTGACTGCGTGCCTTTTGAAGAATGAGCCTGCGAGTTAGCGGTGTGTAGCGAGGTTAACCCGTGTGGGGAAGCCGTAGCGAAAGCGAGTCCGAACAGGGCGTTTGAGTTGCACGCTCTAGACCCGAAGCGGAGTGATCTAGCCATGGGCAGGTTGAAGCGGAGGTAAGACTTCGTGGAGGACCGAACCCACCAGGGTTGAAAACCTGGGGGATGACCTGTGGTTAGGGGTGAAAGGCCAATCAAACTCCGTGATAGCTGGTTCTCCCCGAAATGCATTTAGGTGCAGCGTCGTGTGTTTCTTGCCGGAGGTAGAGCACTGGATAGGCGATGGGCCCTACCGGGTTACTGACCTTAGCCAAACTCCGAATGCCGGTAAGTGAGAGCGCGGCAGTGAGACTGTGGGGGATAAGCTCCATGGTCGAGAGGGAAACAGCCCAGAGCATCGACTAAGGCCCCTAAGCGTACGCTAAGTGGGAAAGGATGTGGAGTCGCAGAGACAACCAGGAGGTTGGCTTAGAAGCAGCCACCCTTGAAAGAGTGCGTAATAGCTCACTGGTCAAGTGATTCCGCGCCGACAATGTAGCGGGGCTCAAGCGTACCGCCGAAGTCGTGTCATTGCAGCAATACTCCCAACGGAGGCTGTGATGGGTAGGGGAGCGTCGTGTGCCGGGTGAAGCAGCCGCGGAAGCGAGTTGTGGACGGTTCACGAGTGAGAATGCAGGCATGAGTAGCGATACACACGTGAGAAACGTGTGCGCCGATTGACTAAGGGTTCCTGGGTCAAGCTGATCTGCCCAGGGTAAGTCGGGACCTAAGGCGAGGCCGACAGGCGTAGTCGATGGACAACCGGTTGATATTCCGGTACCCGCTTTGAAACGCCCAATATCGAGGCGAGCGATGCTAAGTCCGTGAAGCCGTCCTGGATCCTTCGGGTGAAGGGAAGTGGTGGAGCCGACGAACCGGACTTGTAGTAGGTAAGCGATGGGGTGACGCAGGAAGGTAGTCCAGCCCGGGCGGTGGTTGTCCCGGGGTAAGGGTGTAGGCCGAGGGGTAGGCAAATCCGTCCCTCATACAAGGTTGAGACCTGATGCCGAGCCGATTGTGGCGAAGTGGATGATCCTATGCTGTCGAGAAAAGCCTCTAGCGAGTTTCATGGCGGCCCGTACCCTAAACCGACTCAGGTGGTCAGGTAGAGAATACCGAGGCGTTCGGGTGAACTATGGTTAAGGAACTCGGCAAAATGCCCCCGTAACTTCGGGAGAAGGGGGGCCATTCCTGGTGATAGGTCTTGCACCTTGAGCTGGGGGTGGCCGCAGAGACCAGCGAGAAGCGACTGTTTACTAAAAACACAGGTCCGTGCGAAGCCGTAAGGCGATGTATACGGACTGACGCCTGCCCGGTGCTGGAACGTTAAGGGGACCGGTTAGCTCCATTTCGGTGGGGCGAAGCTGAGAACTTAAGCGCCAGTAAACGGCGGTGGTAACTATAACCATCCTAAGGTAGCGAAATTCCTTGTCGGGTAAGTTCCGACCTGCACGAATGGCGTAACGACTTCTCGACTGTCTCAACCATAGGCCCGGTGAAATTGCACTACGAGTAAAGATGCTCGTTTCGCGCAGCAGGACGGAAAGACCCCGGGACCTTTACTACAGTTTGATATTGGTGTTCGGTTCGGCTTGTGTAGGATAGGTGGGAGACTGTGAAGCGGCCACGCCAGTGGTTGTGGAGTCGTCGTTGAAATACCACTCTGGTCGTGCTGGATGTCTAACCTCGGTCCGTGATCCGGATCAGGGACAGTGTCTGATGGGTAGTTTAACTGGGGCGGTTGCCTCCCAAAGGGTAACGGAGGCGCCCAAAGGTTCCCTCAGCCTGGTTGGCAATCAGGTGTTGAGTGTAAGTGCACAAGGGAGCTTGACTGTGAGACCGACGGGTCGAGCAGGGACGAAAGTCGGGACTAGTGATCCGGCGGTGGCTTGTGGAAGCGCCGTCGCTCAACGGATAAAAGGTACCCCGGGGATAACAGGCTGATCTTCCCCAAGAGTCCATATCGACGGGATGGTTTGGCACCTCGATGTCGGCTCGTCGCATCCTGGGGCTGGAGTCGGTCCCAAGGGTTGGGCTGTTCGCCCATTAAAGCGGTACGCGAGCTGGGTTTAGAACGTCGTGAGACAGTTCGGTCCCTATCCGCTGTGCGCGTAGGAATATTGAGAAGGGCTGTCCCTAGTACGAGAGGACCGGGACGGACGAACCTCTGGTGTGCCAGTTGTCCTGCCAAGGGCATGGCTGGTTGGCTACGTTCGGGAGGGATAACCGCTGAAAGCATCTAAGCGGGAAGCCTGCTTCAAGATGAGTATTCCCACCTCCTTGAGAGGGTAAGGCTCCCAGTAGACGACTGGGTTGATAGGCCAGATGTGGAAGCCCGGTAACGGGTGGAGCTGACTGGTACTAATAGGCCGAGGGCTTGTCCTCAGTTGCTCGCGTCCACTGTGTTAGTTCTGAAGCAACGAACTCGCCATTGCCGGCTTGAGTTCAACTTCATAGTGTTTCGGTGGTCATAGCGTTAGGGAAACGCCCGGTTACATTCCGAACCCGGAAGCTAAGCCTTTCAGCGCCGATGGTACTGCAGGGGGGACCCTGTGGGAGAGTAGGACGCCGCCGAACAATCATTGTGGGAAAGCCCCGCACCAGCTCTGGTGCGGGGCTTTCCTGCGTTTACCGGCCGTGCATGTGTACACCGCTGATTCGGGTCATGTCCGATGCCATGATCCGAGTGTCGGCTGAGGTGCGCGATCGCCTTGCGGTCATCGCCGAGTCCCGCGGCACGTCCATCAGAGCTCTCGTGCAGGAGTTTGCGGAGTCCACGCTCACCCCCGAGGAGCGGCGCGAGCGGGCCGAACGGGCGCGTGAGTACATGGCCGAACACTTCGGTGTGCGAGTGACGGACGAGGAGAGCGCGGAGATGGGGCGCAGGATCCGTCAGGCCTTCGCGGGCCGACACGAGAATGCGGCGTGATCCGGCAGCACCTCGTCCTCGATCGTTGACGTGGACCGCCGGCCTCACAGGCGGCCGGCGGACTTCAGGGCGAGGTAGGCGTCGGCCAGGGCGGGGGCCAGGGTGTCGGGGGCGGCGTCCACGACGTGGACGCCGTGGCGGGCCAGTTGGTCCGCGGTGCGCAGGCGCTGGGCCTGGGACTGGGCCGCGGCCGCGGCCTCGTAGACCGCGTCCAGGGTGCCGCGGGCGCGGGCCATCTCCGCCACCTTCGGGTCCGAGACCGAGGCCAGGAGGACCGTGTGGCGCTGGGTCAGGCGGGGAAGCAGGGGGAGCAGGCCCTCCTCCACCGGAGCCGCCTCCAGGCTGGTCAGCAGGACCACCAGGGAGCTGCGGGGGGCCGTGCGGAGGATCGTGGAGACGAGGGAGCGGGCGTCCGTCTCGATGAGTTCCGGCTCCAGCGGGGCCATCGCGTCCACGAATGCCGGCAGGACGTCGCCCGCCGAGCGGCCCTGGACCTGGGCGCGGACCCGGCGGTCGTAGGCCAGGAGGTCCACGCGGTCGCCGGCGCGGGCGGCCAGGGCCGCCAGGAGGAGGGCCGCATCCATCGAGGCGTCCAGGCGGGGGGCGTCGCCGACGCGGCCGGCCGAGGTGCGGCCCGTGTCCAGGCAGACCAGGATGTGCCGGTCGCGTTCCGGGCGCCAGGTGCGGACCGCGACGCCGTGCCTGCGGGCCGTCGCGCGCCAGTCGATCGAGCGGGTGTCGTCCCCCGGGACGTAGTCGCGGAGGCTGTCGAACTCGGTGCCCTCACCGCGCGTCAGGACGCTCGTCCGGCCGTCCAGTTCGCGCAGGCGCGCCAGGCGGGACGGCAGGTGCTTGCGGCTCGTGAAGGGCGGGAGGACGCGCACCGTCCAGGGGATGCGGTGCGTGCCCTGGCGGGAGGCGAGGCCCAGAGGACCGGAGGAGCGGATCGTCACCCGGTCCGCGTGGCGGTCGCCGCGGCGGGTGGGGTGCAGACGGGTCGACACGCGGCGGCGTTCGCCCGGAGGGACCGTCAGCGTGTGCCGGGACGCCGCCTGTTCGGTGCCGGGCAGCCAGCTGCTCGGAGGCCACGCGTCGCGGATCCGGGCCCGCAGCGGGCGGGTTCCCGGGTTGGTGACCGACAAGTGGACCTCGGCCGGCTCGCCCAGGCGGACCGCCGTGTCGCCCGAGCGGGACAGGACCAGGCTGCGGACCGGCGCCGCCAGCGCGTAGTCGAGGGCGCAGGCTGCGGCCAGCGGGCCGTTCACCGCGAGGATGCCCGCCCAGGACGGCTCCAGCAGGCCGACGGGGAGGGCGCCGAGGGCCGCCAGCAGGGCGGCGCGTCCGGTGAGGGCCATCAGCGGGGCACGGGGACGTGGGACAGGACGGCGTTCAGCACCGCATCCGGTGTCACACCTTCCATCTCGGCCTCCGGGCGCAGCTGCACCCGGTGCCGCAGCGTCGGCAGGGCCAGCGCCTTCACGTCGTCCGGTGTGACATAGTCCCGGCCGGTCAGCCACGCCCACGCGCGGGACGCGGCGAGGAGGGCCGTCGCGCCGCGCGGGGAGACGCCCAGGGACAGCGACGGCGACTCGCGGGTGGCGCGGCATACGTCGACGACGTACCCGGCGATATCCGGCGACACGGCGACGGCGGCGACGGCCTCGCGGGCCGCCCGGAGCTCCTCCGGTCCCGCCACCGGGCGGATGCCGGCCGCCGCGAGGTCGCGCGGGTCGAAACCCGCCGCGTGCCGGGTCAGGACGTCGACCTCGTCGGCGCGGGAGGGCAGCGGGACGTTCAGCTTCAGCAGGAAGCGGTCCAGCTGCGCCTCGGGCAGCGGGTACGTGCCCTCGTACTCGACCGGGTTCATCGTCGCGGCGACCAGGAACGGCTCGGGCAGGCGGCGCGGGGTGCCGTCCACCGTCACCTGCCGCTCCTCCATCGCCTCCAGCAGCGCGGACTGCGTCTTCGGAGGAGTGCGGTTGATCTCGTCGGCGAGGAGCAGGTTCGTGAAGACCGGGCCCTCCTGGAAGGAGAACTCGGCGGTGCGGGCGTCGTAGACCAGCGAGCCCGTCACGTCGCTCGGCATCAGGTCCGGGGTGAACTGGACGCGTTTCGTGCCGAGGTCGAGGGAGGCCGCCAGGGCCCGTACCAGCAGGGTCTTCGCGACGCCCGGGACGCCCTCCAGCAGGACGTGGCCGCGGCACAGGAGGGCGACGACGAGACCGGTGACCGCCGGGTCCTGGCCCACGACGGCCTTGCCGATCTCGGTGCGGATCGCCTCCAGGGCGGAGCGGGCGCTGTCCGTGGTGGCCGTCATGAGGAGCGGACCTCTCTTTCGAGGGCGTCGAGGTGGTCGGCGAGCGCGACGAGTGCCGCGTCCGTTGCGGGCGGGAGGCCGAAGAGCAGGGCCGCTGCGTCCCGGTCCGGGCCGGAAGCGCGCGCCGACACGGCCGGCACGAGGACCGCCGGGTCGTGGCAGCCGGACTTCGGTACGCCCACGAGGGCGGCGAGGCGCTCCCGGGCGGCGGCCCGCAGCACCGTCGCCGCGCGCTCCCGGGCGGCGGCCCTGCGGTAGAGGCGGGCGCGGCCCTCGGTGGCCTCCGAGGCGCGGACCGCGACGGGGAGGCGTTCGGTGACGAGCGGGCCGAGGCGGCGGGCCCGCCACAGGGCGGCCAGGACGGCGGCGATCAGCAGCTGGAGGAGCGCCCAGTGCCAGCCCGCCGGGATCAGGTCGGTGAGGGCGGTGTCGCCGCCCGCGCCGTCCCGCAGCTCGGCGGGCGAGGGCAGGTACCAGACGAGTTCGGGGCGGCTGCCGAGCAGGTGCAGGGCCAGGGAGGCGTTGCCCTCGCGGGCCAGGTCCTCGTTGAGGAGGAAGGCGGCGGAGCCGGCGACGACGGTGTCGCCGCCCGCGGTCGCCGACGGCAGGACGAGCAGGGTCGGGCGGCCGCCGTCCGGGTAGCAGGCGGCCGCGCCCGCGGCCGTCGTCGTGTACCGCAGGCCGCCACCCGTGTCGGCGCGGCCCGCGGTGCGGGCGGCGGGCAGCGCGCAGTCGGGGGCGGGGGTGTCGGTGCGGGAGGCGCCGGCGGTGTGCACCGCGGGCGCGAGGTCGCGCAGGGCGGTGCCTCCCGGGGCCAGGAGGACGGTGCGGCCGCCGGACAGGTCGGCGGCGGAGCGGATCGTGCCGCGTGCCTGCGGGCCGAGCAGGTCGGGGCGGGCGACCAGCAGGGTGGTGCCGGGGCCGGCCGCGCCCGCGGCGGCGTCCGCCGTCGTGACGATACGGGTGCTCACGCCGCGGTCCCGGAGCAGCGCGGCGACGGCCCGGGTGCCCGAGGGGTCCGCGGAGCGGGGGTCGAGGCGGCCGTGGCGGCCGCCCGGGTCCAGGGCGGCGAGGACGACGCCCGCGGTGATCAGGACGGCGAGGGCGAGGAGCAGGCCGCGGGCGCGGCGCCACACCGCGGCCGGTGTCGCGGCCGGGCGGAACGTGCCGCCGGCGGGCTCGGGCGGGGAGGCCGGGCGCGGGGCGGCGGCGGTCATGCCGGGCCGCCCGTCAGGCGGGGCCGGGTTTCGGCCAGGGCCAGGTCGAGGTCGCGGAGGCGGCCGTAGGCGGCGGCGTCGGCGGTGCGGCCGCCGTAGGCGACGTCGTCGAAGGTGCGGGCCGCGGCGCGCAGCGCGTCGGCGTGGCCGGGGAGGGCGGGCGCTGCCGCGGCGGCGGCCTCGTCGGCGGTGCGGCCGGGGCGCGGGTCGAGGAGGGCGCGCTCCTCCAGGGAGCGGACGACGGCCCGCATGCGCTCCTGGACGGCCTCGTTCCAGCGGGCCGCCGCGGCGTGGGCCTCGGCGGCGGTGCGGTGGTCGGCGGCGCTGCGCGGGCCGTCGGCGAACAGGGCGGCCGCGCCGGCGGAGGTCCGGCGCGGTGTGCCGAGCCGCCACCACAGGGCGGCCGCGGCGAGGACGGCCAGGGCGGCCGCCGCGGCCAGGCCGGCGGTGCCGCCGGGGGCGGCCGCGCCGGCCCGGTCGAAGAGGTCGCCGAGCCACTCCCAGAAGGCGTCCAGGGCGCGCCGCAGCAGCCCGGGGTCGTTCTGGTGGTAGGCCGGGTCGGACAGTTCCCGTTCGGCCGCCTCGCGGGCCGGGCCGCGAGGTGTCGTGACCGGCGGCGTCTCCCCGGCCGCCGCGCCCGCGATGAGGTCCCCCCTGCTCGCCACGGGCGGCTAGCCGGCCGTGGGCGGGGCCGCGGGGTCCGTGCCGTACTCGTGCAGGCCGGCGGCGCGGGCCAGCTCCAGGTCGAGGGCCTCGCGGCGGATGCGCTGGTCGACGTACAGGAGGACGGTGACGCCGGCCTGCATCGGGATGGTGACCGTCTGCACGATGACCGCGCCGATGCCGGAGATGACCAGGAACGGCCAGCTGGTGGCCAGGGTCTGCTGGTCGAAGCCGTCGAGGCCGCCGGCGATGACCAGCGCCAGGGCGCTGATCGGCGTCAGGATCACGAACGACACGACGAGCGTGATGATCGCGGTCAGGGCCGTGATGCCGAAGATCCGCCACCAGGAGCCCCGGACGAGCCTGGAGGAGCGGCGCAGGGCCGTGACGATGCCGGACTTCTCCAGCATCAGCGCCGGCGAGGCCAGCGTGAACTTGATCGCGAGCCAGAGCAGCAGCGGCAGGGCGGCGAGCCCGCCGAGCAGGAGCAGGCCGGTGCTCCGGGTGAGGATGCCCGGCAGGAGCAGCACGGTGGCGAGGGCGGCGGCGCCCAGGCCGATGGCCAGGGCCAGGCCGGCCAGGCGCGGCAGCTGCGGGCGGGCGTCGCGCCAGGCCTCGCCGACGGACGAGGCGCGGCCGATGACGGCCCGGCTGAAGACCATGGTGAGCAGGGCGGTCGCCAGGATTCCGGCGATGAACTGGACGAAGGCGGTGCCCAGGCTCGACAGGAGCGTGTCGGTGAGCGAGTCGACGAGCTCCTGCAGGTCCGGCTCCTCGCTCATCACGGGGACGGCCGGGAAGGCGTACTTCTTCAGCAGGACGTCGGTGATCTGGACGACCGTGGCGATGACGAGGGTGATCGCGAAGACGGAGCGCCAGTGGCGTCGCATGGTGGCGACGGCGCCGTCGAGGATCTCGCCCATGTCGAGGGGGCGCAGCGGGATGACGCCGGGCTTGGCGGCCGGGGGCTTGCCCCACCGGCCGGGGCCGCCGGGGTAGCCGTACGGGCTGCCGGGGCCGGTGCCGCCGCGGTTCCAGCCGCCGGGCGCGGGCTGCTGCGGGCCGGCCGGGGGCTCGGGGGTCTGCGGGGCGCCGGGGCTCTGCCAGTCGCCGGGAGGCGGCTGGCGCTCGGCCCACTTGCGGCCTTCTGCGGGGGGCCGGGCGTCGGAGCCGGGCCCGGGGGAGTCGGGTGCGCCGGGCCGCTCGCCGTCGGACGGAGAGGATCCGGGCGCGGCCCAGCCCGGAGAGTCGTTCATCGTCGCTCCTTCACGTGTGCCTGCCGGGGGCGGGGGCGCTGGTCGGCTGCCATCGTGCCACGTGGGAACAGCGTGCGGGCGGGCCGTCCCCCGCCGTACCGGGCCGCCTGCGGGTTCAATTGTCACCCTGATCCGGGGCAGACTGGGCGATGTGATCTCCACACGGGGCCGAGGGGCGGTTTCCGGCCATTCTGGCTGTGGGGCAGCTCACCGCCTGGTAACGATTGGCTAATGGGATGATGTCAAGCATGAAGGGACGCGTCCTTGTCGTCGACGACGACACCGCACTGGCCGAGATGCTCGGCATCGTGTTGCGTGGTGAAGGTTTCGAGCCGTCGTTCGTAGCGGACGGCGACAAGGCACTGGCTGCCTTCCGGGAGGTCAAACCGGACCTGGTGCTGCTGGACCTGATGCTGCCCGGGAGGGACGGCATAGAGGTCTGCCGGCTCATCCGGGCCGAGTCCGGGGTGCCGATCGTGATGCTCACGGCGAAGAGCGACACGGTGGACGTCGTGGTGGGCCTGGAGTCCGGGGCCGACGACTACATCGTCAAGCCGTTCAAGCCGAAGGAGCTGGTGGCCCGCATCCGGGCGCGCCTGCGCCGCTCGGAGGAGCCGGCTCCGGAGCAGCTGACCATCGGCGACCTCGTGATCGACGTGGCCGGGCACTCCGTCAAGCGCGACGGCAGCTCGATCGCGCTGACGCCGCTGGAGTTCGACCTGCTGGTCGCGCTCGCCCGCAAGCCCTGGCAGGTCTTCACCCGCGAGGTGCTGCTGGAGCAGGTGTGGGGCTACCGGCACGCGGCGGACACCCGCCTGGTCAACGTGCACGTCCAGCGCCTGCGCTCCAAGGTCGAGAAGGATCCGGAGCGCCCCGAGATCGTCGTGACGGTGCGCGGTGTCGGCTACAAGGCAGGACCGAGCTGACGTGATGTCCGGCAGGCCGCGGGGCGGCTCCCGCTGGGGGGCCCTGCGGGGCGGCCGGCTGCTCCAGGACGGAGCGCCCGGCGGTCCCGTGCTGCGGCTGCTCGTACGCCTCGTACGGCGGCCGCTGCTTCCGGCTGTCCGGCTGTGGCGGCGCAACATCCAGCTGCGGGTCGTCGCCGCGACCATGCTGATGTCGCTGACCGTCGTGCTCGCGCTCGGCGTCGTCGTCATCGCGCAGGTCAGCACGGGCCTTCTCGAGGCGAAGGAGGAGGCGGCGCAGAGCCAGGCCGCGGGCGGCTTCGCCGTCGCGCAGGAGAAGGCGAACACCCCGGCGACGGTCGACGGCCCCGACGCCACCGACAACAAGGTCGGCCGGGACGCCAGTACCTGGATGAACTCGCTGGTCAAGCAGCTCGCGAGCGGCGGCCAGACAGCCTTCGAGGTGGTCGCGCTCGGCGTCGGCACGGGCGCCCCGGGCGGCCCTGCCGCGGGCGGCGTCGGCCGGCCCGGCGGTCCCGGCGCATCCGGCGTCAAGGGCGCCCGCGCCTCCGGCAACGTCGACCCGACCGCGAGCGTCCCGCCGGCGCTGCGGCACGCCGTGAACCACGCCACCGGCACGTTCAAGACGTTCTCGCAGATCAAGTACACGGCCGGGGCCGGCGACAAGGACCCCGAGCCCGCGCTGGTCGTCGGGAAGCGGCTCACCGACATCAACGGCGACCCCTACGACCTGTACTACCTCTTCCCGCTGACGCAGGAGGAGGAGTCGCTGAACCTGGTCAAGTCGACCATCGCCACCGCCGGCCTGTTCGTCGTCGTGCTGCTCAGCGCCATCGCCTGGCTCGTGGTCCGGCAGATCGTCACCCCGGTGCGGATGGCCGCGGGCATCGCCGAGCGGCTGTCGGCCGGGCGGCTGCAGGAGCGGATGAAGGTCACCGGCGAGGACGACATCGCCCGCCTCGGCGAGGCCTTCAACAAGATGGCGCAGAGCCTCCAGGGCAAGATCCAGCAGCTGGAGGAGCTGTCGCGGATGCAGCGCCGGTTCGTCTCCGACGTCTCGCACGAGCTGCGGACCCCGCTGACCACCGTGCGGATGGCCGCCGACGTCATCCACGACGCCCGCGTCGACTTCGACCCGGTCACCGCCCGCTCCGCGGAACTCCTCGCCGGGCAGCTCGACCGCTTCGAGTCGCTGCTGGCCGACCTCCTGGAGATCAGCCGCTTCGACGCGGGCGCCGCCGCGCTGGAGGCCGAGCCGATCGACCTGCGCGACGTCGTCCACCGGGTCGTCGAGGGCGCCGAGCCGCTCGCCGAGCACAAGGGCACCCGGATCCGGGTGCTGGGCGACACCCAGCCGGTCATCGCCGAGGCCGACGCCCGGCGCGTGGAGCGCGTCCTGCGCAACCTCGTCGTCAACGCCGTCGAGCACGGCGAGGGCCGCGACGTGGTGGTGCGCCTCGCCTCCGCGGGCGGCGCCGTCGCCATCGCCGTACGGGACTACGGCGTCGGCCTCAAGCCCGGCGAGGCGACCCGTGTCTTCAACCGCTTCTGGCGGGCCGACCCGGCCCGCGCCCGCACCACCGGCGGCACCGGCCTGGGCCTGTCCATCGCCGTCGAGGACGCCCGCCTGCACGGCGGCTGGCTCCAGGCCTGGGGCGAGCCCGGCGGCGGCTCCCAGTTCCGGCTGACGCTGCCGCGGACCGCCGACGAGCCGCTGCGCGGCTCCCCGATCCCGCTGGAGCCCGAGGACTCGCGGGCCAACCGGGCCCGCGCCGCGGCCGGCGCTGCCGACCGGCCGAAGGGGCCGCAGGCGCAGGCGCCCGCGCGCACCGACCGCTCGGCGATACCGCCCCGGCCGCCGGTCGGCGGGGCCGTGCCGGTGCCGGCCGACCCGACGGCCCTGCCCGGCAGCGGTGCCCGCGTCGTGGCCCGCCCCGCCGACCAGGCAGCACAGGAGGATGGAGCAGGTGGACGCTGAGCCGGTGGGCGCAGAGCCCGTACGAGCCGAGGCCGGGCCGCCCGCGGGGCGCGGCGGCGCCCGCACCGGGCGCCGGCCGGCGGCCGCCCGCGCCTGCGCGCTCGGCGCGGGCGTGCTGCTGCTGGCCGGCTGCGCGTCCATGCCGGTCAGCGGCGAGATCCGCGAGGTGCGGGCCTCGCAGGGCGTGGACTCGCAGGTGCGGGTCTTCGGTGTGCCGCCGGCCGACAAGGCGGGCCCGACCGAGATCGTCGACGGCTTCCTGGAGGCCATGACCAGCGACGACCCGCAGCTGCAGACCGCCCGGAAGTACCTCACCGAGGACGCGGCGCGGACGTGGCGGCCCAGCACGGGCGTCACCGTGCTGTCGGCGGGCATCGACCGCTTCTCCCTGCCCGGCGACAAGGACGGCCCGGGGCCCCGCTTCAAGATGGCCGGCAAGCGCCTCGCGACCGTGGACGAGCGCAGCGCGTACCAGCCGGCCCCCGAGGACAGCCGCTACGAGGAGACCCTGCAGCTCGTGCAGGAGAACAAGCAGTGGCGGATCCAGACCCCGCCGGCGAGCCTCGTCCTCAGCGAGTCGGACTTCCAGCGCATCTACATGCCGGTGAACAAGTACTACTTCGCCGGGGGGACCCTCGTCGCCGACCCGGTGTACGTACGCCAGCGCAGCGACCCGGACTCGCGGATGGACCCCACGACGCAGACGGTGCAGTCGCTGCTCGCCGGGCCGTCCAAGTGGCTGGGGCCGGTGGTCACTTCGAGCTTCCCGACGGGGACGGAGCTGCGCGAGGGCACCAAGTCCCTCGCCACCGACGGGCAGAACGTCCTGCGTGTGCCGCTGAACCGGAAGGTCGACGACGTCGCGCAGCCGCAGTGCCAGAAGATGGCCACGCAAATGCTGTTCACCGTCAAGGAACTGGCGGCGTCCCGGCTGGAGCGGGTGGAGCTGCTGCGCTCCGACCGCTCCCTGCTGTGCTCGGTGACGGACGCGGGCGCCTCGGCCATCGCGCACCGCGTGCCGAGCCCCGACTACCAGTACTACGTCGACGCCGAGAGCCGCTTCGTGCGGATGAAGCTCGACGTCAACAGCGAGGACCAGCAGTACCGGGCCGAGCCCGTGCCGGGCCCGCTGTCGGGCAGCCCGGCGTTCAAGGCCGCCTCGGCCGCGGTCTCGTACGACGAGAAGCGGGCGGCCGCGGTCTCCGAGGACGGCCGGGGCATGTACCTGGTCAACCTGACGACTGCCGGGCCGATGCCGGCGCCGGTGCTCACCGCCAAGGGCGCCAAGCCGAACGGGCTGAGCACGCCCAGCTTCGACGCGGCCGGCGACGTGTGGGTCGCCGACCAGGACCCGCAGGCGCCGGCCCTGTACCGGGTGCCGGCGGGGACCTCCGTCGCGCAGAAGGTCGAGGTGGCCGGGCTGGACGGCCGGATCACCGCCGTGAGGGCCGCCCCGGACGGGGTGCGCCTCGCGCTGCTGGTGCAGAAGGGCAACCTCAAGAGCCTCTACATCGGGCGCATCGAGCGGCCCGAGGGCGGCAAGCCCGCGGTGGCGGCCGCGCCGCCGGTGACGGTGCGGGAACTGCGCCCGGCGGCCCCGCAGATGGCCGACGTCACGGCGCTGAGCTGGGCGCCGCGCGGGCGGCTGCTCGTGGTGGGCCGGGAGAAGGGCGGCGTCGTGCAGGCCCGCTCGATGCTGGCGGACGGCTCGATGGTCGCGGCGAGCCTGCCGGGGGCGACCGGGCTGATCGCGGTGGCCGCCGCGGACGACGACAAGAAGCCGGTCGTGGCCTGGTCCGAGGACGACGGCATCGTGTGGCTGCCGCCGGGCGCGCAGTGGCGCACGATCGCGCTCGGCCGGGCCCCGGTGTACCCGGGCTGACGGGCTGACCGGCTGACCGGTCCCGTTGTCCACAGGGGTGGCGGAGCGGCGTCCTGCCCGGCACCGTGGAGGCATGCGCGCGTGGTGGCGGGAGCTGTCGGGCCTGGTCCTGCCGCCGTGCTGCGCGGGCTGCGGGGCGGCGCGGGAGGTGCTGTGCGCGGCATGCGCGCGGGCGCTCGCCGCGGGCCCGGCCGGCCGGGTCGTTCCGGCGGGCTGCCCGCCGGGGCTGCCCGCGGTGTACGCGGCCGCCGCGTACGGGGGCCCCGTACGGGCCGTGCTGCTCGCCCACAAGGAGCGCGGGGCGCTGCCGCTGGCCGGGCCGCTCGGCGGGGCGCTGGCCTGGGCGGTCCGCGCGGCGCTGCCGCAGTCTGCGGCCGGGGCGGCACCCGGGGTGGTGCTGGTCCCCGTGCCGTCGGCGCGGGCGCAGGTACGGGCGCGGGGGCACGATCCGGTGCGGCGCACCGCGCTGGCCGCGGCGGGGCGGCTGCGGCGGGCCGGGGTGGCCGCGCGGGTGGCGCCCGTACTGCGGCAGGTGCGGCCGGTGGCCGACCAGGCCGGGCTGGGTGCCCGGGAGCGGCGGGCGAACCTGGCCGGGGCGCTCGGGGTGTGCCGGGGCGCGGGGCGTCTTGCGGCCGGGGCGCGGATCGTGCTGGTCGACGACGTGGCGACGACGGGGGCGACGCTCGCCGAGGCGGCGCGGGCCCTCGCGGGGGCGGGCCTGGGCGAGGCGCAGGGGGCGGCCGTGGTGGCCGCTCCGCATGGGGCGTTCGTACGAATCCCGCCGTTTGCACAGACAGACCAACCCTTGGGTGAATAGATTTGGAACTGCAGGGGAAGGCGCATCGTTGCAGGTAGTGAGAGGGAGAAAGCTCCTGAACGGAGGTACGTTCCGGTAGCGGGTGCCGACAACCGTCTTGGAGAGATATGTTCGGTTGTAAGGAACTGGCGACCCTGGGATTCGCACCGGATCGCACGTTTCGCAGGTCTTGAATCTTCGTGTCAGAGGCTGTCTCTCGACTCCGAAGTCGGTGGGGTGTAGATCTTGCCGATGGGGGAGGAGGAGGTGAAAGTCGCCAAGTCCGAGGCTCCGGTGAACACCGGAGCCTGGTGCGAAAGGGAGACGCTTCGCCGCGAGGCGGAGCTATCCGGGAACGGAGTTCTGCGTGGACATCGTCGTCAAGGGCCGCAAGACCGAGGTGCCCGAGCGGTTCCGCAAGCACGTTGCGGAGAAGCTCAACGTGGACAAGATCCAGAAGTATGACGGCAAGGTCATCAGCCTGGATGTCGAGGTGTCCAAGGAGCACAACCCGCGCCAGGCCGACCGTTCCGACCGTGTGGAGATCACCCTGCGCTCGCGCGGACCGGTGATCCGTGCGGAAGCCGCCGCGGCCGACCCGTACGCGGCGCTCGACCTCGCACACGAGAAGCTCGAGTCCCGGCTGCGCAGGCAGCACGACAAGCGGCACAGCCGCCGCGGCGCAGGCCGCCTCTCCGCGGCCGAAGTCGCCGACGCGGTGCCGGACGCCGCGACCCTGAACGGGAGCGGCCAGCCGGTCTCCGCCGACGAGGCGGACGCGATCCCGACCACCCGCATCGGATCGCTGGAGGTGCAGGGCGAAGGCCCGCTCATCGTCCGCGAGAAGACGCACTCGGCTTCACCCATGTCGCTCGACCAGGCCCTGTACGAGATGGAGCTGGTCGGCCACGACTTCTACCTGTTCGTCGACTCCGACACCAAGATGCCGAGCGTCGTCTACCGGCGCCACGGCTACGACTACGGCGTGATCCACCTCAACTCCGACCAGGCCTCCAGCAACGGCGAGGCCGGTGCAGGGGGCGCGGGCGGCGCGCTCGGCGGCTGAGGCCGCACCGGATTTCCGCGCGGTGCCCCCGCCGGACGCCTCGGTGTCCGGCGGGGGCACCGCCGTGACCGGGCGGCCCGGCTGCGGATGACCGGTATGCGCCGGTCGCCGTCCGGGCGCCCGCGCCGGGAACCGCGGGCATGGAATCATGGCGGGCAGTCAACCCGCGGGCCTGCCCGCGGCGTTGGCCGGCAGCTCGGTACGTGCAGGGGGAGGAACGATGGCGGACGGTTTCGGGCCGGAGCGCGGCGAAGACGGCGGTGAGCCGATCCGGGTGCTCGTCGTCGACGACCATGCCCTGTTCCGGCGCGGGCTGGAGATCGTCCTCGCGCACGAGGAGGACATCCAGGTCGTCGGCGAGGCCGGGGACGGAGCGGAGGCGGTGGACAAGGCGGCGGACCTGCTGCCGGACATCGTGCTGATGGACGTGCGGATGCCGCGCCGCGGCGGGATCGAGGCATGCACCTCGATCAAGGAGGTGGCCCCCTCCGCGAAGATCATCATGCTGACGATCAGCGACGAGGAGGCCGACCTCTACGACGCGATCAAGGCGGGGGCGACGGGCTACCTGCTGAAGGAGATCTCCACGGACGAGGTGGCCACCGCGATCCGCGCGGTGGCGGACGGGCAGTCGCAGATCAGCCCCTCAATGGCGTCGAAGCTGCTGACCGAGTTCAAGTCGATGATCCAGCGGACCGACGAGCGCCGGCTGGTCCCGGCGCCGCGGCTCACCGACCGCGAGCTGGAGGTCCTCAAGCTGGTCGCGACGGGGATGAACAACCGGGACATCGCCAAGGAGTTGTTCATCTCCGAGAACACGGTGAAGAACCACGTCCGCAACATCCTGGAGAAGCTCCAGCTGCACTCCCGGATGGAAGCGGTCGTGTACGCCATGCGCGAGAAGATCCTGGAGATCCGCTAGCACGGCGGCCTGCCGGGCGCGGCCCCGGAGAGCCCCGGGGCCGCCCGCGCGCACCGGTCAGAGCGCGGCCAGCTCCGCCGTGACGGCGGCCGCCTCCTGCGGAGTGGCCGCGCGCTCGACGCGGACGGCGTCGCAGCCGACCCACTCGGCCGCCTCGCGCAGGGCCGCCGCCATGTGCCGGGCGTCCCCGGGGGAGGTCAGCGACAGCTGCCGGGCCACCAGCGTGCTGCCCTCGCGGGCCGGGTCGACCCGGCCGCGCAGCCGCCCGCCCGCCAGCAGCGGCATCGCGAAGTAGCCGTGTATCCGCTGTGCCTTGGGGACGTAGGCCTCCAGCCGGTGCGTGAAGCCGAAGACCCGCTCGGTGCGCGCCCGGTCCCACACCAGGGAGTCGAACGGGGACAGCAGGGTGGTGCGGTGGCGGCCGCGCGGGGCGGCGGCCAGGGCGGCCGGGTCCGCCCAGGCCGGCTTGCCCCAGCCCTCGACCTCGACGGGGACCAGGCCCGAGTCCGCGATGACCGCGTCGACCTGCTCGCCCTTGAGGCGGTGGTAGTCGGCGATGTCGGCGCGGGTGCCGACGCCCAGGCTCTGCCCGGCCAGCGCGACCAGGCGGCGCAGGCACTCCCGGTCGTCGAGTCCGTCGTGGAACAGGGCGCCGGGAACGGCCCGCTCGGCCAGGTCGTACACGCGCTTCCAGCTGCGCCGCTCGGTGCAGACGACCTCGCCGATGTCGAGCAGCCACTCCACCGCGATCTTGGTCTCGGACCACTGGAACCACTCGCCGCCGTTCTTGGCGCCGCCCAGCCCGGTCGAGGTCAGCGGCCCCTCCGCCCGGAGGCGGTCCCGTACGGCCCGGGTGGAGCGGTCCTGGTCGGCGAGGATGTGCCAGCGGTGGCCGCGGGCCCGGTTGGCGCGCCGCCGGAAGGCGAAGTGGGGCCACTCCTCCATGGGCAGGATGCAGGCCGCGTGCGACCAGTACTCGAAGGCGTGGCCCTGCGACCAGTACGCCGCCTCGACGGTCCCGCGGCCGACCGCGCCGAGGCGGGCGTACGGGACGAGCTCGTGCGAGCGGGCCAGGACCGAGATCGTGTCGAGCTGGACGGCGCCGAGGCGGCGCAGCATGCCCCGCACCCCGGCCCGCCGGTCGGGGGCCCCGAGGAACCCCTGGGCGCGCAGGGCGATCCTGCGGGCTTCGTCGGCGGAGAGGGACACGGCTGCTGCGGCGGGGGTGGTCATGGCCGCAGCCTAGGACGCGGTACTGACAGCGGGTCCGTGGCCCCGGGCCGGGAGGTGGGGGAGCGCGGACTCCATGCCGAGGTCGGCGGGGAGGAGGCCGCCCACCCAGCAGTCGCGCCAGGTGCCGCGGACCGCCAGGGCGGCCCGCAGGACGCCCTCGACGCGGAATCCGGCCTTCTCCGCGACGGCCCGGGATCCGGCGTTGCCGACCTCGGCCCGCCACTCGACCCGGCCGGCGCCGAGCGCGGTGAAGGCCCAGCGGGCGGCCGCGCCGACGGCCTCGGCGGCGTACCCGCGGCCGCGGTGCCCGGCGGCCGTCCAGTAGCCGACCTCGTAGGCGGCGGGGCCGCGCACATGCAGTCCGACCGCTCCGACGAGGGTGCCGGGGCCGGCGAGGCGGATGCCGAAGGAGTACTCGGTGTCCTCCCGCCAGCCGGCCGGCGCGATCTCGCCGGTCCAGGCGCGGGCGTGCCCGATCTCGTACGGGGCGGGGACGGAGGTCCAGCGCTGGATGCCGGGGTCCTGGCAGGCGCGGTGGACGGCGTCGGCGTCCTCGGGCTCCCAGGGGCGCAGGACCAGCCGGTCGGTGCTCAGGGTGATGGGTTCCATGACCGGATTCTGCTGGCGCCGCCGCGCCGTGGCGACCAGTTTTGCCGTGCTGCGGCACCTTCCGGCTCCCCCGTACGTTCTCATTCCGGGCGCTTGCAGCCCCGCGGCCACGGCGGACCTCCCGACGCGACCGGGTCCTCGCTTACGATGGCCGGTGCGGTGGGGCCCACCCTCCGTGCCCGCGTACGAACCAGTGCCAGGCCCGACCGGCAAGGAGACAAACCTCGGTGTCCGTCTTCAACAAGCTCATGCGTGCAGGCGAAGGCAAGATCCTGCGCAAACTGCACCGCATCGCGGACCAGGTCAACTCCATCGAAGAGGACTTCGTCAACCTCTCCGACGCCGAGTTGCGGGCGCTCACGGACGAGTACAAGCAGCGCTACCAGGACGGCGAGAGCCTCGACGACCTGCTGCCGGAGGCCTTCGCCACGGTCCGCGAGGCCGCGAAGCGCGTCCTGGGCCAGCGGCACTACGACGTCCAGCTCATGGGCGGTGCGGCGCTGCACCTCGGCTACGTGGCGGAGATGAAGACCGGTGAGGGCAAGACCCTCGTCGGCACCCTGCCCGCGTACCTGAACGCACTGTCCGGCAAGGGCGTCCACCTGATCACGGTGAACGACTACCTGGCCGAGCGCGACTCCGAGATGATGGGCCGCGTCCACAAGTTCCTCGGCCTGAGCGTGGGCTGCATCCTGGCGAACATGTCGCCGGCGCAGCGCCGCGAGCAGTACAACTGCGACATCACCTACGGCACGAACAACGAGTTCGGCTTCGACTACCTGCGCGACAACATGGCGTGGTCGAAGGACGAGCTGGTGCAGCGCGGCCACAACTTCGCCGTGGTCGACGAGGTCGACTCGATCCTCGTGGACGAGGCCCGCACCCCGCTGATCATCTCCGGCCCGGCCGACCAGGCCACCAAGTGGTACGGGGACTTCGCGAAGCTGGTCACCCGCCTGACCAAGGGCGAGCCGGGCAACCCGCTCAAGGGCATCGAGGAGACCGGCGACTACGAGGTCGACGAGAAGAAGCGCACCGTCGGCATCCACGAGGCGGGCGTCGCGAAGGTCGAGGACTGGCTCGGCATCGACAACCTCTACGAGTCGGTGAACACCCCGCTCGTCGGCTACCTGAACAACGCCATCAAGGCGAAGGAACTGTTCAAGAAGGACAAGGACTACGTCGTCATCGACGGCGAAGTCATGATCGTCGACGAGCACACCGGCCGTATCCTCGCCGGCCGCCGCTACAACGAGGGCATGCACCAGGCGATCGAGGCGAAGGAGGGGGTGGACATCAAGGACGAGAACCAGACGCTCGCCACGATCACCCTCCAGAACTTCTTCCGCCTGTACTCGAAGCTGTCGGGCATGACCGGTACGGCCATGACCGAGGCCGCCGAGTTCCACCAGATCTACAAGCTGGGCGTCGTCCCGATCCCGACGAACCGGCCGATGCAGCGCGTCGACCAGGCCGACCTGATCTACCGGACCGAGGTCGCGAAGTTCGCCGCCGTCGTCGACGACATCGCGGAGAAGCACGAGAAGGGCCAGCCGATCCTCGTCGGCACCACCTCCGTCGAGAAGTCCGAGTACCTCTCGCGGCAGCTGTCCAAGCGGGGCATCCCGCACGAGGTCCTCAACGCCAAGCAGCACGACCGCGAGGCCGCGATCGTCGCCCAGGCGGGCCGCCGCGGCGCCGTCACCGTCGCCACGAACATGGCCGGCCGCGGCACCGACATCAAGCTCGGCGGCAACCCCGACGACCTCGCCGAGGCCGAGCTGCGCCAGCAGGGCCTCGACCCCGAGGAGCACATCGAGGAGTGGGCGGCCGCGCTGCCCGCCGCCCTCCAGCGCGCCGAGGCAGCCGTCAAGGCCGAGTTCGAGGAGGTCAAGGCGCTCGGCGGGCTGTACGTGCTGGGCACCGAGCGGCACGAGTCGCGCCGTATCGACAACCAGCTGCGCGGCCGCTCCGGCCGTCAGGGCGACCCGGGCGAGTCCCGCTTCTACCTGTCGCTGGGCGACGACCTGATGCGCCTGTTCAAGGCGCAGATGGTGGAGCGCGTCATGGCGATGGCGAACGTGCCGGACGACGTGCCGATCGAGAACAAGATGGTGACGCGCGCCATCGCCTCGGCGCAGTCGCAGGTCGAGACCCAGAACTTCGAGACCCGCAAGAACGTCCTGAAGTACGACGAGGTCCTCAACAGCCAGCGCGAGGTCATCTACGGCGAGCGCCGCCGCGTCCTGGAGGGCGAGGACCTGCACGAGCAGGTGCGCTTCTTCATGGACGACACGATCGACGCGTACATCGCGGCCGAGACGGTCGAGGGCTTCGCCGAGGAGTGGGACCTGGACCGGCTGTGGGGTGCGTTCAAGCAGCTCTACCCGATCAAGGTCACGATCGAGGAGCTGGAGGACGCGGCGGGCGACCGGGCCGGCATCACCGCCGAGTTCATCGCCGAGTCCGTCAAGGACGACATCCACGAGCAGTACGCGGCGCGCGAGAAGGCGCTCGGCTCGGACATCATGCGCGAGCTGGAGCGGCGCGTGGTGCTGTCGGTGCTGGACCGCAAGTGGCGCGAGCACCTCTACGAGATGGACTACCTCCAGGAGGGCATCGGCCTGCGGGCCATGGCGCAGAAGGACCCGCTGGTCGAGTACCAGCGCGAGGGCTTCGACATGTTCAACGCCATGATGGAGGGCATCAAGGAGGAGTCCGTCGGCTACCTGTTCAACCTGGAGGTCCAGGTCGAGCAGCAGGTCGAGGAGGTGCCGGTGCAGGACGCGGCGCCGTCCCTGGCCAAGGAGCCGGCGGGGGCCCGCCCGGAGATCCGCGCGAAGGGCCTGGACGCCCCGCAGCGGCCGGACCGCCTGCACTTCTCGGCGCCGACGGTCGACGGGGAGGGCGGTGTGGTCGAGGGCGACTTCGACTCCGACGGCCAGGCGGGCGACGGCATGACGCGCGCCGAGCGCCGCAAGGCGCAGAAGGCGGCCGGCGGCCGCCGCCGCAAGAAGTAGGGGAGCCGCCCGACAGGGGCGGCTCCCGCCGGGGCCGGACACCGCGTACGCGCGGAGTCCGGCCCCGGCGGCGTTCCGGGGGCGGGCGGGTGCCGCCGGCCGGCCTGCGGGGCTCACGGCCGCGGGCCGCGGATCTCCACCGCGGCGCACCGCCAGCGCAGGTCGGGGCCCTGCTCCAGGCGGAACGCCATCGCGGAGACCCGCTCGCCGGTGGCGATGCGGGCGAAGGCCTCGATGACCCCGGGCCCTGGGTGGAAGCGGCCGCAGTGGCGCAGGACGGGCCGTAAGCGGCGGCGCAGCGGGCCGCTGGGGGCGAGGCTCACGAGCTGGTCGTAGGCCGGTCCGACGGTCAGGCCGAGCAGGGAGTGCACGGGGCGCTGGCCGGAGACGACGGCGAGCAGCTGCTCCGCGAACCAGTCGTGCGGGCCGCGGGGCCGTACGGGCCGTGAGGGGCGGGCGGGGCGGGGGCCGCGCCGGTCGCGGCGGGCGGGCGGCCTGGTGGTGTGCGCGGTCCGTGCGGTCATGGTGTCCCCGTGGTGGCCGGGCCCGGCGGGTACCGGGCAGTAACCTGGTCGGTGATCTTCTATGTCCGCCCCGCCACGCTCCGCAACGCCCGGCGGCGCCCCGGAGGGGCACCCCGCGGGTTCACCTATCCGGGTGGCCGGGGCACCCCTCCCGCCCCTTACGCCCCCGCCCGGCCGCGCAGAGGGGCGGCTCCGCCCGTCACCGCGCGCGGCCGCCTGCCCGCCCGCCCCCGGCCGGGCGCGGCAGCGGCCCCCGATCGGGGACACCGGTCGTCACCCCGTGCAGCCGGCTCCCCCGCCCGGGGCGGGCTACCGCGGGAGGGCCGGGGCGGGACGCCTGCGGGATGGCGGCCGTATCCTGGGTGGGTTTCCGACTACCGAAAGCGGCCGGCCATGCGCGTGTACGTCCCCCTGACCCTGCCCGGGCTCGCCGAGGTGCACCAGGCGGGTGAGCTGGGCGGCGACCCGCTGCGCGGGTACGCCGTCACGCCCGGCCTGCGCGAGTGGTACGTGTCGGACGACCTCGAAGAGCTGGAGTACGCGGCCCTCGGCCGCGCCGCCGAGGCCTCGCTGCGGCTGCTCGCCGAGGACGCCGCCGCCCCGCGCAAGCGCGTCGTCGTCGCCTTCGACGTCGCCGAGCAGGCCGCCGCCCCCGTCCCCGGCTCCGACGGCCCCGCGCTCGGCCAGGTCGCCCTGTCCGGGCCGGTGCGGCTCGCCGCTGCCGCCGCCGTGCACGTCGACGCCGACGACGCCGTCGCCGACGTGGCGGCCGCCGCCGAGGCCGTGGGCGCCGCCGACGCGGGCGACGACGCCGCCCGCCCGGCCCTCGACGGCGCCGAGGACCACGAACTGCTGTGGTTCGGCGTGCAGGAGATCCCGGGACTGCTGGCATGACCGGCGGCCCGGCGTCCGCGCGCCGCCACATCGTCTGGGACTGGAACGGCACGCTCCTGCACGACATCCACGCCGTGATCGCGGCGACGAACGCCTCCTTCGCCGAGTTCGGCTTCGCGCCCATCACCCTGGAGCGCTACCGGGAGCTGTACGTCGTACCGGTGCCGAAGTTCTACGAGCGCCTCATGGGCCGGCTGCCCACCGACACCGAGTGGGCCGTCATGGACGAGGCCTTCCACCGCCACTACTGGGCCGCCGCCGAGGAGGCCGGGCTCACCGACGGGGCCCGCGGGCTGCTCGCGGAGTGGGAGGCCGACGGCCTCACCCAGTCCCTGCTGTCGCTCGCGCCCCACGACCGCCTCGTCCCGCTCGTGCGCCGGTACGGCATCGAGCGGCACTTCCTGCGCGTCGACGGCCGCACCGGCCCCTCCCACACCTCAAAGGCCGGCCACCTCGTGCGCCACATGGAGGCCCTCGCCGCCCGCGGCGTGGCACCCGAGCACACGGTCCTCATCGGAGACGCGGTCGACGATGCCTCGGCCGCCGCCCACGTAGGCGCTCGGGCCGTCCTCTACACGGGTGGTTCGCACAGCCGCTCCAGTCTGGAATCAGCCGGTGTCCCCGTCGTGGACAGCCTGGCAGAGGCCGTACGCACTGCTCGCGAGCTGGCCGAATAGGCACTGGCACGGCCCGTGGGCCGCGTCACTGCGCACATCGTCAAACTTCCCTACCTGCTTTTGTACAGATCCGGACCGTGACGCGGTGGGGGTGCGGCGAGATAGCCTGGTACCCGTGATCAGCGCGATATCCATCGGGGGCGCCGAAGCCCCCGGCCTGCGCCCGGCGCACGACCGTGCCCGGGCCTTCGCTGGTCCCCGCCGCCGGGACGACGTGCCGATCTTGGCCGAATCCCTCCCGGACGGCTTTCACGACGACATAGCGTCGACTCCGGACGGACCACCCGCTTCGCGGCGCTACGTCATTCCTTCCTTCACCTACGTCACGCAATGGCGCGCGACAGGAGCCAGAGGACATGCAGACCAAGCTGGACGAAGCAAAGGCCGAGCTGCTCGCGCGGGCGGCCCGGGTAGCTGAGCACAGCCCGGCCGGGGGGGTACTTCCGACTGGGGCAGAGCAGGGCCGGCGGCCCGACCCGGACACCACTCTCGCCTATCTCCAGCGCTACTACCTGCACACCGCTCCCGAGGACCTCGTGGACCGGGACCCGGTCGACGTGTTCGGGGCGGCGCTGTCGCACTACCGGCTCGCCGAGAACCGGCCGCAGGGCACCGCGAACGTCCGCGTCCACACGCCGACGGTCGAGGAGAACGGCTGGACCTCCAGCCACTCCGTCGTCGAGGTCGTCACCGACGACATGCCCTTCCTGGTCGACTCCGTCACCAACGAGCTCTCCCGCCAGGGCCGCGGCATCCACGTCGTGATCCACCCGCAGGTCGTCGTCCGCCGCGACGTCACCGGCAAGCTGATCGAGATCCTCGGCCCGGACTGCGACGCCCACGGCCCCCGGACCGCCCGCCCGCACGACGCCCTCGTCGAGTCGTGGATCCACGTCGAGATCGACCGCGAGACCGACCGCGCCGACCTCAAGCAGATCAACGCCGACCTGCTGCGCGTCCTGTCCGACGTCCGCGAGGCCGTCGAGGACTGGGAGAAGATGCGCGACACCGCGCTGCGCATCGCCGACGGCCTGCCCGACGAGCCGGCCGCCCCCGACCTCCACGAGTACGAGCCCGAAGAGGCCCGCGAGCTGCTGCGCTGGCTCGCCGACGACCACTTCACCTTCCTCGGCTACCGCGAGTACAACCTCGTCGACGGAGACGCCCTCGCCGCCGTGCCCGGCACCGGCCTCGGCATCCTGCGCTCCGACCCGCGCCACGACTCCCGCGAGGACGCCCACCCCGTCTCGCCGTCCTTCAACCGGCTGCCGGCCGACGCCCGCGCCAAGGCGCGCGAGCACCGCCTGCTGGTCCTGACCAAGGCCAACAGCCGCGCCACCGTGCACCGCCCCTCGTACCTCGACTACGTCGGCGTCAAGAAGTTCGACGCCGAGGGCAACGTCGTCGGCGAGCGCCGCTTCCTCGGCCTGTTCTCCTCCGCCGCCTACACCGAGTCCGTGCGCCGCGTGCCGGTCATCCGCCGCAAGGTCGCCGAGGTGCTGGAGGGCGCCGGCTTCTCGCCGTCCAGCCACGACGGCCGCGACCTGCTCCAGATCCTGGAGACCTACCCGCGCGACGAGCTGTTCCAGACCCCGGTCGACAAGCTCCGCGAGATCGTCACCTCGGTCCTCTACCTGCAGGAGCGCCGCCGGCTGCGCCTGTACCTGCGCCAGGACGAGTACGGCCGCTACTACTCGGCCCTCGTCTACCTGCCGCGCGACCGCTTCACCACCGGCGTCCGGCTGCGCCTGATGGACATCCTGCGGGACGAGCTCGGCGGCACCAGCGTCGACTTCACCGCCTGGAACACCGAGTCGATCCTCTCCCGCATCCACTTCGTCGTCCGCGTCCCGCAGGGCACCGAGCTGCCCGCGCTGACCGACTCCGACGTCGAGCGCCTGGAGGGCCGCCTCGTCGAGGCCGCCCGCTCCTGGGCCGACGGCTTCGGCGAGGCCCTGACCGCCGAGCTGGGCGAGGAGCGCGCCGCCGAGCTGCTGCGCAAGTACGGCGGCTCCTTCCCCGAGGGCTACAAGGCCGACCACACGGCCCGCATGGCCGTCTCCGACCTGGTCCACCTGGAGCGGCTCGACGCCAGCGACCGCGACTTCGCGCTGTCGCTGTACGAGCCGGTCGGCGCCGGCCCCGGCGAGCGCCGGTTCAAGATCTACCGCACCGGCGACCAGGTCTCGCTGTCCGCGGTGCTGCCGGTCCTCCAGCGCCTGGGCGTCGAGGTCACCGACGAGCGCCCGTACGAGCTGCGCCGCAGCGACCGCACCAGCGCCTGGATCTACGACTTCGGCCTGCGGATGCCCGTCTCCGGCACCGGCGACGCCTACCTCGGCGACGACGCCCGCGAGCGCTTCCAGGACGCCTTCGCGGCGGTCTGGCGCGGCGACGCCGAGAACGACAACTTCAACACCCTCGTCCTCGGCGCCGGGCTGACCTGGCGGCAGGCCGTCGTCCTGCGCGCGTACGCCAAGTACCTGCGCCAGGCCGGCTCCACCTTCAGCCAGGACTACATGGAGGACACCCTCCGCAACAACGTCCACACCACCCGGCTGCTGGTCTCGCTGTTCGAGGCCCGCATGTCGCCCGGCCGCCAGGCCGCCGGCACCGAGCTCGTCGACGCCATGCTCGAAGAGCTCGACGGAGCCCTGGACCAGGTCGCCTCCCTGGACGAGGACCGCATCCTGCGCTCCTTCCTCACGCTGATCAAGGCGACGCTGCGGACGAACTTCTTCCAGCTCAACGCGGCCGGCGAGCAGCACTCCTACGTGTCGATGAAGTTCGACCCGCAGGCCATCCCGGAGCTGCCGGCCCCGCGCCCGGCCTTCGAGATCTGGGTGTACTCGCCGCGCGTCGAGGGCGTCCACCTGCGCTTCGGCAAGGTCGCCCGAGGCGGCCTGCGCTGGTCCGACCGCCGCGAGGACTTCCGCACCGAGATCCTCGGCCTGGTCAAGGCGCAGATGGTGAAGAACACCGTCATCGTGCCCGTCGGCGCCAAGGGCGGCTTCGTCGCGAAGAACCTGCCGGACCCGTCCGTGGACCGCGACGCCTGGCTCGCCGAGGGCGTCGCCGCGTACAAGATCTTCATCTCGGCGCTGCTCGACATCACCGACAACATGGTCGGCGGCGAGGTCGTGCCGCCCAAGGGCGTCGTCCGCCACGACGAGGACGACACCTACCTCGTCGTCGCCGCCGACAAGGGCACCGCGACCTTCTCCGACATCGCCAACGGCGTCGCGGAGTCGTACGGCTTCTGGCTGGGCGACGCCTTCGCCTCCGGCGGCTCGGCCGGCTACGACCACAAGGGCATGGGCATCACCGCCCGCGGCGCGTGGGAGTCCGTCAAGCGGCACTTCCGCGAGCTGGGCCACGACACCCAGAACCAGGACTTCACCGTCGTCGGCGTCGGCGACATGTCCGGCGACGTCTTCGGCAACGGCATGCTGCTCTCCGAGCACATCCGCCTGGTCGCCGCGTTCGACCACCGGCACATCTTCATCGACCCGAACCCGGACGCGGCGGTCTCCTACGCCGAGCGCCGCCGCCTGTTCGAGCTGCCGCGCTCCTCGTGGGCCGACTACAACACCGAGCTGCTGTCGCCCGGCGGCGGCGTCCACCCCCGCTCGGCGAAGTCCATCCCGGTCAACGCGCAGATGCGCGAGGCCCTCGGGATCGAGGCGGGCGTCACCAAGATGACCCCGGCCGAGCTGATGCAGGCCGTCCTCCACGCCCCGGTCGACCTGCTGTGGAACGGCGGCATCGGCACGTACGTCAAGGCGGCCTCCGAGACGCACGCCGAGGTCGGCGACAAGGCCAACGACGCGATCCGCGTCAACGGCGCCGACGTCCGCGCGAAGGTCATCGGCGAGGGCGGCAACCTCGGCCTGACCCAGCTGGGCCGCATCGAGTTCGCCCGCAGCGGCGCCGGCGGCGGGGGCGGCAGGGTCAACACCGACGCCATCGACAACAGCGCCGGCGTGGACACCTCCGACCACGAGGTGAACATCAAGATCCTGCTCAACGCGGTCGTCGCGGACGGCGACATGACCGTCAAGCAGCGCAACGCCCTGCTGGCGGAGATGACCGACGAGGTCGGCACGCTCGTCCTGCGCAACAACTACGCGCAGAACACGGCCCTGGCCAACGGCAGCGCCCAGGCCCACAGCCTGCTCCACGCCCAGCAGCGCTTCATGCGCCGCCTGGAGCAGGCCGGGCAGCTCGACCGCAGCCTGGAGTTCCTGCCCGCCGACCGGCACATCCGCGAGCTGCTCGGCGGCGGCAGCGGCCTGACCCAGCCGGAGCTGGCCGTCCTGCTCGCCTACACCAAGATCACGGTGGCGGACGAGCTGATCCACACGCAGCTGCCGGACGACCCGTACCTGCGCCGCCTGCTGGACGCCTACTTCCCGGCCCCGCTGCGCGCCCGGTTCCCGGAGCAGATCGCCTCGCACGCCCTGCGTCGGGAGATCATCACCACGCTCCTGGTCAACGACACCGTCAACACCGGCGGTTCGACCTTCCTGCACCGCCTGCGGGAGGAGACCGGCGCCTCCACGGAGGAGATCGTGCGGGCGCAGCTCGCGGCCCGCGAGATCTTCGGCCTGGCCGAGGTGTGGGACGCGGTCGAGGCCCTGGACAACGTGGTCGCGGCGGACGTCCAGACCCGGGTGCGCCTGCACTCGCGGCGCCTGGTCGAGCGCGGTACGCGCTGGCTGCTGAACAACCGGCCGCAGCCGCTCCAGATCACCGAGACGATCGAGCTGTTCCAGGAGCGGGTCACCCGGGTCTGGGAGGAGCTGCCGAAGCTGGTGCGCGGCGCGGACCTGGAGTGGTACCAGCTGGTCATGGACGAGCTGACCGGCGAGGGCGTGCCGGTGGAGCTGGCGGCGAAGGTCGCCGGCTTCTCCTCGGCCTTCCCGACGCTGGACATCGTCGCCATCTCGGACCGCACCGGCGTGGACCCGCTGGGTGTCGCCGAGGTCTACTACGACCTCGCCGACCGCCTGGAGATCACGCAGCTGATGGACCGGATCATCGAGCTCCCGCGGGGCGACCGCTGGCAGTCGATGGCCCGCGCCTCGATCCGCGAGGACCTCTTCGCGGCGCACGCCGCGCTCACCGCCGACGTGCTGGCGGCGGGCGGCGGGGACGCCACGCCCGAGGAGCGCTTCAAGGCGTGGGAGGAGACCAACGCGGCGATCATCAGCCGGGCGCGGACGACCCTGGACGAGATCCGGGGCTCGGACGACTTCGACCTGGCCAACCTGTCCGTGGCCATGCGGACGATGCGCTCGCTGCTGAGGGCGCACGCGTAACCGCGCCGCCGTGCCGGAGGGCCGGGCCCGGACCCCGCAGGGGGTTCCGGGCCCGGCCCTTTCCAGGGGTGTTGCAGGGCCGGCCGTTCAGCCGCCGCGCGCGGAACGCTCGTACGCCTCGCAGACCTCGGCGGCGGGGCCGTCCATGCGCAGGGTGCCCGCCTCCAGCCAGAGCGCCCGGCCGCAGGTGTCGCGGACGGTGCCGATCGCATGGCTGACGAGGCCCCCGCGGCCGGCTGAGCCTCGGCCGCCGTCACGGCCAGGGGCTCGGCGACAGCGCCGCCGGCTCGTCCGGCCGGGCCGCCGGGGCCGGGCGGCGTTCCGCCATCGCCACGACCTCCGGCACCGGGCCCGGCCGGCCGAGGAAGACCCGGCGGACGACCCGCTCGGCCGCGTTCCCGTCGTCGTACGGGCAGAAGCGCGCCCGGAACGCCGCCCGCAGCTGGGCCGAGCGGGAACCCTGCCAGTGCCCGGTCGTGAAGATGTCGACCAGCTCGTCCTCGGTCCGCGCGATCGCCCCCGGAGGGAAGGCCCGCAGGTCGAAGTAGGTGCCGCGGGCCGCCTCGTACGCCTCCCAGTCGTCGGCATGGACCACGATCGGCCGGTCCAGCACCGCGTAGTCGAACATCAGGGACGAGTAGTCCGTCACCAGCGCGTCCGATGCCAGGCACAGCTCCTCCACCGACGGGTGCGCGGAGACGTCCAGCAGCCGCGGGTGCCGGACCGCTGCCCGCGGGCCGAACTCCGCGTAGGTGAGGTGGTCGCGCACCAGCAGCGTGAACCTCGGGCCCAGGTCCCGCAGCACCCGCTCGAAGTCGAGGTGGTCCGGGCGGCTGCGCCGGTAGTCGCGGTGCGTCGGCGCATACAGCACGGCCGTGGTGCCCGGCTCGATGCCGAGGCGCTCGCGCAGCGCGGCCACGTCCGCCCCCGTCGCCCGGTGGAAGATGTCGTTCCGCGGATGGCCGTACTCCAGCACCTCGTACGGGGACGGGACGGCCCGCTGCCACACGAGGGTGGAGTGCCGGTTCGCGGACAGCAGGAAGTCCCACTGGTCGGCGCCGCGCAGCAGGCCCGCGAAGTCCGTCGTCGGACTGGCCGCCGGCCGGTCCCGCAGGTCCAGGCCGACCCGCTTCAGCGGGGTGCCGTGCTGCGTCTGGAGGAGGACCTGGCCCGGCCGCTTGACCAGCGCCCGGTCGGTGTTGACGTTCGTCGTCAGGTACGCGGCCCGCGCCAGCGCCGACCAGTACGCGGCCGAACCCGGCCGCAGCCAGGCCGTCTGCGGCGGCAGCGTGGCGGCGTGCCGCGGGTCGCAGATCCACGCCGTCCGCATGTGCGGGGCCAGCTCCCGCAGCTTCGCCTCGATCGCGGCCGGGTTGCAGGCGTACCCGCCGTGCCAGTACGCGGAGAACACCGCCAGCTCCCGGTGCAGCGGCAGCAGCCGCTGGATGCGGTAGTGCAGGCGCAGCGCGCTCTCCCGAAGCCCCCGCCCCAGGGCCGCCCCCGCCCGGCCGGCGGCCTCCGCCGCCGTGCGCAGCAGCGACAGGGCGCGGTGGGTGCGGCGCAGCCCCAGGAGCATCAGGGCGTGCCGGAGCCGGTCGGCGCGCGCCGGCGCGGGTGCGGCCGGGGCGGCCGGCGCCCCGGACGGCCGGTGCCGGCGCAGCAGGGCGGAGGCGCGGCGGTGGAACTCCGGGCGGGCGGCGCGCGGGAGGCGGCCGGGGTCGGCGTACACGGCGCAGAGGTGCTCGGCCATCCGCCGGTGCACGGCGGGCCGCCAGCGCTCCAGCCCGGGCCGGGTCGCGAGGTGGCCGAAGAGGCGCTCGTACTGGTCGAGGACGTCCAGGTGGCGGCGGTCCGGCGGGGCGGCGGGCGAGCCGGTGCGCCGCAGCCGGTGGTGCACGCAGACCCGGTCCAGGACGGCGACGGACTCCGCCGCCAGCAGCGCCGGATACGTCCAGGCCGTGTCCGCGTACAGGCCCGGCGGGAAGGACAGGCCCTCGCGCTCGACGTACTCGCGGCGGCAGGCCTTGTTCCAGGCCGCCGTCGGCAGGCCGAGGAGCTCCGGCCGGTCCGCGAGCCGGAAGCAGGCGGGCCCCTCCTCGGACAGCAGCCGGGCGAGGCGGTCGCGGACGACCTCGCCGGTCCAGTGGGTGCACGCGTGGCCGTAGACGAGGACGTCGGGGGAGCCGGCGGCGTCGAGCCGGTCGGAGACGGCCCGCAGGGCGCCCGGCGCGAGGGTGTCGCCGCCGTCGAGGAAGACGACGTACTCGCCGCGGGCCCGGGCGAGCCCGGCGTTGCGGGCCGGGCCCGCGCCCAGGGGGTGCGCCAGGCGGACGGCCGTGACGCGCGGATCGCGGGCCGCGTACTCGTCGGCGATCTGCCCGCAGCCGTCCGGGGAGGCGTCGTCCACGGCGATCAGCTCGAAGTCCGGGTACGACTGGGACAGCACCGACTCCAGGCTCTCCTGGAGGTACGCCTGCACCTCGTACGCGGGCACGATGACACTGAACCGGGGCACGGCACATCCAGGGGTCGGCGCGGGCATATGGCCCGGGAACCCCCGATGCGGCGACCGGGTTACGGGCCGTGCACCGATCGGATGACGCCGTCACTTCACGGCACCTGCCATCACCCCCGTGGTGAACTGCCGCTGGAAGGCGAAGAACACGGCCAGCGGGACGGCCATCGACAGGAACGCCCCCGGGGCGAGGACGTCGATGTTGTTGCCGAACTGGCGGACCTGCTGCTGGAGGGCGACCGTGATCGGCGGGTTCGCGGAGTCCGCGAAGACCAGCGCGACCAGCATGTCGTTCCACACCCACAGGAACTGGAAGATGCCGAGCGAGGCGATCGCCGGGCCGCCGAGCGGCAGCACCACCTGCGCGAACAGCCGCAGTTCGCCCGCCCCGTCGAGCCGGGCCGCCTCCAGGAGCTCCCGCGGGATCTGCGCGAAGAAGTTCCGCAGCAGGAACACGGCGAACGGCAGCCCGAAGGCGGTGTGGAACAGCACCACCCCGGCTGTGGTCTCGAACAGGCCGACCGCACCGAAGAGTTCGGAAACCGGGATCAGGGCCACCTGCACCGGCACCACCAGCAGGGCGACGACGGCGAGGAACAGGGCGTCCCGGCCCGGGAACTCCAGCCAGGCGAACGCGTACCCGGCGCAGGAGCCCAGCACGAGGACGAGCAGCGTCGCCGGGACGGCGATCGCGACCGTGCTCAGCAGCGAGCCGGTGATCGCCTCGTCCGCGAGGAGCCGCTCGTAGTTCGCGGTGGTCAGGCGGGCCGGGGCGGTCAGCGCCCGCCACCAGCCGCCCCGGTCGAGCTCGCCGGCGTCCAGGAGCGAGGACACCAGCAGGCCGATCGTCGGCAGCAGCCAGAACAGGCCCGCGAGGACCAGGAAGACGCGGACCGCCCCGCCGGCCGCCTTGGACGCCGCAGCATGCACGAAGCTCATCGGCGGGCCTCCCGGCGCATCCGGCGGATGTTGTAGAGCATCACCGGCACCACCAGCACCAGCAGCAGCACCGCGATGGCGCTGCCCAGGCCCGCGTCGGCGGATGTGCCGAAGGACGTCCGGTACAGCTGGAGGGCCAGCACGTTCGCGTCGTCCTGGACCGAGCCCGGGGCGATCACGAAGACCAGGTCGAAGATCTTCATCACGTTGATGACGAGCGTGACGAGGACGACCGCCAGGACCGGCGCCAGCAGCGGCACCGTGATCCGGCGGAACACCTGCCACTCGGACGCCCCGTCCACCCGGGCCGCCTCCAGCAGCTCCCGCGGCACGGCCGCCAGCCCCGCCGCGATCAGCACCATCGCGAACCCGGCCCACATCCACACGTACGCCCCGATGACCGCCGGCGTGACCAGCGCCGGGCCCAGCCACTCCACCCCCGCGTACGCCTCGCGGAAGTTCGAGGCGGGCAGCCGCAGCAGCGCCCCGTCCGCCTTCCCCGACAGGGTGAACGTGCCGTCGGCCCGGGTCGTCGCCGAGTCGACCACCCGGCCGTCGCGGACCGCCTCCACGCGCATCCCCGCGAAGCCCGACTCCGAGGCGTCGACCGCGTTCGGCCGGCCGCCGCCGCCCCGCGTGAAGTCCTGCCAGGCCGTCCCCGTCACCTTCCCGGGCTCGGCCGGCGCCGTACGGGCCGGGCGCGTCCCCTCGGGGAGGGCGTCCGGGGCGACACCGACCAGCGGGAGCAGCACCGGCGTGCCCGCCCGCACCGGCTCCCGCGTGGCGAAGCCGCCCGCGGCCGCCCCCTCCTCCGGGACCAGCGGCGAGTCGCGGCCGGGGCGGGCCCGCGGGAACGCCGAGGCCGGGGCGAACGTGTCGTGCACCCCGACCCACACCGCGTTGGCGACACCCCGGTCGGGGTCGTGGTCGTAGACCAGCCGGAAGATGATCCCGGCGGCCAGCATCGAGATCGCCATCGGCATGAAGACCAGCAGCTTGAACGCGGTCCCCCAGCGCACCCGCTCCGTCAGGACCGCGAAGACGAGGCCGAGCGCCGTCGCCACGGCCGGCGCGAACACCACCCACACCGCCGTGTTCTCCACGGCCGTGCGGACGGCGTCGTCCCGCAGCAGCTCGGCGTAGTTGCCGCCGCCGACGAACACCTCGCCCGAGCGGTCGAAGAGGCTGCGCCACACCGAGTAGCCGATGGGGTGCACGACGAGCGCGCCGAGCAGCACCAGCGACGGCAGGAGGAACGCCGCCGCGACCAGGCGCCGGCGCCGGGCCTGCCGGGACAGGGAGGTGCGCCCGGTGCCCCCGGGCCGCTCCCGCCCGCGGTCCCCGCCCCGCCCGGACCGCGCCGCCGGCGCGGGCACGGCGGCCGGTGCCGCCGTGCCGTCCGAGGCCGCCACCGGGTCAGTTCCCGTAGGCCTTGGCCGCGTCCGCCTCCAGTCTGGCCTGGGTGCCCGCCACGTCCGACGGGTTCGCCAGGAAGTCCTGGAGGGCCTTCCACTCGCCCGCGCCCGGCGTCCCGCCGAACGCCGCCGGCGCCTGGTCCGACATGTCGAAGCGGAAGTCGTCGCCCGCCGCGATCAGCGCCTCGGCGATGCTGCGCTGGATGGCGTTCGGGTAGGCCGCCGGGTCCACCGCCTTGTTCGGCGAGACGAACCCGCCCTGCCGGGCCTGGATCTCCGCCGCGTCCGGCGACGCCAGGAACGTCAGCAGCGCCTGCGCGCCCTTCGACGGCTTCAGCGCCACCGCCACGTCCCCGCCCGACACCACCGGCGCCTTCGCGCCGACCGCCGGGAACGGGAAGACCAGGGCGTCCTCGCCGATCTTCGCCTCGGTCTGGGCGATGTTCACCGCCACGAAGTCGCCCTCGAAGACCATCGCCGCCGCCGGACGGCCCCCGCCGGTGAACGTCTGCGTCACCGACTTCGGGAACTCCGTCGCCAGCGCCCCGCTCGGGCCGCCCGCCAGGAAGTCCTTCCGGCCGAACAGCTCCGCGAGGGTGGCCAGGGCCTGCCGGACGCTGTCGTCCGTCCACTTGATCTCGTGCTTGGCGAGCTTGTCGTACTTCTCCGGGCCCGCCTGCGACAGGTAGACGTTCTCGAACCAGTCCGTCAGCGTCCACCCGTCCGCGCCGGCCACCGACACCGCCGGCGTGCCGGACGCCGAGAGCGTGTCCGCCGCGGCGATCAGCTCCTTCCACGTCTTCGGCGGCTGCACCCCCGCCGCCTCGAAGGCCTTCGCGTTGTACCAGACCAGCGACTTGTTCGCGGCCTTGTAGTAGACGCCGTACTGGGTTCCCCCGACGGCCCCGAGCTCCTTCCAGCCCTGCGAGTAGTTCTTGTCGAGCTGTGCCTTCGCCTCCGGGCCGACCGGCTGCGCCCACTTCTTCTGCACCGCCGCCGTCAGCGCCCCGACCTGCGGGAGCAGCGCGACGTCCGGCGGCTGCCCGCCCGCGATCTTCGTACCGAGGAAGGTGACGATCGGGTCCTGGGCCGGGACGAACGCCACCGACGCGCCCGTCCGCTTCTCGAACTCCTCCAGGACCTTGGTGAAGTTCGCCTGCTCCGGCCCCGTCCAGACCGCCGAGACCGCCAGCTTCTCCCCGTCCAGCCGCGGTAACTCCACCCGCGGCGCGGCCGACGGCCCGCCCGGCGGGTCGGCCCTGTCCGCACCGCCGTCCCCGCAGCCGGCCAGCAGGAGGGCTCCCGCCGCGGCCAGTGCCGTCCAGGCGGCCGGGGCGCTCCTCCTGCGCTGCCGCGTGCGGCTCGTTCCCTGCCCGTTCATGGTCTGCCCCCGATTCCCGTGGTGTGACCTGACCCACAGGTCTACGCCCGAGCCGCGCGCCCCGCAATACCGCCTCCCCGCGCGCACTCCGCCGTACGGGGCCCGGGCCGCGGGAGGTGCCGCGGCCCGGCCGGGGTCAGGGCGCGGCCGGGAAGGGCACGGGCGCCGCCGAGACCAGGTGCGAGGCCCGGTCCAGGGCGCTGGCCAGCAGCGCGAGGTCAGTGGGGCCGTTGCCGAGCTCGCGCACCGGCCGGCGGGCGGGCGGATCACCCATCCGGTCCCATTCCAGGGGGACGACGGTCGGCCGCTGCGTCGCCGTCCGCGGGATCCGGCCGGTCACCCGGCCGCCCTGGAACGGCACCGGCCGCCCGTCGGCGCCGTGCAGCCGCCCGCGGCCCGGCCCGGGCCGGTCGGGCGGCTCCAGCTCGACCCGCAGCGGGTTGCCGCGTACGAGCTCGGTGTCGGCCGTGAGCTCCGGGCGGGCCGTGGAGGCCACCAGGTGCACGCCGAGGGCCGCCCCGTCGCGTGCCACGGCCTCCAGCGCGCGGACTACCGAGCCGGCGGCGGGGCGGCCCGCGCTGCCCAGGGCCGGCGCGACCAGGGCGTCGTAGTCGTCGACCAGGACCACGAGGCGGGGCAGCGGGCCGGGGCCGGGGGCGGGCCCGGTGCGCACGGCGGAGGCGCGCAGCCGGAGCGTCCCGGTCCGCGGCGGGTCCAGGTCGCCGCCGAGCTGCTCGCCCGGGGCGGGCCGGCGCGGGGCGACCATCCGGTCGGACACCTCGCGGCGGGCGTGCCACTCGGCGAAGGGGACGCCCTCCAGCAGCTCGGCGCGCCGCTTCAGCTCGCCGCCGAGGGCCTGGGCGAACTCGCGCATCCGGACCGGGTCGGAGGCCACCAGGTGGGCGCAGGCGTGGGGGAGTTCGGCGGCCGGGGCGAGGCCGTCGCCGCGTTCGCCGCCGGCCCCGTCGACCAGGACCAGGCCGAGCCGGTCCGGCCGGGCGGCCGCGGCCAGCGAGGCGGCCGCCGAGCGCAGCAGCTCCGTACGGCCGCTGCCTGCGGGGCCGGTGACGAGCAGGTGCGGTCCGTCGTGGACCAGCTCGGCCCCGACCGGCCCGGCCTGCCCGCTGCCGAGGACGAGCTCGACCAGCCCGCCGACGCCCTGCCCCTGCTCGGTGGCCTCGGCCCAGCGGGCCATCAGGGACGCCGGGGTGGCCCGGGCCAGCCCCAGCTCGTCGAGCAGCCGCGCGGCGGCGGGGAGGGCCGCGGCGGTCGGCCGCTGCGGCTTCCCGCCGGCCGGCTCGGCCTTCAGCGGGGCGAGCGCGCGGGCGAACCGCTCGGCCCACGCGGCGGACACGGCGTCCGCGGTTGCGGTCGTGCCGGGCGGGCACGGCCGGCCGCCGGCGATGGCGAAGGTCCGCACCGCCGTGGCCACGTCGCCGCTGAGGAGGGCGGCGGCGCCGCAGTCCCGGAAGGCGGGGGCGGCCGCGCAGGCCGCCTCGTACGTCTCGGCGAGCGGGGAGGCGGGCGTCGCGGGGGGCGTCTCCGCCAGGACGAGGACGTGGATCCCGGCGGCCGCGCCGTGCGAGGCGAGGCGGCCGGTCAGGTCGCGCAGGGCGGCGGTGCCGGGGTCGCCGTCGACGACGAGCAGGGTGCGGGGGCCGGTGTGCGCGGCTGCCGCCTCGCGGACGAGGGAGGGGTCGGCGGCGGCCCAGTCGGCGCCGAGCGGCCCGGCGCCGAGGCGGCGGGTCAGCTCGCCGGTGCGGGCGGCGGCCTGGTCGCGGTCGTAGGCGAGGAGGAGCCGGCAGTCCTGGCCGTGCGCGGGGCGGACATGGGGGAGCCAGCCCAGCCAGCCCCACTCCTCGCGCCGCTGGACGACGGTGCGGGCCCGGTCGGCGCTGATCAGGACGATCTCCAGCTGCGCGGGCGCGTGCAGGGCGGCGAGCTGGGCCACGACGGAGCGGGCGACCCCCGCGAGGCGGGTGCGCGGCCCGGCGAGGGCGAGGGAGCCGCAGTCCTGGAGGGCGACGCGGCTCCCGGCGCCGAGGCCGACGTCGAGGCGGCCGGGCGGACGGGACCACAGCCGCGCGGTGGGCCCGAGGGCGGCCAGCAGCAGGCCGGCGGGGTCGTCGGCGTCGGGCACGGCGGGGGCGGGCGGCCCGGCCGGGGCGTGCTCCGCGGGCTCCTCCTCGCCGCGCACCCACTTGCGGGCCCAGGCGCCGAGGCCGCCGAGGGGGCGCCGGGGGGCCGAGGCCGGCCCGGCGGCGGGCGGCGCGGCGGGCGGCGCGGGAGGGGCGGCCGGGACGGCAGGGACGGGCTGTGCGGCGGGGTGCGCGGGGCCGGAAGGCTGCGCGGGCGCCGGCGCGGCGGTGCGGTGGCCGGCCGGGGCAGGCGCGGCGGGCCCCGCGGAAAACGCGGGTCCGGCGGGGCGGAGGTGGCCCTCCAGGTCGGGGACCACGGGCAGCGGCGGCGCCGCCCCCTCCGCCAGCCGCAGGGTGGACTCCCCGATCCGCAGGAGCGCGCCCGGCGCCAGCGGCACGGGACGGCGCCCGACCTCGGCGCCGTCGAGGGTCGTCCCGTTCGTCGAGTCCAGGTCCGCCACGGCGACGCGGCCGTCCGGCAGGACCGTGACCGTGCAGTGCAGCCGCGAGACGTCCGGGTCGTCCAGGGGGACGTCGGCGTCGGCCGAGCGCCCGATCCGGATCATGCCCGGGTGCAGCAGGTGCACCCCGCCCGCGTCGGGCCCGGCCACCACGTGCAGCTGGGCGCCCTCCGCAGCGTCGGGGGCGGCGTCCGGGACGGGGCCGTGCAGGCCCAGGACGGCGCCGTCGACGAGCGGCGGCTCGCCCAGGACGTGGCGCTGCGGGTCGAGGCGGCGCTCGCCCGCGTACAGGACCGCCGTGCCGCCGGTGTCGGGGCCGCCGACGGTCGCGGCGAGCCCGGAGGCGACCGCGGAGAGCGGCGTTCCGGCGGGCGCGGTGACGAGGACGTCACAGCCGGCGGGCACGGTCTGGTGGCCGCTGCGCGACCCGAGGACGGTCAGCCGGATCTGCATCGCCGTCAGCGGTCCCTTCTGCGCGGTGCGCGGTGCGTGCGCCCGGCGGGGACGGCGGACGAGCCCGCCCGGCCCCCCACCCGGCACGGCGCGTCGTCCGGTCAGGTCTGCGCGGGAGCGCGGGCTCCCCGCCCCCGCTTCCGCACGGGTGCATCCTCGCACCTGTTGCGGACAACACGCCCGGCACCCGCCGATAAATGATCTTGAATGACCGGGGTCCGGTGCAAGGGGTGCACACATGCGGACGCCCTCCCCGGGGAAACCCGAGGAGAGCGGCTCCCCGCTGCGGAAAATCGCCTCCGGCATACGCCGCGAACATCACACTTCGTACATATGTACGGCAACCAACCGCCGTCGTCCGGCGTCTTTGCGGAGGACACCCCCTAGAGTGGGCCGCAAAACCGAACGACATGCACCACCCACCACGACAGCAGGGAGCGCGAGACGTGCGGCCAGTCGGCAGCAAGTACTTGCTCGAGGAGCCGCTCGGGCGCGGCGCCACGGGCACCGTCTGGCGAGCCCGCCAGCGCGAGACCGCCGGCGCCGAGGCCGCCGTGGCCGGCCGGCCGGGCGAGACCCTGGCCATCAAGGTCCTCAAGGAGGAGCTGGCCCAGGACCCGGACATCGTCATGCGCTTCCTGCGGGAGCGCTCCGTCCTGCTGCGCCTGACCCACCCCAACATCGTCCGCACCCGCGACCTCGTCGTCGAGGGCGACCTCCTCGCACTCGTCATGGACCTCGTCGAAGGCCCGGACCTGCACCGCTACATCCGGGAGAACGGCCCCTTCACCCCGGTCGCCGCGGCCCTGCTGACCGCCCAGATCGCCGACGCGCTCGCCGCCAGCCACGCCGACGGCGTCGTCCACCGCGACCTCAAGCCCGCGAACGTCCTGCTCGACGAGGGCGACGGCCGCATGAAGCCGATGCTCACCGACTTCGGCATCGCCCGCCTCGCCGACTCCCCGGGCCTGACCCGCACCCACGAGTTCGTCGGCACCCCCGCCTACGTCGCCCCCGAATCCGCCGAGGGCCGCCCGCAGACCTCCGCCGTCGACATCTACGGCGCCGGCATCCTGCTGTACGAACTCGTCACCGGGCGCCCGCCGTTCGCCGGCGCCACCGCGCTCGAAGTCCTCCACCGCCACCTCAGCGAGGACCCGCAGCGCCCGCCGAGCCTGCCCGAGCCGCTGTGGATCGTCATCGAGCGCTGCCTGCGCAAGGAGCCGGGCGAGCGCCCCAGCGCCGAGAACCTGGCCCGCGGGCTGCGCGTCGTCGCCTCCGGCATCGGCGTCCACAGCGCCCCCGCCGAGGTCGAGGCCGCCCTCGGCGTCGGCGCGCTGCTCGCCCCCGACCCCTCGCCCGCGCCCGTCCCCGAGGCCCCCGCGGCCGCCCCCGGCGCCGCGGACGCCACGCAGGTGCTGCCCGGCAGGGCCGCCGCCGGGCCCGAGGGCGCGTACGACCCCAACGCGATGACGAGCGTGCTGCCGCCCGTCGGCGCCGCCGACGCCACGACCGTGCTGCCCGGCACGGGCGGCCCCGGCGACGGCGTTCCGGAGGCGGCCGCCACCTCGGTCATGCCGCCCGTGGAGCGGCCGGACCAGCCGCACCCCTGGCAGACGCAGATGCGCGCCGCCCGGGACCGCAACGAGCAGACGCAGGTGCACTACCTCGACCCGAGCGAGGACCCGCTGCGCCGCCGGCCCCAGCGCCAGGCGCCCCCGCCGCCGCCTCCGCAGCAGCGGCCCCAGCGGCCGCAGCAGCCCCCGCAGTACCGCCAGGCGCCGCCGCAGTACCCGCAGCAGCAGCACCCCCAGGCGCCCCAGTACCAGCAGCCGCCGCAGCAGCCGTACTACCCGCAGCCGCAGCAGGCGCCCCCGCCGCCGCAGCCCTACCAGCAGCAGCCGGCGCCGCAGGCCCAGCCGTACCGGCAGCCCCAGGCCCCGCAGCAGCCGCCGCAGGCCCCTCCGCCGCAGCGGCCCGCCCGCGAGCCCCGGGAGCCCCGCGAGCCGCGCCGCCGCAGCGCGAACCCGATCCGGATCCCCGGCCTCGGCTGCCTCAAGGGCTGCCTGGTCATGATCCTGGTCTTCGTCGTCGCGGGCTGGCTGGTCTGGGAGCTCACCCCGCTCCAGTCGTGGATCGGCACCGGCAAGGGCTGGTTCGACCAGCTCTGGAGCTGGGGCACGGGCATCGTCGACTGGGTCACCTCCCTCGGCGACGCCGCGGGCACGGGCAGCGGAACGGGCGCGGGCACCCCCTGAACGGGCCCGCGGAGCCCCGACTTCGTGGATTTGTCGACATCCAGGACGTGATTTCGCCCGCAGAAGTGAAGGTCACCGTGTTCCGCGGCGCCGGGCGCCCGCGCGACCGCATAGCTTTGGTGCCGTACGCCAGCCGCTGAGGGAGCAGTCGTGGCACGGAAAATCGGCAGCCGGTACACCGCGCACCAGATCCTGGGGCGCGGAAGCGCGGGCACGGTGTGGCTCGGCGAGGGGCCCGACGGGCCCGTCGCCGTCAAGCTGCTGCGCGAGGACCTCGCGTCCGACCAGGATCTGGTCGGGCGCTTCGTCCAGGAGCGCAGCGCGCTGCTCGGCCTGGACCACCCGCACATCGTCTCGGTCCGCGACCTCGTCGTCGACGGCAACGACCTCGCCCTGGTCATGGACCTGGTACGCGGCACGGACCTGCGCACCCGGCTCGACCGGGAGCGCCGCCTCGCCCCCGAGGCGGCCGTCGCGATCACCGCCGACGTCGCCGACGCGCTCGCCGCAGCACACGCCGCCGGGGTCGTCCACCGCGACGTGAAGCCCGAGAACGTCCTCCTCGACATGCAGGGCCCCCTCGGGCCCGGCGGGGCGCACCCGGCCCTCCTCACCGACTTCGGCGTCGCCAAGCTGATCGACACCCCGAAGCGGATCGGGGCCGCCGCGGGCGCGAGCGGGCGGGCCTCCGCCACCGCGACCCGGATCATCGGCACCCCCGACTACCTGGCGCCGGAGATCGTCGAGGGGCTGCCGCCGCGCGCGGCCGTGGACATATACGCCCTCGCGACCGTGCTGTACGAGCTGCTCGCCGGGTTCACGCCGTTCGGCGGCGGACACCCCGGCGCCGTGCTGCGCCGCCACGTGACCGAGACCGTGGTGCCGCTGCCCGGCATTCCCGAGGAGCTGTGGCAGCTGATCGTCCAGTGCCTGGCCAAGGGGCCGGCGTCCCGGCTGCGCGCCTCCGAGCTGTCCGCCCGCCTGCGGGACCTGCTGCCGATGCTGGCGGGCATGCCCCCGCTGGACGTGGACGAGCCCGACGACGCCGAGCCCGAGCCGGAGCAGGCCCGCGAGGCGCCCGCGGCGCCCGCCCGGCGGCGCGGGGCCGTCCCGCTGGTGCCCGGCTCGGCGACGGACTCGAACAGGGACACCCACACCTCGATGCGCGTGCCCGGGCCCGAGGAGCTGGCCGGGGGCGCGCTCGGCACCGCCCGGGTGCCGCGGCCCGCGGGCGGGCACCGGCCGGGGTCGGCGCGGCACCGGGCCGACACCGTGCGCCGCAGGCGGCTCGTGCTGTCGGCCGGGGCGGTCGCCCTCGCCGCCGCGGTCGGGGTCGGCGGCTGGCTGGCCTCCTCGGACGGCGACGACGGCCCCCAGCCGCCGGCGTCGAAGAACTCGGCCCCGCCGAAGCCCTGAGGCGCCCCGCCCTGAGGCGCCCCGCCCGGCGGCCGCCCCGCCCGGCGGCCGCCCCGCCCGGCGGCCGCCCCGCCCGGCGGCCGCCCCGCCCGGCGGGCCGCCGGGCCGCCGGTCAGGCGCCGACGAGCTCCGGGTGCCAGCGGCGGGCCACCTCCCGGTGCGCCCGCACCCATCCCTTCAGCTCGTTGCGCCCGTACTCCGCGTGCAGCGGGTTCGACGCGTCGTGCACGAGGCCCGGCGCGGACCGCAGGTAGTCACCCGGCACCGTCTCCACGACCGCGTCGAGCCGCGGGTTGTAGAAGAACGGCACGGAGAACCGCTCCACCGCGCCGGGCGGGCTCACCACCCGGTGGTCGGTCGCCGTCAGATACCCCTCCGTCGCGATCTCCAGCAGCTCGCCCAGGTTCACGACGAACGCCCCCGGCATCGGCGGCACGTCCACGTACGCGCCGTCCCTGACGACCTGCAGCCCGCCGACCGAGTCCTGGAGCAGCAGCGTCAGGAACCCGTAGTCCTTGTGCGCGCCGACGCCCTGGTCGGCGCCCGACGGGGCGGACCCGGGGTAGCGGATCAGCTTGGTGTGCAGGTGCGGGCGGTCCGCGAAGGCGGCGTCGAAGAAGTCGTGCGGGGCGCCGATGGAGGCCAGCAGCTCCTGGAGGAGCCGGTGCGCCACCCCGGCGAGCCGGCTCTGCCAGTCCAGGACGACGGTCCGCAGCTCGGGCAGCGCGGCCGGCCACTGGTTGGGCCCCTCCAGCCACAGGTAGGCCGGGTCGTCCGGGCCCAGCTGCGGGGCGGGGCGCTCGGCGCCCACGTCGAGCTGGTCGCGCCAGTCGGACGCGCCGCCCGTCAGCTCGTGGCCGATGCGGGTGTAGCCGCGGAAGTGCGGCGAGTGCAGATTGCTGACGGCGAGCCTGTCGGCCTCGGGCAGGGCGAAGAAAGCCCTGGTCACGTCCAGTATGCGGGCGCTCTCCGCCTCGGAGATCCCGTGCCCGGTGAGGTGGAGGAAGCCGGTGTCCCGGGCGGCGCCGTGGAGTTCCTTCAGGAACCCGGGCCGCAGGGCGGGGTCGTCGGCCTGGGAGAGATCGATGACGGGGAGGGAGTGCGCGGACGGCATGACGGCTCCGTTTCGGATGTCACGGGGTCCTGTTCCCCGGTGGTGGCGGGGCAGCGGAGGGGGAGGGGCTCGCCGGCAGGGGTGGCGCCGGAGCCGCATGAGCCGCGTACAGGACCAAGTCGGATCGGGTGGATCAGGCTTGTGTTCGGTCCGGCGGCTGACAGCTCGTCGTCGTGACACGCATGTGGTCCACATGGCGGCGCTTGACGAGGAGGAGAGTCATACCGTGAGCGTACGCCCGTACCGGCGTCCACCAGAACGGGTGAACCGGACTGGCCGGACGGGGGCGCCCGGGGACCGGCTACGCTGGACCCGTGGCAGTCGTCGATGTTTCCGAAGAGCTGAAGTCCCTCTCCTCGACCATGGGGTCGATCGAGGCCGTCCTGGACCTCGACAAGCTGAGGGCAGACATTGCCGTGCTCGAGGAGCAGGCCGCGGCCCCGTCCCTGTGGGACGACCCCGAGGCTGCCCAGAAGATCACGAGCCGGCTTTCCCACCTCCAGGCGGAGGTCCGCAAGACCGAGGCGCTGCGCGGCCGCATCGACGACCTCGCGGTCCTCTTCGAGCTCGCCGAGGAGATGGACGACGCGGACACCCGCGCCGAGGCCGAGGCGGAGCTCGCCGCGGTCCGCAAGGCGCTGGACGAGATGGAGGTCCGCACCCTCCTGTCCGGCGAGTACGACGAGCGCGAGGCGCTGGTCAACATCCGCGCCGAGGCGGGCGGCGTCGACGCCTCCGACTTCGCCGAGCGCCTCCAGCGCATGTACCTGCGCTGGGCCGAGCGGCACGGCTACTCCACCGAGGTGTACGAGACCTCGTACGCGGAGGAGGCCGGCATCAAGTCGACGACCTTCGTCGTCAAGGCGCCGTACGCCTACGGCACCCTCTCGGTGGAGCAGGGCACGCACCGCCTGGTCCGCATCTCCCCCTTCGACAACCAGGGCCGCCGCCAGACGTCCTTCGCCGGCGTCGAGGTGCTCCCGGTCGTCGAGCAGTCCGACCACGTCGAGATCGACGAGACCGAGCTGCGCATCGACGTCTACCGGGCCTCGGGCCCCGGCGGCCAGGGCGTCAACACCACCGACTCGGCGGTGCGCATCACGCACATCCCGACCGGCATCGTGGTGTCCTGCCAGAACGAGCGCAGCCAGATCCAGAACAAGGCCAGCGCCATGAACGTCCTCCAGGCCAAGCTGCTGGAGCGGCGCCGCCAGGAGGAGCAGGCCAGGATGGACGCCCTCAAGGGCGACGGCGGCAACTCGTGGGGCAACCAGATGCGCTCCTACGTGCTGCACCCGTACCAGATGGTCAAGGACCTGCGGACGGAGTTCGAGGTCGGCAACCCGCAGTCGGTGCTCGACGGCGACATCGACGGCTTCCTGGAGGCCGGCATCCGCTGGCGCAAGCAGCAGGAGCAGACGACGGCCTGAGCCCCGGCCGCCGGACCGCGCGCCCCGGGCGGGGCGCGCGGCACGTGAACGCAGGGCGGGGCCCGGACACCGAGGGTGTCCGGGCCCCGCCGTCGTTTCCTCCCGCCCGCTCCCAGCGGGGGGCGGGGCGACGCATGATCGGGACGTGCGGCGGAGCCGCCGGCGCCCGCCGGCCCTACGCGGTGTGCTGCGCCACGAGGGCCAGAGCCGCCACGAGGACCACCAGGAGCGCGATGAGCGCCATGGGGTTCAGGCCTGCGAAGGGGCCCTCCTGCTGGAGGCGCTCCCGGTTCGCCCGGCACACCGGGCAGCGGCCCTGGCTGACGGGCGCGGCGCAGTTCGCGCACACGAGCCGGTCATATGTCATGCGCTCTCCTCCTCTCGTCCCCTTGAACAACGCGTGCGGGAACGAGTCCGTTCCCCCTACCACTGTGCCAGCTTCGGAGGCTTTCGGCGCGGCCCGTCCGGGCAATCGCGCACCGCCTCCCCCGTCCCGCGGGACATATCGGGCAACTGTGGGCGCCGGGTCCCCACCCGGGGCCCGTTCGCGTATGGTCACGCACACCTACTCCCGGCGACCGTGGTGCACCCGTGATCCGATTCGACAACGTCTCCAAGTCCTACCCGAAGCAGAACCGCCCCGCACTCAGAGATGTCTCCCTGGAGATCGCGAAGGGCGAGTTCGTCTTCCTGGTCGGCTCCTCCGGCTCCGGCAAGTCCACCTTCCTGCGCCTCGTCCTGCGGGAGGAGCGGGCCACCCACGGACAGGTCCACGTCCTCGGCAAGGACCTCGGCAAGCTCTCCAACTGGAAGGTCCCGCAGATGCGGCGCCAGCTGGGGACCGTCTTCCAGGACTTCCGGCTCCTGCCCAACAAGACGGTGGCGCAGAACGTCGCCTTCGCGCAGGAGGTCATCGGCAAACCCCGCGGCGAGATCCGCAAGGCCGTCCCGCAGGTGCTGGAGCTCGTCGGCCTCGGCGGCAAGGAGGACCGCATGCCGGGCGAGCTCTCCGGCGGCGAGCAGCAGCGCGTCGCGATCGCCCGCGCCTTCGTCAACCGCCCCGCCCTGCTCATCGCTGACGAGCCCACCGGCAACCTCGACCCGCAGACGTCCGTCGGCATCATGAAGCTGCTGGACCGCATCAACCGCACCGGCACCACCGTGATCATGGCCACGCACGACCAGCAGATCGTCGACCAGATGCGCAAGCGCGTCATCGAACTCGAACAGGGCCGCCTCGTCCGCGACCAGTCGCGCGGCGTCTACGGCTACCAGCACTGAAAGGGCCCACCCAGACGTCATGCGCGCCCAGTTCGTCATGTCGGAGATCGGGGTCGGTCTCCGCCGCAACCTGACCATGACCTTCGCGGTCGTCATCTCCGTGGCCCTCTCCCTCGCCCTGTTCGGCGGCTCCCTGCTCATGCGCGACCAGGTGAGCAAGATGAAGGGCTACTGGTACGACAAGGTCAACGTCTCCATCTACCTCTGCAACAAGAGCGACGCCGAGGACAGCAGCGAGCTCGGCAGCCGGGCCTGCGCCAAGGGCGCGGCGACACCCGAGCAGAAACAGCAGATCCAGACCGACCTGGAGAAGATGGAGCTCGTCCAGACCGTCCACTACGAGTCCTCCGACGAGGCCTACAAGCACTACAAGGAGCGCTTCGGGCACACGGCGCTCGCCTCGGTGATCACGCCCGACCAGATGCCCGACTCCTTCCGCGTGAAGCTCACGAAACCGGAGAAGTACAAGGTCATCACGACGGCCTTCGCGGGCCGCGACGGCGTCCAGTCGGTGGCCGACCAGCACACCGAGCTGGACAACCTCTTCCAGATGCTCGGCTACCTCAACTGGGCCGCCCTCGGCATCATGCTGATCATGCTGGTCGTGGCGCTGCTGCTGATCGTCAACACGGTGCGGGTGTCCGCCTTCAGCCGGCGCCGCGAGACCGGGATCATGCGGCTGGTCGGCGCCTCCAGCTTCTACATCCAGGTGCCGTTCATCATGGAGGCCGCGTTCGCCGGCCTGATCGGCGCCGTGTTCGCCTGCGTAATGCTCGGCGCGGGCCAGTACTTCGTCATCGACCACGGCGCCTCGCTCCGCACCAAGATGGAGCTGATCAACTTCATCGGCTGGGACGAGGTCCTGACCAAGCTGCCGCTGGTGCTGGCAATCGGCGTGCTGATGCCCTCACTTGCGGCGTTCCTCGCCCTGCGCAAGTACCTCAGGGTGTGACGAGCGCCCCCTGTGAGCCGGGTCCAACCCGCCGTGGCGGAAGGGGCCTTGTCCTAGACTCGGGCGCATGCAGGGTCTGCCCAGCTTCTGTCCGCGGCCCCGCGACCTGCGTCGCGGGGCCGTCCTCACGTTCGCCTTCGCCGGCGTCGTCACCGCCGCAGCCGCCATGGGCTGCTGGGACGGGGCCGGCGCCGCCGGCCCCGGCAGCGGCTTAACGGCCGCCGCGGCGCCGCCCGGAGAGGCCGGGCCCGCCCCCGGCGGCGGCGCCCCCGCCCCCGGAACCGCCGACCGGGAGGCCGTCGCCCGCGCCGCCGCAGAAGCCGTCGCCGAGGGCAAGTCCGGCAAGAAGGCCGCCCAGGAGGTCGTCAGCCGCAGCGGCGACCGCTGGGGCGTCGTCTACGACCGCGGCGAGTTCCAGGACTTCGCCGACGGCCTCGACGGCCGCTGGACCGGCGTCGGCCTCTGGCCCGAACGCGGCGCCGACGGCGCCATCGGGATCGCCCGCGTCCAGCCCGGCGGGCCCGCCGCCCGCGCCGGCATCACCGCCGGGGACCGCCTCGTCGCCGTCGACGACCGGCCCGTCACCGGCCTGAAGACCGCCGAGGTCGTCGCCCTGCTGCGCGGCGAGGCCGGCACCCCCGTCGCCCTGCGCACCGCCCGCGACGGCACCGAGGCCTCCCGCACCGTGCACCGCGAGCAGCTGCGGGCCGAGCCCGTCACCGTCCGCGCGCTGCCCGGCGGGGTCACCGTCATCAAGGTCACCGCCTTCACCCGCGGCTCCGGCGCCCGCGTCCGCGACGCCGTACGGGCCGCCCCGCCCGGCGGCGGTGTCATGCTCGACCTGCGCGGCAACCCAGGCGGGCTGGTCACCGAGGCCGTCGCCGCCGCCTCCGCCTTCCTCGACGGCGGGCTCGTCGCCACGTACGACGTCCGCGGCGAGGAGCGCGCCCTCTACGCCGACCGCGGCGGCGACACCGCCCGGCCGCTCGTCGCCCTCGTCGACGCCGGGACCATGAGCGCCGCCGAGCTCGTCGCCGGCGCCCTGCAGGACCGCGGCCGGGCCGTCGCCGTCGGCACCCGCACCTTCGGCAAGGGGTCCGTGCAGATGCCGACGCAGCTCCCCGACGGCTCGGTGGCCGAGCTGACGGTGGGCACGTACCGCACCCCGGGCGGCCGCAGCCTCGACGGCACCGGCGTCACCCCCGACCTGCCCGCCCGGGACCGGGCCGAGGAGCGGGCCCGCACGGTATTGGGTGGCCTCGGGGTGGGCCCGTAGTGCAAAAATGACCAGCACTATGGCTAAGGAAAAAGGGCGCAAGCTGATCGCCCAGAACAAGAAGGCGCGGCACGACTACGCCATCCTCGACACCTACGAGTGCGGGATCGTGCTCACCGGCACCGAGGTGAAGTCCCTGCGCCAGGGACGGGCCTCCCTCGTCGACGGCTTCGTGTCGGTCGAGGGCGGCGAGGCCTGGATGTACAACGTGCACGTGCCCGAGTACAGCCAGGGCACGTGGACGAACCACAGCGCCCGGCGCAAGCGGAAGCTGCTGCTGCACCGGGAGGAGATCGACAAGCTGGAGTCGAAGGCGCAGGAGAGCGGCCACACCCTGGTGCCGCTGGCGCTGTACTTCAAGGACGGCCGGGCCAAGGTCGAGATCGCGCTGGCCAAGGGCAAGAAGGAGTACGACAAGCGGCAGGCGCTGCGCGAGAAGCAGGACACGCGGGAGACGAACCGTGCGATCGCGGCCGCCCGGCGGCGCCAGCGCGGCGAGCGTTAATCACCTGGCACGCGGCGGCCCGCTTCGCGTACCATGGGCTGCGCACCCACCCCGCGGGGAGGGCGCACCTTGAAAAATCAACATGGGGATGATCGGTTTCGACAGCGGATGTCGATGTAGGGGAAGCGAGCCGAGGAAGCGGCAATGATCTCGCTAACCACATGTCGCAAAAAAATAATCGCCAACTCCAAGAGCGATAACTCCCGCTTCGCCCTCGCTGCCTGATAGCAGTGAGCTGAAGCCTCTGTGAGGAGCGTCAGCCCGGAAGTGGTCCCGGTCCGGATCCTGGCGTCGACTAGGGATCTAAACCTCTAGCCCCGGTCACGGGGGTTGGAGGGAAATCAAACAGTGACTGAGCCCGTCGGAGACTTGTCCGCGTGATCTCCGGGGCCGAGAAAAGCGCAGCGGACTGCGCTCGGAGAAGCCCTCCTTCTGCACCGTTGGACGCGGGTTCGATTCCCGCCATCTCCACTCATCCCATGTGGGCGAAGGCCCCTTGACCTGCGAAAACTTTCGCGAGGTCGAGGGGTCTTCGTCATGTGGGAGCACGACGGGAGCACCAGCCTTCGGGGAGTGCGAGGGGCGCGGTGGCGCGTCAGGTGCGCGGGTGCGGCGTTCGGTGTGCTGTCCCGCGTTCTGTCGGACCAGGGTCAGTCGGAGTAGCGGTACCGGGCCTTGAGGATCTTCACTTCCTTGTCGTCGGCCCGGTAGGCGAGGCGGTGCTCGTCGTCGATCCTGCGGGACCAATAGCCGGTCAGGTCGCCCTTGAGCGGTTCGGGCTTCCCGATCCCCGTGAAGGGAGACCGCTGGATTTCGCCGATCAGGCGGGTGATGCGCTTCGCCATCTTCCGGTCCGCCCCCAGCCAGAAGAGGAAGTCCTCCCAGGCTGCCGGGTCGAAGTGGATACTCCTCACTCCTCACCGGCCAGCGCCTGAAGCTCTTCCATGCTCTTGGCGACGGTGGCCGTACCGGCCCGGTCCCGTTCCACGGCCTCCATGAGTCGCCGGGCATTCGCCGGCGAGCGCAGGAGGTACACCGTTTCCTGCCAGGCGTCGTAGTCGTCCGCGGACATCAGGACCGCGTCCCCGCTCTTGGAGCTGATCCGGACGGGCGTGTGGTCGTTGTTGACGCGCTCGATGAGGGGGAACAGGGTCTTGCGGGCTTCGCTCGCACTGATAGGCACGGGGCGCACCTCCTGTGGACTGGTACGACAAAGAGGTACCAGTCTGGTACCCGCTTACGGTACCGGCAAAGCCGCTCGGTGGCGGAGGGCCGTGGCGGACAGGAGGAGGGCCGTGGTGGCGGCGGCTGCCGGGAGGGCGTAGGGGAGGGTCGTGCCGAAGCGGTCGACCAGGGCGCCCGCCGTCGCGGAGCCCGCTGCGATGCCCGCCAGGGTGGCCGTGACCGCGAGGGTCATGCCCTCGTTCAGGCGCTCCGGCGGGACGGACGCGTGGACGCGGGACATCGCCGTGACCATCGTCGGGGCCGTGGACATGCCCGCCAGGAGCAGGGCGCAGCCGGTCAGGGCCACCGAGTCCGCGGCGGCGGCCGCCCAGGGCAGGGCCATCGCCGCGGCCGTCGCCGCCAGGCACAGCCGCAGGTCCAGCGGCCTGCGCGTGCCGTACAGCAGGCCCGCCGCGCAGGAGCCGGCCGCCTGCAGGGCCAGGACCGGGCCGGCGGCCGCGCCCAGGCCGTGCCCGTCGAGGTAGGCGAGGGAGGCCACCTCCATCGCACCGAACACCGCGCCCAGCGGGAGGAACAGCAGCAGCAGGGGGCGGAGCGCGCGGAGCGGGACGGGCGCGCGGAGGGCGGGCGAGGCGGGCGGTTCGGTCGAGCGCTGCGCGGTGAACAGCAGCATCCCGGCGAGGAGGAGTACGGCGCCGGCCAGGGTGCCCGCCTCGGGGAAGACCGCCGAGCACAGGAGCGCCGCCACGACCGGGCCCAGCATGAAGCACAGTTCGTCGGCGGCCTGCTCGAAGGACATCGCGGTGTGGTGCGCGGCCGGGGAGTCCTTCAGCAGGTGGGTCCAGCGGGCCCGCGACATGCCGCCGATGTTCGGGGTCGTCGCGGTGGCCGCGTAGCTCGCGAACAGCGTCCACGCCGGGGCCCCGGTGCGGACGCACGCGACGAGCGCGAGGGAGCCGGCCACCGCGACCAGCGTCGCCGGGACGGCGATCCGGGCCTGCCCGTACCGGTCGACGAGGCGCGCGGTCCACGGCGCCACCAGGGCCGTCGCCCCGAGGCCCGTCGCGGTGACCGCGCCGGCCAGGGCGTACGAGCCGCGCTGCCCGGCGATCATCATGATCGCGCTCACCGCGAACATCCCCATCGGCAGCCTGGCCAGCAGGTTCCCGGCCGTGAAGGCGCGGGTGCCGGGGAGGGCGAACAGCCGCCCGTACGGGCCGGGGGCCTTGCGGCGCCGGGCGGGGCCCGGGGCGCGGGCGATGACCAGTGTCGAGCCGGTGACGGCGAGGCGCGGGGCGTCCGCCGCGGCGGGGCCGTGGGCGCGGGCCGGGCGGAAGGGCGCGGGGGAGGGCGTCCGCCCGGGGGAGGGCAGGCGGGGGGAAGGGGGCAGGGCGCGGTCGGGGGCGGTGGTCGTGTGCGGCATGCACCCAGGTTCCGCGGCGGCGGGCCGTCCGGTCCAACACCTCTTCCCCGCCCACTCACCGCTTCCTGTTGTTAGTCTCGGCGCGTGAATCCCCGTGACGTCGACCCCCGGCTGCTGCGCGGCTTCCTCGCGGTCGCCGAGGAGCTGCACTTCACGCGCGCCGCCGCCCGCCTCTACACCGCCCAGCAGGCCCTCAGCCGCGACGTGCGCCGCCTCGAACAGGGCCTCGGCACCGCCCTGTTCACCCGCACCACCCGCGCCGTGGAGCTGACCGCCGACGGCGAGCGGCTGCTTCCGCTGGCCCGGCGGGTGCTCGCCGCCCACGAGGAGCTCGCCGCCGCGTTCACCGGCCCCCGCCCGCTCCTCGTCGACGTCAACACCGACGGCCCCAGCAGCGCCCGCACCGTGCTGGACCGGGCCCGCGAACTCGCCCCGGACTGCGAGCTGATGGCCCGCTTCGAGAGCGGCCTCACGCACGCGGCCGCCGAGGTCGCCGCAGGCCGGCTGGACGTGGCGTTCGGCTACGTCCACGGCCTGGAGCCCGCACTGCGCAGCCGCCTCGACCACATGCCCGTACGCTACGAGCCGCTCGCCGCGCTCCTGCCCGACGGGCACCCGCTGGCCGGCCGGCCCGGCGCCCCCCTGCCGGTCGGCGCGCTCGCCGGGGAGCACGTGTACGCGGGCGCCGGCAACCCGCGCACCCTGGAGTGGACCCGGCTGGCCCGCGAGCTCTTCGCCGGCCGCGGCATCGCCCTCGCCCCGCCCGCCCCGGTCGCCATCGGCAAGGAGGAGTTCCGCCGGGTGATGGCCAAGACCCGCACCCCGGTCCTCGTCACCGTCGACTTCACCGACCTGCCCGCCTGCACCAAGCGCCCGCTGGCCGAACCGCTGCCCCTGTCCCCCCTGTCGATGGTGTGGCGCAAGGGCTTCGCCCACCCGGGCCTCGACGCGCTGCGCCGCGCCGCCCGCGGCCTCGCCGCCGAACGCGGCTGGCTGGAGGTGCCCCCCGGCAGCTGGCTGCCCGCCGCAGCGCTCACAGGGGCGCCCGGCAGCGGGTGAGTGCAAGGTTTCCCGCCGGTCATCCGGCGGGGACCGGGGCCGAAACGCGCCGTTCCTAACGTCGTCCGCACGGACCGACGGCAAGTGGAGGCCTGTGATGACCCGTACGACCGCACCGCGCAAGGGGGGCCGCTGGATCGAGCGGTGGGACCCGGAGGACGAGGCGTTCTGGAAGGAGACCGGCGAGCGGATCGCCCGACGCAACCTGCTGTGGTCGGTGGTCAGCGAGCACATCGGCTTCTCCATCTGGTCGCTGTGGTCGGTGATGGTGCTGTTCATGGGGCCCGAATACGGGATCGACCCCGCCGGCAAGTTCTTCCTGATCGCCACCGCCACCTGCGTCGGCGCCCTCGTCCGCATCCCCTACACCTTCGCCGTCGGCCGGTTCGGCGGCCGGAACTGGACCGTCGTCAGCGCCCTGCTGCTCCTCGTGCCGACCACGGCCGCGCTGGTCGTCATGGAGCCCGGGACCCCGTACGGCGTGTTCCTCGCCGTGGCCGCCCTGACCGGCATCGGCGGCGGCAACTTCGCCTCCTCCATGACGAACATCAACGCCTTCTTCCCGCTGCGGAAGAAGGGCTGGGCGCTCGGCCTGAACGCCGGCGGCGGCAACATCGGCGTGCCCGTCGTGCAGCTCGCCGCGCTCCTCGTCATCGGGACGGCAGGCGCCGGCCACCCGCGGGTGCTCCTCGCCTGCTACCTGCCGCTGATCGTCCTCGCGGCCGTCCTCGCCCTGCTGCGGATGGACAACCTCGCACCGCTCCGCAACGACGGCGGCGCGCTGCGCGAGGCCGCGCGCGAGCGGCACACCTGGCTGGTGGCGTTCCTGTACGTCGGCAGCTTCGGCTCCTTCATCGGCTACAGCTTCGCCTTCGGGCTGGTGCTGCAGACGCAGTTCGGCCGGACCCCGCTCCAGGCCGCCTCGATCACCTTCATCGGGCCGCTCCTCGGCTCGCTGGTCAGGCCCGTCGGCGGGGCGCTCGCCGACCGGTTCGGCGGGGCCCGCATCACGCTCGGCAGCTTCGTCGCGATGGCCGCCGCGACCGGCGTGGTCATCCACGCCTCGCTGCAGGAGTCGCTGCCGCTCTTCCTCGTCGGGTTCACCGCGCTGTTCGCCCTCAGCGGCATCGGCAACGGCTCCACCTACAAGATGATCCCGGGGATCTTCCAGGCACAGGCCCTGGCCCGCGGCATGTCCGGCGAGGCCGCCGCCGCGTACGGGCGCAGGCTCTCCGGCGCCGCCATGGGCCTGATCGGTGCGGTGGGCGGGCTCGGCGGACTGGGCATCAACCTCGCCTTCCGCGAGGCGTTCCGCACCACCGGGTCCGGAACCGGGGCCTTCGCCGCCTTCCTCGCCTGCTACGCGGTGTGCTGCGCCGTCACCTGGGCGGTATACCTTCGCCGGCCCGCGGGACCGGCCGGCCCGGAGCCCGAGGTCGAGGCGAAGCCGCAGCTCACCTCCGTGTAACGGCGGTTAACGGCCCGGAAATACGGCGGAACCGGCCCTGACACGCAGAGTTGACAGGCTCGGTTCCGTCACGCGGCACCCGCGCCGCGAACGTGCTACAGAGCCACCGCCGAGGCAGGTCACCATGGACGACGACACGCACCCCGCCGCCCCCGCCCCCGCCGCCCCCATCCCCGCCGCCCCCGCCCCCGCCTCCGCTGCCCCGGCCGGCCCCGCCGCCGACGCGCCCGCGGGGCCGGGGGCCGGGCCCGGGCCGCTGGCCGGGTTCACCGTCGGGGTCACCGCGGCCCGCCGCGCGGACGAACTGATCGCCCTGCTGCGCCGCCGCGGGGCCGCCGTCCTGCACGCCCCCGCCCTGCGGATCGTCCCGCTCGCCGACGACAGCGAACTCCTCGCCGCCACCGAGCAGCTGCTGGACCGGGCGCCCGACGCGGTCGTCGCCACCACCGCGATCGGCTTCCGCGGCTGGATCGAGGCCGCCGACGGCTGGGGCATCGGCGAGGAGCTGCTGCGCCGGCTCCGGGCCGCCGAACTCCTCGCCCGCGGGCCCAAGGTCAAGGGCGCCATCCGGGCCGCCGGGCTCGTCGAGGCCTGGTCCCCGCAGTCCGAATCCCTCGCCGAGGTCCTCGACCGGCTCCTCGCCGCCGGCGTCGCCGGCCGCCGCATCGCGATCCAGCTGCACGGCGAACCCCTCCCCGGGTTCGTCGAGGCGCTGCGGGCCGGCGGCGCCGACGTCGTCGTCGTCCCCGTCTACCGCTGGATGGCCCCCGAAGACCCGGCGCCGCTCGACCGGCTGCTGGACGCGGTCGCCGCCGGCAGCGTCGACGCCGTCAGCTTCACCTCCGCCCCCGCCGCCGCCTCGCTGCTGGCCCGCGCCGAGGAGCGCGGCCTGTCCGAGCAGGTCCTCGGCGCCCTGCGCGGGCCCGTCCTGCCCGCCTGCGTCGGCCCCGTGACCGCCGTACCGCTCCAGGCCCGCGGCATCGGCACCGTGCAGCCCGACCGGTACCGCCTCGGCCCCCTCGTGCAGCTGCTGTGCCGGGAACTGCCCGGCCGGGCCACGACCCTGCCCGTCGCCGGCCACCGCCTGGAGATCCGCGGCCACGCCGCCCTCGTCGACGGTCGGCTGCGCCCCGTCCCCCCGGCCGGCATGGCCCTGCTGCGGGCCCTCGCCCGGCAGCCCGGCTGGGTCGTCGCCCGCGCCGAGCTGCTGCGCGCCCTGCCCGGCGCCGGCCGGGACGAGCACGCCGTCGAGACGGCGATGGCCCGCCTGCGCGGCGCCCTCGGCACCCCCAACCTCATCCAGACCGTCGTCAAACGCGGCTACCGGCTGGCCCTCGACGCCGGCGAGTGCACACCGGCCCGCTGACCTGCCCGACCCGGCGCCCGGCCCTTGGAAACGGCGGCCGGCCGGGCTACCGTGCCCGGATGATCATCGACGGGGTGGGGATGCGGTACGCCGAGCCGGGCGACGCCGCCGCGCTGGCGGACGTACTCGCGCGCAACCGGGCGTACATGGCGCCCTTCGAGCCGTGGCGGTCCGAGGTGTTCTACACGGAGGCCGGCCAGCGCGCCCGCATCGAGGGACTGCTCGCCGAATGCGACGCGGGGCGCCTCCACCCGTTCGTGATCACCGATGCCGCCGCCGACACGCCCATCGGCATGATCAACCTGGGGAGCGTCTCCCTCGGCCCCTTCCGCAGCGGCGGCGTCGGCTACTGGCTCGACCAGGCCCACACGGGCCGCGGCGCCGCCACCGCGGCACTGCGGGAGGTCTGCCGGATCGCCCGCGAGGACCTGGGCCTGCACCGGGTGGAGGCGTCGACCCTCGTCGACAACCCGGCCTCCCAGCGGGTCCTCGCCAAAGCCGGCTTCAGCCGGATCGGCCTCGCCCCCGGCTACCTGCACATCAACGGCGCCTGGCGCGACCACGTCCTCTTCCAGCGCCTCCTGCACGACGACCCGCCGCCGTAGCCCGGGGCCGCGCCCGCCGCCCGTACGGGGGGTTCCGCATCCACCGCGGGCGCGGCACTCTGAAAGGCGCGTCCCTCGACACGAGGCGGTGACGGGCATGTGGTTCGACTCCGGGCGCGTGTGCCTGGACCTGGTGGCCACCTCCTCCGCCCCTGCGGGCGCCGAGGAGCTGTACGACGGCGACGAGCTGCGGCTGTGGCTCGCCGGAGCCGGGCTCGTGCCCGACCGGACGCCGCTCGCCCGGGTCGGCCCCGACTGGGTCGCGGCCTTCCGGGCCCTGCGGGCCGACGTCGCCAGCCTCGTGCGCGCCGCGCTCACCGGAGGCTCCCCCGACGGGGGCGCACTCGCCCGGGTCAACGCGCTGGCCGCCGGCCCACCCCCGGGTCTGTGCGCGGTCCAGGACCGCGAAGGGCACCTCGTACGGGAGCTGTGCGGCGGCGTCGAGTGCGGGGCGCTGCTCGCCGCGGTCGCCCGCGACGCGGTGGAACTGCTGACGGACCCCGGCGACCGGGCCCTGCTGCGGTGCTGCTCCTCGGCCGGCTGCACCCGCATCTACCTGGACACTTCCCGCGGGCACCGGCGCCGCTGGTGCTCCAGCGAGCTGTGCGGCAACCGGGAGCGCGTCGCCCGCCACCGCCGCCGCACGGCCTCCGCCCGGCCCGGGCGGTGATCTTCCCCCGGCGACCGGAACGGGCGTGCGGACAGGGTGCGGCTTCGCGTACGGTTGACGGTCGCCCACGCACGTCAGAAGGGGGCCTTGGTGGCCGCGCAGGATGCCGCTGTCGACAACACGGCGGATTCCGTCCGCGATCGGGAGATCGCGATCGAGCAGACACACCTGGACCAGGTGTACCGGCGCCTTGAGGAGAAGATCGACGAGGCCGAGTTCCTCATGAACGACGCGGCCAAGCGGGGCCAGGTCGGCACGCCCGGCGCGCTCGCCGAGCGCGACGCCCAGGTCTTCCGGGCCGGCATCCACCTCAACCGGCTGAACAACGAGTTCGAGGACTTCCTCTTCGGCCGCATCGACCTGCTCCTCGGCAAGGACGGCGAGCGCGGCCCCGACGGGGCCTACACCTCCGTCGAGCCGGCCGACGACGCGATCCGCGAGGACCTCACCGCCGACATCGCCGAGACCCTGCACATCGGCCGCATCGGCGTCCTCGACGCCGACTACTCGCCGCTGGTCATCGACTGGCGGGCGCCGGCCGCCGCCCCGTTCTACCGGTCCACCCCCAAGGAGCCGGGCCGGGTCGTCCGCCGCCGCGTCATCCGCTCCAAGGGGCGCCGCGTCCTCGGCGTCGAGGACGACCTGATGCGCCCCGAGGTCGCCGCCTTCCTCGACGGGCGCGAGCTGCCCGCGATCGGCGACGGCGCCCTGATGGCCGCCCTCGGCCGGGCCCGCACCCACTCCATGCGCGACATCGTCTCCTCCATCCAGGCGGAGCAGGACCTCGTCATCCGCGCGCCTGCCGCGTCCGTCGCCGAGGTCGCGGGCGGCCCCGGCACCGGCAAGACCGCCGTCGCCCTGCACCGCGCCGCCTACCTGCTCTACCAGGACCGGCGCCGCTACTCCGGCGGCATCCTGATCGTCTCGCCGACCCCGCTGCTCGTCGCGTACACCGAAGGGGTCCTGCCGTCCCTCGGCGAGGAGGGCCAGGTCGCCATCCGCGCGCTGGGCTCGCTCGTCGACGGCGCGGAGGCGACCGCCTACGACGAGCACGCCGTGGCCCGCGTCAAGGGCTCCTCCCGGATGCTCAAGGTGCTCCGCAAGGCCGTCCGGGGCGCGCTCGAACTCGGCGGCGCCCCCGACCGGCTGCGCGTCGTCGCCTTCTCCCGCCGCGTCGAGCTGGAGGCGGAGGAGCTCGAGCGGATCCGGCAGAACGTCCTCGGCGGCACCGCCCCGGTCAACCTGCTGCGCCCGCGCGCCCGCAAGCTGCTGCTGGACGCCCTGTACGCGAAGACCGGCGCGGCCGGCCGGCACAGCGACCCGGAGCTGGCCGCCGAGCTGCGGCAGGCCTTCGACGAGGACGTCTCCACCGAGGACGCCTTCATCGACTTCCTGGGCGCCTGGTGGCCCGAGCTCACCCCGCGCGCCGTGCTCGCCGCGATGGCCGACGAGCGGCGCCTGGGCCGCTGGGCGCGCCGCGTCCTCGCCCCGCGCGAGGTCCGCCGCCTGGCCCGGTCGCTGCGCCGGGTCGGGCCGGCCGGGCAGGGCCCGCTGTCCGTGCACGACGTCGCGCTGCTGGACGAGCTGCACCAGCTGCTCGGCGCTCCGGCGCGGCCGAGGCGGAAGCGGGAGGCGGACCCGCTGGACCAGCTCACCGGCCTGCAGGAGCTGATGCCGGTGCGCGAGGAGAGCCAGTGGGAGCGGGCGGAGCGGATCGCCGCCGAGCGCACCGAGTACGCGCACGTCATCGTGGACGAGGCGCAGGACCTGACGCCGATGCAGTGGCGGATGGTGGGCCGCCGGGGGCGGCACGGCACCTGGACGGTGGTCGGCGACCCGGCGCAGTCCTCCTGGATCGACCCGGAGGAGGCGGCCGCGGCCCGCGACGAGGCGCTGGGCACCCGGCCGCGGCGGCGGTTCACCCTGACGGTGAACTACCGCAACCCGGCCGAGGTCGCCGAGATCGCGGCCCGTGTGCTGAAGCTGGCCATGCCCGGGATGGAGCCGCCGTCCGCGGTGCGCTCGACGGGGCTCCGGCCGCGCTTCACCGTCGCCGGGGACGACCTGGGGGCGGCGGTGCGGGAGGAGGCCCGGCGGCTGCTGGAGCAGGTGGACGGCACGGTCGGCGTGGTCGTCTCCATGGAGCGGCGCGAGGAGGCGGCGGGCTGGCTCGCCGACCTCGGCGAGCGGGCTGTGGCGCTGGGCAGCCTGGAGGCCAAGGGCCTGGAGTACGACGCCACGGTGGTGGTCTCCCCGGCGGAGATCGCCGGCGGCAGCAGCCGCGAGGAGGTCGAGGCGGGCGAGTTCCCGGCGGGCCTGCGCGTGCTGTACGTGGCGCTCACCCGGGCGACGCAGCAGCTGACGGTGGTCTCCACCGAGCGGGACGCCCCGGACGCGTCGGGCCTGCCGTCCCTGCTGCGCCCGTAGGGGCCGCGCCCGCCGGCCCGGCGCCCGGAGAGGCGCCGTCCTGCGGGCGTAGGCCACACGCGTGGCGGCGCGAGCGGGACTCGACCGGAGGGGGGACCGCCCCGGCGGATCCTTTGTTAGCCTGGGTACGACACCGGCTCGATCCAAGCCCCCGGGCCCAACCTTCGTCGCTTCGAGCGACCACTTGCCGCGAGGCGAGCATGGCGGGTCGGTGTCGCAGCTTCAGGGTCCGCGCCCCTCACCACGAGGGGCGCGGACCCTTTTTCGCGTCCCGGCGGGTTCCACCACCCCCTGCATATCTCGTATGGTGGAAGAGTTCTTCCGAAATTAGTAGCTGGTTACCGGCTACCGGTCAGTAGGTGGGACGATCGGACAACAGGCCCCGCCGCACCCAAATGCAGCGGGCCTGTGCACAGACGTGGAAACAGGGACAGAAGAGGAAACACGGCCATGGCAACGGCGCCCAGCGTCTCGTACTCGATGACGGTCCGCCTGGAGGTGCCCGCGAGCGGAACCGCGGTCTCCCAGCTCACCACGGCCGTGGAGTCGTCCGGCGGGTCGGTCACCGGCCTCGACGTGACCGCGTCCGGCCACGAGAAGCTCCGCATCGACGTCACCATCGCCGCGACCTCCACCGCCCACGCCGACGAGATCGTCGACAAGCTGCGCGGCATCGAGGGCGTCAGCCTCGGCAAGGTCTCCGACCGCACCTTCCTGATGCACCTCGGCGGCAAGATCGAGATGGCGTCCAAGCACCCCATCCGCAACCGCGACGACCTGTCGATGATCTACACCCCCGGTGTGGCGCGCGTCTGCATGGCGATCGCCGAGAACCCCGAGGACGCCCGCCGCCTCACCATCAAGCGCAACTCCGTCGCAGTCGTGACGGACGGCTCCGCCGTGCTGGGCCTCGGCAACATCGGCCCGAAGGCCGCCCTGCCGGTCATGGAGGGCAAGGCCGCCCTCTTCAAGAGGTTCGCCGGCATCGACGCCTGGCCGATCTGCCTGGACACCCAGGACACCGACGAGATCGTCTCCATCGTCAAGGCCATCGCCCCCGGCTTCGCCGGCATCAACCTGGAGGACATCTCCGCGCCGCGCTGCTTCGAGATCGAGGCCCGCCTGCGCGAGGCCCTCGACATCCCCGTCTTCCACGACGACCAGCACGGCACCGCGATCGTCGTCCTCGCCGCCCTCACCAACGCACTGCGCGTCGTGGGCAAGGCAGTTGGGGACGTGAAGGTCGTCATGTCGGGGGCCGGCGCGGCCGGCACGGCCATCCTGAAGCTGCTCCTGGCCGCCGGCGTGAAGAACGTCGTCAGCGCCGACATCCACGGCGTCGTGCACGCGGGCCGCCCGGACCTGGTCGACGCCGCCGAGGACTCGCCGCTGTGCTGGATCGCCGCGAACACCAACCCCGAGGGCTACACGGGCACGTTGAAGGAGGCCGTCGTCGGCGCCGACGTGTTCATCGGCGTCTCCGCCCCGAACGTGCTCAGCGGCGAGGACGTCGCCGCGATGGCCGACGGCGCGATCGTGTTCGCGCTCGCGAACCCCGATCCGGAGGTCGACCCGGCCGTCGCCCGCCAGACGGCCGCCGTCGTCGCCACCGGCCGCTCCGACTTCCCGAACCAGATCAACAACGTGCTGGTCTTCCCGGGCGTCTTCCGCGGCCTGCTGGACGCGCAGTCCCGCACCGTGAACACCGACATGATGCTCGCCGCCGCCACCGCCCTCGCCGACGTCGTCGGCGAGGACGAGCTGAACGCGAACTACATCATCCCGTCCGTCTTCAACGACAAGGTCGCGGGCGCGGTCGCCGGCGCCGTCCGCAAGGCCGCCCAGGGCGCGGCCGCCGCTGTGACGACGCCCACGTCCGTCTGAGGCGCGTCCCGGCGCGTCGCGGGATGCAGGCCGGGCGGGCCCCCTCTAGTGTTGCGGGGATGCCCACGAGGACCGGGACGCGCAAACCCACCAGTGCGGACGGAGCGTCACCGGGGCGTGACTGTGGCGCTTTTCGTGTGACCCTGGCGGGTGCCGGATTGGCGTTCCCGCCGCTGGTGGGGGCAGGATGCGTAACCGGGCGCGAGGGTCTGACGTTCAGACCCGGGTCCGGGCACTGTCCGAGGGCCCTGGCAGCATCGGCTTCGATCTCACGCCTCCAAGGCAAGTTGAACACGGGAGTACAACATGAACCGCAGTGAGCTGGTGGCCGCTCTGTCCGAGCGCGCCGAGGTGACCCGCAAGGACGCCGACGCCGTTCTGGCCGCGCTCGCCGAGACCGTCGGCGAGATCGTCGCCAAGGGCGACGAGAAGGTCACCATCCCCGGCTTCCTGACCTTCGAGCGCACCCACCGTGCCGCTCGCACCGCGCGCAACCCGCAGACCGGCGACCCGATCCAGATCCCGGCCGGCTACAGCGTGAAGGTCTCCGCGGGCTCCAAGCTCAAGGAAGCCGCCAAGGGCAAGTAAGTCCGCCCTTGTGCCGAGCGCCGCGCAGGCGCTCGGGACGGCAGGGTTCGGAGGACGCCGAAGGGCGGCCACCCCCGCGGGGGTGGCCGCCCTTCGGCCTGTCTGCCGCCCGGCCCGCCTGCTGCCCGGTCCGGCGCGGCAGGGGCCCCCGCAGGGGCCCCGTACGCCTCAGACGAGGTCGCCGCCCGGCAGCTCGACCTTCGCACCGAGCTCGACGAGCTTCTCCATGAAGTTCTCGTAGCCGCGGTTGATCAGGTCGATGCCGTGCACCCGGGAGGTGCCCTCGGCGGCCAGTGCCGCGATCAGGTACGAGAAGCCGCCGCGCAGGTCGGGGATGACCAGGTCGGCGCCCTGCAGCCGGGTCGGGCCGGAGACGACCGCCGAGTGCAGGAAGTTGCGCTGGCCGAAACGGCACGCCGAGCCGCCCAGGCACTCGCGGTACAGCTGGATGTGCGCGCCCATCTGGTTCAGCGCCGAGGTGAAGCCGAGCCGGGACTCGTACACCGTCTCGTGGACGATGGACAGGCCCGCGGCCTGCGTCAGCGCCACGACGAGCGGCTGCTGCCAGTCGGTCTGGAAGCCGGGGTGCACGTCCGTCTCCAGGGCGATGGCGTTCAGCGGGCCGCCGGGGTGCCAGAAGCGGATGCCCTCGTCGTCGATCTCGAAGGCGCCGCCCACCTTGCGGTAGGTGTTCAGGAAGGTCATCATCGAGCGCTGCTGGGCGCCGCGCACGTAGATGTTGCCGCCGGTCGCCAGGGCCGCGGAGGCCCACGAGGCGGCCTCCAGGCGGTCCGGGAGCGCCTTGTGGTTGTAGCCGCCGAGGCGGTCCACGCCGGTGATCCGGATGGTCCGGTCGGTGTCCATCGAGATGATGGCGCCCATCTTCTGCAGGACGCAGATGAGGTCCTCGATCTCGGGTTCCACCGCGGCGTTGCTGAGCTCGGTGACGCCCTCGGCCAGCACGGCCGTCAGCAGCACCTGCTCGGTCGAGCCGACGGACGGGTACGGCAGGCGGATCTTGCAGCCGCGCAGGCGCTGCGGGGCTTCCAGGTACTGGCCGCCCTCGCGCTTCTCGATCGTCGCGCCGAACTGGCGGAGCACGTCGAAGTGGAAGTCGATCGGCCGGCCGCCGATGTCGCAGCCGCCCAGGCCCGGGATGAAGGCGTGGCCGAGGCGGTGCAGCAGCGGGCCGCAGAAGAGGATCGGGATGCGGGAGGATCCCGCGTGGGCGTCGATGTCGGCGACGTTCGCGCTCTCGACGTGCGTCGGGTCGAGCACCAGTTCGCCCGGCTCCTCGCCGGGGCGCACGGTCACGCCGTGCAGCTGGAGCAGCCCGCGCACCACCCGCACGTCGCGGATGTCGGGAACGTTGCGGAGCCGGCTGGGTTCGCTGCCGAGCAGAGCGGCGACCATGGCCTTGGGCACGAGGTTCTTCGCACCGCGGACACGGATCTCGCCCTCCAGCGGGGTACCGCCGTGGACAAGCAGGACATCGTCTGTGCCGGTCATGAATCTCGCGTTCCGGAGGGGGTCCACCGGCGGGGCCGGGGGAGACGGGCAGGGGCCAGGGAAAAGGGTAAGGGGCGCGGGGGGCCTGTTCGTAAGGCCGACGCGGCCGTGGGACTGTCATGAATTGGCCACAACACCCACCGTGTCCGCCCCATGGCGGAGTGTCGCATTCCGTCGTGTCGGTGCGGCGCGGCGCCGCCGTGCGCCGGGCGGAACCGGAACACGCGCTCGGCGCTGCTGCCGTGCGCCCGCCCCCGCCCGCGATCCGATGCCCGCGCCCGCTCCCCCCGAAGGGCGAATGTGCGGGATCATGTCGGCATGACCGAGGTGTCCTCCCTCACGGGGCGGCTGCTGGTGGCCACCCCCGCGCTCGCGGATCCGAACTTCGACCGCGCGGTCGTCCTGCTGCTCGACCACGACGAGCAGGGCTCGCTCGGCGTCGTCCTCAACCGCCCCACCCCCGTCGGCGTCGGCGACGTGCTGCTGCCGTGGGCGGAGCTGGCCGGCGACCCCGGCGTCGTCTTCCAGGGCGGCCCGGTCGGCCTGGACTCGGCGCTGGGCATCGCCGTCATCCCCGGCGAGGAGGGTCCCCTGGGCTGGCGCCGGGTGCACGGGGCGATCGGCCTCGTCGACCTGGAGGCCCCGCCGGAGCTCCTCGCCTCCGCGCTCGGCTCGCTGCGGATCTTCGCCGGGTACTCGGGCTGGGGGCCCGGCCAGCTGGAGGCCGAGCTCGGCGAGGGCGCCTGGTACGTGGTCGACTCCGAGCCCGGCGACGTCTCCTTCCCCGACCCGGAGCGGCTCTGGCGGGCGGTGCTGCGGCGGCAGCGCAGCGAGCTCGCCATGGTCGCCACGTACGCCGACGACCCGTCGCTCAACTGAGCCGGACACGGATCGGTACCCTGGCTGCATGAGCACTCTTGAGCCCGAGCGCGGGACTGGTACGGGAACCCTCGTAGAGCCGACGCCGCAGGTGTCCCACGGCGACGGCGACCACGAGCGCTTCGCCCACTACGTCCAGAAGGACAAGATCATGGCGAGCGCCCTCGACGGCACCCCCGTCGTGGCGCTCTGCGGCAAGGTCTGGGTTCCGGGCCGCGACCCGAAGAAGTACCCGGTCTGCCCCATGTGCAAGGAGATCTACGACTCCATGGGCCCCGGCGGCGACAAGGGCAAGGGCGACAAGGACAAGTAGGCCGGCCCGGCGCGGGGCGGCTCCCGGCGCGCGGCGGCGTACGGGCCCGGAGCCCGGGGCGCGGCCGCGCGCGGGCGCGCCGCCCCGGGCGCCCGCCGTACGGACCGGACCTGCCCCGCCCCGCGGGGCCCGGGGCCCCCGAGGTGCGCTTCCGCGTACCCGGGGGCCTTCGCCGTAGGGTGCGGCCCGCGGCCCGGGGCCCGGGGTGGCCGCCGCGGTGCGCCGGCCCCGTCCGCTGCCCCGTACGGCGGAAGGCCCCGGGCGGCCCTGCGCGGGCCGCCGGCGCCGCGGGATCCGTACCCGGCGGGCCGCGGCCCGCTGACCTCCCGCGGCCGCCGCACCAGGGCCGGCCGCTACGAGCGCCCCGGGGCCGGCTGCCCCGCCGGGCGCAACGCGCCGCTGCGAAGGGCCGCCGCATGGACCTGATCCCCGCACCCCGCACACACTCCTTCCGCCCCGGCGCGCCGCCCTGCCTCCTCGGGCCGCGGCCGTGGCTCGACGCCGGCCCCGGCACCGCCGGCACGGCGCGCTGGCTGCGCCGGGAGCTCGGCGCCGCCACCGGCTGGGACCTGCCCGCGCCGGACGCCGCCGACGCGGGCGGCGCCGGCATCCGGCTGCGCCTCGACCCCGGCCTCGGCGCCCGCCTCGGCCCCGAGGGGTACGCCCTCACCGCCGGCGACGCGGGCGCCGACCTCGCCGGGGCATCCCCCGCCGGGCTGTTCTGGGCCGCGCAGACGCTGCGGCAGCTGCTCGGCCAGGACGCCTACCGCCGCGCCGCGCCCCTCGGCCGCGGCCGCACGTGGAGCCTGCCGCGCGGCACCGTCGAGGACGGCCCCCGCTTCGCGTGGCGCGGGATGATGCTGGACGTGGCCCGGCACTTCACGCCGAAGGACGGCGTGCTGCGCCACCTGGACCTGCTCGCCGCGCACAAGCTCAACGTGCTGCACCTGCACCTGACGGACGACCAGGGCTGGCGCATCGAGATCGCCCGCCACCCGCGGCTGACGGAGGTCGGCGCCTGGCGGCCGCGCAGCCGCCGCGGGCACCGGGCCTCGCCGCTGTGGGACGAGACCCCGCACGGCGGCTTCTACACGCAGGACGACATCCGCGAGATCGTCGCGTACGCGGCCGAGCGGCACGTCGCGGTCGTCCCGGAGATCGACCTGCCGGGCCACTCCCAGGCGGCCATCGCCGCGTATCCGGAGCTGGGCAACACCGACGTCGTCGACACCGCCGCGCTGGGCGTGTGGGACGACTGGGGCGTCAGCGAGAACGTGCTCGCGCCCACCGAGGCCGTCCTGCGGTTCTACGAGGGCGTGTTCGAGGAGGTCCTGGAACTCTTCCCGGCCGAGGTGTCCCCGTTCGTCCACGTGGGCGGCGACGAGTGCCCGAAGGGCCAGTGGCGGGCCTCCCCGGCCGCCCGGCAGCGGATCCGCGAACTCGGCGTGGACGGCGAGGACGGCCTCCAGGCCTGGTTCGTCCGGCACTTCGACCGCTGGCTCGCCGAGCGCGGCCGGCGGCTCATCGGCTGGGACGAGATCCTGGAGGGCGGACTCGCCCCGGGCGCCGCGGTGTCGTCGTGGCGGGGCTATGCGGGCGGGATCGCCGCCGCCCGCGCCGGCCACGACGTGGTGATGTGCCCCGAGCAGTACGTGTACCTGGACCACCGTCAGGCGCCGGGCCCCGACGAGCCGGTGCCGATCGGGTACGTGCGGACCCTGGAGGACGTGTACCGGTTCGAGCCGGTTCCTGCCGAGCTGTCGGGGGAGGCGGCGGCGCGCGTCCTCGGGGCGCAGGCCAACGTGTGGACCGAGGTGATGGAGGACCAGGGGCGGGTCGACTACCAGGTGTTCCCGCGGCTCGCCGCGTTCGCCGAGGCCGTGTGGTCGCCGCTGCCCGGCCCGGCCGAGCGGGACTACGCCGGCTTCGAGGCCCGGATGGCCGCGCACCGGCTGCGGTTGGACGCGATGGGCGTCCGACACCGGCCGCCCGGCGGCCCGTTGCCGTGGCAGCGGCGGCCCGGCGTGCTGGGGCGGCCGCTCGACGGGGAACCCCCGAACGTGTGAGGAGGGCGGCCCGGGGTGCCGTACGGGGTGCAGCGGGCGGCCCGCGCCGGGGGTGTGCGCGGCGCCCCGGGCCGGCGTGCCGGGCGCCGCGGATCCGGGAGGTCGCGGGAGCGTCGGGACTCTCGTGATCTGCGGGACGTGTGGGGAACCGCAGGGGATTCCGGGGCGTCCTACGACCTTGGGTGCCGTCGGGAACTTACCTCCCTTGACGGCGAATTCGGCTCTTCCTCCGCTCTTCCTTTCCTATCGGTTGATACGGGGGAAAACGGGCGGCTCGGGGTCGAGGGGGCACCCGGCCGACCCTCGCGCCGGGCGGGGCGGATGATGTGCCAGAGTTGCCACGTCCCGGCGGTGAGCACGTACCGTACGGCGGACAGGCGTGAGCGCCGGGACCGGGACATCGGGAAGGGGCAGCGGGTTGACCACGCACGCACCGCACACACCTCAGGCGGCGCAGTCCGTGATGCTGCCGGCCTCGCTCGACGAGGCCGTGGCGGCTCTCGCCGCCATGCCCGCCGCCGTGCCGGTCGCCGGGGGCACCGACCTCATGGCCGCCGTCAACGCGGGACTGCTCAGGCCGGCCGGCCTGGTGAGCCTCGGCAGGATCAACGAGATCCGCGGCTGGCAGTACCAGGAGGACGGCCACGCCCTCCTCGGCGCCGGCCTCACCCACGCCCGCATGGGCCGCCCCGACTTCGCCGCGCTGATGCCCGCGCTGGCCGCGGCCGCGCGCGCCGCCGGGCCGCCGCAGATCCGCAACGCCGGCACCCTCGGCGGCAACATCGCCGGCGCCGCGCCGACGGGCGACACGCTGCCCGTCCTGGCCGCGCTGGAGGCCGCCCTCGTCGTCGTCGGCCCGGGCGGCAGCCGGGAGATCCCGGTCTCGTACCTGCTGGCCGGCCGCGAGATGCTGCGGCCCGGCGAGCTGATCGGCTTCGTCCGGGTGCCGCTGCTGCACGCCCCGCAGGTGTTCCTGAAGGCGACCGGGCGGACGGGCCCGGGGCGCGCCGTGGCGTCCGTGGGACTCGTACTGGATCCCGCGCGCCGGGGCGTGCGCATCGCGGTCGGCGCGGTCGCCCCGATGCCGCTGCGGCCGCTGGACGCCGAGCAGTGGGTGGCGTCGCTGATCGACTGGGACGGGGAGCGGCAGCTGGCCCCCGAGGCCCTGGAGGCCTTCGGGGAGTACGTCGCCGCCGCCTGCGTCCCCGACCAGGGGGAACCGGTCGCCCCCGGCGTACTTCACCTGCGGCGGACGGTGGCCGTGCTGGCACGGAGGGCCCTGGGGAGGGCGCTGACCTCATGAGTGGGAACGAGAACGTGAGCGGAACGACGGGCGACCCGGGCGCGGCCGGGCCCGGCTGGGGCTGGGAGCCGGTGCCGCAGGGCGGCGAGTACGACTCGGACGCCACGGCCTTCGTGAGCCTGCCCCCGGACATGCTGGAGGGCCTCGGCTCCGGGGAGCCGCTGGCCGCGCCCGGGCACGGCTACGTGCCCCCGCCGATGATCGTCCCGCTGGGCACCGGCACCGCCGACCCGGCGGCGACGGGGACCTGGTCGATGCCGGTGCAGTGGCCGGAGGCCGACGCGGACCCCGCCGCGGGCGCCGGCGGTGCGCGCGGTGCGGGCGGCGGGGCTCCCGTCGGTGCGCCGATCCCGGCGTCGGTCCCGATCCCGGCGTCGGTCGCCGCGGCGTTCACCGACCCCGGTGCGGGCCACGCCCCCGCCGAGGCGGAGCCGGACGGCGCGGAGGGCGAGGACCCGGCCGAGACCGCGGAGTGGCACTTCCCCGACGCGGTGCGCGCCGCGGAGCCGGTGGCGACCGGCCAGTGGACCCTGCCCGAACTCCACGACGGGACCGGCGAGTTCCACACTGGCGAGTTCCACACCGGCGAGTTCCGCACCGGCGGGGTCGACGCGGACTTCCGCGGCGCCCCGGCGACCCTGCCGGGCGGCGCCTCCGCCCCCTGGGCGGCCCAGCCCCACCACGAGGCGGCCGCGCCCGCGGACGCCCCGCTCAGCTCGGGCGTCCTGCCGGACGACCGGACCGACGGCACCGGCTCCGGCAGCGGCCGCCGCCGGCTCGGCGGGCCGGGCGTCGGCGGCCCCGCCGGCGCCCCGCGCGTGCTCGGCGGCCCCGGCGTCGGCACCCTCCCCGAAGGGGAGCCCCACGGGGCGGGCCACGGCGCGGGCCACGGAGTGGCGCAGACGGGCGGCCCCACCGACACCCCAGCGGCCGGCACCGCCATGCCGCACACGGCCGCGTACGCGCACGGCCACGACGGCGGCCACGCGCACCCCTACGCCGCCGACCTGCCGGGCCACCCGCACGCGCCCCAGGCGCCCCACCAGACGCCCGCGCACGGCGTGCCGTACGGCCACGGCCACGGCGAGGCGCCGCAGCAGGACGGGACGGGGCAGTACGACGCGCACGGGCAGTACGACGGCCACGACCGCCAGGCCCCGCACGGCGGACCCGCGTCCTACGGGGGCCACGGCCACGGCGAGGCGCACGCCGGGGAGCACGCCGCCGCGGAGTACGCCCCCGCGGGCACTCCCGCCGGGCACGCCGGACCTGACGGCCACGGCCACGGCCACGGCCTCCACGAGGCGGCCGCGGCGCAGCCCGCGCCCGCCCCTGCCCCCGAGCCGGAGCCGGAGCCGGAGCCGGAGCCGGAGCCGGAGGCTGCCGCCGACGCCGCGGTGCAGCCGACCGCCCCCGACCCGGCGGCGCGGGCCGCAGCGGAGACCGGGGCCGAGGCCGAGACCGGGACCGGGGCCGGGCCCGGGCAGGAGCCCGGCCCGCAGGCCGCCGCGGAATCCGGGCCGGCGGCGCACGGGCACGCCTTCACCGGAGCCGCCCCCGACCCGGCGGCGGATCCGGCCGGCACCGACGGCCGCGGGTTCGCCGCAGCCCCCGCGGCCGAAGCGGGCAGTGCGCCCGTGCCGGTTGCGGACACCGCCGACCCTGCCGCGGCACCGCCGGGTGCGGACACCGGGGAAGGGATCCCGGGCGGGGAGGCCCCGTACGCGGAGGAAACGGCTCCGGCCGTCGCCCACCACGAGCACCCGCTGTCCTCGTACGTGCTGCGCGTCAACGGCGCCGACCGGCCCGTCACCGGCGCCTGGATCGGCGAGTCCCTGCTGTACGTGCTGCGCGAGCGCCTCGGCCTCGCCGGCGCCAAGGACGGCTGCTCCCAGGGCGAGTGCGGGGCCTGCGCCGTGCAGGTCGACGGCCGGCTCGTCGCGTCCTGCCTGGTCCCGGCCGCCACGGCCGCCGGGAGCGAGGTCCGCACCGTCGAGGGGCTCGCCGCGGGCGGGGAACTCTCCGACGTGCAGCAGGCGTTGTGCCGTTCGGGTGCGGTGCAGTGCGGATTCTGCGTACCCGGCATGGCCATGACCATCCATGACCTGCTGGAGGGCAACCACGCCCCCAGCGACCTGGAGACCCGCCAGGCGCTGTGCGGGAACCTGTGCCGCTGCTCCGGCTACAAGGGCGTCCTGGAGGCCGTCCGCGAGGTCGTCGCCGAGCGTGAGGCGGCGGAGGCCGAGGCGGCCGCCGCGCAGGCGCAGGGACAGCAGCAGGCGCAGGCCCAGGGGCAGGGGCAGGCGCAGGCGTACGCCGCCGGGCCGGGGGAGCCGTACATCCCGCACCAGGCCCAGCCGGGCGAAGGCGGCATCCACCCGGGCGGGGGCGCCCACGACGGAGGCGTCCACGGCGGAGGCATCCACAACGGAGGCATGGCGTGAGCGGGCAGGACGCGGCCACGGCGACGTCGACGACGACCGTGACATTCACCACGACCACCGCGGCAGGCGGCGCCGCCGGCACCCCCGGAGCCGCACCCGGCCCGGGTGCCGAGCAGGCCGCCCCGGCCGTGCCGCGCGGCATCGGCGCATCCGTGCCCGCCGCCGACGCGCGCGCCAAGACCGAGGGCACCTTCCCGTACGCCGCCGACCTGTGGGCCGAGGGCCTCCTGTGGGCCGCCGTGCTGCGCTCCCCGCACGCCCACGCCCGCATCCTGTCCGTCGACACCTCCGCCGCCGAGCGGATGCCCGGCGTCCGCGCCGTCGTCACCCACGCGGACGTCCCCGGCGCCACCACCCACGGGCGGCGCATCGCCGACCGGCCCGTCTTCGCGCACGATGTCGTACGCCACCACGGCGAGCCCATCGCCGCCGTCGCCGCCGACCACCCCGACACGGCCCGCCTCGCGGCCGCCGCGATCACCGTCGAGTACGAGCTCCTCGAAGCGGTCACCGACCCCGAGCAGGCGTTCGCCGCCCCGCCGCTGCACCCCGACGGCAACCTGATCCGGCACATCCCGCTCCGCTACGGCGACCCGGAGGCCGCCGGCGAGGTCGTCGTCGAAGGCCTCTACCGCATCGGCCGCCAGGACCCCGCCCCCATCGGCGCCGAGGCCGGCCTGGCCGTGCCCCGCCCCGACGGCGGCGTCGAGATCTACACCGCCTCCACCGACCCCCACCTCGACCGCGACCTGGCCGCCGCCTGCTTCGGCCTCGAACCCGACCGGGTCCGCATCGTCGTCACCGGCGTGCCCGGCGCGACCGCCGACCGCGAGGACGCCGCGTTCCAGCTCCCGCTCGGCCTGCTCGCCCTGCGGACCGGCTGCCCCGTCAAACTCGCCGCCACCCGCGAGGAATCCTTCCTCGGCCACACCCACCGCCACCCGACGCTGCTGCGCTACCGCCACCACGCCGACGCGGAGGGCCGCCTCGTCAAGGTCGAGGCGCAGATCCTCATGGACGCCGGCGCCTACGCCGACTCCTCCGCCGAATCGCTCGCCGCGGCCGTGGCGTTCGCCTGCGGCCCGTACGTCGTCCCGCACGCCTTCGTCGAAGGCTGGGCCGTACGCACCAACAACCCGCCGTCGGGCCACGTCCGCGGCGAAGGCGCCCTGCAGGTGTGCGCCGCGTACGAGGGCCAGATGGACAAGCTGGCCGCCGCCCTCGGCATGGACGGCGCCGAACTGCGGCTGCGCAACGTCCTCGCCACCGGCGACCTGCTGCCCACCGGGCAGACCGTCACCTGCCCCGCTCCGGTCGCGGAACTGCTGCGCGCCGTACGGGACTTCGAGCTGCCGCCGCTGCCTAAGGACACCCCGGAGGAGGAGTGGCTGCTGCCGGGCGGGCCGGAGGGCGCGGGCGAGCCGGGTGCGGTGCGGCGCGGCGTCGGGTACGGCGTCGGCATGGTGCACATGCTCGGCGCGGAAGGCACCGACGAGGTCTCGACGGCGACGGTGAAGGTCGTCGACGGCGTGGCGACCGTCATCTGCGCGGCCGTCGACACCGGCCAGGGCTTCGCGACCCTGGCCCGGCAGATCGTCCAGGAGGTCCTCGGCGTGGAGGAGGTGGCGACGGCCCCCGTCGACACCGACCAGCCGCCGGCCGGCCCCGCCGCGCACGGGCGCCACACGTGGGTGTCGGGCGGCGCGGTGGAGCGGGCCGCGAAGATGGTCCGCACCCAGCTGCTCCAGCCGATGGCCCACAAGCTCGGCATGTCCACGGAGCTCCTCCAGGTCAAGGACGGCCGGATCACGTCGTACGACGGCGCGTTCTCGACGACGGTCGCGGAGGCGATGGCCGGCAAGGAACTGTGGGCGACGGCCCAGTGCCGCCCGCACCCCACGGAGCCGCTGGACGGCGACGGGCAGGGCGACGCGTTCGTCGGCCTCGCCTTCTGTGCGATCCGCGCGGTCGTGGACGTCGACATCGAGCTGGGCACGGTGCGGGTGGTCGAACTGGCGGTCGCGCAGGACGTCGGCTGCGTCCTCAACCCCCGCCAGCTGGAGGCCCGTATCGAGGCGGGCGTCACGCAGGGCGTCGGCGCGGCCCTCACGGAGAACCTCCGCTCCGTCGGCGGCCTGGTCCGCCACCCCGACCTGACGGGCTACGCACTGCCGACATCGCTGGACGCGCCGACGGTCCGGATCGTCAAGCTGGTCGAGGAGCGCGACGTGGTCGCACCGTTCGGCGCGAAGGCGGCAAGCGCGGTCCCGGTGGTGACGACCCCGGCAGCCGTGGCCTCGGCGGTCCGCGCAGCCACGGGCCGGCCGGTCAACAGACTCCCGATCCGCCCGTCGGCGGCGGTCGCGTCGGCCAACTCCTGACCATGTGACCCGCATTGCACGTGCAACCCGAGGTTGGGGCTGTCGCCGCCGGTCGCTAGAGTGATCGGTAAGCCCTGTGGCACGCCCGCGCGAACGGCAACTCACAGGAGCGAACGGGGTTGGAGAAGCGGCGGCGACGCCGCCCTCCCACGGGGAACGGGTAAACGGGGAGGCCATCGTGGCAGAGGAGTCGGTGTTCAGCGTCTTTGGGCCCGAAATGGCGAAGAGCCAAGCGGCGGCCATCAGGGCGCAGGCCAAGGCCCTTGAGGTCGACTACGAGACGATCAGCGGTTACAAGAAGGTCGTCGACGACCTGCTGACGAAGCTCGGCAACTCGGAGGCATCCGACAAGAAGCTGGCCCACACGACCCTCCCCGAGGGCACTCTGGGCACGGGCTTCGCGGAGGCGGTGGACCTGTTCAGCGCGTACGAGAAGGTGCAGACCGAGCTGCGGAACCTCTCGAAGGGGCTTGCAGATCAGATCGAGGCAATGGGCATCGCGATCCAACTGTCCGGTAAGGGATACGTGAACGTTGATGAGGAGACAAAGGCGCGTATGCGGTCCATTGCCGCCAAGGCTCACGACGCTTACGTACCCGACCGGGACCCGCGTGTTAGGGAAGAGAAGCTGGCCGAGGAGCGGGCCAAGCATGGCGCGCCGAACAACGGCAGCACGGCTGGAGGCGACATCTGATGGCCACAAACTTTGAGGGCTTTACGCACCAGCAGTTGCTCGCGATGGTCAAGTCTTTGAACCCCGACATCGTGAAGACGCGCAGTACCCAACTTACCAATGCTGCCAAGACGATCGAGCAGATTGGTGAGGAGCTCAGGAAGTACAGGATCAAGGGTTGGGAAGGCGAGGCTGCCCAGAGCTTCGATGACTGGGCCGGCCGCGCCGGTAGCGCGACCTTGCGACTGAGCAAGTTCAGCGCAGTTGCTGGCGAATGGATGGGACACGCCGCTCAGACCATGATCGAGGTCCGGGACAACATCCCTGACTACCCGGCAGAGGCAGCCAAGAATCTCGAGGTGTCCAGAAAGTTTCGTAACGACCCGGACGCGCAGCAGTTGGGTCGGGAGGCGCATGCCAAGCTCACCGGTGAGCACCAGAAGGCCATTGATGCCCTGGCGAAACTGGCTGGTTCGTATGAACAGTCGAAGACGCAGATCGGGAAGGTTGAGATCCCGACCTTCCCGCCGCCTCCTGGGAACTTCGTTCCGTCCGGAGGCGTAGGCAGCGACTCCTACGTGCCCCGTGCGGGCGGTACGGGTGAGGGCTCGGGCTACAGCGGAGGTTCCTATACGCCGTCGGGGCCGCGAAGCGGGCCGACTGGCGACTTCGGCTTCACGCGTGGCAGCGGGCCGGACGCCACGCCTCCGCCGGTGACGGGTCCTGTCCCGATTGTTCCCGACCGTGACGTGAACGTGGACCTTGACAACGTCTCCGTACTGCCCGACAAGACGCTACCGCCGGTCACTGGCATGCCGCCGACTTCCGGTCCCGGCCCGGTCGCTCCCGGGCCCGTCGCGCCGATGCTGCCGGTGACACCCCTGCCGCCCGGCACTGGTCCGACGCTCGGCGGGGGCAGTTCGTTCAACAAGGTTCCGCCCGTGGCGGGCCCTCCGGGCGGCGGCAAGCTCGGCACGCCGCCCTTGATGCCTCGTGACACGGGCATCATCGGCGGCCGCCAGGTACCCAGCGTGACGGGGCCCACTCCGGGACTTCCCCGCGGGCTCGTGGTCGGCACGGAGGGAGCGCACCCCGGTGCCCGGGCCTCCACGGGCATGGGGATGCACCCCGGCATGGGTGGAGCACACCCGGGCGTTCCGGGCGGCAATACCGCCGGCCGCCGACTGGCCGTAGAGCAGGGCGGCGTGATTGGTGGTGCCCGCCAGCCCGGTGCGGTTCAGCCCGGCATGGTCGGCCGTGCGGCCCCGAGCGGGCAGCCGTTCACACACGGCGGCTCCGGCCTCGTGCGGAACACTCCTACGGGTGAGTCGGCCCGTGGGGCGATGGGGCACGCTGGTGCGGGTGTCCACGCGCCGGGCAGCCGGAGCGAGCGCCAGGGCGGCGGCCGCCCCGACTACTTGGCCGAGGACGAAGAGACCTGGCGGAGCAACGACCGTGTCGTTCCGCGAGTGATCGACTGACAGAACGGATGTTGCACGAGATGCTCATGCGCAAGGCGACCTCGGCCCTGGTGGGCCTCCTGCTGGCCGGGGTCGCCGCGACCCCTGCTCACGCGAAGACCATCCGTGAGCAGCAATGGCATCTCGACGCCATGAATGCCGACGACATCTGGAAGATCAGCACCGGCAAGGGCGTCACGGTCGCGGTCATTGACACCGGAGTGGACAAGATCCCCGAGCTAGAAGGTCAAGTCCTGCGGGGGAAGAACTTCACTTCGGCCTCCATTCCAGGTGACGAGCGCACAGACTACGACACTCACGGCACGAGCATGGCCGCAATTATCGCAGGCAGCGGCAAGGGGCCGAAGGGGGCTGGCAGTGCCTTCGGCCTCGCGCCGGGTGCCAAGATTTTGCCCCTCAGGGTTGATATCAATGGCAATGGGGCGTCGAAGGACACAACCCTGATCGACGCTATCCGCTTCGCCGCCGATTCGGAAGCGAAGGTCCTCAACATTTCCCTGGTTGGCTGGCCGGAAACCAAAGAGTTGACTGATGCCGTTCGCTACGCCCTTGGTAAAGGAAAGCTGATATTTGCCGGCGTGGGGAATGATGGAGCCGGCCACATCTATCACCCTGCCGGTACGCCTGGGGTGGTGGGAGTGGCGGCAGTCGGCCCTGACGGAGCCGCGACCAAGGAGTCGCAGCACAACGCGTCCGTGGACTTGTCTGCACCGGGCATCGACATCCTGACCGGGTGCAGTGGTGGGACAGGGCTCTGCAAGAGCCACGGCACGAGCGATGCGACTGCCCTCGCCTCTGCTTCAGCCGCGCTGCTGTGGTCGGCGCACCCCGAGTGGACCAACAACCAGGTCCTGCGGGTCCTGCTGAACACCGCAGGGAAGCCGACCGATGGTGTGCAGCGCAACGACTACATCGGTTACGGCATCGTGCGTCCCAAGGTGGCCCTGCCGACGCCGGGGGACCCAGGGCCCGCCGATGTGTTCCCGCTGCCTGATCTGGCCGCGGCCGAGGCGAAGAACTCGCCTGCGCCCTCGGCCGACGCCAAGGCCCCAGAGTCCCTCGCTCCGCAAGCCGAGGCGAAGGCCGACGGCGTCAGCGGCATGACGTGGATCGCGCTCGGGCTCGGTGCCTGTGTGCTGGTCGGCGGTGCGGTCACGGCGGTGATCGTCCGCCGTCGGAACGGCTGACCGGGGGCGCGTGTGGCGGTAGAGCGGCCCCCGGGGCCGGCGTGGATGCGCCTGGCCCCGGGGCTCCGGGAGAAGCCGTGACCGGATTCGAACCGGCGTATTCCGCTTTGCAGGCGGGTCCCTGAACCACTCGGGCACACGGCCGGGATGTGCTGACACCGACGACCGTACGGGCGGCTCCGTACGCCCCGGAAGGCCCCGGCCCGGGCCGCCATACGACTGTCACACGCCGTTCACGCTCCCCGCCCCCGCCCCCCGGCGTAGGACCTCCGGACGAGTCGGGATCCGTCGCCCGGACAGGGGCGAAACCCCGCTTCGCGGCTTACGCTGGGGCGATGAGCGCCCTCGAACCCGGCCTGTCGGAGCCGCAGTCCACCGCACCGGTCCCGCCCCCGCCCGAGGGCGGGATCCTCTCGTCGTCGTACCGGACGCTCAGCGTCGGCATGGTGTCCGTCATCTTCCTCATCGCCTTCGAGGCGACCGCCGTCGGCACCGCCATGCCGGTCGCCGCCCGCGATCTCGACGGGATCGGGCTCTACGCGTTCGCGTTCTCCGCCTACTTCACCACCAGCCTCTTCGGCATGGTCCTCGCCGGCCAGTGGTCCGACCGGCAGGGCCCGCTGCGCCCGCTCGGGCTCGGCATCGGGGCGTTCGCGGCCGGCCTGGTGCTGGCTGGGACGGCGGGCGCGATGTGGGTGTTCGTGCTGGGCCGGGCCGTGCAGGGCTTCGGCGGCGGGCTCGTCATCGTCGCCCTGTACGTGGTGGTGAGCCGGGCCTACGAGGAGCGGCTCCGGCCCGCGATCATGGCGGCGTTCGCGGCGAGCTGGGTCGTCCCGTCGATCGTGGGCCCGCTCGCCGCCGGGACGGTGACGGAGCACCTCGGCTGGCGGTGGGTGTTCCTCGGGATCCCCGTGCTGGTCGTCGTCCCTCTCGCCGTGGCGCTGCCGGCGATCCGGCGGAGCGCTTCGGGGCCCGTCGACCCGCAGGGACCGCCCGCGGCGTTCGACCGGCGGCGGATCCGGCTGGCGCTCGCCATCTCGGTCGGCGCGGGGCTGCTCCAGTACGCCGCCCAGGACCTGCGGTGGCTGTCGCTGCTGCCGGGTGCGGCGGGGGCGGCGCTGCTGGTGCCGGCCGTGCTGGGGCTGCTGCCGCGCGGCACGTACCGGGCGCGGCGCGGGCTGCCGTCGGTGGTGCTGCTGCGCGGGCTGGCGGCGGGTTCGTTCATCGCGGCGGAGAGCTTCGTTCCGCTGATGCTGGTCACACAGCGGGGGCTGAGCCCGACGCTGGCCGGGTTCTCGCTGGCGCTGGGCGGTCTGACCTGGGCGGGCGGGTCGTGGCTGCAGGCCCGCGGCTGGGCCGAGCCGTACCGGGAGCGGCTCATGGTGCTCGGCATGCTGCTGGTGGCGTCCGCTATCGCGGCGGCGCCGGCCGTGCTGGTGCCGTGGGTGCCGGTGTGGTCGCTGGCCCTGGCGTGGGGCGTCGGCTGCCTCGGGATGGGGCTGGTCCTCGGCTCGACGAGCGTGCTGCTGCTGAAGCTGTCGGCGCCGGAGGAGGCCGGGGCGAACTCGGCGGCCCTGCAGATCTCCGACGCCCTCGCGAACGTGGTGCTCCTGGCCGCCGGCGGTGCGGCGTTCGCCGCGCTGGGCGGCGGCTCGGTCGGCGCGGCCGTACACGCGGCCGGCGGGGCGGCGGCCGCGGGGGCCTCGCACCCCGCCGCGTTCGTGGTCGTCTTCCTGCCGATGGCGGCGGTCGCCCTGGTCGGCGCCTGGGTCGCCACCCGGCTGCACGAGCGGCCCGTGCCCGACGCGAAAACCGCCTGACCGGCGGGCCCGCCGTCGCTAGCCTCGGCCCATGGACGACGTGACCATCCGGCTCTCCGCTGCCGAATACGCGGACCTCGCGGACCTCGCCGACGCCACGGCCTCCACGCCCGAGGAGCACGCCCTCGCCGCCGTACGGGCGCATCTGCGCCGGGAGCGGCAGCAGGTCGGCGAGGCGGCGGCCCGGCTCGCCGAGCGGCACGCGCCCCTGCTGAAGCGGCTCGGCGAGTGAGCGCGCCCGGCACGGGCCAGGGCATGCGCGGCACCCGCCACCTCACCGTCGCGGAGGTGCTCGACGTGGCCCGGCACGCCTGCCTGGCCCACGGCCAGCCCGTCGTGCTGCGCAGCCCCCGGCTGCTGGAGTCGGCGGTGCACCGGCCGCGGGCCCGGATGTTCGGGACGCCGGCGTACGAGGACCCGTTCGAGCAGGCCGCGGCGCTGCTGCACGGCCTGGCGAAGAACCACCCGCTGGTCGACGGGAACAAGCGGACGGCCTGGCTCGCGGCGGCGGTCTTCCTCGCCGTGAACGGGATCGACCTCGCCGAAGCGGACCAGGACGCCGCGTACGAACTCGTCGTGGACACGGCGAGCGGGACGGCCGACGACGTGCCGCAGATCGCGGCCCGCCTGCGCCGGCTGTGCCCGAGCCCGCCGGCCTGACGGCCTGAGCCCGGGCGCCGCCCGAACGGCGAAGCGGTATCCCGCCGAGGCGGGGGCGGAGGTGTCCCTGGGCGGGATCGGAGACGGGCTGGGGGCTTCCCGGCTGCCCATTGTCGTTCCGGTGCGGGCCGGCTTGTAAAGGGCGCTCCCGCTGGTCGCGTCGCTGCGCGATGGCCCTTCGGGCCACCCTTGACAAGCCGGCCCGCACCGGAAAGACAAAGAGCTGCCGGGAAGCCCCCAGGAGGGGGAGCGGCCTGGAGGGACCTCCGCCACCCGCCCGCGTCACGCAGCCCTATCCCTGTCGCAGGGCGCCGCCGATCGCTACGTGGTCCCGGTTGTGTGGCGGCCGCCCGCCGTCCGAGCGCCAGGCCGCCACTGATCGCCACGTGCTTCCGCGGGGCCGGCGGCCGGCCGCTGTGCCGGGTGCGGTTGATCGCCGTATGGCCGTGTCGTGTGTGGTGGCCGGCCATCCACCGCTCGCCGTCGTCCAGTGCGCACGAAATGACGTGCGACGCATCGTTTCCCGCCTTCCCGCCTTCCCGCCTTCCCGCCTTCCTGCCTCCCTCCCGGCTTGCTTGCGGCAGCCGCAGTCGCCGTCGTGGGGTGCGCACGTAGCGATCGGTGGCGGCAGGGCCGACTCCGCCTTGGCATGGTGCTTCCGAGGGCCGAGGTGGGCAGTGGCGGCTGCTGGGAACGGCTCGCCATGGCTGGGCCGGAGTCCCGTCCCCCTCCCGTTCCCCCTGGGCTTCCCGACAGTCCTTGCTTTCCGGGGCGGGTCGGTCGGTCAAGGGTGGCCCGGAGGGCCATCGCGCAGCGACGCGACGACGAAGGAGGAGCGCCCTTGAGGGACCGGCCCGCCCCGGAAACGATCGGACTGCGCGGGACGCCCGCCCGCGCCTCCCCGTCCCCCCCGGCTACTCCGCCGCCATCCGGCGCAACACCGGTGCGCCTTTCACCCCGGCCCCTCCGGCCCCCGCCTTTTCGCCAACCCCGCAGGAGCCCCCCGCTCCCCCCGATGTGACGCTCGCCGCACCGCCCGAGGTCACGGCCCCGTCCCACCGGCGGGGGTTCGCCGGCCCCGGTAGGGTGGCCCGGTTGTCCTTCGAACGACCGCCGCCGAGAGCCCGAACCGGAGACCGTGACTACTACCGCCTCCCACCACCTCTCACCCGCCTTCCCCGGCCGTGCGCCGTGGGGTACCGCCAGCAAGCTGCGTGCCTGGCAGCAGGGCGCGCTGGACAAGTACATCCAGACCCAGCCGCGTGACTTCCTCGCCGTCGCCACCCCCGGCGCCGGCAAGACCACCTTCGCGCTCACCCTCGCCTCCTGGCTGCTCCACCACCACGTCGTGCAGCAGGTGACGGTGGTCGCGCCGACCGAGCACCTGAAGAAGCAGTGGGCGGAGGCCGCCGCCCGCATAGGCATCCGGCTGGACCCCGAGTACTCGGCGGGCCCGCTGAGCCGCGAGTACCACGGTGTCGCCGTCACCTACGCGGGTGTCGGCGTACGGCCGATGCTGCACCGCAACCGCTGCGAGCAGCGCAAGACCCTCGTGATCCTCGACGAGATCCACCACGCCGGCGACTCGAAGTCCTGGGGCGAGGCCTGCCTGGAGGCGTTCGACCCGGCGACGCGCCGCCTGGCCCTGACCGGGACGCCGTTCCGCTCGGACACCAACCCGATCCCGTTCGTCACGTACGAGGAGGGCAACGACGGCATCCGCCGCTCCGCCGCCGACTACACGTACGGCTACGGCAACGCGCTGGGCGACGGCGTCGTCCGGCCGGTCATCTTCCTCTCGTACAGCGGCAACATGCGCTGGCGCACCAAGGCCGGCGACGAGCTGGAGGCCCGCCTCGGCGAGCCGATGACGAAGGACGCGATCAGCCAGGCCTGGCGGACCGCGCTCGACCCGCGCGGCGACTGGATGCCGAACGTGCTGCGGGCCGCCGACCGGCGGCTGTCGGAGGTCCGCAAGAGCATCCCCGACGCGGGCGGCCTCGTCATCGCCTCCGACCAGGACTCGGCCCGCGCGTACGCCAAGCTGATCCGGGAGATCACCGGTACGAAGGCGACGCTCGTGCTGTCCGACGACGCCGGCGCCTCGAAGCACATCGACACCTTCAGCGGAAACGACGACCGGTGGATGGTCGCCGTCCGGATGGTGTCCGAAGGCGTCGACGTCCCCCGCCTCGCCGTGGGCGTGTACGCGACGACGATCTCGACGCCGCTGTTCTTCGCGCAGGCCGTCGGCCGCTTCGTGCGTTCGCGCAGGCGCGGCGAGACCGCCTCCGTGTTCCTTCCGACGATCCCCTACCTGCTCGGCTTCGCCAACGAGATGGAGGTCGAGCGCGACCACGTACTCGACCGGCCGAAGAAGGCGGGCGAGGACGCCGACCCGTACGCCGAGTCCGAGAAGGAGATGGCGGAGGCCAACCGGCAGGAGGACGAGGACACCGGCGAGGACGAGCAGATGTCCTTCGAGGCGCTGGAGTCCGACGCCGTCTTCGACCGGGTCCTGTACGACGGCGCCGAGTTCGGCATGCAGGCCCACCCGGGCAGCGAGGAGGAGCAGGACTACCTCGGCATCCCGGGGCTGCTGGAGCCGGAGCAGGTGCAGCTGCTGCTGCAGAAGCGGCAGTCGCGGCAGATCGCGCACAGCCGGCGCCGCCCGGACGCGGAGGCGGACCTGCTGGAGCTGCCGGCGGAGCGCCGGCCCGTCGTCTCGCACAAGGAGCTGCTGGAGCTGCGCCGGTCGCTGAACACGATGGTCGGCGCGTACGTCCACCAGAGCGGCAAGCCGCACGGGGTGATCCACACCGAGCTGCGCCGCGTGTGCGGCGGCCCGCCGAGCGCGGAGGCGACGGCCGGGCAGCTGAAGGAGCGGATCAAGAAGGTCCAGGAGTGGGCCACCCGGATGCGGTGACCCCCCCCCGCGGGGGCGGTGGTCCTCCCGCGCGGCGGGGCGGACCGGTGCAGAGCTTCGTACGGGGCTGCGCCGGTCCGCCCCGCCGCCGTTTCGACAGGCGGCCGGTTGTCGCCCAACTCGTGGGATGCGACGGGGGTTCCGGGGCGCATGGGGCGCATTCCCGGACCGGAAGCGGTCGTGAACCGACACAAAAGACCCGTTCGTGCCCGGATTCTGGACGAGGACTTCCGCTGAGCGGACCCGCTCGCTACTGTCCCCGCATCGAAACGCCCCGTGGCAGCGCCGCCGCGGGAGCGCAGCCGGTGCCATGGCCGCTACCGGCGGCCTCTCCGTGCGTCGCCGTGGGACCGGCGCCGCTCAACCGAAGAGAGTCACCGCCGCTCACCAACGAGGGAGGGGCGTCGTGACCGCGGAAACCTCACAGACTCTCGACCGGGGGCTCCGAGTCCTCAAGCTGCTCGCGGACACCGACCACGGTCTGACCGTCACCGAGCTCTCCAACCGCCTCGGTGTCAACCGCACCGTGGTCTACCGCCTGTTGGCGACGCTCGAACAGCACGCCCTGGTCCGCCGCGACCTCGGCGGCCGGGCCCGCGTCGGGCTCGGCGTGCTGAGGCTGGGCCGGCAGGTCCACCCGCTCGTACGGGAGGCCGCGCTGCCGGCGCTGCGGTCCCTCGCCGAGGACATCGGCGCCACGGCACACCTGACGCTCGTCGACGGGACGGAGGCGCTGGCCGTCGCCGTCGTGGAGCCCACCTGGACCGACTACCACGTGGCCTACCGGGCCGGCTTCCGGCATCCGCTGGACCGGGGGGCCGCCGGCCGGGCGATACTCGCGGCCCGCCAGGGCACCCTCATCGAGCCCGGGTACACGCTGACGCACGGCGAGCTGGAGGCGGGCGCGAGCGGCGCCGCCGCCCCGCTGACGGGCGTCACCGGACTGGAGGGCAGCGTCGGCGTGGTCATGCTCTCGGACGCCGTGCCCGAGCGGGTGGGCCCGCGGGTCGTGGACGCGGCCCGCGAGGTCGCCGACGCCCTGCGCTGACGGCCGGGGCGGGCGCAGGGAGCCCCGCCTGCGCCGGCCTCCGGCCATTGCCCCGCCCGGCCGGCGGGGGCGGGCCCGGCGGGCCCGATAGATTGGCCGGGTGCTCTCCGTCCTCTCACGCCTCTCGCGTCCCGCCGCCCTGGCCGTCTGCGCCGTGCCCGTGCTCGGCCTGTTCGCCGTGGCGGCCCTGGCACCGCTGCCGTTCGTGATCGCCCAGCCCGGGCTCACGGCCGACGTGCTGGGCGACCGCGACGGAAAGCCCGTGATCACCGTCAGCGGCGCTCCGACCCGGCCGACCAGGGGCGAGCTGCGCATGACCACGATCCAGGCGACCGGGCCGTCGGCGGTGGTCCGCCTGCCGCAGCTCCTGGACGACTGGTTCGACGGCAGCCGGTCGGTGCTGCCGAAGGAGGCCGTCTACCCCTCCGGCGGCAGCGACGAGGAGATCGAGGCGCACAACCTGAAGCAGATGACCGCCTCGCAGACGAACGCGACCTCGGCGGCCCTCGGCTACCTGCGCCTCGACCCGAAGGACGTCAAGGTCGACCTCAACCTGGCGGACGTCGGCGGCCCGTCCGCCGGCCTGCTCTTCTCCCTCGGCATCATCGACAAGCTCGACGGCGACGGCAGCGGCGGCGACCTGACGGGCGGCCGCAGCGTCGCCGGGACGGGCACGATCAGTGCGGACGGCCGGGTCGGCCCGGTCGGCGGGGTGGCCCTCAAGACGCAGGCGGCCCGCCGGGACGGCGCGAGCGTCTTCCTCGTACCGCAGGCGGAGTGCGCGGACGCGAAGGCCGAGGCGCCGGAGGGGCTGCGGCTCGTCCCCGTCAGCTCCCTGAAGGGCGCGGTGGAGTCGCTGCGCTCGCTGAACCGGGGCGAGGAGCCCCCGTCCTGCTGACGGCGCCGGCCGACTCGTCCTCCCCGCCCGGCGGCAGGGTGCGCTCCATGGACCGCCAGGACGGGAAGGCCAGCGGGGAGAGCGTGGCCAGCAGGTAGACCCCGCCGAACGCGAGCAGCGCGGTGGGCGCGCCGTACGCGGCGGCCAGCAGGCCCGCGGCGAGGCCGCCCATCGGCATCGCCAGCTCGCAGCCGGCGGTGCCGACGCCGGCGACCCGGCTGCGCAGCTCCTCGGGGACCTTCTCGTACATCACGGTCGTCAGCACCGGGTTGAGCATGCCGGCGCCGAGTCCGGCGAGCGCCATCGTCACGGCGAGCGGCAGCGCGGTGTCGGTGAGGGCGGCGACGGCGTAGCGGGGCGCGCCGCAGAGGAGGAACGCGGCGGCGAAGACGGTGCGGCGGGGGAACCGCTCGCCCCAGGCCCCGTAGAGGAGGGCGCCGAGGAGCGCGGAACCGCCGAAGAGGGACATGAGCAGGCCGACGGCGGTGGCGCCGCCGAGGTCGTCGCGGCCGTCGACGGGCAGCAGGACGGAGGCCCAGCCCTGGTCGAGGCCGTTGGTCGCCATGACCATCACGGTGATGCCGAGCAGCAGCCGGGACCGGGTCAGGAAGGCCCAGCCCTCGGCGAGTTCGGCCCGGTAGCGGGCGAACGACGCCTCGCCCGAGCGGGGTTGGGGGTCCGCGGCAGGGATGCCGCGGACCAGCGCGGCGACGAGCAGTGCGGAGGCGGCGTAGGTGGCGGCGTCCACCAGCAGGACGGCCTCCGCGCCGAGGGCCGCGATGAGGACGCCGGCCGCGGCGGCCCCGACCATGCGGGCACCGCGCGAGGCGGCGTCGTAGAGGCTCGCGGCGCGGATGACGGTGGTCCCGGCGTGCTCGGCGAGGTTGGGCAGGAGGACGCTGCGGGCGGTCAGGCCCGGGGTGTGCACGAGGCCGGTGACGGCCATCAGCGCGCACAGCATCCAGAACTCCAGCAGGTGTGCGTGGTGCAGCAGCGGGATCGCGGCGACGGCGAGCGCGCACACGAGGTCGGAGGCGGCGGAGATGCGGCGGCGGCCGATCCGGTCGATGACGGGACCGCCGGCGAGGGCGGCGACGACGACGGGCAGGGTGGCGCAGAAGGCGACGACGCCGGCCCGTCCGGCGCTGCCGGTGGTCTGCAGCACGAACCAGGGGACGCCGATCAGGGTCAGCGAACTCCCGGCGGTGGAGACGGTGTTGGCGGCGAGGACGGCCGCGAGGGGGCGCCTGCTCATCAGGCGGGCCGGGTGGGGAGGCGGGCGGCCTCGACGGGCTCCAGCAGTCGGGTGCCGGCCTGTACGAGGGCCTCGCCGAGGCGGGCGCGCAGGGCGGGTGCGAGGGGTGTGCGGGGGCGGGCCGCCCCGCGGGTGGGGTGTGCGGCGGCGGCCGCGGCGGCGAGTTCGGCGGTGCGGGCGGCGTGGGCGCGGGTGGCGAGGCCGGCGGCGATCTCGGTATGAACGAAGGTGTGCATGACAAATCTCCCTCTGTGGGGTGGGAAGGCGCGGGGGAGGGTGCGGCGGACCGCGGCGCGGCAGGGCGGGCAGTCGCGGCGCCGGGGCGGTGGCGGGATGCGGTCGGCGGCGCCGGTGCGGCGCCGCCGGGCGGGGCTATCCGGCCGAGCGGCGCGGGAGCATGTGCGTGTGGACGCGTACGGTCTCGGTGTCCGCGGATTGCGGTGCGTCCCGGTAGGACTCGACCAGGTCGTGCATCCGGGCCACGAGTTCGGCCGCCTGCTCGGGGGTGAGCCGGAGGGTGAAGTCGCTGATGTCCGAGCTGCGGCGCCACTGCGGGGACCAGGTGTGGGCGTTGCCCAGGAAGGTGCCGACCTCCTGCGTGTGGATCGTCGCGACCTCGTGCAGGAAGAGGTCGGCGGCGCCCCGGGTGGCGGGGTCCTCGTCGTAGAGGAGCTGCTCGTCGAAGACGGTGCCGTCGTGCGCCGCCTGCCACCAGCGCTCGCGCCCCCTGCCGCGGCCCGGGGCGTCCTCGACGAACCCGTGCGCGGCGAGCTGGCGCAGGTGGTAGCTGGTGGCGCCGCTGGACTCGCCGAGCCGCTCGGCCAGCCCGGAGGCGGTCGCCGGCCCGTCCTGGCGCAGGGCGCCCAGCAGGCGGATGCGCAGAGGGTGGGCGAGGCCGCGCAGGGAGCGGGCGTCGAGGGTGCGGTTCTGGAGCTGGGGGGCCTCGGGCTTCTCGGGCATGCCCCCACCCTAAGTATGCAAAGAAACCTGTGCAAGGATTTCTTTGCAACGCTTTCTTTGGAAACTTTGCCTCCGGATCAGCCCTCCTGCGCCGCCTGCTCCACCAGCGGGATCACGCGCAGCGGTACCGGGTTCTCCATCACGATCGCCGTCGACGCCCGCACGATCCCCTCGAAGCCCACCACCTTGTCGATCACCCGCTGGAGGTCGGCGTTCGAGCGGGCCACCAGCCGGCACAGCATGTCCCCGTGACCGGTCGTCGTGTGCAGCTCCAGCACCTCCGGCACCCCGCCCAGGTGCGCCCGTACGTCGGCACCCTGCCCCTGCTTGATCTCCAGCGTGGCGAACGCCGTCACCGGGTAGCCCAGCGCCGCCGGGTCGACCTGCGGGCCGAAGCCGCGGATCACCCCGCTCGACTGGAGCCGGTCCAGCCGCGCCTGCACCGTGCCCCGCGCCACGCCCAGCCGGCGCGAGGCCTCCAGTACGCCGATCCGCGGCTCGCGGGCCAGCAGCACGATGAGGCGGCCGTCGAGTCCGTCGATGCCCATGACCCGTCCCTGTCTGCTCGGTACTGCGCGGGAGTGGTCATCCTGCACAGATGTCTCAGCCATGCTGCGCCACAGCTGGGCAATGTGTACAGCAGATCAGGAAACTATTGCGCAGCTTGTGGATCGGCGGGACTCTGCGCTCATGACTGAGTCTTTGGTGAACCTGGAAACCACCCCGCACACCGCGCGAGAGGCGGACCCCTTCCCGGTGAAGGGCATGGACGCGGTCGTCTTCGCCGTCGGCAACGCCAAGCAGGCCGCGCACTACTACTCCACCGCGTTCGGCATGAAGGTCGTCGCCTACTCCGGACCGGAGAACGGCGTCCGCGAGACGGCGAGCTACGTCCTCACCAACGGCTCCGCGCGCTTCGTGCTGACCTCGGTCATCAAGGCGAGCACGGACCGCGGCCGCTTCATCGCCGAGCACGTCGCCGAGCACGGCGACGGCGTCATCGACCTGGCGATCGAGGTCCCCGACGTCCGCGCCGCCTACGCCTACGCCGTCGAGCAGGGCGCCCGCGGCCTCGACGAGCCGTACGAGGTCTCCGACGAGCACGGCACGGTCGTCCTCGCCGCCATCGCCACCTACGGCCAGACCCGCCACACCCTGGTCGAGCGCAAGGCCTACACCGGGCCGTACCTGCCCGGCTACGTCGCCGTCGACCCGATGGTCGAGCCGCCGGCCAAGCGCACCTTCCAGGCCATCGACCACTGCGTCGGCAACGTCGAACTCGGCCGCATGAACGAGTGGGTCGGCTTCTACAACAAGGTCATGGGCTTCACGAACATGAAGGAGTTCGTGGGCGACGACATCGCGACCGAGTACTCGGCCCTGATGTCGAAGGTCGTCGCGGACGGCACCCTCAAGGTGAAGTTCCCGATCAACGAGCCGGCGATCGCGAAGAAGAAGTCGCAGATCGACGAGTACCTGGAGTTCTACAACGGCCCGGGCGTCCAGCACATCGCCCTCGCCTCGAACGACATCGTGGCCACGGTCCGCTCGATGCGCGCCGCCGGCGTGCAGTTCCTCGACACCCCGGACTCGTACTACGACACCCTCGGCGAGTGGGTCGGCGACACCCGCGTCCCGATCGAGACCCTGCGCGAGCTGAAGATCCTCGCCGACCGCGACGAGGACGGCTACCTGCTGCAGATCTTCACCAAGCCGGTGCAGGACCGCCCGACCGTCTTCTTCGAGATCATCGAGCGGCACGGCTCGATGGGCTTCGGCAAGGGCAACTTCAAGGCCCTCTTCGAGGCGATCGAGCGCGAGCAGGCCAAGCGCGGCAACCTCTGACCGCACCGCACCGCACCGCACCGCGCCCGCACACCGGACGCGCTCCCGGCAGGCCCCGGCCTGCCGGGAGCGCGTCGCGCAGGGCCGGCTACGGCTTCGCGGCGGCCGACGCCGAGGGCGAGCCCGACGGAGACGGCGAAGGCTTCGGCTCCGCCCCGGGCCTGGCGGCCCCGGGCTTCGGCTTCGGCGTCGGCGTCGGCTTGCGCACCGGCTCCGGCAGCTCCGGCGCCACCCACGGCGTCGGCGGCCGCAGGTTCTCCGGTCCGCCCGGCGGGGGCTCGCCGACCGCCGCCAGCGCCTGCTTCGCGAGCGGCGCCCGCACCGGCGAGAACACCGGGTTCGTCCGCAGTGCCTCCTCCAGGTGCCGCCGCGCCGAGGCGCCGTCCCCCAGGGCCTGCTCGACGATCCCGCGGTGGTAGGCGAAGTCCGCGCTGCGCAAACCCGGTTCCGTCGCCTTCTTCGCGTACTCCAGGGCCCCCTCGTCGTCGCCCGCCCGGTGCAGCGCCCACCCCAGCGCATCCGCCACCTGCATGCTCTTGTGCCGCGACCACTCCGCCGTCAGCCGCCGCACCGCGTCCGCCGGGTCCCCGTGGTCCGCCTCGAACAGCCCCAGCACCACCTGGTCCTCCGCCGCCCGGACCGACCCGCGGGACGCCGCCGCCTGCAGCACCGCGTACGCCTCCTTCGCCTCGTCGTCCCGCCCCAGCGACTCCAGCAGCTCGCCCAGCTCCAGCGCGAGGCGCGGCGCCGAGCCCCGCCCCAGCGCCATCCGGTAGTCCCGCACCGCCTCCCCGCTGCGGCCCAGCCCGGCCAGCGCCCTGGCCCGGCCGCCCAGCGCGTCCGCCCGGCCCGGATCCGCCCGCAGGGCCGCCTCGAACTGGCGCAGCGCCGCCGCCGCCTCACCCCGCTCCCACGCCAGCTCCCCGAGCCGGTACATCACGTACGCCTTCTCCGCCGGGGTCTTCGCCGCCCCCGCCGCGTGCTCCATCGACAGCGCCGCGTCCTCGCGCCAACCCCGGTCCCGGTAGACCTGCGAGGCCCGCATGAACGCCGCCAGCCCCGGCCGCAGCTCCACCAGCCGCTCCATCGCCTGCTGCGCGGCCTTGTAGTCGCCCAGGCCCGTGTACGCGTCCACCAGCACCGGGTACGCCGTCCACCGCTGCGGGGCCTGCGCCCGCACCAGCTCGCCCCACCGCTTCCCCGTCCCGAAGTCCCCCCGGGCATTGGCCAGCGCGCCCATGCCCGTCATCGCGTCGTGGTTGCCCTTCTCCGCGGGCCGCAGCTCCAGCGACCGCTTCAGCGCCTTCTCCGCCTTCGGGAACCAAGCCGGGTCCGCGCTGCGGCGCGCCTGCTCCAGGTACGCCGACCCGAGCACCGACCACGCCCCGTCGTCCCGCGGATGCGATCCGAGCCACTGCTCCCGGTCCGCGATCAGCGCCGACAGGTCGACCGCCGCCGCCGGCGCGCCCCTGCCGACCGCCGACGCGGCCCGCTGCGTCGGCCCCGGCGGCCGGGCGTCGTCGCCCTGGCCGGCCGGCCGGACCAGCAGCGCCCCGGCGATGAGGACCACCGCGACCGCGGCGGCCACGAGCGTCTTGCGTCCGGTGAAGGCCGCGTAGGGCGCGTCCTGCCGCGCTTCGTTGTCGATACGGTCCATGCGCTCACTGTGCGTCAATATGAAGAGCATGCCGCCGTGCCCGGAGCCGCGCGCGGCCGTGTTCACACCGATGGGTGCGGATGCCACGCTGGGCGCATGGATCCCAAGGACCACGACGAGCGCACCGCACGGCTGTACACGGCGCTCCTCGCAGGACTCCCCGCCGAGGCCCTCACCACCGACCCCGACGTGACCGCCTCCTACGCCGCCGACATGGCCGCCTTCTGCCCGGCCGGCACCCCGGCCGCCCTGGTCCTGCCCCGCACCGCGGAGCAGGTGCAGCACGTCATGCGCACCGCCACCGCCCTACGCGTCCCCGTCGTCCCCCAGGGCGCCCGCACCGGACTCTCCGGCGGCGCCAACGCCACCGACGGCTGCATCCTGCTCTCCCTCGTGAAGATGGACCGCATCCTGGAGATCAACACCGTCGACCGCACCGCCGTCGTCGAACCGGGCGTCGTCAACGCCGTGCTCTCCCGGGCCGTCGCCGAAAAGGGCCTCACCTACCCGCCCGACCCCTCCAGCTGGGAGCAGTGCACCATCGGCGGCAACATCGGCACCGGCTCCGGCGGCCTGTGCTGCGTCAAGTACGGCACCACCGCCGAGTACGTCCTCGGCCTCGACGTCGTCCTCGCCGACGGCCGGCTCCTGCGCACGGGCCGCACCACCGCCAAGGGCGTCGCCGGATACGACCTCACCCGCCTCTTCGTCGGCTCCGAGGGCAGCCTCGGCATCGTCGTCCGCGCCGTCCTCGCGCTGCGTCCCGCACCGCCCCGGCAGCTCGTGCTCGCCGCCGAGTTCCCCTCCGCGGCGGCCGCCTGCGCCGCCGTCTGCGCCGTCATGGAGGCCGGCCTGACCCCGTCCCTGCTGGAGCTGATGGACGGCACCACCGTGCGGGCCGTCAACGCCCTGGGCCGGATGGGGCTCCCCGAGACCACCGAGGCGCTCCTCCTCGCCGCCTTCGACACCCCGCACGCCCCCGAGGAGCTCGCCGAGACCGGCCGGCTCTGCACCGCCGCCGGCGCCACCGCCGTCGTACCCGCCGAGGACGAGGCGGAGTCCGAACTGCTGCTCCAGGCGCGCCGGATGTCCCTGCCCGCCCTCGACGCCCTCCGCCCCGCGACGATGATCGACGACGTGTGCGTCCCCCGCTCGCGGCTCGCCGACATGCTGGACGGCACCGCCGCCATCGCCCGCGCCCACGACCTGGTCGTGGGGGTCTGCGCCCACGCCGGCGACGGCAACACCCACCCCGTGGTCTGCTTCGACCCCGCGGACGAGGACGAGGCGCGCCGCGCCAGGGCGTCCTTCGACGAGATCATGGCGCTCGGGCTGTCCCTGGGCGGCACGATCACCGGGGAGCACGGGGTCGGCGTCCTGAAGCGGGAATGGCTGGCGCGGGAACTCGGGCCGGTGGGCGTCGACGTGCAGCAGGCGGTCAAGAAGGCCTTCGATCCGCTCGGCCTGCTCAACCCCGGAAAGCTCTTCTGACTCCGGGCGGGGCCCCGCGCCCCCGGTGCGTATGAGGTACAGGTGGCGGGCGGGGCGCCGGCCGGTTCGGGTGCGGCGGCTCACAGCTCTGCGTCCCCCGCCTCGTCGGACGGCCACGGATCGCGCATCCACAGCTCGTCGGCCGGGGTGGGGGTGAGCAGCTCGGCGAGGGCCGCGTCCAGCCCGAGCCGCTCGGCCTCCGTCCCCGGCGGGACGACCCGCAGGGTCCGCTCCAGCCACGAGGACACGGCGCCCGAGGGGGCCTCCAGCAGGGCGTCGCCATCGGGGGAGCTGAGCGCCATGCACACCACCGCCCGGTCCGCCGCCTTCACGGGCCAGATCCGGACGTCTCCGTGCCCGCAGGGGCGGAAGACGCCCTCGACGAGCAGCTCGCGGGCGAACGTCCAGTCCACCGGGGCGCTGGAGCCGGTGTGGAAGGTGATGTGGACGGCGTACGGGTCGTCGGTGAGGTAGCGCAGCCGGGCCGGCACCGGGACGCTGCGCTCGGGTGACAGGACCAGTTTCAGTTCCAGCTCGCGCTCGATGACGGGGTGGTGCATGGAGGCCTCGCTTCGGTCGGATCCGGGGGCCGGCGTGTGGCCCCGCACCCGCAGAGAGCGCCGAGGCGGCCGGATGTGACGCGACTTCGGGCCCCCGATCGCGGAATGGCCTGAAATTTTCGGTTGGCTTGAAACAGGCGAGCGGGGCGGTGTTCGCCCGAAGGCTTGGATTCTCCCGTTACCGGACCGGCCGGGAGGAGGTTCTTGGCTATGGTCCTCCCCTTGCACAAGCCTCAAGCCACGATCGGAGTTGGGGACATGACGGCCTCCCCTGGTGACGGCGAGCACGCGGCCCGCGAGGGCTACTACCCCGATCCGTCCATCCCCGGCTACGTCCGGTACTGGAACGGCCGCTCGTGGGTGCCCGGCACGGCCCGCCCCGCCGGACCGGGCGACCCGGTGGGCCCGCGGCGCTCCCGGCCCGAACCGGAGCCGGAGCCGGAGCGGGGCGTCGCGGGGGAGCGGGAGGCGGACCCGGCGGGTCCGGGCGCCTCCGGGGGCTCCGAGGCCCCGGCCTGGCAGGCCGACCCCCAGCACCAGGCGGGCTTCGGCGGCCCGCACGACCACCGGGTCTCCTGGGGCAGCCCGGCGGACGGGCCGGAGCCCGAGGCGGGCCACGCCCCCGCCCGCCAGGCCGGTGCCTCCCTCGGCCGCGGGCCGCACCCGGAGCCGCCGGACGGCAGAGGCCCGGCCGGGGCGGCGGAGCGCGGGCCGGGCGTCTCCTTCGCCCGTACGCCGGCCGCCGCGGCGGCCCCCGCCCCGGCCGCGCGGTCCTCCGAGGGCATCGGGATCCTGTCGGCGCGCTCACCCGCTGCGGCAGCCGCCCCCGCAGCCCCTGCCTGGCCCAGCGTCCCCGGCGGCACCGCCGGGTCCGGGCTCACCTCCTCCTGGCCCGAGGCGGCCGTCCTCCCCGCCCCCGCGCCCGACCCCGCCCCGCCCGCCCCGCGCCGGGAGGACCCGCCGGCCGCCGCGGAAGCCGCCCGCCGGGAGGCCGGAGCCGCCCTCCCGGAGGCCGCGCCGGCCGCCCCGCCGCGCGCCCGGCGCCCCCTCGACGACGCGCCCCTCCCCGCCGCCGCGCCCGCGCCCTCCGCCGCCCCCCGCCCCGCTCCCGAGCGCCGGACCCGCTGGGAGGACCGGTCCGCCGCGGCCGCCGCCCCGTCCGCCGCCCCGTCCCCGTCTGCCCCTGCCGGGGAGGTCCGGCCCACCGCCCGGGCCGTGTTCGAGGAGATGGCGGAGCGGGCCGTCCGCCCCGCCGGGCTCGTCCGCCGGGCCGCCGCCCGCACCCTGGACACGCTCGTGCTCGCGGCCGTCGCCGCGGCCGCCGCCCGGCCGCTCCTCCCGGCGGTGGCGGCCCACCTCCAGGCCAAGGTGGACGCGGCGCGCGGCGCCGACGAGGCCACCACCGTGTGGCTGTTCGACGCCACCATCGCCGGATACCTGGGCGTCGTCCTGGCCGTCCTCGTCGTGTTCGCGCTCTGCTACGAGGTGCTGCCCACCGCCCGCTGGGGCCGCACCCCGGGCAAGAGGCTGTGCGGCGTCCGGGTGCTGTCCTCGGCGACGCTCCGCCCGCCCGGCTTCGGCGCGGCGCTCTCCCGCTGGCTCGTCGGTGCCTTCCTCGGGCCCGTCGGCTGGCTCTGGTGCCTCGGCGACCGCCCCCGCCGCCGCGGTGCCCACGACCGGGCCGCGGGCACGTACGCGGCCCGCTGACGCCCCGTCGGACGGCTCCCCGGCCCCGCTCTGCGCGCCCTCCCCCCAACGGACGCCCCCGCGTTGCGGCCCCGGTGCCCCCGGGTTCGACTCGGGGCATGAGCTCCGACCAGCCGCCGCAGGGCCAGCCGCCCGAGGACGACCCCTTCCTCAAGAGGCCCCACGACCCGACGCCGCCGCCGGGCGGCTCGCCGTACGACACCCCGCCCACCGGCGGCACGCCCCCCGGCGGGCCCCCGCCCGGAGGCACCCCGCCCGGAGGCCCGCCCCCGGGCGGCCCGGGCGGCCCCGGCGGATACCCGCCCCCGCCGCCCCCGTACGGCAGCGACCCGTACGGCTCAGGCGGCGGCCCAGGCATGCCCGACCCGCTGGCCGGGATGCCGCCGCTCGCCGACTTCGGCAGGCGGCTCGCCGCCCGCATCATCGACCTGGTCATCGTGTTCGTCCCGCTGTTCCTGATCCAGCTGGCGCTCGGCACGAACCGGTACGTCGTCGAGACGGACCGGGGCGAGGACGTCACCGAGGTCATCACCAGGTCCTACAGCGGCACCGGCCTCGCCATGACGCTCATCTCGATCATCGCCTACGTCGGCTACGACTGGTTCTTCACCAAGAAGGACGGCAAGACCCCCGGCAAGAAGGCGATGGGCCTGCGGGTGGCGATGCTCAACGACGGCAGCGTCCCGCAGTCCGGTCCCGCGCTCGGGCGGGCTGCGATGCTCTGGCTGCCCACGCTCATCTGCTGCCTCTGCCTGTGGCCGCTCGCCCTCATCGTGTCGATCCTGGTGGACAAGCCGTACCGCCAGGGCCTCCACGACAAGGTGGCCAAGACGGTGGTCGTCACCGCCCCCTAGTGCTGTGGCCGGGAAGGTTCACCCGGTCACAGCACTAGCGGTGCACAGGCTGTTCGGCGGCGGCCGGCCGGGGTTCGGACTCCCGGGCGGCCGCCGCCCCGTGCGGACGGCCCCCGCGCCGCGGGTCGGCGGCGGCGACCGCGACGAGCACGCCGAGGCCGAGAGCGGCGGTGGCGACGAACCCGACGCCGGCCACGGAGCGCGCCTGCGTCAGCAGCAGCAGGACGAGCGTCGAGACGACGACGGCGGCGGACCCGTACACGAGCTGGGCGGCGGTCGGGCGCGGCGGCATGGGTATCCGTCCTCGGGGGCGGGAGGGGGGAGGCGGCTGGGCTGGGTCGCGCGCAGGCGACTCTACGCCGAGGGATGCCCGTACGGAACGGGCCGTAAGCGTGACCTGACCCACGGTTGCCGGTGCGCGGGGGGCGCACGGGCTCACACCCCCGTCTCACATGCCGGTCGGGACGCGCCGTTCGTCCCGGAAGGCCGAGGAACGTCCGGATAGCGGAACTCGCCCACCGCATAGTGCAGTTGTAAGGAAGAAGTCAAGGTCTGTCTTTTCTTTAGACTCTCCGGTCAAATGTCGTCACTTGAGACGCGCGCCGCGCGGGACCCCCCAACTCCTATGGAGATGTTCCGACCATCCATGCGGCCGCGGGAGGGGAACACATCAAGTGACGAGCAACTCTGTCCGGCGGCGCGCGCTGCGCGCCGCTGCCATCGGCGTGGCCATCGCCGCGTGCGCCGCGACCGGCACCGCCTTCACCGCCCAGGCCCACAGCGCGCCGGCCCCGGCCGCGGGCGCGCCGGCCGCCGACAAGCAGGACCCCACCGCCCCGGCGAAGACGAAGGTCGACCACGACCTCAAGGGTCCCTTCAGCGACCAGCAGGCCCAGCAGCGCGAGGCCGCCCTGGACCAGGTGCTGGCGGGCAAGAAGAACGTCGAGCAGCGGGGCGCCTCCAAGGTCGTCAAGCTCGACGACAAGAAGTACGTCGAGCTCGGCCGCGAGAAGACCGACAAGATCTTCACGATCCTCGTCGAGTTCGGCGACCAGGTCGACAACGAGACCACCTTCGACCCGGACGGCCCGGACGGCCCGAAGCCGCCCGTCGTGAAGTACGGCGGCACGCCCGGCCCGCTGCACAACACGATCGCCCAGCCGGACCGCGCCGACAACAACAGCACCGCCTGGCGCAAGGACTTCAGCCGCGAGTACTTCCAGGAGCTGTACTTCGGTACGGGCGAGGGCAAGCACTCCCTGAAGACCTACTACGAGCGGGCCTCCTCGGGCCGCTACTCGGTCGAGGGCGAGGTCTCCGACTGGGTCAAGGTCCCGTACAACGAGGCCCGCTACGGCTCGAACTACTGCGGCCAGAGCAACTGCTCCAACGTGTGGGACACCGTCCGCGACGGCGTGACCGCCTGGACCGAGGCGCAGAAGAAGGCCGGCAAGACCGACGAGCAGATCAAGGCGCAGCTGTCCCAGTACGACCAGTGGGACCGCTACGACTTCGACGGCGACGGCAACTTCAACGAGTCCGACGGCTACATCGACCACTTCCAGATCGTCCACGCGGGCGAGGACGAGTCGGCCGGCGGCGGCAAGGAGGGCGCCAACGCCCTGTGGGCGCACCGCTGGTACGCCTACGGCACCAACGCGGGCAAGACCGGCCCGGAGAACAACAAGGCCGGCGGCACGCAGATCGGCGACACCGGCATCTGGGTCGGCGACTACACGATGCAGCCGGAGAACGGCGGCCTCGGCGTCTTCGCCCACGAGTACGGCCACGACCTCGGCCTGCCGGACCTGTACGACACCTCCGGCGGCGGCGAGAACGGCGTCGGCTTCTGGTCCCTGATGTCCGCCGGCTCCTGGCTCGGCGAGGGCAAGGACTCCATAGGCGACATGCCCGGCGACATGACCGCCTGGGACAAGCTCCAGCTGGGCTGGCTGAACTACGACACGGCCAAGGCCGCGACGAAGTCCACCCACACGCTCGGTGTGTCGGCGTACAACACCAAGGACAAGCAGGCGCTGGTCGTCGAGCTGCCGAAGAAGCAGGTCAAGACGGACATCACCGCCCCTGCCGAGGGTTCCTCGCAGTGGTGGAGCGGCATGGGTGACGACCTCAAGAACACCCTGACCCGCTCGGTCGACCTGACCGGCAAGAAGTCCGCCGCCCTGTCCCTCAAGGGCTGGTGGGACATCGAGAAGGACTACGACTACCTCTACACCGAGGTGTCCACCGACGGCGGCGCCACCTGGACCGCCCTCGCCGGTACCGCCAACGGCAAGGCCATCCCGGTCGACGCCGCGGGCTCGCCGTCGCTGACCGACGTCTCCGGCGGCTGGCAGGACCTGAACTTCCCGCTCGACGCCTACGCGGGCAAGAAGTTCGACCTCCGCTTCCGCTACCAGACGGACGGCGGCGCGGGCGGCAAGGGCTTCACGGCCGACGCCGTCACCCTGACCGCGGACGGGTCCGCGCTGTTCACCGACGGCGCCGAGAACGGCGACAACGGCTGGACCGGCAAGGGCTTCTCCCGGATCGGCGCGGGCTTCACCAAGGACTACGCGCAGTACTACATCGCGGAGAACCGCCGCTACGTCTCGTACGACTCCACCCTCAAGGTGGGCCCGTACAACTTCGGCTGGGCGAACACCCGCCCGAACTGGGTCGAGCACTACCCGTACCAGGACGGCCTGCTGATCTGGCTCTGGGACACCTCCCAGAAGGACAACAACACCAGCCAGCACCCCGGCCAGGGCCTGATCCTGCCGATCGACGCCAACGCCAAGCCGATGAAGTGGTCGGACGGCACGCTGCTGCGCAACAAGATCCAGCCGTACGACGCGACCTTCAGCGCGTACTCCACGGACGCGTTCACGCTGCACAAGAACGGCGAGTCGCTCTTCCTGAAGCCCAAGCGGGCGAACATGGTCTTCGACGACCACAAGGGCAAGTACTACTACGACGAGAACCCGACCGGCTCGGTGAAGGTGTCCGACACCAACACCAAGATCAAGATCAAGCGGGAGACCTACGACGGTCTCCAGATGACGATCGAGGTCGGCCCCTCCAAGTAGTGATCCGGTAAAACAGCAGGTCACGCCATGATCGGCCGTCGCCCACTAGCGGGCGGCGGCCGATCGCGGTTTGATGCGGAACGACCACCGCACCGACGCCCAGCTGACGGGGGAGACGCAGCGCATGCCCGCAGGAGGTTTCACCAGGCTCCCGAACGGAAGCGTCGTCGTGGCGCTGACCCTGCCGCGACCCGCCGGGAACGGCGAGGCCGGGCCCGTCCGGGTCCTGGTCCACGCCGCGAACCGGGCCCGCGCCCTGACCAGGCTGCGCAACCTCGGCATGCGCGCCGTGTACCTGCGGGGCAACACGGAGCCGCCGACTCCGGACGAGGTCACCGCGGTCCTGCACCACCCGGACGGGCTGCTGTGGCGGGCCCTCCCGGACCGCGGCGACCTGTGGCGTCCGATACGCGCCCTGCTGCGCGGGGCCTGAGCGGCGGCACAGGGCCTTCAGGCGCCCCGCACGACGGGCGTGCCGATGAGTTCCACTCCCGCCTTCCGGAGCTCCTCCAGGGCCCGCTCCGTGGTGTGCGGGGCCACGCCCGCCGTGAGGTCGAGCAGGACGCGGGTGCGCAGGCCGGCGCGGGCGGCGTCCAGCGCGGTGGCGCGGACGCAGTGGTCGGTGGCGATGCCGACGACGTCGACCTCGCCGACCTCGCGCTCGCGCAGCCAGTCGGCGAGCGGGGTGCCGTTCTCGTCGGCGCCCTCGAAGCCGCTGTAGGCGGCCTCGTGCGCGCCCTTGCTGAACACGGCGGCGACGGCCCCGGAGGCGACGGCGGGCGCGAAGTTCGGGTGGAACCCGACCCCCTCGGTCCCGGCGACGCAGTGCACGGGCCAGGAGGTCTCGTAGTCCGGCTCGGCGGGCGGCGCGGCGAAGTGGGCGCCCGGGTCGACGTGGTGGTCGCGGGTGGCGACGACGTGCCGGTACACGGCGGTGGACTGGCCGATCAGCTCGGTGACGGCGGCGGCCACCTCGGCCCCGCCGGCGACCGCGAGGCTGCCGCCTTCGCAGAAGTCGTTCTGTACGTCGACGACGATCAGTGCGCGGTGCATGTCGCATGCCCTTCGGCTTGTGTCGGTGTGCTGCGGCGGGCCCCTGCACGGGGGCTCTTCCCCCGTCCGGCGCCACACAATGCAGCCCCGCCGGGGTTTGTGGATCCCGCCCCGCCGGCGTCTGCGGCGCGGGGGTCGCGGCGGCCGGGGCCCCGGGCCGGGGTCAGACGTACTCGGTCGGGATGACGGCCTCGCCGCGCGACAGCTGCGTCGCGGACAGCGGCAGACCGCCCCGGGCCCGCACGTGCCGCTCCCGCGCGGCGTCGAGCGGCTCCCGCGCGACGACCTCCCCGCCCTTCACGAGCGGTGCCAGCAACTGCTGCCCGGCCAGCGCGGCCGGCACGGCCCCGGTCCCGACGACCTCCGCCTCCGCGACCCCGTCCGCGTCCAGCCGCCGCGCGGCCCACTTCCGGCCCCCGAGGGACGTCTTCCCGCTCGCGGACTTCTTCGCGACCGGCACGAGCGGCGCCTTCGGGTCGGCGGACTCGGCGCGCGCGACGAGCTTGTAGACCATGGAGCAGGTGGGGTGCCCGCTGCCGGTGACGAGCTGCGTCCCGACCCCGTACGCGTCCACCGGCGCGGCGGCGAGCGAGGCGATGGCGTACTCGTCGAGGTCGGAGGTGACGACGATCCGGGTCTGCTCCGCGCCGAGCTCGTCGAGCTGCTGCCGCACGCGGTGGGCGACGAGGAGCAGGTCGCCGGAGTCGATGCGGACGGCGCCGAGCCCGGTGCCGGCGACCTCGACGGCGGTGCGGACGGCTTCGGCCACGTCGTACGTGTCCACCAGCAGGGTGGTGCCGCTGCCGAGGGAGGCGACCTGCGCGGTGAAGGCGTCGCGCTCGGTGTCGTGGAGCAGGGTGAAGGCGTGGGCGGAGGTGCCGACGGTGGGGATCCCGTAGCGGAATCCGGCGGCGAGGTCGGAGGTGGAGGTGAAGCCGCCGACGTACGCGGCGCGCGAGGCGGCGACGGCGGCGAGCTCGTGGGTGCGCCGGGCGCCCATCTCGATGAGGGGGCGGCCGCCGGCGGCGGAGGCCATCCGGGAGGCGGCGGCGGCGATCGCCGAGTCGTGGTTGAGGATCGACAGGATGACGGTCTCCAACAGCACGCATTCGGCGAAGCTGCCCTCGACGCGCATGACCGGCGAGCCGGGGAAGTACACCTCGCCCTCGGGGTAGCCCCAGATGTCGCCGGAGAAGCGGTAGGAGGAGAGCCAGTCGAGGGTGCGCATGTCGACGACGGCGCGTTCGCGCAGGAATTCGAGGACGGCGCTGTCGAAGCGGAAGTTCTCGACCGCGTCGAGGACGCGGCCGGTGCCGGCGACGACTCCGTAGCGGCGTCCTTCGGGCAGGCGCCGGGTGAAGACCTCGAAGACCGAGCGGCGGTCGGCGGTGCCGTTCGCCAGGGCGGCCTGCAGCATCGTGAGCTCGTAATGGTCCGTGAAGAGCGCTGTCGACGGCACGTCCACCGGCAGGCCCAGGTCCGCAGGGTTCATGGCAGGGATGCTAGCGCACATTTCGTCAGAGTGACGAAATGTGGGGGCCTGTTTGTGCGACGGGCCCGTCACAGTGGCAGCATGGGACGGGTGAGTGTTGCTCCCATTGAGATCGAACGCACCGAGTCCGCCGAAGAGGTATCCGCGGTCCCCGAACCCGACGTCCCATGGGTGACCCTGGTGCACAACGACCCCGTCAACCTCATGAGCTACGTGACGTACGTGTTCCAGGCGTACTTCGGCTACCCGAAGGACAAGGCGCACAAGCTGATGCTCGACGTCCACCACAAGGGGCGGGCCGTCGTCTCCAGCGGCACCCGCGAGGAAATGGAGCGCGACGTGCAGGCCATGCACGGCTACGGCCTCTGGGCGACCCTCTCCCAGGACCGGATCTGATGGGGCGGACCGCGGGCATGTTCGAGCCCCTCAAGGGCGGCGGAGCCGCCATCGCGCTGGACGAGATCGAGGTCTCCATCCTGCGCTCCCTGGCCGTCCAGCTCCTGGAGCTGATCGGGCCGGGCGCCCCCGAGCCGGACGCGGACGCCGATCCGCTCGCCGTGCTGTTCGCCGAGGCGGGCCAGGGGCCCACGGAGCGGCCCGCCGACCCCGCGCTGGCCCGCCTCTTCCCCGACGCGTACGGCGGCCCCGGCACCCCGGAGGGCGCGGACCGGGCCCGGCTGGACGACTGGTCGGCGGAGTTCCGCCGCTACACCGAGAACGACCTGCGCGCGCGCAAGCGCGAGGATGCACTGGCCGTCGTCCGCAGCCTGGACGGGCTCGCCGCGGCCGGCGGCGGGGAGGCGTCCCGGCTGGAGCTGACCGGGGAGCAGCCGCTGCGCTGGCTCGGCGCGCTCAACGACCTGCGGCTGACGATCGCGGCCCGCCTGGAGATCGCCGAGGACGACGAGAGCGCGGCGCTGTTCCGGCTGCCGGACGACGATCCGCGCAAGCCGATGGTGATGGCCTACCTGTGGCTCGGCGGGCTCCAGGAGACCCTCGTCGAAACCCTCTGACAACGCTCAAATCCGGATAACGATCAGATAACCGCCATGAAATGATCTGGCGGGCTTATCTCCACTTGTCCCGATTTTGTCGTGCCCTGCATCACATGTGCGACCTTTGATGATCTGTACGCCCGTGATAGATCTTGCCGATCGCCGACGGGGCGCCACCCATGCTCCCGCGGCCTGCCGGGACCGGCTGACCGCCGGCGTGCAACTCCATCCGTATCCGGGGGGATCGAGGACCCGATCCGCAGCCGCTCCAGGCGCGGGTCGGCGTGGAGAAAGGCGCACCACACCATGACCTCTGTGCAGGTCGAGCAGCACCACAAGGCGTCCGGGGAGGGCGCCGCGGCCGAGGGTGGCGAGGGGTACCACCGCACACTCGGCGCCCGCCAGATCCAGATGATCGCGATCGGCGGCGCCATCGGCACCGGGCTCTTCCTCGGCGCCGGCAAGGCCATCTCGAAGGCGGGACCGAGCCTCATCCTGGCCTACGCCCTCGCGGGCCTGGTCATCTTCTTCATCATGCGCGCCCTGGGCGAGCTCCTGATGTACCGGCCCGTCGCAGGCTCCTTCTCGGACTACGCCCGGGAGTTCGTCGGCCCGTTCGCCGGCTTCGCCACCGGCTGGACCTACTGGCTCTTCTGGGTCGTCACCGGCATCACCGAAGTCACCGCCGCAGCCCAGTACATGGCGTACTGGACCGGCGACAGCTTCCCGCAGTGGGCGTACGCGCTCGTCTTCACCGTCGTCCTCTACGGCGCCAACCTGATCTCCGTGAAGCTCTTCGGCGAGCTGGAGTTCTGGTTCTCCATGGTCAAGGTCACCGCCATCGTCGGCATGATCCTCATCTGCGCCGGCATCCTCACCATCGGCTTCTCGGACGCCGCGGAGACCGCCTCCGTCGCCAACCTGTGGAACGACGGCGGCTTCTTCCCCAAGGGCATCGGCGGCACGCTGATGACCCTGCAGATCGTGATGTTCGCCTTCCTCGCCGTCGAACTCGTCGGCGTCACCGCCGGCGAGTCCAAGGACCCGGCGAAGACGCTGCCCAAGGCCATCAACACCGTGCCGTGGCGCATCGCCGTCTTCTACGTCGGCGCGCTCATCATGATCCTGTCGGTCGTGCCGTGGACGCACTTCCAGCCCGGCGTCTCCCCGTTCGTCGCCGCCTTCGAGCGCATGGGCCTCGGCGTCGGCGCCGCCATCGTCAACTTCGTGGTGCTCACCGCCGCCCTGTCCTCCTGCAACTCGGGCATGTACTCCACCGGCCGCATGCTGCGCGACCTCGCCCTCAACGGCCAGGGCCCCAGGCTGTTCACCCGGCTCACCAGGAACGGCACCCCGCTGATCGGCACCACCTTCTCGGCCTCGCTGATGCTGGTGGGCGTCTGGATCAACTACGTGGCCCCCGGCAAGGCCTTCGACTACGTCGTCTCCTTCGCCACCATCTCCGGCATGTGGGCCTGGATCATGATCCTGGTCTGCCAGATCCGCTACCGCGCCCGCGCCGACCGCGGCGAACTCCCCGGCTCCGCCTTCCGCGCCCCCGGCGCACCCTGGACCAGTTGGTTCGCCCTGCTCTTCATCGGCATGGTCGTCGTCATGATGGGCGCCGACAAGGACGCCCGGGTCTCCCTGTACTGCGCCCCGCTGTGGGGCCTCGCCCTCGGCCTCGCCTACCTCGCCATCCGGCGCGGCAGCGGCGGCGGCCGCGGGGCCCGGGCCGTCGCCAAGGCCTCCGCGGGCACCGGCGCCTGACCGCGCGGGGCAGCCCCGGGGCCCCGCCCCGCGCACCCCCTGTCCGGCATTCGGGCCCTCCCGTACCACACCTCGGTACGGGAGGGCCCGTCTGCTTATCCTGTCGGTCATGCTGACCCTCACCCAGGCCCTGTACGACCAGATCGTCGCGCACGCCCGCAAGGACCACCCCGACGAGGCGTGCGGCGTCGTCGCCGGCCCCGCGGGCACCGGCCGGCCCGAGCGGTTCATCCCCATGCTGAACGCGGCCCGCTCGCCCACGTTCTACGAGTTCGACTCCAAGGACCTGCTGCGGCTCTACCGCGAGCTCGACGACCGGGACGAGGAGCCCGTGATCGTCTACCACTCGCACACCGCGACCGAGGCCTACCCCTCGCGCACCGACGTCGCCTACGCCAACGAGCCCGGAGCCCACTACGTCCTGGTCTCCACCGCCGACACCGACGCCCTCGGCGAGTTCCAGTTCCGCTCCTACCGCATCGTCGACGGCGTGATCACGGAGGAGGAAGTGCAGGTCGTCGAGGCCTACTGACCGACATGTGAGCGGATTCCGTCCACGATGCGGAATCACACTCCATTCGGGCGACCGGGAATCGTTAACATGACCGCATGGTTTTCCCCGACGTGAGCACCGAGAAGCCCGGCAGGCCCCTGCTCGTGGCACGGCTGCACGTCGACCTGTGCCGCCTCGCCAGCAGTATCTGTCCTGCCGCCTGAGCACCGCAGCCCCCTCGCGCCGGGGCCGTCAAGCCGCGCGCCCCTTCTCCTCCCCGCACCCATCCGACTGGAGCCTGCCATGGCCATCGAGGTCCGCATCCCGACCATCCTCCGCACCTACACCGACGGCGAGAAGGCCGTCACCGGCGAGGGCGGCACCCTGTCCGAGCTCTTCGCGGACCTGGAGACGCGCCACAAGGGAATCGAGGAGCGCATCGTCGACGGCGGCAAGCTGCGCCGCTTCGTGAACGTCTACCTCAACGACGAGGACGTCCGCTTCCTCGACGGCATCGCCACCCCCCTCAAGGACGGCGACAGCGTGACGATCCTCCCGGCGGTCGCCGGCGGCGCCGCCTGATGCGCTACGACTCCCCGCTGGCCGCGGTCGGCAACACCCCGCTCGTCCGGCTGCCCAGGCTGTCGCCCTCCGAGGACGTCCGCATCTGGGCCAAGCTGGAGGACCGGAACCCGACCGGCTCGATCAAGGACCGCCCCGCGCTCCACATGGTCGAGCAGGCCGAGAAGGACGGCAGGCTCCACCCCGGCTGCACCATCCTGGAGCCCACCTCCGGCAACACCGGCATCTCCCTGGCGATGGCGGCGAAGCTCAAGGGCTACCGGATCGTGTGCGTCATGCCGGAGAACACCAGCCAGGAGCGCCGCGACCTTCTCGCCATGTGGGGAGCCGAGATCATCTCCTCGCCCGCGGCGGGCGGCTCCAACACCGCGGTCCGCGTCGCCAAGGAGCTGGCGGCCGAGCACCCGGACTGGGTGATGCTCTACCAGTACGGCAACCCCGACAACGCGGGCGCCCACTACGCCACCACCGGGCCCGAGATCCTGCGGGACCTCCCCTCGATCACCCACTTCGTGGCGGGCCTGGGCACCACCGGCACCCTGATGGGCGCCGGCCGCTACCTGCGCGAGCACGTCGACGGCGTGAAGATCGTCGCGGCCGAGCCGCGGTACGACGACCTCGTCTACGGCCTCCGGAACCTCGACGAGGGCTTCGTGCCCGAGCTGTACGACGCCTCGGTGCTCACCACCCGCTACTCGGTGGGCTCCGCGGACGCGGTGGCCCGCACCCGCGAACTCCTCCAGCAGGAGGGCATCTTCGCGGGCGTCTCCACCGGCGCCGCCCTCCACGCGGCGATCGGCGTCGGCCGCAAGGCGGTCGCCGCCGGCGAGACCGCCGACATCGTCTTCGTCGTGGCCGACGGAGGCTGGAAGTACCTGTCGACCGGCGTCTACACGGCGGCGACGACGGAGGAGGCCGTCGAGGTCCTCCAGGGCCAACTCTGGGCCTGACGGCCCCCGGAGGCCCGGCGGGCGGGGCTCCGCCCGAGGCGCCCGCCGGCCCACCAGCCCGCCGGCCTCCGCCCGAGGCCCGGGGCCGTCCGCCCGCGCGGGCGGACGGCCCCGGCGGTCAGCGCGCCAGGAGGGCCGCCAGCACCGCCGCGTGGCTGGAGTCCGGTTCGCGGACCGCGGTCAGCAGGGTCAGCGGACCCCGCTCCGCCAGGGCCCGCAGCCGGTCCAGCTCCGCCGCGGGCTCCGGTTCCGCCAGCTCCGCCTCGTACCGCTCGCGGAACTCCTCCGCGCCGACGCCGCCCGCGTGGTAATCCCTGCGGAGCTCCGCGGACGGGGTGACCGCCTTCGGCCACTCGTCCACCGCCGCGTCCGCCTTCGCCAGGCCGCGCGGCCACAGCCGGTCCACCAGGACCCGCACCCCGTCCGCCCCCGGCTCCGGGGGGTCGTAGACGCGCCGCACCCGCACCGCCGCCCGCACCATCAGCGTCCTCCTCCCAGTCCCTTGACCTCGTCCCACACCGCCGGGTCCAGCGTGCCCAGCCGGCGCCGGAACTCCCACACCCACACCTCCGACGGGCGGTCCGCCTCCAGGTACCCCACCCGGCCCGGCGTCACCCCGACCGTCCCCGGCGGCAGCGGGACCACCCCGGCCCGCCGGTCGTCGTACTTCCCGCTGATCCAGGCGACGCGCGCCCGGTGCGCCCGTACCGGCCGGGACGCCAGCACCAGGCACGGCCGCCCGTCCGCCAGGCACCACAGCTCGCCCGGCCGCGGCTGCGGCGCCGGGCCCCGGCCGTGCGGTGGCGGGGCCCGCCGGCCGGCGCCCGGCCGCACCCCCGCGACCAGCACCAGCAGCAGCACGGCCACCACCGCCGCGGCCGCCGGCCACCAGGACGTGTCCATAGTCCGACGGTAGTCGCGCCCGCACGCCCCGGCGCGGCAGTGCACCGCCGCCCGCGCCGCCCCGCAGCGGCAACTCCCGGGCCCCGCATCGCTCTGCCGGGTGACACCACAGGTGATTCGCCCCACAACGGCCTGCCGCGGAGGAGCGACCCGACGTTTCGCGCCTTACGCTCGACCCACGCACGGCCCGCACTCCGTCCACGGACCGTCCCGGAGGTTGTCACTCCATGAAGCTCACCGTCGTCGGCTGCTCGGGGTCGTTCCCGTCCGCGGAATCGGCCTGCTCGAGCTACCTCGTCGAGGCCGACGGCTTCCGGCTGCTCCTCGACATGGGCAACGGCGCCCTCGGCGAGCTGCAGCGCCACTGCGGCCTGTACGACCTCGACGCGATCTTCCTCAGCCACCTGCACGCCGACCACTGCATCGACATGTGCGCGTACTTCGTGGCCCGCTACTACCGCCACGAGGGCGGCCGCTGCGGCCCCCTCCCCGTGTACGGCCCGGAGGGCACCGAGAAGCGCCTGACGACCGCGTACGAGGACGTCCCCGACGAGCGCTCGATGAGCGAGGTCTTCGACTTCCGCACGCTGAAGCCCGGCGCCTTCGAGATCGGCCCGTTCCAGGTCCGCACCGAGCGGGTCAGCCATCCGGTGGAGGCCTACGGCATCCGCGTCGAGCACGGCGGACGCTCGCTGGCCTACTCGGGCGACACGGGGGTCTGCGCGGAACTGGGGGCGCTCGCGGAGGGCGTCGACCTGTTCCTGTGCGAGGCGTCGTTCACGCACGGCAAGGAGGACATCCCCGGCCTCCACCTCAACGGCCGCGAGGCGGGCGAGTGCGCGCGCGAAGGCGACGTCGGCAGGCTCGTGCTGACCCACATCCCGCCGTGGACGGACGCCCGCCGGAACCTCGCCGACGCGCGCGCGGCGTACGGCGGTCCGGTGGACCTGGCGTACGCGGGCGCCGTGTACGAGGTCTGAACCCGGGCCGCTGCGCACTGCGCCCGCATACGGCGGAGCCCCTGCCCTCCCGTCACGGGAGGGCAGGGGCTCCGGTCGTTTCCGGCCGAGGCGGCGGCCCTTACTTGGCCTCCGCCTTCTGCAGCTCGGCGAGCTCCTCGTCGGACTCGCGGCCCGGCGTCGGCAGGTTCCACTTGATGATCGCGAAGCGGAAGACCGCGTAGTAGACCACCGCGAAGCACAGGCCCACCACGACGATCCCCAGCGGCTTGGTGGAGATGCCCAGGTTCAGGAAGAAGTCGATCGCACCGGCGGAGAAGCCGAAGCCGCTCTTCATGCCGAGCGCCCACGTCAGCGCCATGGAGATACCGGTCAGCACCGCGTGGACCGCGTACAGCACCGGGGCGATGAACATGAACGTGAACTCGATCGGCTCGGTCACGCCGGTGACGAAGGCGGTCAGCGCGAGGGAGAACATCATGCCGCCGACGACCTTGCGGCGCTCGGGGCGGGCGCAGTGGACGATCGCGAGGCAGGCCGCAGGAAGCGCGAACATCATGATCGGGAAGAAGCCGGTCATGAACTGGCCGGCGGAGGGGTCGCCCGCCAGGAAGCGGGCGATGTCGCCGCTCTTGCCCTCGTACTCGCCGGCCTGGAACCACGGGAAGGAGTTCAGCAGGTGGTGCATGCCGACCGGGATCAGCGCACGGTTGACGACACCGAAGATGCCCGCGCCGACGGCGCCGGAACCGACCAGCCACTCGCCGAGGCCGTGCAGACCGGTGCCGAGGACCGGCCAGACGAGGCCGAAGAGGATGCCCATGGCGAGGCCCGCGAAGGCGGAGAGGATCGGGACGAGGCGGCGGCCGCCGAAGAAGCCCGCCCAGTCCGGCAGCTTGGTCCGGTAGAAGCGCTGGTAGAGCAGGGCGACGACGATGCCCATGACGACGCCGCCGAGGACCTTGGCGTCGACCGGGGCCTCGACCTGTACGATCTTGCCGTCGACGACCTTGGACAGCTTGGGCAGGTTCGGGTCGGTGAAGGTGGCGAGGACCTTCTGGAAGACCAGGTAGCCGGTCACGGCCGCGAGGGCGGTCGAGCCGTCGGACTTCTTCGCGAAGCCGATCGCGATGCCGACCGCGAACAGCAGCGCCATGTTGCCGATGATCGCCTCGCCGCCGGCGGCCATGTAGCTGCCGATGGTGTTGAGGAACGACGGCAGGTCCTTGTCCGCCAGCATGTCCTCCTGGCCCAGGCGGATCAGGAGCGCGCCGGCGGGGAGCACCGCGACGGGGAGCATGAGGCTGCGGCCGATGCGCTGCATGACAGCCATCGCGCCGGCGCCCTTCTTCTTCTCGGCCGCGGGGGCGGCAGCCGTGGTCACAACTTCCTCCAGGGGGCAAGGCGCCGCCAGAGGAGCAAGGGGGACGGCGACGTCTTATTTGGGGGTGACGCGGACTCCCGATGGACCCGCGTGGTCTACACCAATGCGTGGTGTAGACCAGTTTTAGCACGGTCGGGGTTAGATAAGGAACCTTCGATTTTCTGTGGCCTGCGCCACACTCCCAGCCCCCGCGTGTGTCCCGCGGCACACCCCGCACCGCCGGAGCGCCCACGGCCCGGACCCGGGCAAGCGGAAGGCCCCCGCACCGAAGTGACGAGGGCCTGCGCCGACCGGCAGCAGAACGGACGGGAGCGGCTACGCCTTGGTGTTCTCGGCCCGCATCGCCTCGATCTCCTCATCCGACTCCCGCCCCGGCGTCGGGATGTCGAACCGGGTGATCGCGAAGCGGAAGACCGCGTAGTACACCGCCGCGAAGCCCAGCCCGATCGGGATGATCAGCCACGGCTTCGTCGCCAGCCCCCAGTTGATGATGTAGTCGATCAACCCGGCCGAGAAGCTGAACCCGTCCTTCACGCCCAGCGCCCACGTCACCGCCATCGACACACCCGTCAGCAGCGCGTGGACCGCGTACAGCGCCGGCGCCACGAACAGGAAGGAGTACTCCAGCGGCTCCGTGATCCCCGTGACGAACGACGTCAGCGCCACCGACAGCATCAACCCGCCCACCTCCTTGCGGCGCTGCGGCTTCGCGCAGTGCGTGATCGCCAACGCCGCACCCGGCAGGGCGAACATCATGATCGGGAAGAAGCCCGTCAGGAACAGGCCCGCCTCCGGGTCCCCGTTCAGGAACATGTTGATGTCGCCGTGCACCGTCTTCCCCTCCGGCGTCGTGTAACTGCCGAACTGGAACCACACCGGCACGTTCAGGAACTGGTGCAGCCCGATCACCAGCAGCGCACGGTTCGCCACACCGAAGATCCCGCCGCCCCACGCCCCCAGCCCCGTCAGCCAGTCCGAGAAGGCCTCCAGCCCCGCACCGACCGCCGGCCACACCCACAGGCACAGCGCGGCGAACCCGATCGCCACGAACGACATGATGATCGGCACCAGCCGCCGCCCGTTGAAGAAGCCCAGCCAGTCCACCAGCTTCACCCGGTGGTACCGCTGCCAGAACCACGCCGTCAGCAGACCCATCACGATCCCGCCGAACACCCCCGGGTTCTGGTACGAGAACTCCACGAACGTGTTGTTGTCGTCGGTGAGGCAGCCCGTCCCCACCACCCGCGTCCCCCCGGGGCACTCGTTCGGAAACGCCCGCAGCACCCCCCGGTACACCAGGAAGCCGGCCACCGCCGCCAGAGCCGTCGACCCGTCCCCCTTCTTCGCCATCCCGATCGCCACGCCGACGCAGAACAGCAGCGGCAGCCCCAACTCCGGATTGAGCAGCGCCCCGCCCGCCCCGGCCATCACCTTCGCCACCACATCCCAGTCCAGGCCGTCCGGACCGAACACGTCGTCCTGGCCCAGCCTGGTCAGGATCCCCGCCGCGGGCAGCACCGCGATCGGCAGCTGCAGGCTCCGCCCCATCTTCTGCAGCCCCTGGAACAGGCCGCTCCACCACTGCTGCGGCGGCGCTGCCGCCGCACTGCCGTTCGCGCTCATCGGCTTCCTCCCCTGCGGGCCCGTTTGGGCACGTGCGGTCCGTGCGGCACACTGGTGTAGACCACTCCGGGTGCGGTCGCACACCCCGCCCGGAGGACAGGTCACTGCTGATCGTCATCATTCGGCAGACGCCGGAACCGCGCTCGAGAAACTGGGCCAACAGTGGGCTACCGTGACGAAACGGTTCCCGCGCCCGCCCGGGACCGCCGAGACCGTTCTTCGGAAAACAGGGAGAAACGCATGGCCACCAAGGCTGAGAAGATCGTCGCCGGGCTCGGCGGCATCGACAACATCGAAGAAGTCGAAGGCTGCATCACCCGCCTGCGCACCGAGGTCAACGACCCCGAACTCGTCGACGAAGCCGCCCTCAAGGCCGCCGGCGCCCACGGCGTCGTCAGGATGGGCACCGCCGTCCAGGTCGTCATCGGCACCGACGCCGACCCCATCGCCGCCGAAATCGAAGACATGATGTGACCTGAGCGCACCGCGCCACCACCACGCCGGACCCCGTCACCCCGCACCCGACCCGACGGGGTCTTCGCGTACCGCCGCACCCACTAGGCTCGACGCCATGTCTCGCATCGACGGCCGTACGCCCGAACAGCTCCGCCCCGTCACCATCGAACGCGGATGGAGCAAGCACGCCGAGGGCTCCGTCCTCATCTCCTTCGGAGACACCAAGGTCTTCTGCACCGCCTCCTTCACCGAAGGCGTCCCCCGCTGGCGCAAGGGCAGCGGCGAAGGCTGGGTCACCTCCGAATACTCGATGCTGCCCCGCTCCACCAACACCCGCGGCGACCGCGAATCCGTCCGCGGCAAGATCGGCGGCCGCACCCACGAGATCTCCCGCCTCATCGGCCGCTCGCTGCGCGCCGTCATCGACTACAAGGCACTCGGCGAGAACACCGTCGTCCTCGACTGCGACGTCCTCCAGGCCGACGGCGGCACCCGCACCGCCGCCATCACCGGCGCCTACGTCGCCCTCGCCGACGCCGTCGCCTGGGGCCAGTCCAAGAAGCTCATCAAGCCCGGCCGCAAGCCCCTCACCGGCACCGTCGCCGCCGTCAGCGTCGGCATCGTCGACGGCGTCCCCCTCCTCGACCTCTGCTACGAGGAAGACGTCCGCGCGGAAACCGACATGAACGTCGTCTGCACCGGCGACGGCCGCTTCGTCGAAGTCCAGGGCACCGCCGAAGGCGAACCCTTCGACCGCAAGGAACTCAACGCCCTCCTCGACCTCGCCGCCGGCGGCTGCGCCGACCTCGAAGCCATCCAGCGCACCGCCCTCGGCCTCTGAGAGAACCACCGGACGCCCCACGGCGTCCTCACCTGTACGGGCGCACGGTGTCACAGCCGTGCGCCCGTCCACATCCCCGCAGCCGACCCAGACCCGCAGCCGACCGACCGGACGCACGACCTCGTGAGGGACCACGCATGAAGCTCCGCATAGCCGCCGCGGCGGCGGCCGCCGCACTCGCCATCCCGGCCCTGACCGCCTGCGACGCGATCTCCACCGCCATGGACTGCGCCAACACCGCCGTCACCATCACCGAAGGCGTCGGCGACCTCCAGGAGGCCGTCTCCAACGCAGGCAACAGCCCGCAGGACGCCCAGAACGCCCTCAACAAGATCGACGAGAACCTGAAGAAGATCGGCGACCAGACCGACAACACCGACCTCGGCACGGCCATCGACTCCATGAACAAGGCCGTCCAGAGCGTCCGCACCTCCCTCCAGAGCGGCAACACCACCCCCGACGTCACCCCCGTCGCCGACGCCGCCAAGGAGATCTCCAAGGTCTGCACCCCGGGCTGACACCCGCAGGCGGGACCGGCCCGGACGGAATAATGGGCGCCATGACCTCGACGCCCCCGCGCCTCATCCTGGCCACCCGCAACCAGGGCAAAGTCTCCGAACTGCGCGCCATCCTGTCCGACGCCGGCCTGCCCTACGAGCTGGTCGGCGCGGACGCGTACCCCGACGTCCCCGACGTCAAGGAGACCGGCGTCACCTTCGCCGAGAACGCCCTCCTCAAGGCGCACGCCCTGGCCCTCGCCACCGGCCTGCCCGCCATCGCCGACGACTCCGGCCTCTGCGTCGACGTCCTCGGCGGCGCCCCCGGCATCTTCTCCGCCCGCTGGGCCGGCCGCCACGGCGACGACAAGGCCAACCTCGACCTGCTCCTCGCCCAGCTCGCCGACATCGCCGACGGGCACCGCGCCGCCCACTTCGCCTGCGCGGCCGCCCTCGCCCTGCCCGACGGCACCGAAGCCGTCGTCGAGGGCCGCCTCACCGGCACCCTCCGCCACGCCCCGGCCGGCAGCGGCGGCTTCGGCTACGACCCGATCCTCCAGCCGCTCGGCGAGACCCGCACCTGCGCGGAGATGACCGCGGCCGAGAAGAACGCGATCTCCCACCGCGGCCAGGCCTTCCGCGCCCTGATCCCGGCGATCCGCGACCTGCTGGGCTGAGGCCGGTGATGCAGCGAAGGCCCCGTACGCGGCTGCGTACAGGGCCTTCTGCGTACCCGTGCGGTTGGGGGGACTCGAACCCCCACGGGTTTTACCCCACTGGGACCTAAACCCAGCGTGACTGCCAATTCCACCACAACCGCGACATCTTGCCCAATGCGGACATTGGGTCAGCCTGGGCTGTGCCCAGTCTAACGGGGCGGAGCCCGCGGGGGTGAAGGACTTGGGGCGGCGCCTGCGGCGCCACGCGTCCGTCAGGCCGTGGCAGTTGGGGCGTAGGGAGCGGAGGCTGCCCGGGCGGTTGTCCGGCCGGTGCCCGCCGGCATGGTCGATCCGTCCGACAAGCGGAACGGCCCGCCCCGGGAGGGGGCGGGCCGCTCCGAGGGCGGGGCCGTCAGATGCCCAGGTCCTTGATGATCTTGGCTACGTGGCCCGTCGCCTTGACGTTGTACAGGGCGCGCTCGACCTTGCCCTCCTCGTCCACGACGACCGTCGAGCGGATCACCCCCGTCACCGTCTTGCCGTAGAGCTTCTTCTCGCCGAAGGCGCCGTACGCCTCCAGCACCTTCTTGTCGGGGTCGCCGACGAGGGTGACCTTCAGGTTCTCCTTCTCGCGGAACTTCGCGAGCTTCTCCGGCTTGTCCGGGGACACGCCGATCACGTCGTAGCCGGCGCCGGCCAGCAGCTCCAGGTTGTCCGTGAAGTCGCAGGCCTGCTTGGTGCAGCCCGGCGTCAGCGCCGCCGGGTAGAAGTACACGATCACCTTGCGGCCGAGGCGGTCGGCGAGCGAGACGTCCTTGCCGTCCGCGTCGGGCAGGGTGAAGGCGGGGGCGGTGTCGCCCGGCTGGAGTCGCTCGCTCATCTCGACAGTCTCCTCGGGAGGTGGATCGCTACGTGACGAGACTAAGCTGACAGACTGTCCACGGCGGATCACGCCCCCATGGGACAGGACCACGACGACGGAGGCAGCGCGGTGCAGGAAGCCAGGACCCCCGCACAGATCGAGGCGGACATCGTCCGCCGCCGCGAGCAGCTCGCCGAGACGCTCGACGAGATCGGTGTGCGCATGCACCCGAAGACGATCGTCGGGGACGCGAAGGCCAGGGTCGCCTCCACGGTCGACGAGACGGCCGGGCGGGCCGTCGTGGCGGCGAACCGCCTGTGGACGGACGTCAGGGACGGCCTGCGGTACGAGGACGGCACCCCGCGCATCGAGCGGCTGGTGCCGGTCGCGCTGGTGGCCGTGGGCGTGATCGGCCTGCTGGTGGTGTCGGCGCGCCGCCGCCGCTGACCCACCCCTGCGGCGGACAGGCCGGGCGCGGGCGGGTAGGTTCGGGGCGTGAGCGACGACACCAACACCACCACCCACGACAAGCTGCCCATCCGCATGCTGCACGACCGCGTGCTCGTGAAGTCCGACAAGCCCGAGGGCGAGCGGCGCTCGGGCGGCGGCATCCTGATCCCGGCGACGGCGGCCGTGGGCAAGCGGCTGGCCTGGGCCGAGGTGGTCGCGGTCGGGCAGAACGTGCGCAGCGTTGAGCCGGGCGACCGGGTGCTGTACGACCCCGAGGACCGGGCCGAGGTCGAGGTGCGGGGTGCGACGTACGTGCTGATGCGCGAGCGTGATCTGCACGCCGTGGCCGCGGAGCGGCTGGAGGGGGCGGAGGACTCCACGGGTCTGTATCTCTGATTGCGGGGTTCTTTGTCCGTGTGCGGGGCCGGTGGCGGAGGTCACCGGCCCTTCTGCATGCCTTTTGCTACGGTGGGTGGTGAACCCCGACGAGACGCGCCGTACCGGGTGGGAAAAGACGACGCACCGGTTTCCGTTCTCGTCTCGGAGGTGCCTGTCATGGCCTGGGTTCTGCTCGTTGTCGCCGGTCTGCTCGAGGTCGGCTGGGCCGTCGGCATGAAGTTCACGGACGGGTTCACCCGGCTGTGGCCGAGTGTGTTCACCGGTGCGGGCATCGTGGCGAGCATGCTGCTGCTGTCGTACGCGGCCCGGAGCCTGCCGATCGGTACGGCGTACGGGGTGTGGGTGGGCATCGGTGCGGCGGGCGCGGCGGTGCTGGGCATGGCGGTGCTGGGTGAGCCGGTGACGGCGTCCCGGATCTTCTTCATCGTGCTGCTGCTGGTGGCGGTGGTGGGGCTGAAGGCGACGTCCGGCCACTGAGCGGGGCCCGCGGGCGTTCGGCCCCCGGGTGTCATTCCAGGTATGCGGAGGGCGGGCGGGGCCTGCTGTGGGGGCCGGTGCCGCCGGGTGTGTCCCGGGCGGTGCCCTGGCCGCCGGTGGCGCCGCGGAACAGGCCGCCGATGCCGCCCGGGCCGGTGTCGCCGCTGCCGCCGCCGGTGTCGGGGGCGCTGCCGTCGGTGCCGCCGGGGTTGCCGCCGGAGGTCCGGCCGTCCTGGTCTGCGTCGCCCTGTTCGCGGCCGTCCTCCTCGGGGCCGCCGGTGGGCCGGCCGGGCGGGGTGGTGGGGCCGGCGGGCTCGGGGGCGGTGGGCTCGCCGGACGGCGGGGGCGTCTCGGGCAGCGGCGGGGGCGGCGGTGAGGGGGCCGCGCCGGGCTGGAGGTCGAGGTCGAAGTCGACGGGGTCGGTGCCCTCCAGCGCGCTCCTGGTGTACTGGGCCCAGATCCGGGCGGGGTAGCCGCCTCCGCCGATGCGGGCCTCGCCGAGGGCGCCGTACAGGGATTGCGGGGTGCCGGTGTCGGGGTCCTGGCCCATCATCGCGACGACGGTGACGAGGGTCGGGGTGTAGGCGGCGAACCAGGCGGAGCGGTCCTCCTCGGCGGTGCCGGTCTTGCCCGCGGCGGGGTGGCCGGCGGCGAGGGCGGCGGTGCCGGTGCCGTTGTCGACGACGCTGAGGAGCATCGAGGTGGTGGTGTCGGCGGCTTCGCGGCTGATGGCCTGCTCGGGGCTGCGGTCGGGGAGTTCCAGGGTGTCGCCGCCCTTGGTGATCTTCTCGATGAAGGTGTGGGGGGTGCGGCGGCCGTGGTCGGCGAGGGTGGCGTACGCCTGGGCCATGTCGAGGACGCTGGCCTGGAGGGTGCCGAGGGCCATGGCGGGGCCGGCGGTGAAGTTGGGCGTGTTCTCGGGGATGCCGAGGGCGATTGCGGTCCGCTTCACGCGGTCGGTGCCGACGTCGACGACCATCTGTGCGTAGACGGTGTTGACGGAGAGGTCGGTGGCGGTGGTGACGGTGATGTCGCCGTACGACTGCCGGCCCTCGTTCTCGGGGGCGTAGAAGACGCGGGTGCCGGTGACGCGGCGCTTGTTGTCGCCGTTGTAGACGGTGTTGGGGGTGATGGGCCGGCCGTCCTGGGTGCGGGAGCGGTTCTCGACGGCGGCGGCGAACACGAACGGTTTGAACGTCGAGGCGACCTGGTGGTCGTGGCGGGTGGCGTTGTTGACGTACTGGCGGGTGTAGTCGATGCCGCCGTACATGGCGAGGACCTTGCCGGTGGCGGGGTCGATGGAGACGCCGCCGGCCCGGACGAAGCGGTCGACGGGGCGGGCGGCGGGGTCGAGCCGGTTGAGCATGCGGTCGGTGACGGCCTCGGTGAAGTCGGCCTGCCTGCGGCGGTCGATGGTGGTGGTGATGCGGTAGCCGCCGGCGGAGAGGGTGTTCTCGTCGAGGATGCCGCGTTCGGTGATGTGGTCCTTGACGGCTTCGACGAGGTAGCCGCGCTGCCCGGAGAGTCCGGCGGCGGGGCGGATCCGGCCCGGCTCGGGGAAGGAGGTCGCCGCCCGCTCGGCCTCGGTGAGCCACTGCTTCTTGACCATGCCGTCGAGGACGTAGTTCCAGCGGGCGAGGGCCCGGTCGCGGCTGCGGGGGTGGGTGACGACGTCGAAGGTGCTGGGGGAGTTGAGGAGGGTGGCGAGGTAGGCGCCCTCGGCGGTGGTGAGGCGGCCGACGTCCTTGCCGTAGTAGGCCTGGGCGGCGGCCTGGATGCCGTAGGCGTTGCGGCCGAAGTAGCTGGTGTTGAGGTAGCCCTCCAGGATGTAGGCCTTGGACTTCTCGCGGCCGAGTTTGATCGCGATGAAGAACTCCTTGGCCTTGCGTTTGATGGTCTGCTCCTGGCCCAGGTAGTAGTTCTTGACGTACTGCTGGGTGATGGTGGAGCCGGACTGGCGGCCCTTGCCGGTGAGGGTGTTCCAGGCGGCGCGGAGCATCGCCTTGGGGTCGACGGCCCGCTCGGAGTGGAAGTCCCGGTCCTCGGCGGCGAGTACGGCCTCCTGCACCGTCCGGGGGATCTGCGAGAGCGTGACGTTGACGCGGTTCACCTCGCCGTCGCGGGCGAGTTGGGTGCCGTCGGAGTAGAGGTAGACGTTCGACTGGGCGGTCGCGGCGGCGTTGGCGGGCGGGATGTCGACGAGGAGGTAGCCGGCGATGAGGGCGCCGCCGACGAGCAGCGCGAGCGTGAGCAGGGTGCCGAGGGCGAGGCGCCAGCCGGGGACCAGGCGGCGCCAGCCGGTCCGCTTGTGCCGGCCCCTGTGGTCCGGGCCGCCGGCGGCGGCGTACGGGGGCGTTCCGGCGCTGTGGCGGGCGGCTGCGGGGTTGTGGCGGGGGGTGTCGGGGTCGCGAGGGGGCCAGCCCGGTGGGGGTGACGGGTCGCTCATCGCCAGGACTCCTCGTGGCCGTTCGAAACATCCATGTCCGTACCGAAAAAGGTGTCTACCGGATGGCCGGTCGTTCCGGGCGGGACGGGCGTAAACCGGTCGCAGTGGTTCGCCCCTCCGCACTAAGCTCGCGCGTCTTTGGCCGATGCGGGGACGACGTGGGAACGACGTGGGAAAACGGAGGGATACGGTGCTCCTGCGGACGGGGCGAAGAGCGGGGCTGTACGGGGCCGTTGCGGCGGGCGGCTTCCGGCGGTACGCGGCGTACGGTGCGGCGACGGCGGCGGGCGTGTTCACGAACACCGTCTTCGGGTTCATCGTCGCGTGTACGTACATGGCGCTGTGGACGGAGCGGCCGGGGCTCGGCGGATACGACCTGGGCCAGGCGCTGGCGTTCGTGTGGGTGAGCCAGTCGATGCTGGCCGCGTGCGCGCTGCTCGGCGGGGGCTTCCAGGAGGAGGTGCAGGAGCGGATCCGGACCGGGGACATCGCGGTCGACCTGTACCGGCCGGCGGACCTCCAGCTGTGGTGGCTGGCCGCCGACTTGGGTCGGGCGGCGTTCCAGCTGGTGGGCCGGGGGGCGGTGCCGCTGGTGGCGGGGGCGCTGGTCTTCCCGCTGGCGCTGCCGGCGGATCCGCAGCGGTGGCTGCTGTTCCTGGGGTCGGTGCTGCTGGGGCTGGTGGTGAGCTTCGCGCTGCGGTGGCTGCTGGCCCTTTCGGCGTTCTGGCTGCTGGACGGGTCGGGGGTCAACCTGGTGGCCGTGGTCGCCTCGGTCTTCTTCTCCGGGATGCTGCTGCCGCTGACGGTGTTCCCGGGCGGCTTCGGGGAGTTGGTGCGGCTGCTGCCGTGGGCGGCGATCCTCCAGGTGCCGTTGGACGTGCTGCTGGGGCGGCATGCGGGGGCCGCGGAGGTGCTGCGGGCGCTGGGCTTCCAGGCGGTGTGGGCGCTGGTGCTGCTGGGGGTGGGGCGGCTGGTGCAGTCGGCCGCGACGCGGAAGGTGGTGGTCCAGGGTGGCTGAGGAGGTGCTCGTACCGGCGGCGCGGCGGGATGCTGAGCCGGGCCGGCCGGGCCGGCGGGCGTTCGGTGGGGGCGCGGCCGGGTGGTGGGGCCGGGCCGGCGCGGGGCTGCGCGGGTACCGGCTGATCGTCGGGATGTGGGTCCGGTCGACGATGGCGTACCGGGCGTCGTTCGCGCTGGCGGTGTGCGGGAACGCGGCGATCACGTTCCTGGACTTCGTGGCGATCTCCATCATGTTCACGCACGTGGACGCGCTGGGCGGCTTCACCCTGCCCGAGACGGCCCTGCTGTACGGGTCGGCGTCGGCCTCCCTCGGGCTCGCCGACCTGCTGCTCGGCAGCACCGACCGGGTCGGCGCCCGGATCCGCGACGGTTCGCTCGACACCATGCTGGTGCGGCCCGTCCCCGTGCTCGCGCAGGTTGCGGCGGACCGGTTCGCGCTGCGCCGGGTGGGGCGGGTCGTGCAGGGGCTCGCCGTGCTGGCGTGGGCGGCGGCCCGGCTGGATGTGGAGTGGACGGCGGGAAAGGTGCTGCTGCTGCCGGTGATGGTGGCGTCGGGGGCGGCGATCTTCGCGGCGGTGCTGGTGGCCGGGGCGGCGTTCCAGTTCGTCGCGGGTGATGCGGCGGAGGTGCAGAACTCCTTCACCTACGGCGGGAACACGATGCTCCAGTACCCGCCGACAGTGTTCGCGAAGGAGCTGCTGCGGGGCGTGACGTTCGTCGTCCCGCTGGCCTTCGTCAACTGGCTGCCCGCGCTGTACGTGCTGGGGCGGCCCGATCCGCTGGGGCTGCCGGACTGGGTGGCGTTCGCGAGCCCGGCGGTGGCGGTGGCGCTGTTCGTCCCCGCGTCGCTGGCGTGGCGAGCGGGGCTTCGTTCGTACCGGAGCACGGGGAGCTGAGGGGTTGTGGACGTGAAGGCGGGCGTGGGCGTGGACACGGGTGTGGATGCGGTCGTGGACGGCGGGCCGGAGGTGCTGATCGAGTTGGACGCGGTGGAGAAGGTCTTCGACGTACGGCGCCGGGCCGGTCTGCTGCGCCGGGAGAAGCGGCAGGTCAGGGCCGTGGACGGGATCAGTTTCGCGGTGGCGCGGGGGGAGTTCGTCGGCTATGTCGGGCCCAACGGGGCGGGGAAGTCGACGACGGTGAAGATGCTGACGGGCATCCTCACCCCGAGCGCGGGCCGGCTGCGGGTCGCCGGGATCGACCCGGCGCGGGAGCGGATGCGGCTCGCGCACCGCATCGGGGTGGTCTTCGGGCAGCGCACCACGCTGTGGTGGGACCTGCCGCTGAAGGACAGCTACGGGCTGATGCGGCGGCTGTACCGCATCCCGCGGGCGCGGTTCGCGGAGAACCTGGAGCGCTGCGTGGAGCGGCTGGACCTCGGACCGCTGCTGGACGTGCCGGTGCGGCAGCTGTCGCTGGGGCAGCGGATGCGCGGGGACATCGCGGCGGCGCTGCTGCACGATCCCGAGGTGCTGTACCTGGACGAGCCGACGATCGGGCTGGACGTGGTCAGCAAGGCGAAGGTGCGGGAGTTCCTGCGGCAGTTGAACGCCGAGCGCGGTACGACGGTGCTGCTGACGACGCACGACCTGCAGGACATCGAGCAGCTGTGCGGGCGGGTCATGGTGATCGACCACGGGCGGCTCGTGTACGACGGGACGCCGGGCGGGCTGCATGCGGCCGGGGCTGCGGGGGAGAGCGAGCGGATGCTCGTACTGCACCTGGAGCGGGAGCTTCCGGCGGTGAGCGTGGAGGGGGCGCGGGTGGTGAAGGTGGAGGGTCCGCGGCAGTGGCTGGCGTTCCCGGCGGGGGCGTCGGCGGCGCCGCTGGTGGCGCAGGTGGCGGCCCGGTACCCGCTGTCGGACCTGTCGGTGCGCGAGCCGGACATCGAGGACGTGATCGCGCGGATGTACGCGGGACGCGACTGAGGCGGCGGTATGGGCGGCGGGGGGCCGGCCGGGGCGGGCCGGGGCGGGGAAAGGGGGATGGGGGATGAATCAGGGTTCGGGCCCGGGGTGGAGGCGGGGTTGAACCCGTACACCTGCGGGCCCCCCGCTGCTTAGGCTGGCCCCATGACTGACGAGGGGCAGCACCAGGGGCCGCAGAAGCCGTTGCCGGAACTCCGGGCGTCGGACGCCGACCGGGACCGCGTCGTGGAGCGTCTGCGCGACGCGCTCGCCGAGGGCCGGCTCGACATGGAGGAATTCGAGGAGCGGCTGGAGGCGGCGTACACGTCCCGTACGTACGCCCAGCTGGAGACCCTGACCCGGGACCTCCCCGCGGCCGGCGCCGCCCCCGCGGGCGCGGCTGCGGCCGGTGCGGCCGCCGCGCCGGCCGCCGGCTCGTGGGCGGGGCGCATCGGGGGCGGGGTGCCGGCGGCGTCGGCGACGGCGGTCGCGGTCATGTCGGGGTTCCAGCGCCGCGGGAACTGGACGGTGCCGGGCCGTTTCAACGCGGTGGCGTTCTGGGGCGGAGGGGAGCTGGACCTGCGCGAGGCGCACTTCGCGGAGCGCGAGGTCGTCATCAACTGCATCGCGATCATGGGGGGCATCGAGATCACCGTTCCGCCGGGCGTGGACGTCGACGTCCGGGGCATCGGCATCATGGGCGCCTTCGACCAGCGGCACAGCACGGGGCCGGTGGCGCCGGGCGCCCCGCGCGTGGTGGTCACCGGGCTGGCGTTCTGGGGCGGCGTCGACATCAAGGTGAAGGAGCCGAAGCGGTATCCGGGCCTCGGTGGCGGCCCCGACCTGCGCAAGGAGCTGTGAGGACGGCGCTGTGAGGACGGCGCGCCGGGAACTCCCCGGGCGTGCCGGGAGTCGGATGCTGTGAGACAAAACCGGCACCCGGGAGAAGGCAGGAGCACGTGGACGAACGCACCACCGCCGGGGGCCCCGAACCGGGCGCGGACAGCGGCGCGGCGGCGGGCCGGGCGGCAGCCGTGCGCGACGGCGGCCGGCCGCCCCGGGCCCCCGTCCCGGCCCTCGGCGGCTTCGTGTTCAGCGAGGCGGACGAGGAGCGCCGGCGCGGCGTACGGCGCATGAAGGCGACCGCGACCGGGCTGCTGGTCCTGGTCGCGGTGGTGTACGTACTGGCCACCTGGGCCGAGCACACCGGGGCCGGGGCGTGGGCTGGCTACGTGCGGGCGGCCGCCGAGGCGGGCATGGTCGGCGCGCTCGCGGACTGGTTCGCGGTGACGGCGCTGTTCCGGCACCCCCTCGGCCTGCCGATCCCGCACACCGCGATCATCCCGACGAAGAAGGACCAGCTGGGGGCGTCCCTCGGCGAGTTCGTCGGCGAGAACTTCCTCTCCGCGGACGTGGTGCGGGCCCGCCTGCACGCCCTGCGGATCGGCAGCCGGCTCGGGGCGTGGCTTGCGGAGCCTGCGCACGCCGACCGGGTCACCGCCGAGCTCGCGACGGCGCTGCGCGGGGCGCTGACGGTGCTGCGCGACTCCGACGTCCAGGCGGTGGTGGGCGAGGCGATCACCCGGCGGGCCGAGACGGCCGAGATCGCGCCGGGCATCGGCAAGACCCTGGAACGGGTCGTCGCGGACGGCGGGCACCGGCGGGTCGTCGACCTCGTCTGCGCCAAGGCGCACGACTGGCTCGTCACGCACGCGGACTCCGTCATGGGCGCCGTACAGGGCGGCGCGCCCGGCTGGACCCCCCGGTTCGTGGACCGTAAGGTCGGCGAGCGGGTCTACAAGGAGCTGCTCCGCTTCCTCACCGAGATGCGGGACATGCCGGAGCACCCGGCACGCGGGGCGGTGGACCGCTTCCTGTGCGACTTCGCGGCCGACCTCCAGGCGGACACGGACACGCGGCTGCGGGTGGAGCGCCTGAAGTCGGAGATCCTGGAGCGGGAGGAGGTCCAGGACGTGATCGCCTCCGCGTGGACGGCGATCCGCGCGATGATCCTCTCCGCCGCGGAGGACGAGCAGAGCGAGCTGCGGCTGCGCGTCCGCGCGTCCCTGCTGTCCCTGGGCGCGCGCCTGGCCACGGACGGGCGGCTCCAGGACAAGGTGGAGGGCTGGATCGAGGGCGCGGTCGTGTACGTGGTCACCACGTACCGGGCCGAGATCACGTCACTGATCACGGACACGGTGGCGGGCTGGGACGCGGAACACACGTCCCGCAAGATCGAGGCCCACATCGGCCGCGACCTCCAGTTCATCCGCATCAACGGCACGGTGGTGGGCGCCCTGGCGGGCCTCCTGATCCACACGGCGTCGCGGGCGTTCGGGGCCTGACGGGGCGGGCGGCGCGGGCGGGGCGGGCGGGGCTGCATGTGGGGCCCGGGCCCCGGCGGAAGGGCGGGGCGAAGCGGCGAGGGGTTCCGCGCAGCGGCCCCCGGCCCACTGCCCCCGGCCCACGTCCCCCGCCCTGCCGTCCGCCGCGTCGGGGGCCGGCCGAGCGGGGGACGCTCGGCGGGGCCGGCGGCCGGGACCGCGGGGCCGGCGGGGCTGCGCCCCGCGGACCCCGCGCACGGCTCGGCCGGGCAGGCCGTCGGCCGTCAGTGGCGGTCGGAGACGAGCCACGCCGCCGTGGAGACGACCGCGGCCGCGCCGAAGACCGCCGGCCAGGCGCCGACCTTCTTCGCCAGCGGGTGCGCGCCGGCGAAGCCGGCCACGTACAGCGCGCCGAGGCCCGCCGCCGCGGGCACGCCTCCGCTGCGGTGCCACTCGCGCCCCGCCGCCAGCCCGGCCGCGCCGAGGACGACACCGCCCAGCGGCCGCTTCCCGCTCCAGCGGGCGGCGGCGTACCCGCCGACCAGCCCGGCGGCCGCCATCGCAGCACTCGGTACCCGTACCCGCGCCATGTCCAACTCCCTCGCTCGAATTCCGTACGCCGTCGTACGCCGTGTCGTGGGGACGCCCGCAGAAGCCCGCAGCCGCAGCCGGGCCCCGCCCCGAGGCTAACGCGGCGGCTTGACCGCCCGCCGGGCCCCCACCGCCCCGAGCACCAGCACGGCGCCGCCGACCACCCCGTCCGGTACGGCGTCCTGCACCGTCCGCGGCAGCAGCGCCACCACACCCAGCACGAGCAGGAACGCGAGCGCGCACCGCCCCGCGATCCGCAGCAGTCTGTCCACGCCTGCTCAACGCGCTGCCGGGCCTGCCGACACGCGTTCGGACCGGGGGATTTGCCACACACTCTCCGGATCTGTACGGAACGCGTCGCGCGGCCCGCGCGGGCGTACAGTCGCCTCCTCCCACTCCCTCCAGAGAGGCCGGGACATCGTGATCTGTTACGGAGAGGCCGTCCTCGACCTCGTCGACGAATTGGTCGACGCGTACGCGGAGGTGTTCTCCGCCCCGCCGTGGAACGAGGACGCAGAAACCATTCGCCGCTTCGGTCCGCGCCTGCGCGCGGACAGCCGACGCCACGGCTTCCGTACGGCGCTCGCCCAGTCCGAGGCGGGCGTCGACGGCTTCGCCACGGCCTGGCTGACCCCGGCGGACTTCCCCGCAGGCCGCGCGTACGGGCACGTCGCCGCCCAGCTCGGCCCGGCCCGCGTCCGCCGGCTGCTGACGGGCGCGCTGGAGGTCGACGAGCTCGCCGTACGCCCCTTCGCGCGCGGCCGCGGCACCGGCCGCGCCCTCCTCGCCGAGATCACCGCCGATGCCCCGGACGGCCGCGCCTGGCTGCTGACCTCCCGCGTCGCCACCGACACGGTGGCCACGTACCGCCGCCTGGGCTGGCACGAGGTGGCCCCGCTGCCGGGGGCGCCGGAGCGCACCGCGGTCGTCGTCTTCCTGGCGCCGCACCACCCGGGCGCCGCCGGGCCGTGACCGCGGCGCGCCGCGGCCGGCGGTGCCGCCCTGCGGGCTCGTGACGGCCCGGCCTCGGCCGACGGCGGTGGTCCGCCCACCCCGGGCACACCACAGGCCGCCGGCTGCGGTGTCCGCCCGCCCGCCCCGGGGCATACCCGCGGCATGATCACACCGCACACGCCCACGGACCCGCACCCGTACACCGCCCAGGCCCGTAAGCCCGTACAGCCCCGGCGGCGCCCCCCGAACGCATCCGCACCCGCACCCGCACCCGCGCCGGCGCCGTGCTTCCGCCGCCAGCTCCGGCTGGCCACCCGGAGGCAGCTCACGGCGTCCGGGATCCCCGCCGGAACCATCGCCTCCCGCAGTCGGCCCGGCGGCCCCTGGCAGCGGCTGCTGCCCCGCGTCTACCTCCTGCAGACCGGGCCCCCCGACCACCGCCAACGCGCCCTCGGTGCCGTCCTGCACGCCGCCGACCCGGCCTCCGACCCGCTCTCCGGCGACACCGCGGCCCTGACCGGCGGCGCCGCCCTGTCCCTGCTCGGCATCCCCGAGGCGCCCCGCACCCCGGCCGACGTGCTGGTCCGCAGCCCGCGCCGCCCGGCGGGGACCCCGGAGGTCCGTACGCTCCCGACGGCGCGCTGGCCGCAGACGATCACGGTCGCCGGCGTCCCGAGCACCCGCCCGGTCCGGGCCGCCGCCGACTACGCAGCCCGCGCCACCGACCCGCAGCAGCTCCGCGCGGTCCTGGCCCGCGTCGTCCAGTCGGGCTGGTGCCACCCGCAGGATTTGCACGCCGAACTCCGCACCGCCCGCCTCCTGCGCCACCCGCAGGTCCGCGCCGCCGCGGCCGAGCTCCTCGCCGGGGTCCGCTCGCCCGCCGAGGCGCAGGCCCGCGAAGCCCTCACCGCGGCCGGCCTTCCGCCGCCGCTGTGGAACGCCCGCCTCTACACCGCGGACGGCGCCTTCCTCGCAGCCCCGGACGCGTACTGGCCCGACGAGGGCGTGGCCCTGGAGATCGACTCCGCGGAGTACCACTACACGCGCGACGCCTGGCAGGCCACACTCCGCCGCCGCCTGCGCCTGGAGGCCCACGGCATCCTGGTGGTGAGCGCGACCCCGTCGATGGTCCGCGACACCCCGACCCAGGTCACATCGGCGATCCGCACCCTCCTGACCCTGGCCACCCCCCGCCCCACCCCACCGACGGCGGCGTTGCGCAGCCACCACCAGCTGCTGCTATTTGACAGGGAGGAGGGTGGCGCCCCCGTTCAGGTGGCGACGTGAAGTGATCGAAATGGATTGACTCGTGCTGTGATTTGCATAGCTTCATGCCATGACGATCCGAGCTCTGCTCCTTGAGGTGGCCGACACGTACGACCCGAAGGCCGGCACGCGGACTCATGTGCCTGGCCAGCGGGTCTTGCGGGACGTGGCCAAGCGCGCTGACCTGGGACTGCCTGAGGGGCTCATGGTCGCCGGGTACGGAGGACAAACGACTGCCGCAGCCTCGCCCTGGATCGGCGTCTTCGACAAGGCGATCAACACCAACCCGAAGAGGGACCTGTACCTCGCCTACATCTTCAGCACGGACTTGACCTCGGTGACCCTGACACTCCAGCAGGGGGTCACGGAACTCAGCGAAAAGATCAAAAACAAGCAGCCGTTCCTGGCGCACCTGCGGCGTCATGCGGCGCGGCTTGCCGCTGCCCTCCCGCCCTCGCTCGCCGAGGACTGGAACCACAGGCCGGCACTGGGCGGTGGGAAGCGGCCGGAGGCCTATGCAGCGGCGAGCGTGGCCGCGCGCCGGTACGAGATTGCCAATATGCCGCCGGAGGAGGAGTTGCAGCAGGACCTGCGCGTGGCCACGAGCCTCCTCCAGCGGGCCGCCGCAGCAGAATCCGCGTGGCGGGCCGCGCGGGACGAGGACGAACTCGACGTGCCGGTCCTGCCGCAGCAGCGGACATCCGGCGAGGAGGGCGGGCAGTCCTCCGAGCCGAGCACCGCGGGGGCCGCGACGGCCTCGCCGGCGCCTGGGGTGCGTCCGGCAGGCTTCAAGCCTCGTGACAGCAGCGACTACATCGCCCACATCGCTGCCCATCAGCAGGTGAAGAGCCGAAAGCACGAAGAACTGATCAAGGACTTCGCTGCGTACATCAGCAAGCGGGACTACACGCCGAACAACCAGCACGTCCACCCGAAGGACCTGACCCTCCAGCAGTCCGACGCGGGACAGGCGCCGACGCCGGACGGGCCGGAGTGGCTGGTCGAGGCGAAGGTTGTGCGTAGGGGCCGCGCGGACGCCGCCGTACGGGAGGCGATCGGGCAACTCCGCGAATACAGCTACTTCCTGTACAGGGAGAAGAAGCTCCCCGTACCTCACCTGATCGCCCTCTTCTCCGAGGACATCGGCGTGTTCGCGCCCTACCTGGAGGACCAGGGCATCGCAGCGATCTGGCAGACCGCCGACGGCTGGGCCGGCACCCCAACCGCAGCCGCCTGGGGCATGGTCGACTGACGGCCCCCTGCTGGCCGCGCTCCTACGTGGCGCCGTGGCATTCCGAGTAGGGCTTGGTGGACGTGCACCAGCACGGGGCGTTCGGGGGCGGGGGCCAGGGGGTGGCCTTGCCTCGGGCCGCCAGGGTCGTCGCGTACTCCGGGAGGAGGGACGGGGACGCCGGGGAGGTCTTCTCCGACGCCGCGAACGCCTCGTACGACGGGACGCTCGCCGTGACGATGCCGAGGTTCGTCGTGCCCGAGGCGGTTAGGGCGCGCAGCGAGGCCTCCACCTGGGCCAGGTGCGCCTCGTGCGAGGGGTACTCCGACGCCAGCGTCGGGTAGCCCGTCAGGAGTTCGGCCAGCTCGCGCTGCGGCCAGTGCAGGATCGCCACCGGGAACGGGCGGGACAGGGCCGCTCGGCGGTCGCCCAGTTCCGCGCGGAGGCGGGCGATCTCGGCGCGGAGCTCGGCCGGGTCGTCGGAGCCGAGGGCCCAGATGCGCTTGGGGTCGTGCAGTTCGTCCAGCGGGATCGGGCCGGTGTGGCGGGTGTCCGCGACCATGTCCCAGTCGTCGTGCGGCAGTCCGAGGAGGCGGCGGACGCGGTGCCGGCCGGTCAGCAGCGCCGTCGTCGCCGGGGTGAGGGGGGCGTCCTCCGAGATCAGGAGCGTGGCCGCCTGGGTGAAGCACTCCTCGGACGCGGCCAGCTCGTCGTGGGCTTCGAGGGCCTCGGCGATGACCTCCCAGGGCGCCGGGTCCGCGGGGGACGCGGCGCGGATGCCCTGGATGAGGGCGCGGGCCTCCGGCTCGTGCCCGTACTCCCACAGGTTTGCCGCCTGGAGCGCCTTGATCAGGTACGGGTCGGCCGGCTCGCCCGCGAGGAGGCGGTCGTAGAGGGCGCTCGCCCGTTCGCGTGCGTCGGCCAGTTCCAGGTGGGCGGCGGCCTGGAGCAGCAGGGGCTCCTGGTCCTCGGGGTAGCGGGTCGCCGTGCGGATCAGGCGCTCGGCTTCGGCGATGTGCTCTGCAGGCGTGTCGGGGCGCATGGTTCACACCGTACTGCCGCTGGTCTGTTGGCGGGGGAGGTCTTAAGGTGCGCCCCGTGCGGGATCACATGCGTGTGGTGGTGCAGGGGCGCGGCGGGCGCTCGCGCCGGGGCGGTCTCGCGCGGGTGCTGTGGGCGGCCGCCGAGTTGACCGTCACCGTGGGTGTGGTGCTGTTGTTGCTGGTGGTGCACCAGGTGTGGTGGACGAACCGGCAGGCCGCGGCGGCCGCAGGGCGGCGGGTCGCCGCGCTGGAAGAGGCCTGGCGGACGGTGCCTGGCCCGGGGGCGGGTGCCGGGGCGGCTGCGGAGTCGCTCGCGTCCCCGGAGCCGTCCGGGGCGCCGGCGGCGGCGTCGCCGTCGCCGTCGGAGGCTGTCGGTGCGGGCGGAGCCGCCGACCGGTCGCGGGACGGGGCGGCGTACGGGGTGCTGCGCATTCCGCGGCTCGGGGTGGCGGTGCCCGTCGCGCGCGGGATCGACAAGCGGAGCGTGCTCGACAAGGGGTACGCCGGCCACTACCCCGGGACCGCCGAGCCCGGCGCGCAGGGCAACTTCGCACTGGCCGGGCACCGCAACACGCACGGGGAGCCGTTTAGGTACGTGAATCGGCTGCGGCCCGGCGACGAGCTCGTCGTCGAGGTCCGGGGGCGGCGGTACGCGTACACCGTCGACCGCATCCTGCCCGAGACGGCGCCGCGCGACACCGGCGTGATCGCCCCGGTGCCGCGGAGCGCGGTCCGGCCGGGGTACGGGTAGACCGAGCCCGGCGCGTACATCACCCTGACCACCTGCACGCCCGAGTACAGCTCCCGGTACCGGCTCGTCGTGTGGGGGGTGCTCGCCGGGAACCGATCCGGGGGCCGGGGCGTTGTCGGTACGGCTGGGTAGGATCGATCACCAGTACGCACCATGTGTGGGGGAGAGGGGGCGGTTGACGTGGACGGGCTGGACAGCTCGCGCCGGGCGGGCTCGTTCCGGGCGCTGCTCGCGGCGTTCGCCGGCGCCGCCGCGCGCCTCGCGCCCCTGCTGCTGTTCGCCGGCGTCCTCGGGCTGATCGCCGGGCAGGGCGGGCAGGGTGCCGTCGTCGTCGCCCTCGCGGCGACCGCCGCCGCCGTGTCCGTGGGCGCCGCCGCCCTCGCGGCGCGCCTGGTGCGGCCCGTGCCGCCGCACCGAATACGCACAGCGATCCGTGATCGCGAGCAGCGCACGGCGTTCCTGCCGCAGCGCGATCCCGACGCCTCCGGCCGGTCGCGGCCGAGGGCACCCGGCCGTCTCGTCCCGACGGCCGCGTAGGGGCGCGCACAGCGCACCACCACCCCGGATCGCCTTCGCACCACCCGCTTCCGCTGTCGCGCCCCGCGTGGCTCGTCACGCCGAAATGCACCACTTCGACGTTCGACGAGACCCCTCGGAGGGCCCGCGTGTCCGTTTTCACCCGTGTTGTTGTCGAGTTGGGCCGGCTCCTGGAGCCGGTGCTGGCCGAATCCGCGACCGCTGCCGCGATCGTGCTGTTCACCGTCCTCGTACGGCTCGCCCTGCATCCCCTGAACAGGGCCGCCTTCAAGGGCGCCACGCCGGTGGCCGGCTGCCTGCCGGTGCTGCTCCAGCTGCCGGTGTTCTTCCTCATGTACCAGGCGTTCACCACGTCGGGGGAGCTGTTGGGGCACCGCCTGTTCGCGGCGCCGCTCGGCGGGACGTGGGCCGGTGCCCTGGGGGAGGGCGGCCTGTTCGGCGCGCAGGGGCTGGTGTACCTCGTGCTGTTCGCGGTGATCGCCGCCGTCGCCGCGTGGAGCACGGTGCGCGGGCGGCGGGCCGCGGCTGCCGCTGCCGCCGCGGCGCCGGTGCGGGGCAAGGCTGCGCCGGTACGGGCCAGGGCTGCCGCGGGCCGTTCCGCGGCGGCGGTGCCGGAGCTGACCGCCGAGCAGCAGGAGGCGATGCGCCGGCTGGGCGGCGTGCTGCCGCTGCTGTCCTTCGGGACGCTGGTGACGGCCGCCGTCGTGCCGCTGGCCGCCGGGCTGTACCTGGCCGCCACCACAGCATGGTCGGTCGCCGAGCGCGCATGGCTGGAGCACCGCCGGGACCGCCTTGCCGCCGTCGGGACGGCGGCGGCCGGCGGGCCTGCGGCGGACCGGCGCACCTGAAGGCGCCCGGGCGGCGGGGCGGCGTTCCAGTCCGTGAACAGGGGCTTGCGGGCGGAACGGGGTTCTTGGAGGATCGACCAATCCTCCGATGGCCGCACCCCATCGTCCGGCCCGGGGCACGCCCATGGGCCGACCACCCACGACCACGGGAGAATGCCCATGAAGCTGCTGCGTGTCGGACCGGTCGGGGCGGAGCGCCCCGCAGTCCTCGACCAGGACGGGATCCTGCGCGACCTGTCCGGCCTGGTCGCCGACGTGGACGGCGCCCTCCTCGCCGACGACTGCGCCCTGTCCCGGGTGCGCGCCGCGGTGGAGGCCGGGTCCCTTCCGGTGCTCGACCCGGAGGGGCTGCGGACCGGCGCCCCGCTGGGCCGCATCGGCAAGATCGTGGGTATCGGGCTGAACTACTTCGGGCACGCCGCCGAGATCGGGGCGGAGCCGCCGGCCGAGCCGATCCTGTTCCTGAAGGCCGCCGACACGGTCGTCGGCCCCGACGACACTGTGCTGATTCCGCGCGGCAGCGTGAAGACGGACTGGGAGGCCGAGCTCGGAGTCGTCATCGGCAGCACCGCCCGGTACCTGGAGTCCGCGGAGGAGGGCCTGGCGCACGTCGCCGGGTACGTCCTCGTCAACGACGTCTCGGAGCGCGAGTTCCAGATCGAGCGCGGCGGCACCTGGGACAAGGGCAAGAACTGCGAGACGTTCACCCCGGTCGGCCCGTGGCTCGCCACCGCCGACGAGATCCCGGACCCGCAGGCCCTCGGCGTCCGGCTGTGGGTGAACGGGGAGCTCCGGCAGGACGGCACCACCGCCGACCAGATCTTCCCCGTCGGCGAGGTCGTGCACTACCTGAGCCGGTTCATGACGCTGCACCCCGGCGACGTGGTCATCACGGGCACGCCGGGGGGCGTGGCGATGGGCCGGCCGGAGCCGAAGCCGTACCTGCGGGCCGGCGACGTCGTCGAGCTGGAGATCGACGGGCTGGGGCGGCAGCGGCAGGAGTTCAAGGACGCCTGACCCCCGAGGCCGCAGGGGCGCCCCGGCCCCCGGCCCCGGCCCCCGGCCCCGGCCCCCGGCCCCGGCCCCCGGGCCGGGCCCGGGGGCCGGGGCGCCCGTGTCAGCGCGCGGCTTCCGCGGCGCGGCGGCGGCTTGCGGCGACCAGCAGGCCGGCGCCCGCGCCCAGGGCAGCGGCTCCGGCTCCTGCCGCGACCGCGAGCTGGGCGTTCGCGCCGGTGCTCGCGAGCGGGCCCGTGCCGCCGGCCGGCGTGGCGTTGTTGCTGCTGCTCGTCGTGCCGTTCGCGCCGCCGGAACCCGAGCCGGCGCCCGAGCCGTCGGCGCCGGCGCCGTTCCCGGTGTCGGAGCCGCCCTTGCCGCCGCCGTCCTTGCCCCCGCCGCCGCTGCCGCCGCCCGCGGCCTTGTCCTTGTCGCGGGCCGTGTGCTGCCCGGTCGCGAGGAACTCGGCGCGGTCCGCGGGCGTTCCCTTCAGGGCGGCGTTGGCGGCCTTCTTCAGCTCCGGCCCGGCATCGGCGAGCATGGCCCGGATCAGGGCGGTGTTGTCGGCGTCGCGCAGCTCGTGCTGGGTGCTCGTGACGAAGGTGCGCAGCTCCGCCGGGGTGGGGTTCTTCTCCAGCAGCGCGATGATGGCCGCCTTCAGGCTCGGCCCGGCGTCCTTCAGCGCGCCCAGCAGCACGCCCCGGTCGTCCTCGGCGCGGACCGTGTGCTGCCCGGTCGCGACGAACGCGCGGACCTCCTCCCGCGTCCCGCCGTCCAGCAGCTTGTTGACCGCCTTGGTGATGCCCGGGCCGGCGCCCTTCAGCATCTTCACCAGCTCGACCTTGTCGTCCTCGAAACGGGCGGTGTGCTGCCCGTTCTGCAGGAACTCCGTGATGGCCTCGCGCGTGTTGGCGTCCAGCGCCTTGTCGGCCGCCGCGCGCACCGCCTTGCCGCCGGCCTCCCCGATCTGCGCGACGCGCACCCGGTCGTCCTCCAACTGCTCCCGGGCCCACTCCACTTCCAGGAAGTGCCGCAGGTCCGCGGCCGTCCCCTTCAGCGCCTTCTCGGCGGCCTCGCGGACGCCCCGCCCGCTCGCCGGATCCGCGAGGATGGCCTGGATCGCGGCCCGGTCCTTCGCGGCCTGCGGGTCCTCGTCGGGCTTCGGCGCCGTCGGGCCGTCGGTGCCCGGGGAGGTGTCGGGGGCGGTCGGGGACGCCGGCAGGCCCGGCGCCGTGGTCGTGGCGCCGACGGCGAAGGCCGGCGAGGCGATCAGGACGGCCGGGGCCATCGCGGCCGTCGCGGCCGTCGCCACGATCGAGGCGATCCGGGGCAGCTTCACAGAAACAGTCCGTTCTTCACACGTGTGATCATCTTCAGTTTTCGAAGGATACGGTCACCCCGTCCCGGGAGGAGACCCGCGCGGCCTCCAGCACCGCCAGGCACTGCGCCGCCTCGTGCGCGCTCACCGGCGCCGGCCCCCCGTCGCGCAGCGCCGCCGCCACGGCCGCGTAGTACGCCGGGTAGTCGCCGGGCAGTGTCGGCACCGGCGTCCCGCCGCCGGTCGCCGGGGACTCCCCGGACCCCAGCCGGCCCCACAGGTGCTCCGGCTCCACACCCCACGGGGCGCCGGTGTTCCCGGGCCGGTGGCCGTCGCGCAGCGCGGCCTCCTGCGGGTCCAGGCCGTACTTGACGTACCCGGCGCGGGAGCCGAGGACGCGGAAGCGCGGGCCGAGCTGCGCGGCGGTCGCACTGACGTACAGGTGCGAGCGGACGCCGCTCTCGTGCGTGATCGCGATGAACGTGTCGTCGTCCGCCTCGGCGCCCGGCCGGCGCACGTCCGTCTCCGCGTACACGGAGGCGGCCGGCCCGAACAAGACCAGCGCCTGGTCCACGACGTGGCTGCCCAGGTCGTACAGCAGGCCGCCGATCTCCTCGGGCGCGCCGGACTCGCGCCAGCCGCCCTTGAGCTGCGGGCGCCACCGCTCGAAGCGGGACTCGAAGCGCTGGACCTCGCCCAGTTCGCCGTCTGCGACGATGCGGCGCACCGTCAGGAAGTCGTTGTCCCAGCGGCGGTTCTGGAACACCGACAGGAACGTGCCCGTCCGGTCGGCGAGCCCGGCGAGCTCGCGGGCCTCCGCGGCCGTCCCGGCGAGCGGCTTGTCGACGACGACGGGGACGCCGGCGGACAGCGCCGCCGTCGCGAGCGGGACGTGCGTCTTGTTCGGGGAGGCGACGACGACCAGGTCGACGGCGCTGCCGCCGCTCCACAGCTCCTCGGCGGACGCCGTCACCCGCACACCGGGGTACTCCTCCTCGGCCTGCGCCCGGCGCGCCGGATCGGAGGTGACGACGGTGTCGAGGACGAGCCCCTCGGCCGCGGCGACCAGCGGGGCGTGGAAGACGGACCCGGCGAGGCCGTAGCCGACGAGGCCGACGCGGAGCGGCCCCCGGCCGGCGTGGCGGGAGGCGGGGGACGAGGGGGCGGGGGAGGGGGCGGAGTCCGGGGCGGTGGCGTTCATGCCGTCCACTTTGGCAACAGTGTTGCCTAAGTGCAAGGAAGGGGGACAATGGCCTGGTGGAACGAGGCAGCGTCACCCCGACCGACACCAGCAGGACCAGCCGGAACCTGCCCGGCGCGAACCTGGGCGCCCTCCGCGGCCACAACGACGCCCTCGTCCTCGGCCTCCTCCGCGCCGCCGGCCCCGCCGGCCTCGGCCGCGCCGACCTGGCCTCCCGTACGGGCCTCACCCCGCAGGCCGTCAGCAAGATCACGGCCCGGCTGCGCGCCGAGGGCTTCGTCGCGGACGCCGGCCGCGGCGCCTCCACCGGCGGCAAGCCGCGCACCCTGCTGCGGCTCGCCGCGGACGCCCGGCACGCGGTCGGCGTGCACGCCGACCGGGACGAACTCCATGCCGTACGGGTCGACCTGGCGGGCACCGTCGTCGACCGGCTCCGCACCCCCCTGGACTTCGCGGCCGGCCCGGACGCGGTCGCCGCCGCCGTCGCCCGCGCCGTCCACCGGCTGGCCGGACCCGCCGGGGCGCAGGCCCTCGCCGGCGTCGGGCTCGCCGCGCCGGGGCCGCTCGACTGGCGCACCGGCGTGATGGGGCGGGTCACGGGCCACCCGCAGTGGGAGGGGCACCCGCTGAGGCAGGCCGTCGCGGACCGGCTGCGGCCCGGGAACGGAGACGGAGACGGAGACGGGGACGGAAGCCGGCGCTGGGGCCCGCCCGTGGTGCTGGACAAGGACACCAACGCGGGCGCCGCCGCCTCCGGCCCCGACTCCGGAACCTCCCTCTACCTGCACCTCGGCACCGGCCTCGGCGCGGGCATCCGGCTCGGCGGCGAGGTCCACCGCGGGCCCCGGTCCGCCGCGGGGGAGTTCGGGCACCAGGTGCTGCTGCTCGACGGGCCGCCCTGCCGCTGCGGCGGCCGCGGCTGTGCCGAGGTGCTGTGCCTGGCGGCCGTGGCCCGCGGGGACCTGCCCGAGGCGGCCCGGATCCTCGGCGAGGGCGCCGCGAACGCCGTCGCCCTGCTCGACGCCGACCGGGTGTGGCTGGGCGGACGGGTGGTGGAGCAGGCGCCGGAGGTGTTCACGGCGGGAGTCCGGCGAGCCCTGGCCGCCCGTGCCTTCGGCGGCCCCGCCCCCGAGGTCGCAACCGCCCGCGCGGGCGTGGCGGAGGGCGCGGCGGAACTGGCCCTGGCGCCGCTGTTCGGCCGTACGGCATGACGGCGGGGGGTGAGGAGACCGGCGCCGCCGAGGACCTGGCAGCCGGGCACGCCCTGGCAGCCGGGCACGCCCTGGCAGCCGGGCACGCCTGGCGGCCGGGAACGAGCCGGCGCCCGGTCGGGATCCGGCGCCAAGTCAGGAACCGCCTCCCGGCCGGGACCTGACGGCCGCCTGTGGGCCGAACAGGCGGAAAGGGGTCGGCCCGGGCGCGGCACTGGCGGCACTGCATCGCGCGCGTGGGAACGTGCGGTGCAGGCCGTGGTGATTGTCGCCTCGTCCGACCGTCAGCCCGTCCGGCGAGCAGCGAAGCGAAGGTCAGCCATGCGACTGCGCAAAGCCCTTGCCCTCTCCGCCCTCCTGGCGGCCGTGGTCGCCCCGGCCGCCGCCGCAGCGCCCGCCGCGGCGGACGTCGGAAACGGCAGCGGCGCCCGCCCCGCCCCCGCGCTCCCCTCCCGGGCCCGCGCCACCTGCGGCGACGGCAAGAGCACCGCCTTCCCCATCGGCGCGCGGATCCGCGGCGGCCCGTCCGTCTACCGCACCGGCGGCGGCGCGCAGAGCTGGTTCCTGGACCTGACCAACACCACCGCGAGCCGGTGCACGGCCATCCACCCCGTCGTGGTGCTGTCGGACGAGGCGCGCGTCCTGCGCGCCGACCACCTCCGGATGGACTTCGACACCCCCGAGGGCACTCTGCCCGTCAGCCTGGAGGAGAGCGACCGCGACGAGATCATCGCCGTCTTCGACGGCGGCGACGCCTTCTCCGGCTACACCCTTGCGGCCGGCGGCTCCCTGACCGTCACGGTCCACCTGGCCTTCGCGCCCGACGCGCCCACGGGCGAGGTCGTCGCGGACGCCGCCGTCGTCCAGCGGCGCGGCGACGACGGCGACTGGGTCGGCGAGGCCGGCGGCTACCGCTTCACGGTCGAATCCCCGCGGGACCGCGTCCAGGCCGGCTCCCTCGCCCACACGGGCCCGCAGGAGCGCCACGGTGCGGCCACGGCGGCTGCCGCACTCACCGCGGGCACCGCCCTGCTCCTGGCATCCCGCCGCCTCCGGCGCCGCAAGCCCCTGCACACCGCGCCTCGCTGACCGCCTCCCGCTGACCCGCCTCCCGCTGACCCGCCACCCGCCCGGCCCTCGCCACCCGCTCTGCCCGGCTCCACCAGCCGCGCCGCGCTGCCGTGTTCCGGTGCCGCCGCCGGGGCGTGCGTGCCGGGGCGTGCGGGGGCGTCCTGCGGGGGAGGTGTGTGCCCGCATGCCTTCACGCGTCTCCGGCTCCCATGGGCCCGGGGACGCGTGGAGGACGGTACGCCGTGGTGGGCGCGTAACCCGACGGCCACCCTGCTCCCGCAGGGTGGCCGTCGTGTGACCGGCCCGTCCCGCTCCCTCGAAACGCCCCCGTCCCCGCCTTTCTGGAGGAGTACGTGTTGTCTGTGCTGTCCGGACGCCGTGCCACCGCGGCGACGGCCGCGGCCGCCGCCCTGGTCGCCGCCGCCTTCGCCGCCCACCCCGCCGGTGCCGCCGAGCCCGGTGCCGCCAAGGCCGCCGCGGAGGCCGCCGCAAGGGAAGCGGCGGCGCGGACCGCCGCGGCGCCCGTGCCCAAGGTGCTCGTCATCGGCCTCGACGGCGCCGTCCTCGACCGCGTCAAGGCTGCCGCCGCCCCGCATCTGAAGGGCCTGATGGCGCAGGGCCTCACCGCCGAGAGCCTCCTCTACGCCAACCCGATGGCCGCGACCTCCTCCGGGCCGGGCTGGTCGACCGTCGCGACGGGTGTGTGGCCGGACAAGCACGGCGTCCGCGACAACTCCTTCACCGGCAAGAACTACACCGCCCACCCGGACTTCCTCACCCGTGTCGAGAACTCCGCGCCGCACCTCAACACGTATGCGGCCGCCGACTGGGAGCCGGTCACCTCCACCGACCAGAACGGTCCGATCTTCTCCGCGAAGGTCGACAAGCGGCTCTCCCTCAAGGGCGACCGCGACGGCTATCGCAGCGAGGACCCCAAGGTCGCCGCCGCGGCGGCCGCCGAGCTGCGCGGCGGGAACCCCGACGCCGCGTTCGTCTACCTCGGCGAGATCGACGCCGCCGGCCACTCCAGCGGCGCCGCGAGCCAGGCCTACCTGGACGCGGTCGCCCGGGTCGACGCTCTCGTGGGACAGCTCCTGGCCGCCGTCGGACAGCGCCCGACGCTCGCGCAGGAGAACTGGACGATCCTGGTCACCACCGACCACGGGCACACCCCGTCCGGCGGCCACGGCGGGTCCGGACCCGCCGAGCGCGGCACCTTCGTCCTCGCCAAGGGCGCCGGGATTCCGGCCGGTTCCGTCCGCCACGACGTCCGCGCCGTCGACGTCGCCGCCACCGCCCTCGCCCACCTCGGCGTCTCCGTCGCGGGCCTCGACGGCGTACCGCTCGGCACCCCCGACGGCGACCCCTTCGACGCGCTGCGCCCCCAACTCCGCACCCGTGTCGACGAGACGGGCATCCCGGCCGCCACGAGGGGCTTCACGCACACCCCGCCGCCCGGTTGGTCCGTAGACAACTCCCGCATGGGCAGCGGCGGTACGACCGAGTGGGCCGGATGGGCCTTTGCCACCGACGAGTTCTGGTCGCAGTCCCAGCGCGACCAGTGGCGCGAGCTGAACGTACGCTCCCGCGACGTCTTCGCCGTCGCCGACTCCGACGAGTGGGACGACAAGGCCCACACCGGTACCTTCGACTCCACGCTCGCCACCCCCAAGTGGCCCGTCACCGGCGGCAGTACGGCAACCCTCCGCTACCGGTCGCACTACCGGCACGAAGCCGGCCAGACCGCCCAGGTGCTCGTCTCCTACAACGGCGCCGCCCCCGTGCTGGTGAAGAGCCACACGGCCGACGCCGTCGCCCGGAACGAGGCGGTCACCCTGCGGATCCCGCAGGGCGCCACCGACGTGCAGGTCCGCTTCCGGTACGCCGGCGACAACAACTGGTACTGGGCCGTCGACGACGTCACCCTCGGCTGAGCCGCCCTCCGTCCGCCTCCCGTCGGCCCCCCGTCCGTCCCGCGCCGTGGACGCCCCGGGACGTCCGCCGCCCGCCCCGCTAGGGTGGCGGTACAGACCACAGTGCACGGCCGGGACCGGGTCAGGGGCAACGGCCACCCGAGAGCGGAGAACAGTCCAGTGGCAGAGCGCAAGCCGATCGAATCCTGGCTCACCGACATGGACGGGGTCCTCATCCACGAGGGCACCCCGATCCCCGGGGCCGACGCCTTCATCAAGCGGCTGCGCGAGTCCGGCAAGCCCTTCCTGGTCCTGACGAACAACTCCATCTACACGCCCCGCGACCTCCAGGCCCGCCTGAGCCGCATGGGCCTCGACGTCCCCGTCGAGAACATCTGGACGTCCGCGCTCGCCACCGCCAAGTTCCTCGACGACCAGCGCCCGGGCGGCACCGCGTACGTCATCGGCGAGGCGGGCCTGACGACGGCCCTGCACGACATCGGCTACATCCTCACCGACCACGACCCGGACTACGTCGTCCTCGGCGAGACCCGCACGTACAGCTTCGAGGCGATGACGAAGGCGGTCCGCCTGATCAACGCGGGCGCCCGCTTCATCTGCACCAACCCGGACGAGACCGGCCCCTCCACCGAGGGCCCGCTGCCCGCGACCGGCGCCGTCGCCGCGCTGATCACGAAGGCGACCGGCAAGCGCCCGTACTTCGCGGGCAAGCCGAACCCGCTGATGATGCGTACGGGCCTGAACGCGATCGGCGCCCACTCCGAGACCAGCGCGATGATCGGCGACCGGATGGACACCGACGTGCTGGCCGGGCTGGAGGCGGGCATGCAGACGTTCCTCGTGCTGACGGGCCTGACCACGGTCGAGGACACCGAGAAGTTCCCCTACCGGCCGACGAAGACGGTCGACTCCATCGCCGACCTGGTCGATCTCGTCTGATCCGTTCGGGTGTGCGGCGGGCCCCTCCGGATGCGGAGCCCGCCGCCGCGCGTGAACCTCCTTGGGAGGAGGTTCACCATGCGCAGTGCTCTGATCGCCGTACGTGTCCGCCGTGGGGTCCGTGCGGGCGGGGTGGCCGCGGTCCTGGCGGCGGCTGCCGCGACGGCCGCACCCGGTGCGCCCGCCGCCGCCGTCGGGCAGAACCACGGGACCGTCTCGGTCGATCCGCACCGGGCGGCGCCCGGTGCGCAGGTCAAGGTGCACGTGACCGGCTGCAAGGGCCGCTGGGCGGTGGCGAAGTCCCCCGTCTTCGTCTCCGACGTCCACCTGTCCGCCGGCCACGGCAGCGACAAGGCCGACAAGGCCGACAAGACGGACAAGGTCGAGAAGCCCAGCGGCACCCAGAAGGCCGACGAGGCCGACGAGGCCGCGAAGGCCGCCGGGTCCGCCGCCAGGCCCCTGTGGGGCGACGCCATGATCAGCTCGCGTGCCCGGCCCGGCCGGCACGAGGTCACCGTCCGCTGCGAGGCGGACGAGCTGCGCGGTTCCGTCGAGGTCGTGGAGCACGGGCAGGGCCACGACACGCGCCCCGAGGCGCACAAGTCGCCGGTCCACCCGGTCCACGCGGGCGGCGGCGGCATGGCCGCCGAAGTCGCCGACGCGTCCCGCATCGCCGGGCAGGCGGCGGCCGCACGCAAGGGCGAAGGCGAAGGCGAGGACGGCGGCCCGGGGCTGCCGCACACCGTGGTCGGCGCGGTCCTGGCTGCCGTGGCAACCCTGGCCGTCGCGGGCCGGGCCCTGGTGCTGCGCCGCCGCCGAAGCGGCGAGTGAGGTCCGGGCGGTGACGGGTGCGGCCGAACCGAGGCGGTCCGCCGGCGGGCGCCTGCTCGGCTTCGCCGCCTGGACGGTGCTGGTGCTCGGGCTGTGGCTGTGGGGACGCGAGATCACCGGGATGCCGGACCGGCCGGGCGCGGGGCCGTCCGGCGGGGCCGCGTACCCTGTGCCGGGCCTGCCCGCGGCGCACGCCCCGCTCGCGGCGTCCGCCCCCGTACGGGTCGACGTGCCGTCGCTCGGCGTACAGGCCCCCGTGGTCGCCCGCGGCCTCGACGCGCAGGGCGCGATCGACCCGCCGCCGTACGACCGGCCCGGCACGGTCGGCTGGTGGGGCGCGGGCCCGAAGCCGGGTGAGGCGGGGGCCGCACTGCTGGTGGGGCACGTCGACACCCGCTCGAAGCCGGCGGTCTTCTACGGCCTGAGCACGCTCCGGCCGGGCGCCAAGGTCCGGGTGGCGCGGGCCGACGGGGCGGTCGCCGAGTTCACGGTCGAGGACGTACGGGTCCACGAGCGCTCCCGCTTCGACGCCGACCGCGCGTACGGCGCGCTCGTGCCGGGGCGGTCCGAGCTGAGGCTGGTGACCTGCGGGGGCACGTACGACCAGAAGGCCGGCACGTACACGGCGAACGTGGTGGTCTCGGCGTACCTGACCGGCCGCGCCGCCGCCACGCCCCCGGGCGGAGCAGGGCCGCGCGGCCGTACGGGTGCGAATCCGGGCCCGGGAGCGGCGGGGGCCGCGGGCGCGGCGGGTGCGCCCGGGCATCGGGCGGTGCCGGTGGTCCCGGTGGGGCCGCCGGGAGGCCGGGGCGTATGACGAAGAAGCCCCTCGCAGTTCTCACTGCGAGGGGCTTCCCCTTGTCGTGCGCCGCCAGGGACTCGAACCCCGGACCCGCTGATTAAGAGTCAGCTGCTCTAACCAACTGAGCTAGCGGCGCCTGCTGACAGGGAAAACTTTACCCCACCTCCAGGGGTGGTCATGACCAGCCGCGCCCACCTTGTCCGATTAGCCCATGTTTGAGTGGTTTATCGTGCACGATATGTCTGGGTCGAGCCGAATCTGACGCCCCGACAGATATGCGGCGGCCCCGATCAGCCACGAGCAGGGGAGTGGACGGAACCGCATGACGATGCAGCCCCCGGTGCATGTGCCGATGCCGACGCCCGTTTTCGAGGAGTACGAGCCCGCAGGCGACTGCGGCTGCCCGGGCTGCGCGGAGCGCCGGCGCTCCCTCGCCCGCGCCAGGGCCATACCGCTCCGGGACGGCGGCCACCCGGCCGCCCGGGGCGCACGCCGGGCGCTCGTCCTGGCCACGGCCGCGGGGGTCGTACTCGGCGGCGGCACGGCCTCGACCGCGCTGGCAGCCCCCAGCCCGGCCGCCGACACCCCGACGGGCACGGCGGCCCCGAGCCGCGAGGCCCGCGCGGCGGCCGGTGCGGACGCCGAGGACATCCGCTCGGGGGCCGCGGCGGATGCCCGTACCGGGGACACGGCGGACACCCGGCCCGGAACCGCCGAGGCCGTCCGGCCCGGAACCGCCGAGGCCGCCCGCACCCGGCCCGCCGCGGACCCGCGGCCTGCGGACGCCGTGCAGCCCCGGCAGCCTGCCGACGGCAGGGACGCCCGCCGTCCCGACGGCAAGGACGCCCGCCGCCCCGACACGGCGCCCGGCCGCCCCGGTGACGTCCCAGCCGCCCGCCCCGGTCGGGACGCCCGCGACGACCCCGGTGCACGCCCCGGTCGGGACACCCGCGACGACCCGGGCGCACGCCCGGACCGGGACGTCCGCGACGACCCGGCGAGTACCCCGCAGGGCGACCGCTCCCCGCTGCACGGCCGCCCCGGGCCGGCGAAGCCGGGCGGCGCGCCGGGTGCGCCCTCCTCGATCCGGAGGATCGACCGGGCCACGATCATCAACCGGGCGAAGCTGTGGCTGGACGCCAAGGTCCCGTACAGCATGTCCTCGTACTGGACGGACGGATACCGGCAGGACTGCTCCGGCTACGTCTCCATGGCCTGGAACCTCGGCTCGAACGAGTGGACCGGCAGCCTCGACAAGTTCGCGACCCGGATCACCAAGGACGAGCTGCTGCCGGGCGACATGCTGCTCTTCCACAACCCGGCCGACCCCACCAACGGCTCGCACGTCGTCCTCTTCGGCGGCTGGGTCGACGAGACGCGCACGCACTACACGGCGTACGAGCAGACCCGCCCGGCCACGCGGAGGGCGGCGACCCCGTACGGGTACTGGAACAACGCCGCCAAGTACGTCCCGTACCGGTTCACCGGGGTGACGGGCGGGCTCACCCCACCGGCCCCGGAGCCGGCCGCCCCCGACCCGGGTACGGACCCGAAGCCGGCGGCGCCGTCGAAGGAGTACCCCGGCGCGGCGATGTTCGGGCCGGGCGCGGACAACCCGCACGTCGCCGAACTCGGGCGGATGCTCATCGAGCGCGGCGGCCGCCGCTTCTACCCCAAGGGCCCGAGCACGAAGTGGAGCGACGCCGACCGGCTGGCGACACAGGCGTTCCAGAGCGCGCAGGGCTGGACGGGCGCCGATGCCGACGGCATCCCCGGCCCGCACACCTGGCAGCTGCTGGTCGAGGGCGGGGGCAAGGACATCCGCCCGACCATCGACCCGGCGCCGGGCCCGGCCGGGTCGCAGGCCGGCAGGCCGGGAGCCCCGGCCCGCCCCGCCGCCCCGGCGGCCCCGCCCGCCCCCGGCGCTCCCGGCGCTCCGGCGCGGCCGGGCAGCGGTGCCGCCCGCCCCGGCACAGCCGCGATCCCGGCCTACCCGGGGGCGTCGGTGTTCCGCCCCGGATCCACCCACCCGTCCATCGCCGCCCTCGGCCGCCGGCTGGTGGAGAAGGGCTTCGGCAAGCACTACACCACCGGTCCCGGCCCCCGCTGGAGCGAGGCCGACCGCCGCAGCGTCGAGGCGTTCCAGCGCGCCCAGGGCTGGCGCGGCGCCGCGGCCAACGGATACCCGGGCCCGGAGACCTGGCGGCGGTTGTTCGCATGACGGAGGCAACGATGTACCCGACGCTCACCACCTCCACCACCGGCACCTTCCGCGTGCCGCCCGTCTCCACCGGGGGCCCGCGGCCCCCGTCGGCCCCCGTCGTCCACGGCACGGGCACGATGCGCCTGGCCCCCCGGCCCGCCCGCCGCGGCCTGGCGGCCCTGCTCCCGACGGACCCGCCGCCCCCGGCTTCGGCCGGCGCCGCGGCGACGGCCCTGACCGCCGTGCCGGCCCCGGACCGCGGGGCCCGGGCCTCCGGAGCACCAGGGGTCCAGGCCCCGGCCGCGGCGGTGTCCGCCCCGACCGCCGACCCGCCGACCCCGGACACCGCGGCAGCAGGACCGCTTCCGGCCGGTCCCCCGCCAGAGGCCCCGCCCGGCCCGGAACTCCCGTCCGCCCGGCCTCCGGCAGCGGCCCCGGCCCGCGCACAGGCCCCCGGACGGGGCGACGGGCCGATCCCCGCCGCGGCTCCGCCCGGAGCGCACCTCCGCCCGCAGCCACCCGCCACCCGCCCGGAAGCCGTGCCGGCGCCTGCGCTCGGCACCCGTCCGCCCGGCCCCCGCCCGACGGACCCGCCGGCCCGGCCGGCCCCCGTGCCGGCGGCGCCCCCCACTGCTCTGTACGCCGAGCCGGGCACGCCCGCGCCCGCGTCGTCCGGCCTCCGCCCGGCCGGGGCCGGCCCGTCCGACCCGTCCGCCCGGCCCACGGCCCGCCCGGAGGCCGTGCCGGCAGGGGCGGCCTCCCTGTATGCGGGCCCAAGTGCGGGACCTGCGCGGTCCGGCCACCGCCCGGCGGAGGCCCCGGCCCGACCGGCCCCGGCCCGCCCGGAGGCCTTGCCGGCAGCGGGAGTCTCCCCGTACGCGGACCCGGCCGGGCCCTCTTCGCCGGCGGGCCGGCACGCGCCGAGCCCGACCGCCGGTTCGGCGGTCGCCGCGGCCGCGGCTGTGGCGCAGGCCCGGCTGTACATCGGCCCCGCCGCCCGGGTCGCCGTCGCGTCGGCACCGGTGCGCTCCCGGTGGGTCGCCGGGGTGCCGGCTGCCATGGTCCTGACGGCTCGGGAGATCCTCCTGCCGAACGGCCGGACCGCCGGCAACACCGCCCTGGGGGACGTCCCCGCCGCCCGCACCGAGCCCGGCCACGCGTCGGCCGCGGCCGCGGACGGCAGCGGAACGGCCTCCGGCGGCGAGAAGGGAGGGGCGCCCGACGCACCGGCCACCGCGACCCTGGACATCCCGCACCCTGCAACCGCCCCCGACCCGCAGGCGGCACCGCCCGCCGCCGCGACCGAGGCCGCGGACAAGGACGCTCCCTCCGGACCGCACGGCGCATCGCGGGACGGTACGCCCGGCCTCGCGGCGGAGCCCGGCACCTCGGGCGGGAGGCCCGGCGCGCACGAGGCGGACCCGACCGACGAGCCGGACCCGTACACGGCGGAGGGCGCCGACGGTGTGGCCGGCATCGCGGACAGGCCGGTCGGCGTGCCAGGCCCGTCGGCCGGCGGCGGCGAGGCAGCCACCGGTGGGGCGGAAGCGGAAGGAGACGGCGTGGCCGCGGTCCGGGGCTCCGTCGTCGAGATCGTCTCGCGGGCCGTGGCCCGCGGCATCGAGGACGGCGGCGAACCGGCGCAGGGCAGCGCCTCCGCCGCGGCCCGCGGGGTGGACGTCACCGCGGTGCCGGTGCACCTGCCGTTCCCCGCCGAGCCGCGCACCCTCACCGCCGGCACCCCGGCCGCCGCGCCGGGCCGGCCCGCCCGGCGCGCCGTGCCGCGGCCGGCTCCGGGGCGGCGGGTGCCGCAAGGCGACGACCGGCTGCGGGAGCACCGGGGGCCCGTCCTGCCCGGCTGGGTCGGCGTCGCGGTGGGCGGGCTCGCCCTCAGCGGGTGCCTGGCCGTGCTGTGGCGGGCCGGAGCGGTGCCGGACGCGTTCGGGGCCGCGTTCGGAGCGGCGCCCCGCGCCTACCAGGGGCTGCGCGCCACCCACTGGCCGCCGCTCGCCTTCCTCGGCATCGTCGCGCTGCTCTCCCTCGGCGGCCTCGGCCGCGGCAAGGTCGGGCACGCCTGGGTGCTCACCCTGTTCGGCCGCTACCGCGGCACGGTCCGCCGGACCGGCCTCACCTGGGTGAGCCCCCTCCTCCTGCGCCGCCGGATCGACGTCCGCCTGCGCCACTGGCGCAGCGACCCGATGCCCGCCGTCGACTGCGGCGGCCTCGCCCTCCAGGTGGTCGTGCAGGTCGTCTGGCAGGTCAAGGACACGGCGCGGGCCGCGCTCGCCGTCGAGGACCACACCGAGTACCTCGCCGAGCAGGTCGAGGCGGCGATGGCGCGGGTGCTGTCGCAGCTCCCGGCCGACGCCTTCCACGAGGACGCCCCGACCCTCCGCGACACGGAGGCGGTCGGCGAGGCGCTGACCAGGATGCTCGCCGCCGAGACCGAGGCGGTCGGCATCGAGGTGTACTCGGCGCAGCCGACGCGCATCGAGTACGCCCCCGAGGTCGCCGAGGCGATGCGCCGCCGCCGGGTGGCGGCGATCGACGCGAAGCACCGGGACACGGTCCTGACCTCGGTCGTGGACGCCGTCGACGACACCGTCCACCGGCTGACCTCGCGGGGCCTGGTCGAGCTGGACGACTACGAGCGGAAGGCCCTGGTGAAGGACCTCACCGTCGCCTTCTACACCGGCCGCCCCGAGTAGCCGGCCCCCGCTGCCACCCGGTCTGAAGGCCCCGGCCCCGGCCCCGCCCCGCAGGCGGCGCCGGGGCCGTCGCCGTACCTCCGGGTGTCCTGTTTTCGGACAGCCCCTGCCGCCCCCGCATCCGCGTCCCGGCCCGTACGGCTCCTCGTACGACTCCCCGTGCGCGGAGGTCGGACCGGGCGCGGGCGGGGTGCGGTGGTCCGGACCATCCGTTCGCGCAATGGTCTGGACATGGCCAAGTGGCGTCAATAATCTGGGACTTGGTCTAGACCTGAAAACTCCGCCCGTGCGGCCGCGGACCCACCCGCGGCCGCTCCCCGCGCGTGCGCACGCTCTCTCCCCGGACCTCCCCCCCCCCACGTTCAAGGAGCACCGCCTCATGCGTCTCTTCCGCATGCCCTCACGCCTGCCCGCGCGCCCCTCCGGCCGGGCCGGCTCCGCCGCCGCGCTCGGCCTCGCCGGCGTGGTCGGGCTCGCCCTCGCCTCCGCGCCCTCCGCCAGCAGCCACGGCTACACCGACAGCCCGATCAGCCGCCAGAAGCTCTGCGCCAACCGGACCGTCTCGGACTGCGGCCCCATCCAGTGGGAGCCGCAGAGCGTCGAGGGCTTCAAGGGCTTCCCCGCGGCCGGCCCGGCCGACGGCACGATATGCGCCGGCGGCCACCCCGAGTTCGCGCAGCTCGACGACCCGCGCGGCGGTGCCTGGCCCGCCACCCAGGTCACCTCCGGGCAGGGCTACGCCTTCCGGTGGCAGTTCACCGCCAACCACGCCACCACCGACATCAAGTACTACGTCACCAGGAACGGCTGGGACTCCACCAAGCCGCTCACCCGCGCCGCCCTGGAGTCGCAGCCGTTCCTCACCGTCGCCTACAACGGGGCCCGGCCCGCGATGACGACCGTCCACAACGGCGTCATGCCCGCCGGCAAGACCGGCCGGCACCTGATCCTGGCCGTCTGGACCGTCCACGACACCCCGATGGCCTTCTACTCCTGCTCCGACGTCCGGTTCTGAACCGGAACCGCCCGCCTGAGGGGCCGGCCGCGGGGGTGGTTTGGAGCACCCCCGCGGACCAGGTAGTATTTTCTCTGTCAGCAGGCGCCGCTAGCTCAGTTGGTTAGAGCAGCTGACTCTTAATCAGCGGGTCCGGGGTTCGAGTCCCTGGCGGCGCACCTGTCCTTCGGGCGGCTTCCGGTTCCACCGGGAGCCGCCCGAAGTGTTTTCCCGCTCCTGACGCTCCGGACTCTCCTTGCGCCGCGGCCTCTCCCGTGAGCCGCGTCACCAGGGCTACAGGGCGAGCGACAGCAGCAGCGGCGCGGCCTTCCGGTTCAGGGTCTCCGCCGCCGCCCGCAGCCGGTGCGCGTGCTCGACGGGCATCGACAGGGCCAGGCAGCCCACCGACGCGCCCGCGGTGATCGGCACCGCCGCGCAGACCGTGCCGAGCGCGTACTCCTGGAGGTCGAGCACCGGCACCGTGGCCGGCTGGCTGTCGAGCTTCGAGAAGAGGACCCGCTCGCTCACGATCGTCTTCGACGTCAGTCGGGCGATCTTGTGCCGGGACAGGTGGTCGCGCCGCCCGTTCTGGTCGAGCTGCGTCAGCAGGCACTTGCCGACCGCGCTCGCGTGCGCCGCGGAGCGGAAGTCCACCCACTCGTGCACCTTCGGGGTGCGCGGACTGTCCGCGACCTGCGTGATCTTCACCTCGCCGTCCACGTACCGGCTGATGTAGACCGCCGCGCCCACCGAGTCCCGCAGCCGGTCGAGGGTCTCCTGCAGCTTGTCCTGGAGGGCCTGCTGCCGGTCCGTGCCCGAGCCGAGCAGGACCAGCGAGTCGCCTATCGCATACGCCCCGTCCGACACCTCCAGGACGTACCCCTCGCGGCGCAGCATCAGGAGCATCGGAGCGAGATGGACCGCAGGCAGTCCTGTCTCGCGCGCGATCTGCTCGTCGGACACACCGCCGGTGTGGCGGGCGATCGCTTCGAGCACGCGCAGGGCGTACTGCACCGAGTGGAACGGCGCGGTCGGCTCGGGCTTCAGCGCCACGGTCTCCCCCTAGCAGGTCGTTACCGCTTGCCGTACCACGATAGCCAGCAAGAGGCGCATCGGGAGCGCCTGTTGGGGAGATTGGTGGCCGGATAACGCCCTCCCGCCAGGGCCTACGCCGTTGGCATATGCCAAGGTCATGAGTCGGGCCCCACGGCAGTACAACCGCCCCGGGAATGCCCGCTCCCGCTCTCCGGTTCGACTCCCCGTACGGACGTACGAGGGAGACGGGAGTGGCCATGAGTGACCGCGGGGAAGCCGCACGGGAGGACCGCCCGGTCGGCGGCGCGCAGGGACCGGAACCCGCGGCCGTCCCGGCGCCGCACCCCGTCCGGGGCACCGCGTACGGCACCGCCCCCGTCCCGCTGTCGGTGCTGGACCTCGTCACCGTCGGCAGCGGCAGCACCGCGAGCGCGTCCCTGCGCACCAGTGTCGCCCTCGCCCGGCTCGCCGAAACCCGCGGCTACCAGCGCCACTGGGTCGCCGAGCACCACTCCATGCCGGGTGTCGCCAGCTCCTCGCCCGCGGTGATCCTGGCGCACCTGGCCGCGCACACCACCCGCATCCGCCTCGGCTCGGGCGGCGTCATGCTGCCCAACCACGCCCCCCTCGCCGTCGCCGAGCAGTTCGGCACCCTGGAGGCGCTCGCCCCCGGCCGGATCGACCTCGGCCTCGGCCGCGCCCCCGGCACCGACGGCCGGACCGCCGCCGCCCTGCGCGGCCCCGGCCGGGCCGAGGAGGGCCACGACGACTTCCCCCGCCGCCTCGCGGAGCTCACCCGCTTCCTCGACGACGACTTCCCCGACGGCCACCCCTACGCCCGGGTCCACGCCGTGCCCGGCCCGGTGCAGGGGCCGGCCGGCCGGCCGCCGCTGTGGCTGCTCGGCTCCTCCGGCTTCAGCGCCCGCCTCGCCGGCGAGCTGGGCCTGCCCTTCGCGTACGCCCACCACTTCTCCGCCGCCGGCACGCTGCCCGCCCTCGACCTCTACCGGCAGACGTTCCGCCCCTCGGCAGCCCTGGACGCCCCGTACGCCGTGATCGGCGTGTCGGCGCTCGCCGCCGACACCGCCGCCGCGGCCCGCGCCCAGGTGCTCACGGGCGCGCTGTCGATGCTCCGGCTGCGCGCGGGCCGGCCCGGCCTGATCCCCACCCCGGAGGAGGCGGCGGCGTACGCCTTCTCCCCGCTGGAGCGGGAGTTCACCGAGGGCTGGCTGGCGAACATCGTGCACGGCACCCCGGACGAGGTCCGCGCCGGCCTCGACGCGCTGGCCGCCCGCACCGGCGCGGACGAGCTGATGCTGACCGCGAACGCGCACGGCGGCGCGGCCCGGCTGCGCTCCTACGAGCTCGTCGCGGACGCGTACGGGATGCCGGCGGGGGAGCAGGGGGCCGGTTGACGGCATGCGAACGGGGTTTGGCTGGTTTGTTGCCGAAACCTTGCGGCAGCCTTTCCTAAGGCACCCTTAAACCGCTCGTCACCCGGGGTGGCGAGCGGTCTTCCGTGCCCCCGCACGCCTCTGACGAGGGAATTTGCCTGGCGAATGGTCTAGTCCTTCTTTGGTCCAAACCATTGACGGCGGATGTCGGTGATCGCTATCACTTCTCCCACCCGGACCTCTTGCCCTCCCTCCCCACTTCCCCGGAGGCAGTACATGCACATCCGTAAACCCCTCATCGCGGCCGCCGCCACGGCCGCGCTGGCGGCCGGGGCCGTGGCCGGCCTCGCGGGGCTCGGCACCGCCCAGGCCGCGGACGCCACCGCGGCAGCCGGCAGCAGCGGCAACATCCGCATCGCGTACTACGACCAGTGGAGCGTGTACGGGAACGCCTTCTACCCGAAGCACCTCGACACCCGCGGCATCGCGAGCAAGCTGGACGTCATCAACTACTCGTTCGGCAACATCCACCCCACCGACCTCACCTGCTTCATGGCCAACAAGGCCGCGGGCGACGACAACAACCCGAACGCGGGCGACGGTGCGGGCGACTCCTACGCCGACTACCAGAAGTCCTTCAGCGCGGCCGACTCCGTCGACGGCGTCGCCGACAAGTGGGACCAGCCGATCGTGGGCGTCTTCAACCAGTTCAAGGAACTGAAGGCCAAGTACCCCCACCTGAAGATCAACATCTCGCTGGGCGGCTGGACCTACTCCAAGTACTTCCACGATGCCGCGAAGACCGACGCGAGCCGCAAGAAGCTGGTCTCCTCCTGCATCGACCAGTACATCAAGGGCAACCTGCCCGTCGAGGGCGGCTTCGGCGGCCCCGGCACCGCGGCCGGCATCTTCGACGGCATCGACATCGACTGGGAGTACCCGGGCTCCTCCGGCGGCCACCTCGGCAACCACTACGGCCCCGAGGACAAGCAGAACTTCACGCTCCTGCTCGCCGAGTTCCGCAAGCAGCTCGACGAGTACGGCGCCGCCGACGGCGGCCGGAAGCTGATGCTGACGGCGGCGCTCCCGGCCGGCCAGGACAAGATCAAGTACATCGAGACCGACAAGATCGGCCAGTACTTGGACTACGCCAACATCATGACGTACGACATGCACGGCGCCTGGGACGGCGACGGGCCCACGTACCACCAGTCGCCGCTGCGGAACTCGCCGGCCGACCCGACCGACCCGATCGCGCCGGGCACCGAGAAGTACAGCATCGAGAACGCCATCGACGCCTGGATCGACGGCGACCCCGCCTACGGCATCGCAGGCGGCTTCCCCGCCGCCAAGCTGACGCTGGGCTACGAGTTCTACTACCGCGGCTGGAAGGGCGTCCCGGCGGGCACCGCAGGCGGCCTCGCCCAGCCCGCGACCGGCGGCTCCAGCCCCCGCCAGTACAGCCAGCAGGCCGGCATCGCCCACTACAAGGAGCTCGGCGGCATCGTCGACAACCCGGCGGCCACCTTCTGGGACGACCAGTCGAAGTCCTCGTACTTCTACAAGGACGGCGAGTTCTTCACCGGCCTGAACCAGAAGTCCATCCAGGCCCGCGTCGACTACGGCAAGAGCCGCGGCCTCGGCGGGGCGATGATGTACTCCCTGCTCGGCCTGGACGCCAACACCACCCTGCTGAACCAGATCTCGGACGCCCTCGGCGGCGCCACCCAGCCCCCGACCACGCCGCCGACCACCCCGCCCACCACGCCTCCGACGACCCCGCCGACGACGCCGCCCGCCACGGGCTGCGGCTCCCTCCCGGCGTACACGGCCGGCACGGTCTACACCGGCGGCACGGAGGTCTCCCACAACGGCCGCAAGTGGAAGGCCCAGTGGTGGACGCAGAACGAGGAGCCCGGCACCACCGGTGAATGGGGTGTCTGGAAGGACCTCGGCGCCTGCTGATCCCCCCACCCCGCGCCGAGCGGCCCGCCGCCCCGCACCCACCAGCCCGGGTGCGGGGCGGCGGTGCGCCGAAGGGCCGCCGGACCGCGGACACCGGCCGGTGCTGCCGGAGCCGTCCGGCGGGCCCGCGAAGGCGCGGCGAGGCCCGGCCTCCTGGCGGGAGGCCGGGCCGACGCGTTCCCCCGTGCCACGGGCCGGCCAGACCGCGCTTCCCCCGAATGCGCGACAGGCCGTCCCGTCGTGCGGCCGGGCTGCGCGCTGCGGCGCCGGCCCGGCTGACGGAACGACTGTCCTCCGCCAACCTGCACCGCGTCCAGGGACGCATGCCGCACTGGGTCAGCGTGGGACGTCCCACGCGCTGACCTGCTGGGATGCCCCTCCGCGGGATGCGCAGGCGGGACGGCGGGGACCCGAACGGTTCCCGCCAACCCGTGGTCCGGACCTGGAAGCCGGGTCGGGGCGGCCCGATGCTGGGGGGGGAACAGGGGGGAACGACCAGTGGCGCGTTGGAAAGAACTGCCCGCCGCACTCGACAGCCGGGAGCGCCGGCTCGTCGCGGAGTTGCGGCGGCTGAAGGACCACAGTGGTCTGAGCCTGGCCGCGCTGGCGGCCAAGACCGCCTACAGCCGCTCCTCGTGGGAGCGGTACCTCAACGGCAAGCAGCCCGTGCCGCGGGAGGCGGTCGAGCAGCTGGCACGGGTGTGCGGGACGGAGCCGACCCGGCTGACGGTGCTGCACGACGTGGCGGTGAGGGCGCGGCAGCCCGCGGCGGGCGCGGCCGCCCCGAAGGCCCCGGAGGAGCAGGAGGCCGCCCCGGCGCAGGAGGCCGCGCCCGCATCTCCGGACGCCGCACCCCCGCAGGGCGACGGCGACGGCGGGCAGCCGGGGGACCGGCGCGGGCGGACGGTGTCCGCGGGGTGGTTCCTGGCCGGGATCGCCGCCACCGCGGCAGTGGCCTTCACGGCGGGCCTGCTGGCCGGCGGAGCCTGGACGGGCGGAGGGGAGGCGGCGGGGGCCGTGCAGACGGCCGACGCGGCGGCGGGCGGCAAGTCCGGCTACCGGCGCGGCGTGGCGTACCCGTGCGAGGTGAAGCGGGAGGGCGCGGAGCTGCGGGCCGGGCACGGCACGAGCCGCACCATCCTGCTGGACACCAACAGCACCGGCTTCGACGTCGTCGAGGTCCAGTGCCTGCTGCGCGAGCACGGCTTCGACCCGGGCAGCACCGAGGGGCTGTACGACCAGGCGACGAAGGACGCGGCGACGCGGTTCCAGAAGGCGCGCGGGCTCGTCGCGGACGGCATCGTCGGCCCCAAGACCTGGGGGGAGCTGCGGAAGTGATCACGGACACGGAGTGCGGGCAGCTCGCCGCCGAGCTGCGGCGGCTGCGCGAGCGGACGGGGCTGAGCCTCGCGGCGCTGGCCCGGCGCACCCCGTACAGCAAGTCGTCGTGGGAGCGGTACCTCAACGGCAAGCAGCCGCCGCCCCGCAAGGCAGTGGAGGCGCTGTGCGCCGTCGCGCACGAGCCGCCCGCCCGGCTGCTGGCGCTGTGGGAGCTCGCCGACAGCGCCTGGAGCGGCCGGTCCCGGCCCGCGGGGCCCGCTCCCGCCGCGCCGGGCGACACCGCCCCCGCCGAAGCCGCGCCTGCCCCGGCGGCCGGGCCGTCTGCCCCGCCCGCCCGGCGGTGGCGTCCGGCGGCCGCCGCGGCCGGGGCGGTGTGCGCGGCGGCCCTCGCGGCGGGCGCGGCCCTGCTCGCCCTGCGCGGCCCGGAACCGGAGCGGGCCTCCGCAGGACCGGAGGAGAAGCCGATCCGGAACCCGGGCTGCGCGGCGCAGTCCTGCGTGGGCCAGGACCCGACGCGGATGGGCTGCGGGGGCGCGGGGATGGTCGACACCGTCCACGCCGCCGACGCGGCGGGCGGGCGGCACCTGGAGCTGCGGCACGGCGGGATGTGCCAGGCGGTGTGGGTGCGGGCGTCCGGCCTGGCGGCGGGCGACCGCGTCGAGCTGTCCCTGCCGGACTTCGCGCAGCCGCAGGTGCTGGTCATGGCGGAGCGGGACGTGGGGAACTACGTGTCCACACCGATGGCCCCGGCGGCCGAGGGCCCGGCCGGGGCCCGCATGTGCGTCCTGCCGGCCGGCGCCCCCGAGGACGCCCGCGTCTGCTTCCCCTGACCGGGCGGGCCGGGGAACCGGGCCCGCCCTGCGCCCCCGCACCCCCGCGTCAGTTGCGGTCGCGGCCCGCGCCCGGGCGGGTACCGATCATCTCCGCGATCCGCTCGGGCGCGACGGCCCGCGAGTACAGCCACCCCTGCCCGGTGTCGCAGCCGACGCGCCGCAGCCGGGCCGCCTGCCCGGCGGTCTCCACGCACTCCGCGGTGACCGTGAGGCCCAGCCGGTGCGCGAGCTGGACGAGGGCCTCGACGATGGTCTCGTCCGCCGGGTTCGGGTGTGTCCCGTCCTCGTAGCGGAAGCCGCGTACGAAGGACCCGTCCAGTTTCAGCACCGACACCGGCAGCCGGCTCAGGTAGGCCAGGTTCGAGTACCCGGTCCCGAAGTCGTCGATGGCGATCCGCACGCCCATGTCGCTGAGCGCCTGGAGCGCCTGCAGCGGCCGCCCGGCCGAGCCCATCACCGCGGACTCGGTGAGCTCCAGCTGGAGCAGCTGTGGCGCCAGCCCGGTCTCGGCGAGGATCCCGGCGACGTCGCCCACCAGGTCCGAGTCCCAGACCTGCCGGACGGCGACGTTCACGGACACGAAGACCGGGCTGTCACTGGGGTGCTCGATCTGCCAGCGCCGCGCCTGCCGGCAGGCGGTCCGCAGCACCCAGCGGCCCAACTGGACGATCGAGCCGTCCTCTTCGGCGATGCCGATGAACCGATTCGGCGTCAGGTTGCCGAACTGCGGGTGGTTCCAGCGCACCAGCGCCTCCACCCCGCGCACCGTGCCGCTCTCCAGGTCCACCAGCGGCTGGTACTCCACCTCGAACTCGCCGCGCTCCACCGCGGGCCGGAGCGTGGAGCTGAGGGCCTGCCGGGTCATGCGGTGGGCGTTGCGCTCGGGGTCGAAGAGGGTCCAGCGGGCCTTGCCGTCGGCCTTCGCCCAGTACAGCGTCGTGTCCGCGGCCTGCATCAGCCCGGTCGCCGAGGTCCCCTCCGCGGCCCGCTCCACGACGCCGATCGACGCCGACACCGACAGCCGCTGCCCCGCCAGGTCGAACGGCTCCTGGATCGCGGCGAGGACGCTGCGGGCCAGGTCCGCGAGCTGCTCGGTGCCGGTCGAGTCCTCCACCAGCAGTGCGAACTCGTCGCCGCCGAGCCGGGCCACCAGGTGCCCGCCGGTCCGCCCGTACCCGGACTGGTCGGCGCACTGCGTGAGCCGGGCCGCGACCGCCGTCAGCAGCCGGTCGCCGACCCGGTGCCCGAGGGTGTCGTTGACGGCCTTGAAGCCGTCCAGGTCCAGGTAGCACAGGCCGATCCGGCCGGTGCCGCCGTGCTCGTACGAGGAGGACTCCAGGGCAGCGGAGAGCCGTTCGAAGAACAGGGCCCGGTTGGGCAGCCGCGTCACCGGGTCGTGCATCTGCAGGTGCCGCAGCCGGGCCTGGAGGTCGCGGCGGTCGCTGATGTCGGCGACGGACAGCAGGACGTCGCGGGTGCCGGGCACCGGGCCGAGGGTGACCTCCGTCCACAGCGAGTGCCCGTCCGGGTGCTTGAGGCGGCGCGTGCAGCGCAGCCGGGCCTGCCGGCCGCGCAGCACCTCCTGGTACGCCTGCCAGGTACGGGCCTCCGCGCCGAGGTCGACGAGGTCGGCGGCGCGCCGGCGGACCAGGGCGTGCGGCTCCGCGCCCAGCAGGGAGGCCAGCGCCGGGTTCGCGGCGACGACCTGCCCGCCGCGGTCGACGACGGCCATCGCGAGGTGCGCGGCGTTGAACGCTGCCCGGTAGTCGCGCTGTTCGGACTCGGCCCGCCCCGGCGCCGAGGACATGACAGGCACTGAAGGGTGACGCTCCGTAATGGCCGATCGGATGCTGTCGGCTGCCGAACCGGTTTCGTCAGAGGTGCCGCTCACCGTGGCTCCCGCAGTGCTCGTGTGTGTCCGCGCAGGAAAGTGTGCCGATCATAGAGGCAGCCGTACGGCCCTATCCAGCGGCGTCGCCGTGTGGGGGGCTCCGCTTCCGCGTGCTGACGGCCCGTCGGCGGCCCCTGGGAGATCGTTTCTGTGCAGGTGTGAGCGACTGGCTACAGGTTCCGGCCCCGCGTGATCGAACGTGACGTTCCGTAGGCAAGAGAGTGAACGCGTAGGTCACCGGCTTGCCACGCCTCTCACTCGTGTGGGGCACCGGAACAGGGCGTTAGTAAGACAATCGACTCAGTGTGGGACGAGAGCGTACGAAACTCACCACCGGAGGTCGATGTGCGGCGACAGCAGACACCCGGGGGAGTGGACCGCTCCCGCCTGCGCAGCGCGGCGGCGGCGCTCACCTCCCTGTCCGCGCTCGCCGCCATGTCCCTCGTCGCCGGGCCGGCCGCCGCCGTCTCCGGCGCCGGACCGTGCGCCCTCGCCCGCACGGCGGCCCACCACTCCCTCGGCCTCGACACCTGGAACGGCGCCTACCCGCGTCCGGTCCGCAGCCTGGACGCGGTCATGGTCTTCCTGTCCTTCCCCGACCACCGGCCCGGGCTGGCCCCGGAGGAGCTCGCCGCCGACCACTTCCCCGCCACCAGCGACTTCTTCGACCGGGCCTCCTACGGCCGCTTCCGCCTGGTCGCGCACCCGCAGGAGCGGTGGATCCCCATGCCGAGGCCGTCCACGGCGTACGGGATACAGCGCGACTGGGCGCCCGCCGACCGGGCCGCGTACCTGCGGGACGCGGTGACGGCCGCCGACCGGGAGATCGACTTCTCGCGGTACGACGTCGTCTACTTCGTCGCCGACCCGGACGCGCCGGGCGTCGACTCGGACGCCACCAAGGTCGTCAACTTCGACCGGCCGATCCGCGCCGACGGCACCGACCTGCGGCGGATCGTCACCGTCTTCGAGCGGCACCCCCCGGACCGCAACGTCCTCGCCCACGAGACGGGGCACGTCTTCGACCTGCCCGACCTCTACCACCGGCCGAGCGACGGCAAGGGCGACTGGGACACCCACGTCGGGGACTGGGACGTCATGGGCAGCCAGTTCGGGATGTCCCCCGACCTGTTCGCCTGGCACAAGTGGAAGCTCGGCTGGCTGGACGCCTCGCAGGTGGACTGCGTGCAGTCCGGCTCCTCCCTGCACACCCTCCAGCCGGTCGGGGTCGCCCCGGCCCCCGGGTCCTCCGGCGGCACCCGGCTCGCCGTGATCCGCACGGGCCCCGGCAGCGCCGTCGCCGTCGAGGCGCGGGGCTCCGCCGGCAACGACGGGGACACCTGCACGGAGGGCGTCCTGGTCTACCGGGTGCGCAACGAGGCGCCCTCGGGCGGCGGGCCGATCGAGGTCCTGGACGGGCACCCGGACACCGAGGCCTGCTGGGACCGCTCGGTGTACCCGCCGCTGGCGGACGCGCCGCTGGAGGTCGGCGAGTCGTTCACCGTGCCCGGCGAGCGGATCAGGATCGAGGTCGCCGACCGGACCGCCTCGGGCGCCTACACCGTCAAGATCACCACCTGAGGCCGGCGGGGCCCGACCGGGGCCGGACAACGAAGAAGGCCCCCCACTCGCGTGGGGGGCCTTCCTCCGTCTGTGCGCCGCCAGGGACTCGAACCCCGGACCCGCTGATTAAGAGTCAGCTGCTCTAACCAACTGAGCTAGCGGCGCTTGCTGACGAGGAAGACATTAGCAGGAGGAGGCCCGGAAGGAAAAATCGATATCCGCAGCTCGGGCCGCGCGCACGTACGCCCACAGCAGCGCCTCCGGCCCCGGCAGCCACGGGCGGCGTGTGTCGGGGGCGACGAGCCAGCGCGACGGGCCGGGCGCCGCGTCCAGCGGGGGCACGCCCACCGCGTCGCCGAGGCCGTGGCACAGCGGCGCCGGTACCGGGTTCCCCCACTCCTCCCAGGCCAGCAGCGCCGGCAGCCGGTGCGCGGTCCCCGTGGCGGCGAACAGCAGCACCCGCCCCCGGTGCACGGCGACGGGCCCGCTGCCCGGCCCCTCCGACCACAGCAGGTCCAGCATGCGGCGGCCGAGGACCGACGGGACGTTGACGACGTCGAAGGAGGTGCCGCAGGGCAGCACCGCGGGCGCCCAGGGCCGGGCCTGCCACGCCTCCAGGGTGTCCTCCGGCCGGGCCGATGCCGAGGCGAGCCAGGCGGCGCCCTGCGCCGTGACCTGGGTGGCCGTACGGGAGTCCCGGTCGGGACAGGCGGAAGCGGAGGCCGTCGTCAGCGTCGTCATGGCAATGATCTACCGTCGGTGGCGGAGCGGTTTCCAGGAGTTACGGAAAACCGGGACACGGCGGCATCGGCTGCGCTATCTTGCGCCCCGCATATGCCACCGGACCGTCCCCCCTGCGCGGCCGGCCGCCGCGCCCGCCCGTCCGGCTATCCGCGGCCGGGGCCGCCGCCCCGCTGGAGGGTCTCCCCGAACTCGATCATCTTCAGGGCGTAGTCCTCGGTCCACTCCGCCTCGGACGCGATCAGCGCCGGGTCCAGCCGGTCGAACCGCCGCGGATCGGCCAGCTGGGCCGCCGCGACCGCCTGGAACTCCATGGCCCGCTCCGCCGCCGCCCGGAACGCCAGCGTCAGCTCGGTGGCCCGGGCCAGCAGCTCCCGCGGGTCCTCGATCGACTCCAGGTCGAAGAAGTGCTCCGGGTCCGCGACGGCCTCGGACGGCTCGAAGAGCAGCGGCGCGGGCCGCAGCTTCCGCTCGGTCCGCTCGGGCTCTGCCATGCGTCTCCTCCTGCTGCGCGTACGGGACCGGGCCGGGCGCCGGGCCACCCTCCATTGTCCAACGCCCGCGCAAGAGGGCCGCCCCCTGCCCGGTCGGGGTCGCCAGGCCGCGCGGTGCTCGGCCAGGTGTGCCAGAACCGCATGGTTGGCCTCCCAGCCGTCCGGACTGCTTTCGGCGGCCGCCTCCGGCGGCGTGCCGGACTCCGTCCGGCGCAGGGGCGGCGGGGCGGCGGTCAGGGCCGCCAGGCCACGCGGTGCTCGGCCAGGTGTGCCAGAACCGCATGGTTGGCCTCCCAGCCGTCCGGGAACTTCACCGTCACGCCCAGCTGGACCGGTTCCGCCGACGGGTGCTCGTCCAGCAGTTCCGCGATGCCCGCCCGCGCCACCACCACGCAGGCGTGCCGGTGCCGGGAGGCCAGCACGCACAGGCGGCCCGTCTCCAGGTGGAAGGCCGTCGCGTCGGGGCGCCCCGACAGCGGGTGCAGCACGACCGTCAGGTCGTACTCGCGGCCCTGGAGCCGGTTCGCGGTGTCCACCGTCACCCCTGCCACTCCGAGCCCCGCCAGCGCGGCGCGCACCGCGGCCGCCTGGTCCCGGTGCGCCGTGCCCACCGCGATCCGGTCGGCGGTGAGCGGGGCCGGGTCGGGGGAGTGCTCGTCGTGGGCGACCGCTCCGCGGTCCAGGGCGCGGCGGACCACCAGGGCCACCGCCCGGACCGCCTCCGGGTCCGTGCGCGGGGTGTGCCGGGCGGGCAGCTCCAGCAGGCCCCAGCCGGCCTCGGCGGCCTCGTCCAGCACCCGGTCCGGTCCGGAGCCGTCGGAGGGGACCCCGTACGAGAGCCTCCGCTCGCCCGGGCCGGTGCCGCTGCGGAACTGCGAGTACGGGTAGAAGGCGCGCGAGACCAGCGGTGCGGCGCTTGCCGGGAGCCGCCAGGACACGGGCAGCCGGTGCTGCGGCAGCTGCGGGTTGTGCGCCAGCAGCGTGCTGACCGCCGAGGCCGAGGGGTCGTACGACAGGCCCGCCCACTGCTCGGCGCCGACCACGCTGAACGGGTCCAGCTGTCCGGGGTCGCCGACGAACAGGGCCCGCTCGAACAGCCCGGCCACGGCCAGCAGTGCGTCCGAGCGCATCTGGTAGGCCTCGTCGACGATGGCGTGCTCCCAGGGCTCGGTGTTCTTCACGTACGCCCACTTCGCCGCCGTCGAGATGGTGACCGGCAGCTCTGCCAGGTCGCCCGGCTTCGCCGACAGGGTGACCGACGGCAGGTCGCGCAGCGCCGGGTCGTAGGCGTCGGCGTCGCTGCTGTGCAGGCGGCCCACCCGCAGCTCCGGGTCCTTGTCGGCGAGCCGCAGCACCAGGTCGTCGACCTGCGCGTTCGTCTGCGCGACGATCATCAGGCGGCGGCCGGCCGCGGCGAGCTCGCGCGCGGCGCGGACCACGAGGGTGGACTTGCCGGCCCCGGGCGGGGAGTCCACGACGACGCCGCGCTCCGGTCCGTGCAGCGTGTCGTGCAGGATCGCGGCGGTCGCCGCGGCGGCGGCCGCGCCCGGGTCGGAGGCGGCGGGCACGGCGTCGGGCGCAGGGTCGGGGTCGGGGCCGGGCCGGGGGATCGGGCTCGCGGTCACAGGAGGTCCTCGTCGGTCACGGCGTCGGGCAGCCAGGCGGCGGCCTCGGCCGCCGCGGATCCGGGCGGTCCGCCGTGCGTCCACGGGGTCTGCTCCGGGTCGGGCAGCTTCGGGCCGCCCCGAGCGTCGTGCTCGAACAGCGTCCAGCAGACCCGGTCGCCCTTCTCCGGGACCGAGCCGGGCTCCGGCTCGCGGCCGCGGCCCATCTTGTCCAGCAGCCGCAGCACCAGGCGGCCGTCCTCCTCGCGGCGGACGAACTGCGCGCTCTGCGGTCGCCCGTCCAGCGAGCGGTACACCTTCTGGCCGCCCTCCTCCGCGAGCTGCGGCCGGTCCTCGGTGAGCACCGTCACCAGGGGGCGGGGGCTCGGCCGCCTGGAGTCGGTCCACTCCATGACGACCTCGGTGACCTCGCCCGCGAAGGCCTCGCCGGCGAGCCGCCGGCCGGCCATGACCAGCGGGTCGTCCAGGGCCTCCTGGGCGTCGAGGCGCACCTGCTCCGTCTCCCGTGTGGCGAGCTTCTGCGCCGCGGTGACGGCGTCGTCGCGGCGCGGCTGCGGCGGTTCGCCCGCCCGGACCCGGTCCCGGTGGCCGGTGTAGGACCAGCGGTCGCGGACCCACCGCTCCTCGGCGCGCTCGGCGGGCGGCAGGCCGTGCAGCAGGTCCAGGGCCCGCCACACCGCGTCCCAGGTGGGGCGCATCTGCCCGGCGACCAGCTCGCGGACCTCCTCCGCGGCGCGGGCGGCCTGCGCCGGGCGGCCGGAGGCGCGGGCGGCGTCGTACCGGGCCATGGCGGGGGCGAGCAGCCTGTTGTCGAAGGCCGGGTCGGTGGCGGGCCCGGCGGGCGGGACCAGGAGGCGGCCCTGCCGGTCGCGGCCGGACTCGGCGCGGAGCGCGGCCGCGGCGCCGGACTCGCCCTCCGGGGGGTCGATCCAGGCGAGCAGGGCGCCCAGGTGCTGGTCCTCCAGGTTGCTCTGGCCGGTGGCCCAGTGCCGGGCGAGCACCTCCGTCGCGGCGAGCAGCATGGAGGAGCCGGGGACGCGGGCGCGCTCGCCGAGGTGGGTGAGCCAGCGGCCCAGCAGCGGGACCCGGGCGGGCGCCGGGTACGGGTTGTCGGGGTCCTCCTCGGCGGTGCGGCGGAACCGCATGGACCGGCCCAGCAGGCGGACGTACTCGACGCCGGCCCGGCTGGGGACGACCAGCTGCGGCGCGTCCAGGCACAGCTCGGCGGAGACCTTGCCGCGCACGCCGGTCTCCGGGTCGGTCTCGGTGCGCTCCACCTCCTCGACGGCGTCCGCGTACGACTCGACGTACGGCAGGACCTCGTCGGCGAGGTCGGCGAGGAAGGACCAGCGCAGGTCGCGGTCGCGGGGCTGGGGCACGACCAGCAGCCGGGGCGCGGCCCGGTCGGTGCCGACGAGCGCGCCGAGGGGCGCGCCGGCCTCGCCCGCGGTGGTCAGCGGGACGAGGACGAGCGGGCGCTCGGACAGGTGCCGGTGGCGGACGGTCGCCAGCGGGCGGGCCCGGCCCGCGCGGACCGCCTCCAGGCGGGCGAGGGTGTTCAGCAGCGGCATGCGCCCTCCTCCGGGGCCTCGGCGGTCTCCGCGGCGGCGAGGGCCCCGGCGGCGGCGCGGTCCGCGGCCTCGGCGAGGGCCTCGGCGCGCAGCCGGGCCGCCTGGAGCAGGGCGGCGGCGGTCGGGTCGTCGGCCGGGCCGCGGCCGGCGGCGGCGTCGAGGGCCTGGGCGACGGTGGCGCAGCCGCCGAGTTCACCGCGGACGGATCGGCCGAGGGCGGTGGCCTCGCCGGCGGCGCGGGCCCGCTCCCGGCAGTGGAAGGCGAGCTCGCAGGCGGAGAGGCATTCGGGGGCGTAGGAGGCGGAGACGGCGGAGACGGCCTCGGTGAGTTCGGCGGCGGGCCGGGCCGGGTCGAAGGTGAGCCCGGCGGGGAGGGTGGCGGCGAGCTCCTCGACGCGGGTGAGGCGGGCGAGCTGGCGGCGGGTGACCGCGCGCTCGCGGCGTACGTCGACGGGGGCGGCGGCGGGCTGGTTGGAGAAGTCCTTCGGGCAGACGAGCAGCACGGTGTGCCCGACCTCGGCGGCCTCCACCTTCGCGGCGGTCCCCTCCAGGGCGAGGACGTACACGGCGGCCTGCCGGGCGGCGGCGCCGACCTTGGCGGGGTCGGCCGAGCCGTCGAGCAGCGGGAACGACTTGACCTCCACGACGGTCCAGCGGCCGTCGGGGTGCACGACGACGGCGTCGGGCTCCAGGTAGGCGGGGGTCCCGGCGACCTCCAGGGCCAGCATCGGGTGGTCCAGCAGGGTCCACGCGCCGGCGGCGGTGGCCTCGCGCAGGGCGAGCGCGGTGCGGGCGGCGCGGCCCTCGGGGCCGGCGGCGGTGAGGTCGGGGACGGGGGTGCCGGCGCGGGGCGGTTCGGCGCCTGCCCCGAGGTGGAGGTGGACCAGGCGGAGCAGCTCCGCCCCGCCGTCGGCCTTGACCTTGGCCTCGAAGGAGTTCCCGCGGATGATCGCGAACTGCGACTGGCCGAACGGTGCGGGTGAGCCGAGCGCCGCGGCCAGTGCCGTCTTGTCGACTCCGGCCCCGTCCAGCAGGGCGCGTCTGCCGCAGCCCGGGTTGGCGGCGAGGGCCGCCAGCGCGCGGGCGTCGAGCGGACGGGGAGGCACGGCCGGGCCGCGCAGGTCAGCGAGCCGCTGCCGCAGTGTCGTCGTCTGGGGCGGGCCGCTGTGCGGGTAGGAGCTCACGGGCGGAAGTGTCCCATCCGCCACTGACAATCGGGGGCGTACTGCCGAAATGCGCTGTTCGGGAGGGCAGTCGGCGGGCGATCGCGTACCCGGCTGCCATCACGGCGGCCCCGGCGGCGGCGTCGAGGAAGTAGTGGTTGGCCGTGCCCATGACGACCAGCACGGTGAGGGCGGGGTAGGCGGCGCCGAGTGCCCGCAGCAGCGGCCGCCGGCCGTGCCGCCACAGCAGGACGCCGCACCACAGGGCCCATCCGACGTGCAGGCTGGGCATGGCCGCGTACTGGTTGGTCAGGCCGCCCATCCCGCGGGGGGCGCTGGCCTCGGCGCCCCACCAGCCGTACGCGCTGTACTGCGCCATGGTGTCGGTGAAGCCGTAGGCGGGGTCGAGCAGGCGGGGCGGGCAGGTCGGCAGGAGGGTGAAGCCGACGAGGCCGAGGAGGGTGGAGGCCGCGAGCCAGGTGCGGGCGGCGGTGTAGGCGTGCGGGCGGCGGCGGTAGAGCCAGACCAGCACGGCCGGGGTGACGAGGTAGTGCAGGGAGGCGTAGACGAAGTCGGCGGGGACGCCGAGGGCGGCGTGGCCGGTGAGCAGCCGGTTCAGGGGCCGCTCGAAGGCGATGCCCAGCGCGTCCTCGGCGCGGAGGATGGCGAGCCCGTGGCCGACGGCGAGTCCGACGTCGCCGCGGGCGAGGAGTCTGCCGCCGGAGTACGCGCCGTAGAGGAGCCCCAGGAGCAGCAGTTCGGCCCACCAGCGTGCGGGCGTCCGCCTTTCAGTCATGCGGCCTAAGACGTGTGTTCGGGTACGCGGGTTGCCTGGTGCCGGTGTGATGGATGATGGTCGGACGATACGAGCACGCGAACCACCGCGAACCACCAGTACCGGGAGAAACACGACCATGGCGCCCCGCATCCTCCTCGCCCGGCACGGCCAGACCGCGTGGTCCAGGCTCGGCAAGCACACCGGCCGCACCGACGTGCCCCTGCTGGAAGAGGGCCGGCGCGGCGCGAAGCTGCTCGGCGAGCGGCTCGCCGGGGAGCCGTGGAACGCCCTGCCCGGTGTGGAGGTCCGCACCAGCCCCCTGTCCCGGGCGAGCGAGAGCTGCGACCTGGCCGGGTTCGGCGGCCGGGCCGAGCCGTGGGACCTGCTGATGGAGTGGGACTACGGCGACTACGAGGGCATGACCCCGGCCGAGATCCAGGCGGTCCGGCCCGGCTGGCTGATCTGGCGCGACGGCGTCCCCGGCGGCGAGTCCGTCGCCGACATCGCGGCCCGCGCGGACGAGGTCGTCGCCTGGGCCCGCTCCGCCGAGCGGGACGTCCTCGTCTTCGCCCACGGGCACATCCTGCGCACCCTCGCCGCCCGCTGGCTCGGCTTCGAGGCCTCCTTCGGGGCGCGCATCCGCCTGGAGCCCACCTCGCTCTCGGTGCTCGGCTGGGCGTACGGGGCCCCCGCGCTGGAGCGCTGGAACGACACCGGGCACCTGGAGGCGTAGGGCCCGTATCGACGTGCCCCGGGGTGCAGGGAGCGGCCTCAGGCCATGGCGCGGCGGGCCAGGAAGGCCGCCACCCGGGGGCTGCGCTGGTGCGGCACCAGGGTGCGGGCCGTCGCCGACAGCATGCTCTCGACCCGGGTGGACTGCACGTCAGCGAGCAGGTCCATGACGCGGCCGCCCGCCCAGGCGGCCTCGTCGGGGGCGCCCGCGCGGGCCAGGTCGTCGGCGAGCTCCGCGGTGTAGAGGGCCACGTTGCGGGCGAAGTGCGGGTCCTGGAGGTCCGCCGCGCGGCGCGCGTGCCGGGCGGCGCGGGCGTGCTCCCCGAGCGCCGCCCAGCAGCGCGACTCCAGCGACTCCAGCTCGGCCTCGCCGAAGAAGGACATCCACTCGGGGTCGGCGCCGGCCTCCCCGCGGGCGAACTCGGCGTGCGCCCGGCTGAGGGCGTCCTCGCAGGCCCGCCGGTCGGCGAGGCCGGCCCAGCCGCCCGCCTCGCGCAGCGCGAGCAGCGACAGCAGCCGGTGGGAGCCGAGGGAGCGGGCGGCGCGGCGGCCCGCCTGAGCGGCCCGCACCGACTCCCGCGGGCGGCCGGTGTCCCGGGCCAGGAAGGCCATGTTGCTGAAGGCATGCGCCTCCAGGGCGGCGTTCCCGGAGACGCGGGCCGTGGCCAGGGCCTCCGCGTAGTGCGAGCGGGCGTCGTCGAAGCGGCCGGAGTCGTGTGCCAGCCAGCCCACCGACAGGGCCAGCTCGCCGGCGCCCGCGTGCAGCCGGTCCTCGGTCGACTGCCGGGTCGCGCCCGCGTCCAGCAGTGCGTACGCGGCGCGCAGCGGTTCGGCGGCGCGGCGGTACAGGGTGTCGGCGCCGTGCCGGTCGTCCAGCAGCCGGATCCGGCGCACGGCGTCCTCGACTGCCGCGGCCTCGGGCTCGCCGGCGCGGGCGGGCAGCCGGCGGGTGTCGCCGAAGAGGGTCAGGCCGAGGGTGGCGGCCGCCACGGTGGCGGAGCCGCCCGCCATGAAGGCGCGGCGCTGCACGTTGCTCTCCCCGGCCTGCGCACGCGCGTGCGCGGTGCGCTGGGCGGCGCGGCCCCGGACCGCCTCGCGCGGGGAGAAGCCCAGGTCGGTCAGGGTCCGGCCGGGGAACATGTGCAGGAAGACCCGTTCGTAGGCGTAGTTGGGGCAGCGGATCTCCCCGGCCTCGACCCGGCCGATGTAGCGGGCGTCGCAGGAAACCGTTTCTCCGATGTCGCGGGCGGCCCGCCGCACCAGGGCCGCGAACTCCGCGGGGGAGCGGGTTCCGCGCAGCCGCCGGAACGCCTGGTTGGGTGAGTGCGGGAACGCCGCCATGGAACTGGCCTCTCTGGCAGGGGACGCACCGCCGGTGCTGTCGGCGGGGGTGCCGGCCCGGCGCGCACGCAACGTACCGCCGGCGGGGGCCCCGTGACGTGGTGTTTGGCTACAAATCGGATATCTCACCCGCGATCCGCCATGAACTGCCATCCTTTGCGGCGTCTTGCCGCCGCATCTGTTGACGGACGGGGGCGTTGAACCCCTTGAGGAGCGCGCTGCGGCTCCCGTCCCCCGCGCGCAGGCGACGGAGGAGGCGTTCTGGTGGTGGAGGCCGGTATGGAAAGCACTGGAATGGACACCGCGCCCGCGCAGGGCGGGCCCTGCGCACCCGGGTTCCGGGCGGCCCCCGCGGCCCTCGCGGTCCGGGCGGCCGGGGCCGGCGCGCCGGACCTCGTGACCGTGCCCGCCCGGCAGGGCCTGGAGGCCGTCGACATCATCCGCCGCGCCGCGGACCGGGACGGCGGGGTCGGGCCGGTCCTCCACGACGGCTCCGGCGACACCCTCGGCTTCCTCGTACCGCCCGGCACCGCCGACGGCTGGGACCTGCCGGGCAGCGCCTGCACGCAGACGAACGGCCGCGGCATGCGCTTCGGCGAGCTGCCCCCGGCCGCGCGGGACGGGGGCTGGCTGCTCCCGCCCGACCCGGCGGGCGGCGTCACCGACCCGGAGGTGCTGCGGGCGGCGCTCGGCGAGGCGGCCCGGCTGATCGAGGCGGCGGACAGCTGCAGCTGAGGGGGGCGGGCCGACGGACCCGCGGGGCGGGGACAATGGCCTGGTGGCAGGCAAGGGCAGAGGCAGGGACAAGGGCCGGGGCGAGGCGCGCGGCACGGACGCCGGCAGCGGGCGGCGCGGGCGCGCGGGCGCGCCGGCGGCGGGCCCCCGCGGCGGCTCCGGGCCGGTCTCCGCTCCGGTGGACGGCGGGCTCGCGGAGCTGGCGCCCGACCGGGAGCACCCGGGCGGCTGGACCCTGCTGATCGACGGGGCGCCGCAGTCGCACGTCGACCTCGCCGACCCGGGCCGGCTCGCGTTCGCCTACCAGCGCCGCATCGGCCACCTCATCGACCTCGCCGCCCCCGCCCGGCGGCCGCTGAACGTGGTCCACCTCGGCGGCGGCGCCTTCACCCTGGCCCGCTACACGGCGGCCTCCCGCCCCCGCTCCCGGCAGCAGGTCGTCGAGGTCGACGCCGCGCTGGTGGCCTTCGTGCGGGAGCACCTGCCGCCGGACCCGCAGGCCGGGATCCGCGTCCGGGCGCTGGACGCGCGCGCCGGCCTCGCGAAGGTCCCCGACGGCTGGGCGGACCTGGTCATCGCGGACGTGTTCAGCGGCGCCCGGACCCCCGCGCACCTGACGAGCACCGAGTTCCTGGACGAGGTGCGCCGCACCCTCGCGCCCGGCGGCTGGTATGCGGCGAACCTCGCGGACGGGCCGCCGCTCGCGCACCTGAAGGGCCAGATCGCGACCGCGGCCGCCCGCTTCGCGCACCTGGCGCTGGCCGCGGACCCGGTGGTGTGGCGGGGGAAGCGTTTCGGCAATGCGGTGCTCGCCGCCTCCGACCGCGAACTGCCCGTCGCCGAGTTCACCCGCCGGGTCGCGAGCGACCCGCACCCCGGGCGCGTCGAGCACGGCCGGGCCCTGACCGACTTCGCGGGCGGCGCAGCCCCCGTCGCGGACGCCTCGGCGGTCCCGTCGCCGCAGCCGCCGCCGTCGGTCTTCCGCTGACGCGGCGCGGCCCGCGCCCCGCGCGGCCCCGCCCCCCGCCCCGCCGCCCGCTCAGTTCTCGTACGTCTCCACCAGCGGCGGATGGCTGTGCCACGTGCAGAAGACGGATACCTCCCGGTCGCCCTTGGTGAAGGTGACCCGGATCCAGTACGGCTGCTTCCACACCTGCATCTGCCAGCCCGCCTCCGGCGTCGCCGAGACCAGGTCCGCCGAGTACGCGCCGAGGTCGAAGACGACCCGCCCGCCCGCCGCCGTGTACGCCTTCACCCGCCCGGCATCCCCGGAGCCGTCCGCGGCCTCCTGCCCCGCCGGGCGGGAGCCCGCCCCGGACGCCTTCGGCGACGGCCTGCCGGACGGCTGCCCGGCGGGCGGCGCGCCCGGGTCCGGCGGGGAGGCCGCGGCGGACGGCGACCCGGTCGGGGAGGGTGCCGGCGCGGCGGTGGGCGGGCGCTGCGTCGACGAGGACAGCGCGTCCGGCGCCAACGGCACCGCGAGCGGCGGATCGTAGGCCGTTCCGGACATGACGGAGTGCACGCCCCACCACGACAGCGTCACCGCCGCCCCGGTCGCCAGCATCCAGGCGAAAGCATGTACAAGTCCTCGGCGCATCAGGCCACATACTGCACCACCCGCCCCGAACGCCGCCCGACACCCCGCAGTGTCCCCCGAATGGACTACGGTGCGGCCCATGGCAAGTGTGCTCGTGGTCGAGGACGACCAGTTCGTACGTTCCGCCCTCATCCGGCACCTGACCGACGCCGCCCACACCGTGCGCAGCGTCGGCACGGCCCTGGAGGCCCTGCGGGAGGTCGCCCACCACCGCTTCGACGTCGTCATCCTCGACCTCGGACTGCCCGACCTGGACGGGGCCGAGGCGCTGAAGATGCTGCGCGGCATCACCGACGTCCCCGTGATCATCGCCACCGCGCGCGACGACGAGGCCGAGATCGTCCGGCTGCTCAACGACGGCGCCGACGACTACCTGACGAAACCGTTCTCCGTCGAGCACCTCTCCGCCCGCATCGCCGCCGTCCTGCGCCGCGCCCGCGCCGCCGCCGGGGCCGAGGCGCCCTCCCGCGTCCTGCGCGTGGGCGGGCTGGCCATCGACCCGCTGCGCCGCCAGGCCGAACTGGACGGCGCCGTACTGGACCTGACGCGCCGCGAGTTCGACCTGCTGGCCTTCCTCGCCGGCCGGCCCGGCGTGGTCGTCTCCCGGCGCGAGCTGCTCGCCGAGGTGTGGCAGCAGTCGTACGGGGACGACCAGACCATCGACGTGCACCTGTCCTGGCTGCGCCGCAAACTCGGCGAGACCGCCGCCAACCCCCGCTACCTGCACACGCTGCGCGGCGTCGGGGTGAAGCTGGAACCGCCCGCGTGAGCGGCGGCGGCAGGGGGGCGCGCCCGTGAGGTGGGCCCTGGTCAAGGTGTGCCTGGCGGTCACGGTGATGGTCGTCGTGGCCTTCGCGGTGCCGCTCGGGCTCGTCGTCCAGGAGATGGCCAGCGACCGGGCCTTCTCCAACGCCGAGCGGCAGGCCGCCACGATCGGCCCGACCCTGTCCATCACCACCGACCCCGTACAGCTGCGCAAGGCGGTGGAGTCCACGCAGACGGGCGCCGCCGGGCGGATGGCCGTGCACGTGCCCGCCGTCGGCGGCAGCCAGGCCGTCGAGGTCGGCACCGGCCGGGCAGCCGTGCACGCCGTGGAGGAGACCCGCAAGCAGGGCCGGGCCATGACGGTCCCGCTGGCCCGCGGCGGCTCCGCCCTCCTCCAGCCCACGGCCCTCGGCTCCGGCGACATCGCCGTCGTCGAGATCTACGTCCCCGAATCCGAGGTCAGCAACGGCGTCGGCACCGCCTGGCTCGTCCTGGCCGGCGTCGGCCTCGCGCTCGTCGTCGGCTCGGTCGCCGTCGCCGACCGGCTCGGGGCCAGGCTCGTACGGCCCGCCGAGCGGCTCGCCGACGCCGCCCACCAGCTGGGCGAGGGCCGACTGGGGGCACGCGTACCGGAGGCCGGGCCGAAGGAGCTGCGCTCCGCCGCCGTCGCGTTCAACTCCATGGCCGACCAGGTCGTCGAGCTCCTCGCCAACGAGCGGGAGCTCGCCGCCGACCTCTCCCACCGGCTGCGCACCCCCCTCACGGTGCTCCGGCTCAACGCGGCCTCGCTCGGCGAGGGCCCGGCCGCCGAGCAGACCCGCGCGGCCGTCGAGCAGCTGGAGCGGGAGGTCGACACGATCATCCGCACCGCCCGCGAGCAGCGCGCCCCCGCCGCCGGGGCGGGCGCCGGCTGCGACGCCTCCGAGGTGATCCGCGACCGGATGGGCTTCTGGTCGGCGCTCGCCGAGGACGAGGGCCGCACCGTCCGGCTCGCCGGGGTGGACCGCACGGTGCGGATCCCGGTGGCCCGGCCCGAACTGGCCGCCGCCCTCGACGCGCTCCTCGGCAACGTCTTCCGGCACACCCCCGAGGGCACCCCCTTCGCCGTCGACGTCCACGACGCGGGCGACGCCGTCATCGTCCTCGTCTCCGACGCCGGCCCCGGCATCGACGACCCCGACGCCGCCCTGCGCCGCGGGAACGACGGCGGCCGCGACGGCTCGACGGGCCTCGGCCTGGACATCGTCCGCCGGGTCGCCGAGTCCACGGGCGGCGACGTGCGCATCGGCCGCTCCGTCCTCGGCGGCACCGAGGTCCGGCTGTGGATCGCCCTCGACGGCCGGAGCCGCGGCGCCGGCCCGGACGGCGGCCGCGAGCGGCGCGGACGGCGCAGGCGGCGCGGACGCGCCGCTGCCGGTCAACCGACGTAACCGGCGGGCGCCGGGGGCGCGCCTCGCGGGCCGCGCGCGGCTCCGTGGGTACCGTCCGCGGCATGGACACCCTCATCTTCGGCGGTCTCCTCGCCACCCTCTTCGCCATGTGCCGGGAGTCGTCGCGGACGGCCGTGCTCGGCGCCTGGTGGGCCGTGCTCGCCGCGATGGTCCTGCTGACTGCCCACCACGCCGCGGGCGGCCCCTCGCTCGGGGCGGGCCTCTGACCGTGGTCACGATGCACAGCAGCATGGTTCCGGAGACGCCGATCGAGGGCGGCCTCCTCGGGCGGGTCCAGTTCTGGTTCGCCTGCCTCTTCACCGCCGGCTGGGCGCTCGTCGCCGCCGGCGGCCTCGTCCACCAGTTCACGGCCGGGGCGCCGCCGTGCCCGCTGTGCGTCGTCCAGCGGATGTGCATGCTGCTCGCGGCGGCGGGCGCGGCGTACATCGTGCGGACGGCCCTGATGGACGGGGCGGTCTCCGGCCGCGACTACATGACCGGGTGGGGGCTCGCGCTGACCGCCCTCGCAGCGGGCTCCTTCGCGTCCTGGCGGCAGGCCGTCCTGCCGGGCGGCCGGGCGGACGGCGCCGCGGTCCTCGGCCTGCACCCGCCCATGTGGGCGGCGCTCCTCTTCCAGGCCTCCGCCGCGGCCGTCGGGATCGTCCTCGCCCTCGCCCACGCGACCGCGGACCGGGCCGTCCCGGCGGCCGGGCCCGGGCGGTACCGGACCGCGGGGGCGGCCGTGCTGTGGCTCCTGCTGCTGGTCACCGCCGTGAGCCTGGCCGCGGTCTTCCTCCAGGAGGGCTTCCACTGGTTCCTGCCCGAGGCACCGCGCCGCTACGAGTTCTTCCACGACGTACGCCCCGGCGGGCTGTGGTAGCGCCGGCGGAGCCCTCTGCGCCGCGCACCCGGTCCGAGCGGTCCCGGCGGCCGGAAGAGGCCCTGGGAACGCGGAAGGGCCCCGGCCGCTTCCGCGGACCGGGGCCCTCCTGCCAGGGTGAGTGACGGGACTCGAACCCGCGGCCACCTGGACCACAACCAGGTGCTCTACCAACTGAGCTACACCCACCACGCCCGGTCGAAACCGACCGGCCGAAGAAAAGGGTACAGGGTCCCGGAGGGTGCTCGCGCCCCCGTTTTCCGGGACCCCCTCCATCGGGGCCGCTCCGCGTGCTACCCGGCGGGCAGCACGTACTTCGCGGCGATGGACCGGGCGGTGTCCGAGTCGGGCCCCGGCTGCGGCACGAAGACCGCCTCCCGGTAGTAGCGCAGCTCGGCGATCGACTCGCGGATGTCCGCCAGCGCCCTGTGGTTGCCGTTCTTCGGCGGGCTGTTGAAGTACGCCCGCGGGTACCAGCGGCGCGCCAGCTCCTTGACCGAGGACACGTCAACGATCCGGTAGTGCAGGTGGCTCTCCAGCGCCGGCATGTCCCGCAGCAGGAACCCGCGGTCGGTGCCGACCGAGTTCCCGCACAGCGGCGCCTTCCGGGGCTCCTTGACGTGCTCGCGCACGTACGCGAGGACCTGCTCCTCCGCGTCGGCCAGCGTCGTCCCCCCGGCCAGCTCGGCGAGCAGGCCGGAGGCGGTGTGCATCTCGCGCACCACGTCGGGCATGGTCTCCAGGGCCGCGTCCGGCGGGCGGATCACGATGTCCACGCCCTCGCCGAGCACGTTCAGCTCCGAGTCGGTGACCAGCGCGGCCACCTCGATAAGTGCGTCGTCCGTCAGCGAGAGACCGGTCATCTCGCAGTCGATCCACACCATGCGATCGTTCATGCGTCCACCTTATGCGCTCCCCGGGGTGCGCTCCCCGCGCCGATCCGGCCGGGCCCGCACCCGGGCGGCGCCCCCGGGGACGGCGCAGGGCCCCGCACCGGTTCGAGACCGGTACGGGGCCCTGCCGTTCGGGGTGCGCCCCCGGGCCAGGCGCTACGCGTGCTCGCGCAGCACCCGGTTCGGGGCGTACAGCTCCGTCACCGTCGGGCCGGAGGCGGCCAGCGCCGCCGCCGCGCGCTGCGGCTGCGGGGTGCGCTGGTGCGGCACCGGCCCCGCGCCCAGGTCGGAGGCCTGCGCCTCGCCCTGGGGCCGGCGGGCCCGGTAGGCGGAGCGGTAGGCCGCCGGGGAGGACCCCAGCTGGCGGCGGAAGTGCCCGCGCAGCGCGACCGGCGAGCGGAACCCGCAGCGCCCGGCGACCTCGTCGACCGAGTAGTCGGAGGTCTCCAGCAGCCGCTGCGCCTGGAGCACCCGCTGGGTGATCAGCCACTGCAGCGGCGCGCTGCCGGTCAGCGAGCGGAACCGCCGGTCGAAGGTGCGCCGGCTCATGTACGCGCGGGCGGCGAGCGTCTCCACGTCGAACTGCTCGTGGAGGTGCTCCAGCGCCCAGGCGACGACCTCGGCCAGCGGGTCGGCGCCGATCTCCTCCGGCAGGGACCGGTCGAGATAGCGCTCCTGGCCGCCCGTGCGCCGCGGCGGGACGACGAGCCGGCGGGCCAGCGCCCCGGCGGCCTCGCTGCCGTGGTCGGTGCGCACGATGTGCAGGCACAGGTCGATTCCGGCCGCGGTGCCCGCGGAGGTGAGGACGTCGCCGTCGTCGACGAACAGCTCGCGCGGGTCGACGTGGACGGACGGGTACCGCTTGGCCAGCGTCGGCGCGTACATCCAGTGCGTCGTCGCAGGCCGCCCGTCCAGCAGGCCGGCGGCGGCGAGCACGAAGGCCCCCGTGCACAGCCCGACGATCCGGGCCCCCTCCTCGTGTGCCAGACGCAGGGCGTCCAGCGCCTCCGGAGGCGGCGGCGAAGTGATGGAGCGCCAGGCCGGGACGACGACGGTGCCCGCGCGGGCGATCGCCTCCAGGCCGTACGGCGCGGTCAGTTCGAGTCCGCCGGTGGTCCGCAGCGGACCGTCCTCACCGGCGCACACGAGCAGTCGGTAGCGTGGAACTCCCGCGTCCTGCCGGTCGATGCCGAACACGGAGAGCGGGATCGAGCTCTCGAAGATCGGTCCGCCGCTGAACAGCAGCACCGCGACGATCTCCCTGCGGCGACGCCCCGCGAGCTTCCTGCCGGCGTCAGCGACGACGGCGGTGGAATCCTGGCTCATGGCTAAGCCCCCCTTGGGTGTCGCGACTCCTTGGTCTGGTCGCACCTGCACGTTTCCCCTCGGCCTTGCACGTGGATCCCCCGCCGTAAAACATGATCGAATCTACTGCGTCCACTGGTGTCGGCGTGACAAGTTCAGCACGCAGCGCTATGTCGACTTGGCAACTTGGCGAAAAGCATTCGATCAGGAACCGTTCCGCTCCGCTACCGGCCTGCGGGGTCCTGGATTCGGCCGTGGCCGGTACTCATCGGGTCTTCCGGGCCCTCCACGGTCGTTGACGCTGGTGGTGGGGGGCGGGACGGGGCATTCCGGCAAGGGGGCGGACCTTCCGGGAAGTTGGCCGAAACCAAGCGGGTGTGGTTGTGCGAACCAGTCAGTCCCGCGGGGCGCCCCCGCCCGGACCCGCACAGCCGTGGCGGCCGCCGCCGCGGGCCGCGCCCGCGCCCCGCGACTGCCGCCGGCGCCGCCCGGCGGCCGCCCGCTGCCGCGCCGGGACGAGGGCGGCGGCCCGCCCGGCCTGCTCGGACCGGCGGAGCATCACCCGGCACACGGCCGTGACCGCCACCAGCCCCAGGGTCGCCACCGCGGCCCCGCCGAAGGAGGTCCCGTAGACGACGAGGACGACCGGGACGAGCAGGCAGCTGAAGACCGCCCAGCGCACCACGTCACCCGCGGGATCGTCGTCCCGGCGGTGCGCGGACCGCACGGACGGGTGAACCGCGCCGCCCGCGGGACGCCGGGGGGCGCCGGCGTACGGGTCGGCGTGCGGGCCGGGGTGCGCCGGCTCGGCGGACTGGGCGGGCGGAACCGGGTGGCCGGGCACGGCGGGCTCCCTGCGGGCTCTTCCTGGACGGTCGGACGCCTGTCCAACGGTGCCCGGCGGGGCTCGGTCACTGCGCGCACGGGTGGCGCGGCAGCCCGCCGGTCACTGGCTGTAGGGGCCAGCGGCCATTGCCAACCAGGCCTGCCTCCGGCATGCTCCCTGGGACGCTCTCCAAGTGCTGCATGCCCTGGGCAGGACAGGAGTGTCGCCGTACCCTGAGGGGTAAGGGCTTGGGAAGATGCTTCCCGGACAGAGCTCCGTCACCCTCCGTCGTCGATTTCACCCACTGCCGCCCCGTCGTCTTGTCCCTTCGCCCGAGGACCTCTTCGCCGAGACACCCATGGCCGGTCACGAATTCCCCGAACCCGCGGACCGCAAGCGCAAGCCGCTCGCCGACCACGTGCCGAGCGACGTGCGCGCGGCGGACGAGGCGCGCCACCCCTGCGACCCGGCCTTCCGCCACGGCGTGGTGGTCGGCTTCGACGGCTCCACCTCCAGCGAGCGCGCCCTGGCGTACGCGATCGGCATGGCGCGGCGCTCCGGCTCCGGCCTGATCATCGTGCACGTGGCGAACCGGCTGCCCACCACCGTGTGGGCGGGCTGCGAGCCGCCGGTCTTCGTCGACGTGCCGGACCACCGCACCGAGGTGCTGGGCCTGGAGCTGGCCTGCGCGGACTACCTGGCCGAGGTGCCCTGGATCCTCGTCGAGCGGGGCGGCGACATCTGCCACGAACTGGAGGAGGTCGGCCGGGAGTATTCGGCCGACGCCATCGTGGTCGGCTCGACGCACGGGATCGTGGGCCGGATCTTCGGCTCGGTCGCGGGCCGCCTGGCCAAGCGCGCACAGCGACCGGTTGTTGTCATTCCGTAACCCCGCAGGTGCTGATTGTGCGGTTGTGCACCCCTGTAAAGGGTAGATAAGTGCTGCTGGGACGCAGCAACAACTGCAGATCGAAGGGAGCCCGCCGTGGACAACGGTGTCTCTGCGGGAAGCACGGCCTCCACCTCGACCCTCGGGAACCTGGCCCTGGGTCTCACCCTTCTCGCCTTCGGAATCGGACAGACCGGCATCGTCGGCGGGGTGTCCGCGGCCGACTCCGTCTCGCTCGCGACCTACGTCGGCGGCCTCGCCCTGTTCGTCCTCGGACTCCTGGAGTACCGCGGCGGAAACGGCTTCAACGGCACGGCGTTCGCGGGCCTCGGCGCCTTCTGGTTCACCTGGGCCCACGGGGCCGACGCCAAGGTCTCGGCCAACGCCGCCGGCCTGTTCCTGCTCCTCTTCGCCCTGCTCGCGCTGACGCTCACCCTGGGTGCGCCGGGCGGGCTGTTCGGCCAGGGGGCGTACGCCCTGCTCACGCTCTCCCTCGTCCTCCTCGCCGTGGGGACCCTCGCCGACAGCGGCGGCCTGGGCAAGGCCGCCGGCTGGGTGGCCGCCGTCTCCGGGCTGATGGCCTGGTACGGCGCCACGGCGGCGCTCGCCAACTGGCCGACCGCGCTCGGCCGGGCCTCCGGCGGCAGGAGCGCGGCCGCCGCGGGCTGACCCGCTCGGCGCCGTCCCGCCAGGCGGCGCCGCACGGGAAGGCGGCGCGGGTGCGCGAACGGCCCCCGGTCCTCGGACCGGGGGCCGTTCGGCCGTTTCGGCGCGCCTCGGCGGGGCGGCGAGGCCGCCCGCCGCTGCTACTCGACGGTGACGGACTTCGCGAGGTTGCGCGGCTTGTCGATGTCCCGGCCCAGGGCGAGGGCGGTGTGGTAGGCCAGCAGTTGGAGCGGGATGCCCATCAGGATCGGGTCCAGCTCGTCCTCGTTCTTCGGGACGATGATGGTGTGGTCGGCCTTCTCCTGCTCGCGGTGCGCGACGGCGAGGATGCGGCCGCTGCGGGCCTTGATCTCCTCCAGGGCGGCGCGGTTCTTCTCCAGCAGGTCGTCGTCGGGGACGATCGCGACCGTCGGCATCGCCGGCTCGATCAGGGCGAGCGGGCCGTGCTTGAGCTCGGAGGCCGGGTAGGCCTCGGCGTGGATGTAGGAGATCTCCTTGAGCTTCAGGGAGGCCTCCAGCGCGACCGGGTAGCCGCGGACGCGGCCGATGAACATCATCGACTTGGCGTCGGCGTACTGGGCGGCCAGCTCCTTGATGTCCTCCTCGCCCTTGAGGATCTCCTCGATCTGGGCGGGCAGGCGGCGCAGGCCCTCGATGATCCGCTTTCCGTCGGTGACGGACAGGTCGCGGATGCGGCCGAGGTGCACGGCGAGCAGCGCGAACGCCACGACCGTGTTGGTGAAGCACTTGGTGGAGACGACGCAGACCTCGGGGCCGGCGTGCACGTACACGCCGCCGTCGGCCTCGCGGGCGATGGCGGAGCCGACCACGTTGACGACGCCGAGGACGCGGGCGCCCTTGCGCTTGAGCTCCTGGACGGCGGCCAGCACGTCGTACGTCTCGCCGGACTGGGAGACGGCGATGTAGAGGGTGTCGGGGTCCACGACCGGGTTGCGGTAGCGGAACTCGGAGGCAGGCTCGGCGTCGGCGGGGATGCGGGCCATGCCCTCGATGAGGCTCGCGCCGATCAGGCCGGCGTGGTACGAGGTGCCGCAGCCCAGGATCTTGACGCGGCGGATGCCGCGGGCCTCGCGCGGGTCGAGGTTCAGGCCGCCGAGGTGCACGGTGGAGAAGCGGTCGTCGATGCGGCCGCGCAGGACGCGGTCGACCGCGTCGGGCTGCTCGCTGATCTCCTTGTGCATGTAGGTGTCGTGGCCGCCCATGTCGTAGGAGGCGGCCTCCCACTCGACGGTCTCCGGGGTGGCGGTGGTGGTCGCGCCGGAGGTCGTGTAGGTGCGGAAGTCGTCGGCCTTCAGGGTGGCCATCTCGCCGTCGTCGAGGGTGACGACCTGGCGGGTGTGGGCGACGAGCGCGGCGACGTCGGAGGCGACGAACATCTCCTTCTCGCCGATGCCGAGGACGACCGGCGAGCCGTTGCGGGCGACGACGATGCGGTCGGCGAAGTCGGCGTGCATCACGGCGATGCCGTAGGTGCCCTCGATCGCCTTGACGGCCTCGCGGACCTTCTCCTCCAGGCTCTCGGCCTGGGAGCGGGCGATCAGGTGGACGATGACCTCGGTGTCGGTCTCCGAGACGAAGACCACGCCCTCGGACTCCAGCCTGGCGCGGAGCTCGGCGGCGTTGTCGACGATGCCGTTGTGGACGACGGCGACCTTGTTCTCCGCGTCCAGGTGCGGGTGGGAGTTGATGTCGCTCGGGGCGCCGTGGGTGGCCCAGCGGGTGTGCGCGATGCCGGTGGTGCCGGCGAAGCGCTTGGGGACCCGGGTCTCCAGGTCACGGACGCGGCCCTTGGCCTTGACGACCTTGAGCGCCGTGGACTTCGGGCTGTTGACGACGATGCCCGCCGAGTCGTACCCGCGGTACTCCAGACGCTGGAGGCCCTCCAGCAGCAGCGGCGCGACGTCGCGCTTGCCGATGTATCCCACGATTCCGCACATGAAGTACTGCCCCTCCTGAGGTTTCGGATTGCCCGTGCCGTGCCGTGCTGCCGCGGCGCTCAGCCGTAGACGATGCGCCGCAGCTGCCGCAGCGACAGCTCCGGCGGCGCCACGGCGCGGTGCGGCAGCTCGGCCGCGATCCGTTCGAAGATCTCGGCGTTGACCGCCCCGCCTGCCTGGAGTTCGCGGTGCCTGCGGCGGACGAACTCCTCGGTCGTCTCGTCGAAGTACGCGAGCACGTCGAGCACCACCCGTGCGGCCTCCCCGCGCTGGAGCGAGGTGCTGCGTACCAGGTGGTCGACGAGGTCGTCGTATGACGGGCGGCGGTCGAGCACTCGTAGATATTGACGGGAGAAGGGCAGGAACGCAAAGATCCTGCCCGAAACCGGGCAGGATCATGCTGGTCTGGACCAGCGGAATGCGCTGATCCGCTATGGAAGAGGTCAGAAACGCCGCAAAACGGCCTGCTTGGCCGCAGTGAACTCGTCCGCCGTCAGGATCCCCGACTGGTGCAGGTCGCCCAGCTCCCGCAGCCGGCGCAGCAGCGCGTCGTGGTCCTCCGGGCCCGACGGCTCCGGCGCCCCCGCCGCAAGCTCCGGCGCCGCCGCGGCCGCCGCCGGGACCTGCCCGGGCACGGCCGCCGGGTGCGGCATCCGCGCCGCCACCGCCGCCGCGACCAGCGCCATCAGCGGGTCCTTCCGGAAGCCGAACAGCTCCACCGTGTACGGGTCGTACTTGGGCGCGGGCGCCGGCGGGGCCCCGGCCAGCGTGAACCGGATCCACCCGTTGTCCAGGCCCTTGGACGGCGACCACTCCACCCCGCGCAGGTCCACCACCCGGAACTCCCGCGGGCCCCCGGAGCTCTTCGCCTCCTCCGTCGTCCAGTTCCAGTCCAGGCCCACCCGGTCGCCGTCGAAGGCCACCGTCCCGTCGCCCGCCGCCACCGTGATGGGCACCGCCGGCCCCGGCAGCAGGTACGCCTCCACGGGGCCCGACTCCACCTGCTCCAGCAGCAGCGCGTTGCGCACCTCGTCCACGAAGTACTCGGCCACGCCCGACCGGTCCGACTCCACCGCCAGCCGGTACGGGTCCGAGGACTCGGGCAGCCGCCCCCCGGTCACCTGGAGCAGCGGGCACGCCCCGTCACGCAGGCGGAGCCTGAGCCGGCCCGCCTTGCGGCCCGGCTCGAAGCTGATCCCGGCGATGGCGCGCAGCGGCACGACCACCTCGCCGAGGCTCTGGCGCAGCAGGCCCACCCCCTTGTCCCGCCCGGGCACGATCCGCACCGCGTCCCCGTCGAAGCCCCACGTACCGTCCTTCTGGATGATTTCCGCCATCCTGCGATTCTCGCACCGCCCCCCGCACGCGAGTTGGCCTATACCTGGGCCATGAGAGTCCTGCGACGCACGCTCGGCACCCTCCTCCTCCTGGCCTCGGTCGCCTCCTGCGCCACCGCCCGCGGCGACGACGCGAAACCCCGCGCCCCCCGGCCCGCCGCCCCCGCCGGCTTCGGGCAGCTCCTGCCGGCCCCGGCCACCGTCCGGGCGTCCGGATCCGGCCACGCCCTCGGGCCGGGCACCGTCATCCGCACCGGCCGCACCGGCAACGCGGAGGTCCGCAGGGTCGGCGAACTCCTCGCCGAGCAGCTCCGCGGCCCCACCGGGCTGCCGCTGCCCGTCGTCGACGCCCCCGCGGGCGGCGGGATCGAGCTGCGGCTCGACCCCTCGGCCCCGGACCTCGGCGACGAGGGCTACCGGCTGGAGTCCGGCCCGCGCGCCGTCACCCTCACCGCCCGCACCCCGGCCGGCCTCTTCCACGCCGGGCAGACGCTGCGCCAGCTCCTGCCCGCCGCCGGCGGCGCCGGCACCGTCCCGGGCGGCACGGTCACCGACGCGCCCCGGTTCGCCCACCGCGGGGCGATGCTCGACATCGCCCGGCACTTCTTCACCGCGGAGCAGGTCAAGAGGTACGTCGACCAGCTCGCCCAGTACAAGGTGAACACCCTCCACCTGCACCTCACCGACGACCAGGGCTGGCGGATCGCCATCGACTCCTGGCCGCGGCTGGCCGAGTACGGCGGCGGCAGCGAGGTCGGCGGCGGGCCCGGCGGCCACTGGACGAAGGACGAGTACCGCGACCTGGTGCGGTACGCGGCCGACCGGTACGTGGAGGTCGTCCCGGAGATCGACATGCCGGGGCACGTGAACGCCGCGCTCGCCTCCTACGCGGAGCTGAACTGCGACGGCAAGGCACCCCCGCGCTACACGGGCACCAAGGTCGGCTTCAGCTCGCTGTGCACCGGCAGCGAGCGGACCTACGACTTCGTCGAGGACGTCCTCGCCGAGGTGGCCGCGCTCACCCCCGGCCGCTACCTGCACATCGGCGGCGACGAGGCCTCCGCCACGGCGCCCGCGGACTACGCGGCGTTCATGGACCGGGCGCAGCAGGCGGTCGCCCGGCACGGCAAGACGGTGGTGGCCTGGCACCAGCTGGCCGAGGCGCGGCCGGCGCCGGGGGCGGTGCTCCAGTACTGGGGCCACGACCGGACCGGCGCGGCGGAGAAGGCCCGGGTCGCGGCCGCCGCGAAGGCGGGCCACCCGGTGATCCTGTCACCGGCCGACCGGCTCTACCTCGACATGAAGTACGACGCCGCGACGAAGCCGGGCCTGTCCTGGGCGGGCTACGTGCCGGTGCGCCGGGCCTGTGAGTGGGACCCGGGGGCGTACCTGGCCGGACTGCCGGCCGAGGCGGTGCTGGGGGTCGAGGCGCCGCTGTGGACGGAGACCGTCGCGACCCGCGAGGAGCTGGAGTACATGGCGTTCCCGCGGGTGCTGTGCCTGGCCGAGCTCGGCTGGAGCCAGGAGCCGCCCGACTGGGCGGAGTACGGGCCGCGCCTGGCCGCGCAGGCCCCGCGGATGGAGGCGCAGGGCATCGGCTACCACCGCGCGGCGGACGTGCCCTGGCAGGCGGGGGACGCGGCGCGGCGGTAGCGGAGGAGGGGGCGGCGGAGGGGCGGGCCGGTGTGCGGGGGACCGTGGCCGCACACCGGCCCGCCCCGTGCCTACCGCCGCGCGAAGGGCGCGACGGGGTTCTGCAGGGTGCCGACCAGCTGGAGGGCGGCCGACGGGTCGGTCAGGTCGACCATCTGCTTGTTGTTGCGCAGCTGGAGCCGGTTCAGGCAGGACAGCTGGAACTCCGGGGCGAACAGGTCGTACCGCTCGAAGCGCTCGGCGAGCTGCGGCATCGACTCCTGGTAGGCGTGGCCGCAGTCCGCGACGGCCTTCCAGAAGGTGTCCTCGTCGCAGACGCCCTCGGTCGCGAGGATCGAGCCCAGGAAGCGGAAGAAGCAGTCGAAGACGTCCGTGAAGATCGACAGCAGCTTCATGTCCTCCGGGATGTCCGCCCGGATCCGCTCGACCGCCGGCGGCAGGACCGCGTCCGGGTCCATGACGACGATCTCCTCGGCGATGTCCTTGAAGACCGCCCGCTTCACCACGCCGTCCTCGATGACGAGGATGGTGTTCTCGCCGTGCGGCATGTACGCGAGGTCGTACTGGTAGAAGCAGTGCAGCAGCGGCACGAGGTAGGCGCGCAGGTAGTGGCGCAGCCACTCGGCCGGGCTCAGCCCCGACTCCTCGATGAGCGCGGCGGCCAACGACCGGCCCTCGGCGTCCACGTGCAGCAGCGAGGCCATCGTGGCCAGCCGCTCGCCCTCCTTCAGGGAGCCCACCGGCGACTCGCGCCACAGCGCGGCCAGCATCTTCCGGTACGGCGAGTACCGGTCCGTGGCCCGCTCGTACTGGCGGTGGTGGTAGCCGATCGCCGCCCGCTCGCGGATGATCGAGAAGTCGACGGACTGCAGGACCTCGTCGTTCTCGATGAGGCGGTGCAGCCAGTCGTTGATGGCCGGGGTGGCCTCCATGTACGCCGCGGACAGGCCGCGCATGAAGCCCATGTTCAGCACCGAGATCGCCGTCTTGACGTAGTGCTTCTCGGGGGCGCTGGTGTTGAAGAAGGTGCGGATGGACTGCTGCGCCAGGTAGGCGTCCGCGCCCTCGCCGAGCAGCACCAGGCGGCGGCTCGCGATCTCGGCGGCGAAGGTGACGGTCGTCTTGTTCCACCACTGCCAGGGGTGGATCGGCAGCAGGTGGTAGTCCGCCAGGTCCAGGCCGAGCGCGGCCATCTTCGCCTCGAACCCGGCGATGGCCTCCTCGCCCAGCTCGGCGCGCATGAACGAGTCGTGGTCCAGGCCGGCACCGGCGGTGAAGGTGGAGACGTCCTTGCGGGCGGCCACCCACACCAGGTGGACCGGGCTCGCCGCCTCCGGCGCGTAACTGCGGAACTCGTGCACCCCGAAGCCGAGGCGGCCGTTGTTGGCGACGAAGCAGGGGTGGCCCTCCGTCATGCCGGTCTCGATGTCCTGGAACGAGGACTTCGCGAGGACCGCGGCCGGCACCTGCGGCTTGGTGTACTTGAAGCCGGTGCCCGCCAGGGTGGAGGAGATCTCCTCCAGGTAGACCGGCAGGACCTCGTCGCTCAGGCCGAGCGCCCCGCGCATCTCGATGTGGAAGTCGAGGGCGTCCGGCTCGGCCTCGGCGCCGTCCTTCAGGCGGACGATCGAGGCCTCGTCCACGGCCCAGTGGTCCAGGGCGTGGCGGACGGCGCGGAAGCGGTACTCCACCGTGCCGTCGTCGCTGAGGACCCGGTAGCCGGAGCCGTCCTCCAGGGGCTGCGGGTCCAGCAGGCGCTCGTGGGAGAACTCCGCCAGGGCCTTGCGGACCAGCGCGCGGTTGGCGCGGGCCCACAGTTCGGGCGAGAGGTGGGAGATCGCGTCGGCGAGGCTCATATCGACGCTCCCGTGGTCAGGCCGGTGGCCGCTTCGAACTGTTCGCGGGTGCAGAAGCTGAGCAGGGCGGTCTTCTCCGGCTTCTGGACGGGGCGCTCCGGGACGAAGCCGACGGCCTCGTTCAGGGCGTGCACGGCCTTGTTGTCGACGTCGGGCTCGACGACGACGCGCCGGACGGCCGGGTCGGCGAACAGCGCCGCCATGACCGTGGTGATCACGGCGCGGGTGAAGCCGTGCAGCGGGGTGTCGCTGGGCGCGACGAGGAAGTGCATGCCGGTGTCGCCGGGCTCGGCATCGTACAGGCCGACCAGCTCCAGCCGGCTCGGGTCGTAGCGCTCCATCAGGAACGCGGGCCGGCCCTCGTGCAGGCCGATGAACGCGTCGTGGTGCTCGGCGGCCGCGATCTTCATGTACTCGCGCTCGACGTCGGGCAGGGAGGCGTCCTGCATCATCCAGAACGCCGCCTTCGGGTGGGTGACCCACCCGTGGAGCAGCTCTGCGTCGGTCAGCGGGTCCAGGGCGCGGATCGCGAAGGAGCCGAGGGCGGCGTCCGTGCGGGCGTACAGGATCTCGGTGGTGGTGCTCATGCGTGCACGCCTTCCGGGGCGGCGAACTGCTGGAACGCGATGGACTTCTCGACCTTGTAGTACTCGCGGCCGAGCAGTTCCTTGACGATGTACGCGTTGCGGTACGCGGCCATGCCCAGGTCCGGCGAGGTGATCGAGTGGTTGTGGACGGTGCCGTTCTGCAGGAAGATCTCGCGGCCGGCCGTGTCGATCGTGTAGTTGCGGGCCGCGTCGGGGCGGCCGTGGCCGTCGAAGTTGATGCGGTCGCGGATCGGGGCGAGGAACTCGGGCAGGACGAACCTGTAGCCCGTGGCGAGGACGAGGCCGTCCGTGGCGAGGGAGAAGTCGCGCTCCTGCTCCTCCTGGCGCAGGCCCAGCGTGTAGGTGCCCGTGGTGGTGTCGTAGGCCGCCGAGTTCAGCGCGGTGTTGGTCATCAGCGTGGTCGGGACGGGGCCCGGCATGGTGACCTTCTTCTGGTAGAGCAGGTCGAAGATGGCGTTGATGAGCTCGCCGTCGATGCCCTTGAAGAGGTTCTTCTGCTGCGTCTCCAGCCGGTAGCGGGTCTCCTCCGGCAGGGCGTGGAAGTAGTCCACGTACTCCGGGGAGGTCATCTCCAGCGTGAGCTTGGTGTACTCCAGCGGGAAGAACCGCGGGGAGCGGGTCACCCAGTTGAGCTGGTAGCCGTGGACGTCGATCTCGGAGAGCAGGTCGTGGTAGATCTCCGCGGCGCTCTGGCCCGAGCCCACCAGGGTGATCGACTTCTTCTTCTGGAGCTCTGCCTTGTTCGCCATGTAGGCGGAGTTGTGGAAGAAGTCGCCGCCCAGGCCGGCGCAGGCCGGCGGGACGTACGGCGGGGTGCCGGTGCCGAGGACCAGGCGGCGGGCCAGGTGGGTCTCGCCGCGGTCGGTGCGCACCTCGTACAGGCCGGCCCGCTCGTCGTAGGAGACCTCGGTGGCGGAGGTGGAGAACTGCACGTTCTCCAGGCGGTCGGCGGCCCAGCGGCAGTAGTCGTTGTACTCGGTCCGCAGCGGGTAGAAGTTCTCCCGGATGTAGAAGGAGTACAGCCGGTCCTGGTCCTTGAGGTAGTTCAGGAACGAGAACGGCGAGGTCGGGTCGGCCAGGGTGACCAGGTCCGACATGAACGGCGTCTGCAGGTGCGCGCCGTCCAGGAACATCCCCGCGTGCCACTCGAAGTGCGGCTTCGTCTCGATGAAGAGGCCGTCGAGCTCGTCGATCGGGGCGGTCAGGCAGGCGAGTCCCAGGTTGAAGGGACCGAGGCCGATACCGATGAAGTCGAGGGGCCGGCGGGGGCCACGGGGCTCACGAGACGACTGCAAGGGATTCTCCCAGGTACTGCTCGGCGTGGGACGCGAGGAGGTCGAGCACGGCCGCGATGTCGGCCGTGGTGGTCTGCGGGTTGAGGAGGGTGAACTTCAGGTACTGCCTGCCGTCGACCTTCGTGCCCGCGACGACGGCCTCGCCGGAGGCGAACAGGGCCTTGCGGGCGTGCAGGTTGGCCTCGTCGACGAGGTCGGGGCGCACCTCGTCCGCGGGGACGTAGCGGAAGACCAGGGTGGAGATCTGCGGCCGGACGACGACCTCGTAGCGGGGGTCGGCGTCGATGATGTCCCAGCCGGCGGCGGCCAGGTCGACGACCTCGTCGAAGAGGGAGCCGATGCCGTCGGCGCCCATGGTGCGCAGCGTCATCCAGAGCTTGAGGGCGTCGAAGCGGCGCGTGGTCTGGATGGACTTGTCGACCTGGTTCGGGATCCGCTCCTCGGCCATGCGGCGCGGGTTGAGGTAGTCCGCGTGGTACGTGGCGTGCTTCAGGGTGTCGCGGTTGCGTACCAGCATCGCGCTGGAGCTCACGGGCTGGAAGAAGGACTTGTGGTAGTCGACCGTGACCGAGTCGGCGTGCTCGATGCCGTCGAGGAGGTGCCGGCGGGTGGGGGAGACCAGCAGTCCGCAGCCGTAGGCGGCGTCCACGTGCATCCACGTGCCGTGCTCGGCGGCCAGGCGGGCGATCTCGGGGAGCGGGTCGATGGACCCGAAGTCGGTGGTGCCGGCGGTGGCGACGACGGCCATCGGGATGAGGCCCTCGGAGGCGCACTCCTCCAGCTCCAGCGCGAGGACGGAGGTGTCCATGCGGCGGTTGCGGTCGACGGGGACGGCGATGACGGCCTCGTAGCCCATGCCGAGCATGGCGGCCGACTTCTTGACGCTGAAGTGGCTGGCCTCGGAGGTGAAGATGCGCAGGCGGGGCAGGACCTCGGACTTGGCGAGGGGGCGGTCGGCGGCCTGCACGGCCTTGCGGCAGGCCTCGTCGCGGGCGAGCAGCAGGGAGTGGAAGTTCGACTGGCTGCCGCCGGAGGTGAAGATGCCGTCCGCGTCCGGGCCGAGGCCGATGCGGGCCGCGGTCCAGTCGATGAGGCGGCGCTCGATGAGCGTGCCGCCGATGGACTGGTCCCAGGTGTCCAGGGAGGAGTTGACGGCGGAGAGGACCGCCTCGCCGAGGACGGCGGGGATGACGACCGGGCAGTTGAGGTGGCCCAGGTAGCGCGGGTGGTGGAAGTACACCGCGTCGCGCAGGTAGACCTCTTCCAGCTCGTCCAGGACGGCGGCCGGGTCCTCCAGCGGGCGGTCCAGGTCGATTCCGTTGACCACGGGGGCGAGTTCGTCGACGGAGATTCCGGTGTGGGGCCGCTGGGTGGACGCGAGTTTCGCGGCGACGCGCTCGACGCCCTCGGTGACGGAACGCCGGTACAGCTCCGCGGTCGTCTCATTCAGGAGATGCGAGCGCATCAACTTTCCTCCGGGGCAGGGGAAGAGGGGGGAAGATCAGGTGCAAGCCTTAGGTTAGCCTAACCTAATTATTCGGCCAAATGGGGGTGGGGTCCGGTCGGAGCCGGCCAGGTCCCTTGACATGAAGAATCGTGGAGGCTGCTGGTGGGACGGCAACGGAAACGCTGGTGACGGGGTATCGGACGGCTTGCAGGGCACTGGAGCCGGAGCACGCCGGCCGGAGCCCCGGCGTGGAAACCCCGGTGCCCCTGCGCGGCCCTACAGCTCGGAGGCCGGGTCCTCGCTGGCGGCCTTGCCCGCGTACGCCTCGGCGAGCAGCTGCTCCTCGCTGGCGCCCAGGCGCCAGTAGCCGGTGAAGCGCACCGCGCGCCGGTCGAGGGAGCGCTCCTGCACCAGGTGCCGGCGGACGGCGCGGATCGTGCCCGCCTCACCCGCCAGCCAGCCGTACGGGCGCTGCGCCTGCGGGAGTTCGGCGGCGCGCACCGCCTCCACGACGCGCTCGGCGCGGCCGGGCCCGGCCCCGCGCACGATCCACGTGATCTCCGCGTCGGCCGCGGTCTCCAGGTCGAGCCGGTCGTCGGCGTGCGGGACCTCGAAGAACGCCCGCACCCGCATGCCCGGCGCCTGGCGCTCCAGGATCGCGGCGGCGGCGGGGAGCGCCGTCTCGTCCGCGTACACCACCAGCGCGTCGGTGCCGGCCGGAGGCTGGAAGCGCACGGACTTGTTGTCCGCCACCGCCGGGCCGATCGCCAGGATCCGGCTGCCGGCGGCGGCCCGTCCGGCCCAGGCGGAGGCGGGGGAGGAGTCGCCGTGGAGCACGAAGTCGATGTCGACCTCGACCGCGCCGCCGTCCGCGTCGCGCTGCTCGCGGACCGTGTACGAGCGCATGACCGGCCGCTCGCCGTCGGGCATCCCGCGCCAGGCGGCGAACCAGGTGTCCTCGGCGGTGGAGGGCAGTTCGGTGTGCTGCCGGTGGGCGGGCGGCAGGAAGAGCGAGAGGCTCTGGTCGAAGCCGCCCGAGCGGAAGCCGGCCAGGCCGTCGCCGCCGAAGGTGACCCGCAGGAAGGAGTGGCCGAGGCGGCGGGTGCGCAGCACTTCCGGGGTGAAGAAGCGGAAGTGGGCGGCTGCGGCCTCGGGTGCGGGCGCGGTGCCGGACGCGGTGTCGGACATGCGGGTGGATCCCCCTGGGTGTCGGGCGGGCGCCGGACCGCGGGTCAGCGGGGTCCGGCGCCGGACGGGTGCGGCCGGGCCGCGGCAGGACCGAGGGCCCGCGGCGTCGGCCGCGGGCCCGGGTCCCGGATCTGCTCTTCCTGCCGGCCGCGGGGCCGGCCGGGGTCCTAGCCGACCTTCTTGGCGTTCTGGATGGCCTTGGCGAGGTCCTCGAGGACCTGCGCGCACTTCTCGTACGAGTAGATCGGCTCGGTCACGCGCGGGGCGACCTGGCCGGCCTTGACGGCGGGCAGCTCGTTCCAGGTGGGCTTGGCCTTCAGGGCGTCGGGCTGGAGGGTGCCCGTGCGGTTGTCGAGGAGGACGAGGTCGGCCTTGTACTTGCCGGCGTTCTCCCAGCTGAGGCTCTCGAAGAAGCCGCCCTGGTCGAGCTTGTCCTGCTCGGGGGTGACGAACTCGACGCCGAGGGTCTCGAAGTACTTCAGGTCGGCGGAGGTCTTCGGGGTGGAGACGTAGAACAGCGCGTCCGAGCCGGAGCCGACGAGCACCTTGATGCCCGGGTTGGCCTTGGTGGCCTCGCGGACCTTCCCGGCGGCGGCCTCGAAGCGCGCCTTGGCGTCGGTGACCTTCTTGCTGTTCAGGTCGGCGCCCAGGGACTTCGCCAGGTCGGCGGTGCGGGCCAGGGACTTGTCCATGGAGGCGTCGCCGCCCACGCCGATCGCGGCGGCCGGGGCCAGGGCCAGGATCTTGTCCTTGGAGGCCTCGGGCACGTACCAGTAGGTGCCGTCCCAGGTGTTGGTGACGAGCAGCTCGGGGGCCAGGGAGGCGTACTTCTCGACGTTGAACTCGTCGTAGACGTTGCCGAGGATCTCGACCTTGGAGATGTCCATCGAGCCGGCCGTCACGTCGGGCTTGCCGTCGGCGGTCTTGGTCGGGCCGAAGACGCCCTTGACCGACACGCCGTAGTCGTACAGCGCGGCCGCGGTGCCCGTGTAGGCCACGACGTTCTTCGGGGCGGCCTTCAGGCTGATGTCCTTGCCGAGGTCGTCCTTGAAGGTCCAGGCGCCCGACGCCGCGGCGCCCTTGTCCGCGTCGCCGCCGCTCTTCGCCTTGTCGCCGCCGCCGCACGCGGTCAGAGCCGCGACGAGGCCGAGGGCGCCGCCGGCGGCGACCAGGCCGCGACGGGTGAGGTAGGAGGTACGGGACTTGGGCATGTCGGTGTCCGCTTTCATACGTGCCGGGCGGCCGAAACGGGCCGTTCGGTGGGGAAGGTAAGCCTAACCTAAAGGGATCTCCGGCGGGGATGCAAGGCCGGTGCCCGCCCGGGCGTCGATCGTGATCTCCGGGAGACCTTTCGCGGTCTTCCCTTCCGCACGAAGTGCCCTCGGGGAAAAGTGAATTGCCGGTTCGTCGGATGCGTGGGAAATGCCGCCGGGTCCGCATCCGGCAATTCGGCAGAAACCGAATTTCCGCGGACCAAAAAGGCCGGGGGCCGGCGCAGGATCGCTCCCCTGCGCCGGCCCCCGGCCGGTGTGCCCGCGCGTCAGCCCGCGAAGCCCAGCTCGCGCGCGATGAGCATCCGCTGGACCTCGCTCGTGCCCTCCCCGATCTCCAGGATCTTGGAGTCGCGCCACATGCGGGCCACCGGGTACTCGTTCATGAACCCGTAGCCGCCGTGGATCTGCGTGGCGTCCCGCGCGTTGTCGACGGCGACCGTCGAGGAGTACAGCTTCGCGATGGCCGCCTCCTTCTTGAACGGCTCGCCGTTCACCAGCCGGGACGCGGCGTCGCGCCAGCCCACCCGGGCCATGTGCGCGCGCATCTCCATGTCCGCCAGCTTGAACTGGATGGCCTGGTTGTCGCCGATGGGCCGGCCGAACGCCTGCCGCTCCTTCGCGTACTTCACCGACTCGTCCACACAGCCCTGCGCCAGGCCCGTCGCCAGCGCCGAGATCGCGATGCGGCCCTCGTCGAGGATGCGCAGGAACTGGGCGTAGCCGCGGCCCTCCTCGCCGACCAGGTTCTCCAGCGGGACCCGCACCCCGTCGAAGGACAGCTCGCGGGTGTCGGAGGCGTTCCAGCCGACCTTGGAGTACGGCGCGGCCACCGTGAAGCCGGGGGTGCCGGACGGCACGATGATCGAGGAGATCTCCGGACGGCCGTCGTCCTTGCGGCCGGTGACGGCCGTGACCGTGACCAGGCCCGTGATGTCCGTCCCCGAGTTGGTGATGAAGCACTTCGAACCGTTGATCACCCACTCGCCGCCGTCCTTCACGGCCGTGGTGCGGGTGCCGCCGGCGTCCGAGCCGGCCCCCGGCTCGGTCAGGCCGAACGCGCCCAGCACCTCGCCCGAGCACAGCTTGGGCAGCCACTGCCGCTTCTGCTCCTCGGAGCCGAACAGGTACAGCGGCATCGCGCCCAGGGAGACGCCCGCCTCCAGGGTGATCGCAACCGAGGAGTCGACGCGGGCCAGCTCCTCCAGGGCGATGCCGAGGGCGAGGTAGTCGCCGCCCATGCCGCCGTACTCCTCGGGGAAGGGCAGTCCGAACAGGCCCATGCGGCCCATCTCGCGCACGATCTCGTACGGGAACTCGTGCCGCTCGTAGAAGTCGCCGATCTTCGGCGCGACGACGTCGTGCGCGAACGCCTCCACCGTGCGGCGGAGCTCCTCGTGCTCGGGGGTCAGGCGGTGGTCGAGGGACATGGTGTCTTTCACTCCTTGTGGGAGAGGGCGCGGACGGTGCGGGAGGGGCTCGGGCGCCCCAGCCGCTCGGCCATCCACACGCTCGTGGCGGTGAGGGCGGCCAGGTCGACCCCGGTCTCGATGCCGAGGCCGTCGAGCATCCACACGAGGTCCTCGGTGGCCAGGTTGCCGGTGGCGCTCTTCGCGTACGGGCAGCCGCCGAGGCCGCCCGCGGAGGCGTCCACGGTGGCCACCCCGTGCTCCAGCGCGGCCAGGGTGTTGGCGAGGGCCTGGCCGTAGGTGTCGTGGAAGTGCACGCCGATCCGGTCGGTCGACACGCCCGCCCCGTTCAGGGCGGAGAGCAGCGACCGCACGTGGCCGGGGGTGGCGGTGCCGATGGTGTCGCCGAGGCTCAGCTCGTCGCAGCCGAGGTCCAGCAGCGCCCTGGCCACCCCGACGACCTGCGCGACCGGCACGGGCCCCTCCCACGGGTCGCCGAAGCACATGGAGAGGTAGCCGCGGACGTGCGCGCCGCCCTCCCTGGCACGGGCCACGACGGGCTCGAACATGGCGAGGGACTCGGCGACGGTCCGGTTGAGGTTCCGGGCGGCGAACGTCTCGGTCGCCGAGCCGAAGACGGCGATCCGGTCGGCGCCCAGGGCGAGCGCCCGGTCCAGGCCGCGCTCGTTGGGCACGAGCACGGGCAGGTGCACGCCCGCCGCGGCGAGGTCCGCGAGCTGGGGGTAGAGCTGCTCGGCGTCGGCGAGCTGCGGCACCCACTTGGGGTGGACGAAGCTCGTCGCCTCGACGGTGCGCAGCCCGGCGGCGGCCAGCCGGCGGATGAACTCGGCCTTCACCTCCGTGGGGACGGCCGTCTGCTCGTTCTGCAGCCCGTCGCGGGCGCCGACCTCGTGGATGCGGACCCGGGCGGGCAGGCCGGGGGCCGGGACGGCCATGGGGAGCCCCTTCACGCGCCCGCCTCCTCGTCCTCGTCGGGGGTGACGACGGCCAGGACCTGGTCCATGGCGACGGTCGTCCCGGGGGAGACGTCCAGCTCGGCGACCGTGCCGGCGTGCGGGGCGGAGATGACGTGCTCCATCTTCATCGCCTCGACGACGAGCAGGCTCTGCCCGGCGGCGACCTTGTCGCCGACCGCGACCTTGACGACGGTGACGGTGCCCGGCATCGGCGCGGCCAGGGTGTCGGCCCCGGCGCGGCCCCGGCCGCCGAGTGCGGCCGCGACGGGGTCGTGGTGCTGGACGTGCCAGCTGTCGCCGTCGCGGCCGAGCCAGACGCCCTCCGGGGAGGCGGCATGGCCGAACGTGTGCGTGGCGCCGTCGAGTTCGACGGTGAGCCGGTCCGCGGTGCGGGAGACGATCCGGCCGCGGGCCGGGCCGGGCCCGCCGCCGGGGTGCCCGATCTCCAGCTCGGCGCCGAGGCGGCGGGTGCGGACGGCGACCGGGTCCTGGCCGGGCAGGCGGAAGTGGTGCACCGTCCAGGCCGGGGTGCCGCCCAGGCGCCAGCCGTCGGCCGCGGAGAACGGATCCGCCCACCGCTGCCCGGCCGCCGTGTCCGGGGCGGGCTCGCGGGCCAGCAGGGCGGCGGCCGCGTACACCTCGGGCGGGACCCCGTCCGGCAGGAGGCCCGGCAGGTCGCGCTCGACGAGGCCGGTGTCCATGTTCCCGGACACCACGTCAGGGTGGGCCAGCAGCCGGCGCAGGAAGCCGGCGTTCGTCTGCACGCCCAGGATCACCGTGTCGGCGAGCGCCCCGCGCAGCACGCGCAGCGCGGCCGCCCGGTCGGGCCCGTACGCGATCACCTTCGACAGCATCGGGTCGTACGTGGAGCCCACGTCCACCCCGGCCGCCAGCCCCGAGTCGGTCCGCACGGTCCGCCCCGACGGCTCCGACAGCGCCAGGACCGTGCCGCCGGACGGCAGGAAGCCGCGGGCCGGGTCCTCCGCGCAGACGCGGGCCTCGATCGCGTGCCCGGTCAGCTCCACGTCGTCCTGGGTGAGGCCGAGTTCGCCGCCCGCGGCGACCCGCAGCTGGAGCTCGACCAGGTCCAGGCCGGTGACCAGCTCGGTCACCGGGTGCTCGACCTGGAGGCGGGTGTTCATCTCCATGAAGTAGTACGAGGAGGGGTCGCCGCCGGGGACGATGAACTCGACGGTGCCCGCGCCGACGTACCCGCACGCGCGGGCCGCCTCGACGGCCGCGGCGCCCATCGCGGCCCGGACCTGCGGGGTCAGCAGGACGGACGGGGCCTCCTCGATGACCTTCTGGTGGCGCCGCTGGAGCGAGCACTCGCGCTCGCCGAGGTGGACGACGTTGCCGTGGGCGTCGGCCATCACCTGGATCTCGATGTGGCGGGGCCGGTCCACCCAGCGCTCCACGAGCAGGGTGTCGTCGCCGAAGGAGGAGCGGGCCTCGCGGCGGGCCGCCGCGATCTCCTCCGCCAGCAGCGCCCCGTCGCGCACCAGCCGCATACCCTTGCCGCCGCCGCCCGCGGACGGCTTGAGCAGGACCGGCATGCCGATCTTCTCGGCGGCCTCGGCGAGCTCGCCGTCCGACAGGCCGCTCCCCGAGGAGCCGGGGACCACGGGCACACCCGCCGCCCGGACGGTCTCCTTGGCCCGGATCTTGTCGCCCATCAGGGAGATCGCCGAGGCGGGCGGGCCGATGAAGACCAGCCCGGCCTCGGTGCAGGCCTGCGCGAACGCGGCGTTCTCCGCGAGGAAGCCGTAGCCGGGGTGGACGGCCTCGGCGCCGGTCCGCCGGGCCGCGTCCAGCAGCCGCTCCGCGGACAGGTAGCTCTCGGAGGCGGCGGCGGGCCCGATCCGGACGGCGGTGTCCGCCTCCCGCACGTGGCGGGCGTCCGCGTCGGCGTCGCTGAAGACGGCCACCGAGCGGATCCCGAGCTCGCGCAGGGTGCGGATGACCCGGACCGCGATCTCGCCCCGGTTGGCCACAAGGACAGTGCTGAACATCTTGGGGGTCCTCACGTCACAGGTCGCAGGTCACATACGGAAGATGCCGAAGCCGGGCTCGCCCAGCGGCGCGTTCGCGCAGGCGGTCAGGGCGAGTCCCAGCACCTGGCGGGTCTCCAGGGGGTCGATGACCCCGTCGTCCCACAGCCGCGCGGTGGCGTAGTAGGCGCTGCCCTGCTCCTCGTACTGGGCGCGGACCGGGGCCTTGAAGGCCTCCTCGTCCTCGGCGGACCACTCCTGGCCGGAGCCCTCGATCTGGTCGCGCTTGACCGTGGCGAGGACGGACGCCGCCTGCTCGCCGCCCATCACGGAGATCTTGGCGTTGGGCCACATCCACAGGAAGCGGGGAGAGTACGCCCGCCCGCACATCGAGTAGTTGCCCGCGCCGTACGAGCCGCCCACGACCACCGTCAGCTTCGGGACGCGGGTGCAGGCGACGGCGGTGACCATCTTGGCGCCGTGCTTGGCGATGCCGCCGGCCTCGTAGTCGCGGCCCACCATGAAGCCGGAGATGTTCTGCAGGAACAGCAGGGGGATGCCGCGCTGGTCGCACAGCTCGATGAAGTGGGCGCCCTTCTGGGCGGATTCGGCGAAGAGGATGCCGTTGTTGGCGACGATGCCGACGGGGTGGCCGTGGATCCGGGCGAAGCCGGTGACGAGCGTCGTGCCGAACTCGGCCTTGAACTCCTGGAAGCGGGAGCCGTCGGCGATGCGGGCGATGATCTCGCGGGCGTCGTAGGGGGTGCGCGAGTCGACGGGGACCGCGCCGTACAGGCCGTACGGGTCCGCCTTCGGCTCCTCGGCGGGCTCCACCGCCCACGGCAGGGGGCCCCGCTCGGGCAGGGTCGCCACGATGTTGCGGACGATCCGCAGGGCGTGGGCGTCGTCCTCGGCGAGGTGGTCGGTGACGCCGGAGACGCGGCTGTGGACCTCGCCGCCGCCGAGCTCCTCCGCGGTGACGACCTCGCCGGTGGCGGCCTTCACCAGCGGCGGGCCGCCGAGGAAGATCGTGCCCTGGTTGCGGACGATGACGGCCTCGTCGCTCATCGCCGGGACGTACGCGCCGCCCGCGGTGCAGGAGCCGAGGACGGCGGCGATCTGCGGGATGCCGGCGCCCGACATGCGGGCCTGGTTGTAGAAGATGCGGCCGAAGTGCTCCCGGTCGGGGAAGACCTCGTCCTGCATCGGCAGGAACGCGCCGCCCGAGTCGACCAGGTACAGGCAGGGGAGGCGGTTCTCCAGCGCCACCTCCTGGGCCCGCAGGTGCTTCTTGACCGTCATCGGGTAGTACGTGCCGCCCTTGACGGTGGCGTCGTTCGCGACGATGACGCACTCGCGGCCGCTGACCCGCCCGATGCCCGCGATGACCCCGGCGGCCGGGGCCGCGCCCCCGTACATGCCCTCGGCGGCCAGCGGGGCCAGCTCCAGGAGCGGCGAACCCGGGTCGAGCAGCGCGTCCACCCGGTCGCGGGGCAGCAGCTTGCCGCGTGCCGTGTGGCGGGCCCGGGCCTTCTCGCCGCCGCCGAGGCGGACCGCTTCCAGGCGGGCGCGCAGCCCCTCGGACAGTTCGCGGTGGGCCGCCTCGTTGGTGCGCCAGGCCTCGGACGCCGGGTCCGCGGCGCTGGTCAGCACGGGTGCCTGCTGCATCGGTCGAGCTCCCTTGCTCGGATCCAGGGTTAATGAGCGTTAACGTCTGTGGCGCCTAGGTTAACGACCGCTAACGGCCCTGTCTAGAATGGATGCCCATGAGCACTTCAGCGGCCGCACCCACCCGTCGCGAGCAGATCCTCAGTGAGGCCGCACGCCTCTTCGCCGAACGCGGCTTCCACGGCGTCGGCGTCGACGAGATAGGCGCGGCGGTGGGCATCAGCGGCCCCGGGCTCTACCGGCACTTCGCCGGGAAGGACGCCATGCTCGCCGAGCTGCTCGTCGGGATCAGCGAGCGGCTGCTCACCGGCGGCCGGCGCCGCGTCGAGGAGGCCGCCGGCGACCCGGCCGCCGTCCTGGCCTCGCTGATCGACGGCCACATAGACTTCGCCCTCGACGACCGCGCCCTCATCACCCTCCACGACCGCGAGCTGGACCGGCTGCGCGACGCCGACCGCAAGCTCGTACGGCAGCTCCAGCGCCAGTACGTCGAACTGTGGGTGGCCGTCGTGCGGGAACTGCACCCCGGCGTCGGCGAGGCCGAGGTCCGCGTCGCCGTCCACGCCGTCTTCGGCCTGCTGAACTCCACCCCGCACCTGGGGACGCCCGGCCGCAATGCCACGGAGTCGCTGCTGCGGCGGCTCGCGCACGGCGCGTTCGGGGCGCTGAGCGCGTGACGCGCCCGGTCCGCCGCATGGGATGGAAGCCCCGCCTCCGGCGGGGCGGCGGCACAATGGGCCGCATGCCGAAGCCGACTGAGCCGACCGTGCCGATACCGACGTCCGTACCGACCCGCGCCGAACTGGTGGAACACCTGGTCCGCACGCGGATCGCCGGACAGGTCGCCACCCCCCGCGAGAACAACCTGGCCCACTACCGGGCCCTCGCCAACGGAGACCGGCACTACTGGCTCGGCCTCGACCTCGGCGACCGCTGGAGCGACGAGCAGGACGTCCTCGCGGTGATGGCGGAGCGCTGCGGCGTCGTCGACGACGCCGAGCACCGGCAGGGCCAGGACACCATCGACCCCGAGCTGACCGCCGCCGCGCTCGACCGGATGGCGGCCCGGCTGCGCAAGGCGGCCCTGGACCGGCAGAGCGTCCTCTTCGCCACCGGGCACCCGGGCGGCCTGCTGGACGTGCACCGGGCCACCGCCGCGGCGCTGCGGGCGGCGGGCTGCGAGATCGTCGCCATCCCCTCCGGGCTCGTCGCCGACGAGGCCTCGGTGTGGCAGTTCGCCGACGTCGCGGTCCTGGAGCGGGGCGCCACCCTGTGGCACACCCACTCCCCCGAGCCGATGGCCGCGATCCTCGACGGGCTCGCGGCCGCGGGCCGGCCCCTGCCGGACCTCGTCGTCGCCGACCACGGCTGGGCGGGCTGCGCAGCCCAGCGCGGCCTGGACGCGGTGGGGTACGCGGACTGCAACGACCCGGCCCTCTTCCTCGGCGAGGCCGAGGGAACCGTGCAGGTGGTGGTCCCGCTGGACGACCACGTCCGCGACCCGCGCTACTACGACCCCCTGGTCGCCTACCTGCTGGACGCGGCCGGCCTCGCCGGCTGAGGGCCGCCCGGGCGCGGCGCGGCGCGAACGGACCGGGCGCTGTCGCACCGCGCCCGGGCGTCAGCGCGCCGCGCCGGTCCGTGCGTCAGGCGCGCGGGACGCGGACCACGCCCTCCTGGATGACGGTGACGGCCAGGCGGCCGTCCCGGGTCCAGATGCGGGCCTGGCCGAGCCCGCGGCCTCGTTGCGAGGTCGGCGAGTCCTGGTCGTACAGCAGCCACTCGTCGGCGCGGAACGGCCGGTGGAACCACATCGCGTGGTCCAGGGAGGCGCCGACCACGTCGCCGACGGCCCAGCCGCCCCGGCCGTGCGCGAGCAGCACCGAGTCCAGCAGGGTCATGTCCGAGACGTACGTGGCCAGGCAGGTGTGCAGCAGCGGGTCGTCCCCGTCGAGCTTGCCGGCGGTGCGGAACCACACCTGCGAGCGCGGCTCGACGGGCTCGCCGATGGTGCCCCACGGCGGGGTCGTCGCGTAGCGCAGGTCCACCGCGGCCCGCGACTCCAGCAGCCGCTCGACGGTGCCCGCGTCCTGGAACAGGTGCCGGTAGGCGGGCAGGTCCTCTGCGGCCGTGGGCAGCGTCTCGGGGTCCGGGGCGGCGGGCATGGCGACCTGGTGGTCGAGGCCCTCCTCGTACGTCTGGAAGGACGCCGAGAGGTGGAAGATCGGCTGGCCGTGCTGGACGGCGACGACGCGCCGGGTGGTGAAGGAGCGCCCGTCGCGGATGCGGTCCACGGAGTAGACGATGGGCGCGCCGGCGTCCCCCGTGCGCAGGAAGTACGAGTGCAGGGAGTGCGCGGTGCGGTCCCGGGGCACGGTCCGGCCGGCCGCGACCAGCGCCTGCGCCGCGACCTGCCCGCCGAACACCCGCGGCACCAGGGAGGTGCGGCTCCGGCCGCGGAAGATGTCCTCCTCGATCTGCTCCAGGTCGAGCAGATCGAGGAGGTCGGTCAGCGCCTTGCTCAAGGAGTCTTACAGCCCCATCGACTTCGCGATGATCGACTTCATGATCTCGCTGGTGCCGCCGTAGATGCGGTTGACGCGGTTGTCGGCGTACAGGCGGGCGATCGGGTACTCGTTCATGTAGCCGTAGCCGCCGTGCAGCTGGAGGCAGCGGTCGATGACGCGGTGGGCGACCTCGGTGCAGAACAGCTTCGCGGAGGCGGCCTCGGCCGGGGTCAGCTCGCCGGCGTCCAGGGCCTCCAGGGCGCGGTCGGCGACGGCCTGGGCGGCGTCCACCTCGGCCTGGCAGGCGGCCAGCTCGAACTTGGTGTTCTGGAAGTGGGCGACCGGCTTGCCGAAGACGGTGCGCTCGGTCACGTACTGCTGGGCGAACCGGATCGCCGCGGCGGCCTGGGCGTACGCGCCGAAGGCGATGCCCCAGCGCTCGGAGGCCAGGTTGTGGCCGAGGTAGTAGAAGCCCTTGCCCTCCTCGCCGAGCAGGTCCTCGACGGGGACCTTGACGTCGACGAACGCCAGCTCGGCGGTGTCGGAGGTCTTCAGGCCCAGCTTGTCGAGCTTGCGGCCGATGGAGTAGCCCTCGGACTTGGTGTCCACGGCGAACAGGGAGATGCCGAAGCGGCGGTCCTGCTCGGTCGGGGCGGAGGTGCGGGCGCAGACGATGACGCGGTCGGCGTGCACACCGCCGGTGATGAAGGTCTTGGCGCCGTTGAGGACGTAGTGCGTGCCGTCCTCGGAGAGCTTCGCGGTGGTCTTCATGCCCGCGACGTCGGAGCCGGTGCCCGGCTCGGTCATCGCCAGCGCCCACATCTCCTCGCCGGAGACGAACTTCGGGAGGTAGCGCTTCTTCTGCTCGTCGGTGGCGAGCATCTTGATGTAGGGCAGGGCGAGCAGGACGTGCACGCCGGAGCCGCCGAAGTTGACGCCCGCGCGGGAGGTCTCCTCGTACAGGACGGCCTCGAACTTGTGGGTGTCCAGGCCGGCGCCGCCGAACTCCTCGGGGACGTTGATGCCGAAGACGCCCAGCTCGCCGAGCTTGTAGTAGAAGTCGCGGGGCGCCTGGCCGGCGGCGAACCACTCGTCGTAGACCGGTACGACCTCGGCCTCGATGAAGGCGCGGAGGGTCTCCCGGAAGGCCTCGTGGTCCTCGTTGAACACCGTACGGCGCACGGCCGGCTCCCTTCGTCGCGGCAGTCCGCCGCCTGTGTCTAAGCGCTTGCTCATAGCAAAGTTACCGGCGAGTTGGCGACTCTGTCCAGAGCTCGGCAGACGGTATGACAAGCGCCACCCCCGCTGGTGGCGGCACCGGGGACGGCCTCGGGGGGACCCCTGCCAACGCCCCTGACGGAAAAGGGTGTTACCCGCAGGGGGCGGCTCCTGCCCGCGGAGGATCCGGCAGGCGGCCGGTGATCACCAGGATGGGATCCGTCCGACGCCGCCCCACACCGACCGCCCGGGAGCCCGTATGAACCGCCGGAACCGCCGCACCCGCACCGCCCTCGCCGCCGCCCTCCTCCTCGGGCTCACCGCCGGACCCCTCGCCACCGCCGCCCACGCCGCCGCACCCGCCCCGGCCGCCGCCTCCCGGGACGCCGCGCAGGGCCCCGATACCGCGGCGCTGCGCGCCGCCCTGGCCGGGCTGCCCGACCGGGACGCGACGGCCGCCCTCGTCCGCGTCGGCGGGAACGGCCGCTGGACCGGCACGGCCGGCGTCCGCGACCTGCGCACCGGCGCCCCGGCCCACGAGAACGCCCGCTTCCGGGCCGGCTCCACCACCAAGGTCGTCACCGCGGCGCTGGTCCTCCAGCTCGCCGCCGAGGGCCGGATCGACCTGGACGCCTCCGTGCAGCAGCTGATGCCGGGGCTGCTGCCCGCGACGTTCGCCAAGCCCGTCACCGTCCGCCACCTGCTCAACTTCACCAGCGGCATCCAGGGCGGCGACGGCTTCGGCGACACCGTCGCCGAGGAGTACCCGCACCGCTTCGAGACGATCACCCCGCAGCAGTCCGTGGCCTCCGGCACCGCCAAGGGCCCGGCCTTCGACCCGGGCACGCGACAGCAGTACAACAACATCAACTACACGGTCCTCGGCATGCTGGTGGAGAAGACCACCGGCGACAGCTACGCCCACCAGGCCGAGGTCCGGATCTTCCGCCCGCTCGGCATGGCCGGCACGTCCTTCCCGCGCGGCACCGACCCCCGCATCCACGGCCCGCACCACCGCGGATACCAGCTGATCGACGGCAGGCCCGTCGATGTCACCGAGTGGAACATGTCCGACCGCTTCGCCGCGGGCGACATGATCTCCACCACCCGCGACCTGGAGCGCTTCCTCACCGCCCTGTTCCGCGGCCGCGTCGTCCCCGCGCCGCAGCTGGAGGAGATGTTCACCGTCCCGGACATCCCCGGCGCCACGCGCAGCGCGAGCCTGGAGCGGTTCACGGTGAACGGCAGGGAGGTGTGGGGCAAGACCGGCGCCCGCCCCGGCTACCACACGGTCATCGCCGCCACCCGCGACCTGTCCCGCACCCTCGTGTACTCCGTCAACAGCACCGACGCCAAGGGCGACGGGCTGGCCGTCGTCCAGCGGTTCGGCCTGCCGGCCTTCAACCGCTGACCGGCCCGTCCGCCGCCGCCCGAGCCGCCGTCCGCAGGGCGAACCACAGCTCCATGCGGACGTCCGCGTCCTCCAGGTCCCGGTCCAGCAGGGCCGCGGCGCGGGCGATCCGCTGGCGGACGGTGTTGCGGTGCACCCCCAGGTCGGCCGCCGTGCGGTCCCAGCTGCCGTGCCGGGCCAGCCAGGTGCGCAGCGTGTCCCTCAGCACCGGCGGGAGCGGCCCGAGCAGGGCCTCTGCGTGGGCGCGGGCCTCGGCCTCGCCGACCAGGCCCGCCAGGCCCGGCTCGGTGTGCCGGGCCACGGCCGTACGGGCCGCCTCGGCGCGGGCCAGGGCGCGGTGCGCCTGCGCGTCGGCCACGGGCAGGGCGTCCGGCGCTGACGGGGCGCTGACCCCCAGCCGCCACCCGGGCTGCGGGCCCGGATCCCGGTCCGTGAGGAGCCGTACGGCCGGCCCGTCCGGGTCGGCCAGTACGGTGCCCAGCGCGGCCGCCAGCCCCCGCGGGTCCGGGCCGCCGCGGGCGTGGACGGCGTACCAGGGGCCCGGGCCGCCCAGTGCCGCGGCGGGGGAGCCGCCCAGCAGCAGCCGGGTCAGCGCCGCGGCCTGCTCCCCGGCCGGCCGCTCGGCGGTGAGCAGCGTCAGCAGCACCGCCGCGACCGAGGCGACCGTGTGGTCCCCCGGGGTCCGGACCGGGGCGGCGGTGCCCAGGGCGGCCTGCCGGTCCGCGTGCCGGCCCAGGGCGTGGGCCGCCAGGTGCCAGCCGCCCGCCTGGTCCGTGGCGGTGGCCGGGCCGCCGGGCCGCCCCACCCGGGCCAGCAGCGCATCCAGTGCCTCCCGAGCCCCGGCCGCGGCCGGCGGCGGGCTGCCCGCCGCCCGGCCGTCCGGCCACAGCACGACGTACCCGCCGAGGCCGGCCGCGAGCCGCGACAGCACCGCCGGGACCGGGTCGGGGCGGGCCGCCGCGGCCGCGAGGGCCTGCTGGGCCTCGGTCACCCGGCGCAGCTCCCGCGTCCGCGCCTCGGCCATCAGCCGCCACACCGCGCGGGCGACCGCGGTGAACGGGGTCCGCGGCGGCACCTCCACCAGCGGCAGCCCGTGGCGCGCGCACGCCGCGGCCAGCGCGGGCGGCACCTCCGCGTGCAGCGGCGCCACGCCGAAGCCGAGCGCGGCGGCGCCCGCCGCGACGAGCCGGGCCGCGTACCGGTCGTACCCGCCGGCCGCGGCGAGGCCCCCGGCGGCCTCGAAGTCCGCCCCCGCCGCGTCCGCGGCCCCCGCCGTGAGGAGCAGCTCCCCGCCGAGCAGGTACGGCGCCGGATCGGCCATCTCCGAGGCGTGCACCCCGTGCACCGCCGCCTCCCCGGGCCCCGCCACGTGCCGCAGGCCGAGCTCCCGGTCGCCGAGCAGCGCCCCCAGCGGCACGGGCGGCACCGGCGAGGCAGGACCCCCGCCGGGGCCCGGAACATCCGGTGTGCGGGATTCGTCCATGGATACTCCGGACATGTCAGCAGGGCCGTATGGAGGAAACGTACACTTCGCGCCCTCCCGGCCGCGCCGTACGCTCGAAGGACCGCACAGTAGGACCTCACGAAGGGCACCCCATGAGCACCGAGCAGACGCCGCGCGGACCGGTCGACTCCTCCCGCATCCCGCGCTACGCGGGCCCCGCGACGTTCGCGCGACTGCCCCGCCTGGACGAGGTCGGCTCCGCCGACGTCGCCGTCGTCGGCGTGCCCTTCGACTCCGGCGTCTCCTACCGCCCCGGCGCCCGCTTCGGCGGCAACGCCATCCGCGAGGCCTCCCGCCTGCTGCGCCCGTACAACCCGGCGCAGGACGCCTCCCCGTTCGCGCTGGCGCAGGTCGCCGACGCCGGCGACATCGCGGTGAACCCCTTCAACATCAACGAGGCCGTCGAGACGGTCGAGGCCGCGGCCGACGACCTGCTGAACGCCGGCTCCCGCCTGATGACCCTCGGCGGCGACCACACCATCGCCCTGCCGCTGCTGCGCTCGGTCGCGAAGAAGCACGGCCCGGTCGCCCTGCTGCACTTCGACGCCCACCTGGACACCTGGGACACCTACTTCGGCGCCGAGTACACCCACGGGACCCCGTTCCGCCGCGCCGTCGAGGAGGGCATCCTCGACACCGAGGCCCTCTCCCACGTCGGCACCCGCGGCCCGCTGTACGGCAAGCAGGACCTCGACGACGACGCCAAGATGGGCTTCGGCATCGTCACCTCGGCCGACGTCTACCGCCGCGGCGCCGACGAGGTCGCCGACCAGCTGCGCCAGCGCATCGGCGACCGCCCGCTGTACATCTCCATCGACATCGACGTCCTCGACCCGGCCCACGCCCCCGGCACCGGCACCCCCGAGGCGGGCGGCATGACCTCCCGCGAGCTGCTGGAGATCATCCGCGGCCTGTCCTCCTGCAACCTGGTGTCCGCGGACGTCGTCGAGGTCGCCCCGGCGTACGATCACGCCGAGATCACCTCGGTCGCGGCCTCGCACACCGCGTACGAGCTGACCACCATCATGAGCCGCCAGATCGCGGCCGCGAAGGGCAAGTAGGCCGGCAGGCCGGCAGGCGAGCAGGCGCCGAGCCCTTTCGGCGCGACGGCACGGAAGGCCCGCACAGCGTGACGCACGACCACGACCTGGTACTCCGCCCCACCGACGCCCAGCGGGCGGCGGCACTCGCCGCACCGCCCGGCCGCACGGGCGGGGACCTGGTCGTGGAGACGCTGCGCGGGCTCGGCGCGACGACCGTCTTCGGGCTGCCGGGGCAGCACGCCCTCGGCCTGTTCGACGCGGTCGGCCGCTCCGACCTGCGGCTCGTCACACTGCGGGTGGAGAACAACGCCGGCTTCGCGGCGGACGCGTACGGCCGGCTGACCGGCGAGGCCGTGCCGCTGCTGCTGTCGACGGGCCCGGGCGCGCTCACCGCGCTGCCCGCCCTGGCGGAGGCGGCCGCCGCCTCCTCGCCGGTCCTCGCCGTCTCCTCGCAGGTGCCGACCGCGGGCCTCGGCGGCGGGCGCCGCGGCCACCTGCACGAACTGCGCGACCAGGCCGCCTCCTTCCGGGACGTCGTCAAGTCCGTCCACTCCGCCCGCACCCCCTCCCAGATCCCGTCCGCCCTCGCCGCGGCGTGGGAGTCGGCGCTGACGGCGCCGCACGGGCCGGTCTGGGTGGAGATCCCCGAGGACGTCCTGCGGGCGGAAACGTTCATCCCACAGGTCACCGGCATGGACGCCACCCCGCACGAGCTCGCCCCGCGCCCCGAGCTGACCGCGCTCGCCGCGCACTGGCTGGAGCACGCCGAACGCCCGGCGATCCTCGCGGGCGGCGGCGTCATCCGCTCGGACGCGGCCGGAAAGCTGAAACAGCTCGCGGAGCGCCTCGACGCGCCCGTCGCCACCACCTTCGGCGGCAAGGGCGCCTTCCCCTGGAAGCACCCGCTGTCCCTCCAGTCCTGGCTGGAGGACCGCCACACGACCGACTTCCTCGAAGACGCGGACGTTCTGCTGGTGGTCGGCTCCGGGCTCGGCGAGCTGTCGTCGAACTACCACACGTTCCGGCCCCGCGGCCGCGTCGTCCAGATCGAGGCCGACCCCGGCAAGCTGGAGTCCAACCACACCGCACTCGGCATCCACGCCGACGCCCGCCTCGCCCTCCAGGCACTCCTGGAGACCGTCGCCGAACGCCGCGACCCGGCCGCCGCAGGGCGTGTCCGCACCGTCCTGTCGGCCGTCGCGGCCCGCCTCGCCGCCCAGAACCTGGACCTGGAGCAGGGCCTGCTGGCCTCGATCCGCTCGGCCCTGCCCGCCCGCTCCCCGTCGTTCTGGGACATGACGATCCTGGCGTACTGGGCGTGGTCGGCCTTCGACCCGCGGCACCCGAACACCATGCACTCGGCGCAGGGCGCGGGCGGCCTCGGCTACGCCTTCCCCGCCGCCCTCGGCGCCTGCCTGGCCGAGCCGGGCACCCCCGTCCTCGCCGTCTCCGGCGACGGCGGCGCCATGTACTCCCTCGCCGAGCTGGCCACGGCCCGCCAGCACGACCTGGACGTCACCTGGCTGATCGTCGACGACGGCGGCTACGGCATCCTCCGCGAGTACATGGCCGACGCCTTCGACGGCCGCACCGCCGGCACCGAACTGACCCGCCCGGACTTCGCGGCCCTGGCCGAGTCCTTCGGCGTCCCCGCCGTCACCACCACCCCGGACGCCCTCCGCGCGGACCTGGAGAAGGCCCTGGCCACATCCGGCCCGTCGGTGGTCGTCCTTCCGGCCACACTCCGCATGTTCGCCCCGACGCACCTCTAGTTTCAGGCGAACACCGCCTTGACCAGCGTCTGCTTCACCTTCTCGAACGTCCCGGCCATGGTGGGCAGGTCCACTTCGGCGTCCCCGGAGGTCAGCGAGCCGGTCAGGGTCTTGGTGCCGTCGGGCGTGCTGTACATCACTGCGCCCCAGCCCCAGAACCCTCCGTTGTGGTGGAGGACGGTGCTGCCGCCGTCCAGCTCCTCCACGAACACTCCCAGGCCGTAACCCATCGTGGGGTCCGCGACGCGCATCTCGGCCAGAAGCCCGGTCGAGATGAGCTTGCCGCTGTTCAGCGCGGAGAAGAACGTGTGGAGGTCCCGGCTGGTCGAGATCATGTCGCCTGCGGCGGATACCCAGGAGGGGTTGAAGCGGGTGGTGTCGACCACCTTCCACTGTCCGGCGTCGTCGTAGCCGAAGTAGCCGTGAGCGTGCGGCTCGGGGATGTCCTCCCGGGTCTCCGGCAGCAGGGTGCCCGTCAGCCCGAGCGGGCCCAGGATCAGCCGGTGCATCTCCTCGGGCAGCGAGCGGCCGGTGACCTGCTCGATCAGCAGCCTGGCCAGGACATAGTTGGTGTTGGAGTAGCTCCAGGCCGTCCCCGGCTCGAACCGCGCCGGCTTCGCCAACGCCCCCCGCACCAGCTCCTCCGGCCGGTAGGTCGCGTGCTGCAGGTCCACCCACTCCTTGCCCCATCCTGCGACCACACCGGGCTCGACCGATCCGTCCTCGGAGAACTCGCCGGTGAAGTTGAACAGCCCGCTGGTGTGCTGCAGGAGCATCCGTACCGTGATCCGCCGGTCGAGCCCGAACTCGGGCACGTGGTCGGCCACCAGGTCCTCGAGGCCGAGCCTGCCCTCGGCCACCAGCTGCAGGACGACGGTCGCGACGAAGGTCTTGGTGACGCTGCCGACCCGGAAGTGCCCGTCGGTCGGCGGCTTCTCGGTCCGGCCCAGCTCGCTCACCCCGGCGCTGCCGACCCACTCGCCGAGCTCGTCGTTCACGCGCAGCTGCACGCCGGAGAAACCGGCGTCGACGATCTCCTGCATGGCCTTCCGCAGCTCGGGGCGGTCCTGCGCGGTGGTGTTCTGCTCACTCACGGTGATTCCTCATCTCGTGTCGGCGGGTGTGAGCCGAGCGTGGGCCCTGACCCAAGGTCAAGGTCAAGGCGACAGGTGAGCGTTAGGGTCGCCCCATGGCAGACGGGCTCACGATCGGTCAGGCGGCGGCTTTCGTCGGCATCACCGTCAAGACGGTGCGGCACTACCACCGGCTCGGCCTGGTCGCCGAACCGGAACGGGACCATTCCGGCTACCGGCGCTACGGATCGGCCGACCTGCTGCGCCTTGTCCAGGTCCGGGCCCTGGCCGGGGCGGGCGTGCCGCTGGCCGAGATCGGCGAGCTGCTCGACGCCGAGCCCGAGCGGTTCGCCACCGCCCTGGACGACGTCCGCCGCCGGCTCACCGAACAGATCGAGGAGCTGACCGCCCGCCGCGACACCCTGCACCGGCTCGCCCACGGTGACCGCGCCCTGCTGCCCGACCGGGCCTGCGCGGTCCTGGAGCGACTCGCCGAGCTCGACTTCAGCCCCGACTACGTCACCACCCAGCGGGAGGCCCTGGTGCTGTCGCGGGCGCTTGCTCCCGACGTCTTCGACCTCTTCCTGGCCAACCTCGAACACCGGCTCGACGACCCCGAGTTCGTCGAGTTGACCAAGCGCGGCTGGGAGGCGAGGTCCTGGGATCCCGACGACCCGCGGATCGAGGAGCTGGCCTCAGCGGTGGCCGCCAACCTGCTGGGCGTCCGCGCGCTGCTGACGCTGCCGGCCAAGCGACCGCACGGGCCCGACGCGGCCTCCCGGTACGGCGTGGTCAACCACCACCGGGAGGACGAGGCACCGTCCATCGCGCGGCTGAACGGGCTGGTCGAGGAGCACCTGCGCGCGGCGGGCATTGATATCCCGCGTCAGTGACGGACTGCTGCGAACTTGATCGCCCGGACAGGGCTCAGCGGCCGGGCGAAGCCGCTCCCAGCCCCTACCCCCTGACGGGAAACTCCGCCCACACCGTCTTGCCGATGCCGTGCGGCCGGGGGCCGTGGCCCCAGCGGTCCGCCACGGCCGCCACGACCGCCAGGCCGCGGCCGCGTTCGCCGTCCGGCCCGGGCGGGGCCGGTTCGAGGTCGACGCGGTCGCCGGCGTCGGCCACCTCGATCCGCAGGCAGGCCCCGTCCCACACCGCCCGTACGCCGATCTTCCGGCCGCGCGGTGCCCGTGCGTGCCGTACGGCGTTGGTGACGAGCTCCGACAGCGCCAGCTCCGCCGCCTCCGCAGTCGGCCGGGCGACACCCCACGCGCGCGCCTGCGCGCGGAAGAACGCCCGGGCCCAGCCGGGGGTGCGGGGGCTGCGGGGGAGGAGCCAGGATTCTTCGCTCGGCAGACATGGCGCCATCGTCATCCGAATCGCCTCTCTAGAGATTCCGATGCCTTGAGTGAACCCCCTGGGCGGCCTTCGGTCAAGCTATCTCTAGAGATGCACGTATCGTGTGTAGGGCTGAGCAAGCACGGCTGCATTCCGCGCCTACGATGTCGAGAGATGATCGGGAGGACGCATGCCGAGTAACGGCTCCGGGCGGCAGCCCAAGTACCAGCGGATTGCCGGCGAGCTGAAGGCAGCCATCCAGGACGGCACGTACGGTCCGGGCGACCGTCTTCCCGGCGAGAACGACCTGATGGCCAAGTACGGCGTGGCCCGCATGACGGCCCGCCAGGCTCTCGGCGTCCTCCAGACAGAGGGCCTCGTGGAGGCCCGCAAGGGCGCCGGGGTGTTCGTCCGGGACTTCAAGCTGATCCGCCGCCGCAGTATCCAGCGCCTTGCGGGCGACGTCTGGGGTGCGGGCCTGTCCCTCTGGGAAGCCGACTCCCAGGACCGGGATCTGTCGGTCGAGCTGCTGTCCGTGGGGGAGGAGGCCGCACCGCCCGGGTTCGGGGCCTTGCTCGGGGTAGGGGAGGGTGGTCGTGTCTGTGCCCGCCGCCGACGGTACGTCCTCGACGGCAAGCCCGTCCTCGTGTCCACCTCCTACCTGGACGCCGCCCTCACCGTCGGCACCCGCATCGCCGAGCCGGACACCGGGCCCGGTGGGGTCTACGCCCGGCTTGCCGAGCTCGGGCGCAGGCCCGTCCGGTTCCGGGAGGAGGTCCGGTCGCGGATGCCTGCACCGGAGGAGGCCAAGGCGCTCGCCCTCGGGCCCGGGACGCCCGTCGTGCTGGTGTGCCGCACCGCGTTCGACGCCGACCGGCGGGTCGTGGAGGTCAACGAGATGGCGCTCGACTCCTCCGCGTACGTCCTGGAGTACGAGTTCGACGCCGTCTGACGCCCTTCGGGTGATGACGCAGTGTCACGGTCGGGATCCCGGGGCGGTGGGCGGCGGCTGTGGGAGCGTACCCGTGAGCCGATCCTCGTCGATCCGGGAGCGGAGGCGCAGACCCCGTCATGCCCGCAATCCCCCGAAGCCTCGCCGCAGCGGCGGCCGCGACCGTGTTGGCCGCCGTCCTTGCCGCCTGCCAGGAACCCGCTCCGACCCCGGAGCCCGACACAGGGCCGTCCACGGCGGCGGAGCCGTCCGACAGCGGCACCTCCTCGGACACGCTGTTCCTGGGGGAGAGCGCCCACCGGTCCCGGCCGACCGTCCACGTGCCCACCGCGCCCGTGGGCAAGCCGGTCAACCGGCACCTTGACGTCACCAACCCCAAGAGCGAGGCGCAGACCGTGCAGAGGGTGTCGGCGGCCGAGACCGTGAGGAGGGCGTCGGTGAGATTCCGCCAGGGGGAGATGTACCTCGCGGAGGACAACTGCACCGGCGTCGAACTGCCGCCCCACGGAAGCTGCACGGTCGTGATCCAGCACGTGGCCTTCGAACCCGGCGGCTACAGCGGACAGCTCACCGTCGAAACCTCCGACGGCGAGATCTACACGGTCGACGTCATCGGCGAGGCGACCGCCGGTGAGTCCACCGGCGGCACCGAGGAACCGTCCGACCCGTCGCCGACGGGAGACGCCGCGCCCACGGACGTCACTCCCACCGAGGACCCGTCGCCGACGGAGGACGCCGCGCCCACAGAGGCCACTCCCACCGAGGACCCGTCGCCGACGGAGGACGCCGCGCCCACAGAGGCCACTCCCACCGAGGACCCGCCCAACGGGGTCATGGGCTGATCTCCAGGCGGACGGAGTCGTCGTCGGGGATCACCGCCAGGCGGGGCTCCTGGCGGGAGAGGGCGTGGGAGATCAGGTAGAAGCGGGCCGGTGACTTCGCGAGGAGCCGGAACCCGCGGTACTGGTACCGGTACGGCGCCATGCCCGGGCCCCTGTCGGTGAAATGGATGTCCTCCAGGTGGTGGGGGACGGGCACCCTCGAGTGGACGATGACCCGGGGGCACTCGTCGTCGACGCACCCCGTGGCCGCGAGGCCGACGGCCGCGGTCCTGCCCGCCTGGTCCGCGTACCGCGCCATGGCGAAGAACAGGCTGAGCGTGAGCAGCCCGATCAGCAGGGCGCCGCCCGCCAGCCACAGGCGGTCGCCCGTGAGGGCGCCCGGGTCGCGGTCGTCGCGCCGGGGCCGCCCCAGGTGCATTTGGACGGCGAAGAACGCCAGCGTCGCCCCCAGCGCCACGATCAGGCAGGGCAGGAACTCGCTCACCCACCCCTGCGGCAGCCAGGAGATCCGGCCCTCCAGGAAGAAGGCCGGGAAGCCCGCCAGGACCAGCAGCATGCCGACGGCCAGCAACGACAGCACCACCCTGCGGCGCACCGCCTCGCGGCCCGGCACCGCCAGGGCCCGGCCCACCGCGCCCAGCACCAGCAGCACGACCAGACCGCAGACCAGCAGCATCCAGAACGGGAAGAAGACGGCGGTCGGGCTCCTGGCGACGTAGGCCTGGAGGGAGAGCTGGAGGTCGTTCGCCGGGATGCCGAAGTAGGCGTAGTACGCGTCGGTGTACGTCCGGCCGAAGTAGTAGAGGAGGCCGAGGACGACGGTCGCCGGAGCCGTGACGTACGCCACCTTCTCCAGGGCCGACCCCCGGTCGCGCCCCCCGTCCGGCGGCGGCTCCTCCTGCGGCTCGGGCATGCGCCCAGCATGGGCGCGCCCGCCGGACGCCGCACGCGGGGCGGCGCCGCACGGCTGAGCCGGCCGCCCCGGCGCCGCGGGCGCGCTCACGCGGACGGCCGCGCCCCGCGTGCGCCCGACGTGACACATCCGCACCGTCGAAATGGTGCGGCGGGATGAAATCCGCCGGTGGGTGCGTTGGGTGAGGCGGCAGCGACGGGGACGACGGGGAGGCAGAACGTGGCGGCGGCGCAGACAGAGCAGACAGCCGGGAAGAGTCCGCAGGACGGCGGGCGGCGGGACGGCGGGCCGCAGGAGAAGGGCCGGGGCTGGGCCAGGCGGCTCGCGGCCTACACCTGGCGGTACAAGGCGAACGTGCTCCTCGCGCTCGGCTCCTCCCTCGCCGGCATGGCCGTCACGGCCCTCGTCCCGCTCGTCACCAAGGTCATCATCGACGACGTCATCGGCGACCACAGCAAGCCCATGGCCCCCTGGGCGGGCCTGCTCGTCGGCGCGGCGCTGCTCGTCTACGCCTTCACCTACATACGCCGCTACTACGGCGGGCGCCTCGCCCTCGACGTGCAGCACGACCTGCGCACCGACATGTACGCGACCATCGCCCGCCTCGACGGCCGGCGCCAGGACGAGCTGTCCACCGGCCAGGTCGTCGGCCGCGCCACCAGCGACCTCCAGCTCATCCAGGGCCTGCTCTTCATGCTGCCGATGACCGTCGGCAACTTCCTCCTCTTCGGCATATCCCTCGGCGTCATGCTGTGGCTGTCGCCGCTGCTGACGCTCGTCGCGCTGCTGATGGCGCCCGCCCTGTGGTTCATAGCCCAGCGCAGTCGCAAGCGGCTCTTCCCCGCCACCTGGTGGGCGCAGGGCCAGGCCGCCGCCGTCGCGTCCGTCGTCGACGGGGCCGTGACCGGCGTCCGCGTCGTCAAGGGCTTCGGCCAGGAGGAGCAGGAGACCGGCAAGCTGCGCGACGCAGGCCGCCGGCTCTTCGCCGGCCGGCTGCGGACCATACGCCTGAACTCCCGCTACACCCCCGCCCTCCAGGCCGTCCCCGCCCTCGCCCAGGTCGCCATGCTGGCCCTCGGCGGCTGGATGGCCACCCGCGGGCAGGTCACCCTCGGCACGTTCGTCGCCTTCTCCACCTACCTCGCCCAGCTCGTCGGCCCCGTCCGCATGCTGGCCATGGTGCTCACCGTCGGGCAGCAGGCCCGCGCCGGCGCCGAGCGCGTGTTCGAGCTCGTCGACACCGAACCCGCCATCCGGGAGGGCTCCCGGGAGCTGCCCGCCGACGCGCCCGCCACCGTCGAGTTCGACCGGGTCGTCTTCGGCTACGACCCCGCCCGGCCCGTCCTCGACGGGTTCTCCCTCACCGTCCGCGCCGGCGAGACCGTCGCCGTCGTCGGATCCTCCGGCTCCGGCAAGTCGACGCTCTCCCTCCTCCTGCCCCGCTTCTACGACGCCGACCGCGGAGCCGTCCGCGTCGGCGGGCACGACGTACGGGACCTCACGTACGACTCGCTGCGCGCCGCCATCGGCCTCGTCCCGGAGGACTCCTTCCTCTTCTCCGACACCATCCGCGCGAACATCGCCTTCGGCCGGCCCGAGGCCACCGACGAGGAGATCCGGGCCGCCGCCCGCGCCGCCCAGGCGGAAGGCTTCGTCGAAGCCCTGCCGGCCGGGTACGACACCAAGGTCGGCGAGCAGGGCCTGACCCTCTCCGGCGGCCAGCGCCAGCGCATCGCCCTGGCCCGCGCGATCCTCACCGACCCCCGCCTGCTCCTCCTCGACGACGCGACCTCGGCCGTCGACGCCCGCGTCGAGCACGAGATCCACGAGGCGCTGCGCGCCGTCATGGCGGGCCGCACCACCCTGCTGATCGCGCACCGCCGCTCCACGCTCGCGCTCGCCGACCGGATCGCCGTCCTCGACCGCGGGCGCCTCGCCGACATCGGCACCCACGAGGAGCTGGAGCGCCGCTCCGCCCTGTACCGGCGGCTGCTGACCGACCCGGACGCCCTCGCCGCCGGCTCGCCCCCCACCGCCGACGCCCCCGGCGCGGCCGCCGGGTACGAGCGGGACTTCGAGAAGGACATCGAGCTCGAAGCCGAGATCGACGCCGAGCCGGTCAACGCCAAGCGGCGCGTCGCCGGCGGAATCACGCCCGAGCTGTGGCGCCGGCAGCAGGACGGCTCGCAGAAGGCCGGCGCACCCGCCGCCGCGGCCGCGGCCGGCGGGCCCGGGGCGGTGTTCACCATGGCGGGAGCCGTCGGCGGGATGCCGGCCACGCCCGAGCTGCTCGCGAAGGTGGCCGCCCTGCCGCCCGCCGACGACGTGCCGGACGTCGACGAGTCCCGCGCCGCGGGCGCCGAGTCCAGCTACAACCTGCGCCGCCTGCTGCACGGCTTCTGGGCGCCGCTCGCCATCAGCCTCGGGCTCGTCGCCGCGGACGCGGCCGCCGGACTGCTGCTGCCCGTCCTGATCCGGCACGGCATCGACCAGGGCGTCGAGCAGGCCGCGATCGGCGCGGTCTGGGCGGCGTCGCTGCTGGCCCTGGTCGTCGTCGTCGGCCAGTGGGCGGCCCAGTTCGCCGAGACGCGGATGACGGGCCGGACCGGCGAGCGGGTGCTGTACGCCCTGCGCGTGAAGATCTTCGCCCAGCTCCAGCGGCTCGGCCTGGACTACTACGAGCGCGAGCTCACCGGCAAGATCATGACCCGGATGACCACGGACGTGGACGCGCTGGCGACGTTCCTGCAGACCGGGCTCGTCACCGCCGTCGTCTCCGTCTTCACCTTCCTCGGGATCCTCGTCGCCCTCGTCGTCATCGACGCCGGCCTCGCCCTGATCGTCTTCGCGACCCTGCCCGTCCTCGTCGTCGGCACCGTCTTCTTCCGCCGCAAGTCGGTCGCCGCGTACGAGCTGGCCCGCGACCGGGTCAGCCTCGTCAACGCCGACCTCCAGGAGTCCGTCTCCGGGCTGCGCATCGTGCAGGCCTTCCGCCGGCAGGGCGCCGGGGCGGTCCGCTTCGCGGAGCGCAGCGACGCCTACCGGCAGGCGCGGGTGCGCGGCCAGTGGCTGATTTCGGTCTACTTCCCGTTCGTGCAGCTGCTGTCGTCGGGGGCGGCCGCGGCCGTCCTGATCGCCGGGGCCGGCCGTGTCGAGGCCGGCACGCTGACGCTGGGCGCGCTGGTGGCGTACCTGCTGTACATCGACCTGTTCTTCGCGCCCGTCCAGCAGCTGTCCCAGGTCTTCGACGGCTACCAGCAGGCCACGGTGTCCCTCGGCCGGATCCAGGAACTGCTGCGCGAACCGACCGCGACACCGGCCCCCGCCGACCCGCGGGGCGTGCGGGAGCTGCGCGGCGAGATCGCCTTCGAGGACGTCCGGTTCGCGTACGGCACCGCGCAGGAGCGCGGCGAGAAGGGCGAGGCGCTGGCCGGAATCAGCCTGCGGATACCCGCCGGGCAGACCGTCGCCTTCGTCGGCGAGACCGGCGCCGGCAAGTCGACGCTGGTCAAACTCGTGGCGCGGTTCTACGACCCGACGGGGGGCCGGGTCACCGCCGACGGCGCCGACCTGCGGGAGCTGGACCTGACGGCGTACCGGCGCCGCCTCGGCGTGGTCCCGCAGGAGCCGTACCTCTTCCCGGGCACGGTCCGCGACGCGATCGCCTACGGGCGTCCCGACGCGAGCGACGCCGAGGTCGAGGCGGCGGCCCGCGCGGTCGGCGCGCACGACATGATCGCCACCCTGGACGGCGGCTACCTGCACACCGTCGCGGACCGCGGCCGCAACCTGTCGGCCGGGCAGCGCCAGCTGATCGCCCTGGCCCGAGCCGAGCTGGTCGACCCCGACGTGCTCCTGCTCGACGAGGCCACCGCCGCGCTCGACCTGGCCACCGAGGCGCAGGTCAACCGGGCCACGGACCGGCTGGCGGGCAAGCGCACCACGCTCGTCGTGGCGCACCGGCTGACCACGGCCGCCCGCGCCGACCGGGTCGTCGTCATGGACCGCGGCCGCGTCGCGGAGGACGGCACGCACGACGAACTCCTCGCCCGCGGCGGCCGGTACGCCGAGCTGTGGCGCACCTTCGTCGGGGAGGACGAGCCGGCCGCCGCCTGAGCCGGCCCTGCCGGACCCGCCCGCGCCCCCCGGAACGTGCACTGAGCAACCTTCCGGGGGGCTCGTGCGTCGTACGTCTGTGCGTGTCGCGTACGGGGGTACGGGTGGGGCGCGCCGGCGTTCCGGGGATCGGGGGGACTGTCATGGCACGGGAGCGTGAGGGGCGGGGGCCGGGGGTCCTCAGGGCGGGGGCGGCGCCCGTGGTGCTGCTGCTGTGTGCGGCGGGGCTGCTGGCGGCCCCGCCCGCGTCGGCGGCGGCGACCGGCGGCTGCGCGGGCCGGCTGGTGAAGTCCCTGCCGTTCGCCGGGGGTGAGGTGCGCGTCTACAAGAGCCGTACGCAGGCCTGCGCGGCCGCCGTGGCCGACGCGCCGGGCGCGCGCCGGCCGATGGCGGTGTCCGTCCAGCCGCGCGGCGGCGTCCCCCTCCGCGATACGGGGCAATTCACCCGCTATGCCGGACCTGTCACGGTCGGGGCGATCAACCGCTGCGTGTATGTAAAGGGGAGCATCGGGGCCGGATCGGCCGAGTCCGGCTGGATCCTCTGCTGAGGCTGCGTCCCAACTGGGTCTGTTCAGAGCCGCGTTGACCCCGCTAGGTTCACGGGCGACCGCAGTGAACAAAGGGGAGGGTGAATGCGCAAGACGCTTGGCCGGCTGCTGCCGCTCGCTGTGCTGATCGGCACCATGGGCACGGCCGGCTTCACGGCTCAGGCGGCCACCGCCGCAGAGCCGGCCGCCGCGGCGCCTGCCACCGCAGGGCAGGCCGCGGCCGCGGACATCAAGGACCGGATCCTCGCCGTCCCGGGCATGAGCCTCATCGAGGAGAAGCCGTACGCCGGCTACCGTTTCTTCGTACTGAACTACGAGCAGCCGATCGACCACCGGCAGCCGTGGAAGGGCACCTTCAAGCAGCGCCTCACCCTGCTGCACAAGGACGAGTCGCGCCCCACGGTCTTCTTCACCTCGGGCTACAACGTCAACACCACCCCGCGCCGCAGCGAGCCGACGGCCATCATCGACGGCAACCAGGTGTCGATGGAGTACCGGTTCTTCAACCCCTCCCGGCCCGACCCGGCCGACTGGTCCAAGCTCGACATCTGGCAGGCGGCCAGCGACCAGCACCGCATCTTCACCGCCCTGAAGAAGATCTACACCAAGAAGTGGATCTCCACGGGCGCGAGCAAGGGCGGCATGACGGCCACCTACTACGAGCGCTTCTACCCCAGGGACATGGACGGAGTCGTCGCGTACGTCGCGCCCAACGACGTCGTCAACAAGGAGGACTCGGCCTACGACCGGTTCTTCGCGAAGGTGGGCACCAAGGAGTGCCGCGACCGGCTGAACGCCCTCCAGCGCGAGGCCCTCGTCCGCCGCGGCCCCCTGGAGGCCAAGTACGCGGTCGCCGCCGCCGAGAACGGCTGGACCTTCAACACCGTCGGCAACCTCGACAAGGCCTACGAGGCCGTCGTCCTCGACTACGCGTGGGCGTTCTGGCAGTACAGCCTGCTCGCCGACTGCGGCTCCGTCCCGGACGCCAAGACCGCCTCCGACCAGGAGATCTGGGACTCCATCGACGCGATCTCCGGCTTCTCCGCCTACGCCGACCAGGGCCTTGCGACCTACACGCCGTACTACTACCAGGCGGGCACCCAGCTCGGCTCGCCCGACATCAAGCAGCCGCACCTGAAGGGCCTGAGCCGGTACGGCTACCAGCCGCCGCGCAACTTCGTGCCCCGCGACATCCCGATGGCCTTCCAGCCGGCGGCCATGGCGGACATCGACAACTGGGTGAAGAACAACGCCAACCGGATGCTCTTCGTCTACGGGCAGAACGACCCCTGGGGCGCAGAACCGTTCCGCCTCGGCTACGGCACCCGCGACAGCTACGTCATGACTGCGCCCGGCGCCAACCACGGCGCCAACGTCGCCCAGCTCCGCGACGGCGACCGGGCGCTGGCCACCCAGCGGATCCAGGAGTGGGCCGGTGTCGCCCCGGCCGCCGCGGCCCTCGACGCGGGCCGCACCGCCCCGCTGGCCAAGCCGGACGCCGCGCTCGACAAGCAGGAACTGCCGCGCGAGCACCAGCTGCGGCCGTAGAGCACCCCGCGGGGCGCGGGCCGGCGGGCGGTCAGCCGTACGCCAGCCCGTGCCCCAGCGGGTAGCGGCCCGGCACCGGCACGGGCAGCCGGCCCGCCGGCCGCGCCGCACCGGTGACCACCCGGGCCGCCGCCCGCATCTCCACATCCGACCAGGTGTACGTGGCCAGCTCCGCCGCACAGGGCGGCAGCCGGGCCGGGTCGTAGGGGTTGCGGAGCGCCACGACGGCCACCGGCACCCCGGTGGCCAGCAGGTCCGCCACCAGCTTCCGCTGCGGACTGTCCCCCTCCGGCACGTTGTACGTGCACACCAGTACCGCGGCGTTCCCCGGTGCCGCCGCCACCGCCCGGGCCGGCGGCACCGCCGTCGCCCGGCACCCCAGCGCCGCCAGCTCCCGCGCCAGCACCGCCGTCGGAGGGCCCGTCGTGGCACTGGGCGAGGCGGGGTCGGTGCCCGTCACCAGCACCGCGGGCGCCGCCGAGGCGTCCAGCGGCAGCAGCCCCACCGGATTGGCCAGCAGCGTCGTCGTCCCCGCCGCGATCTCGTCGGCGGCCGCCAGGTGCGCCGTCTTCCCCACCACCGCGGCCGTCTGCCCGGCCGAGGTCTGCGGCCGGTCGAACAGGCCCCGGCGCGCCTTCAGTTCCAGGATCCGCAGCACCGACTCGGCGATCCGCGTCTGCGTCAGCTCGCCCGACTCCACCGCCTGTACCACGCTGCGGAACGCCAGCCCCAGGTCCGGCGGGTTCAGCAGCTGGTCGCAGCCCGCCTTCAGCGCCAGCACCGGCACCCGGTCGTCCCCGTACTTCTGCCGGACTCCCGCCATGTCCAGGGCGTCGGTGACCACCACGCCCCGGAAGCCGAGCCGCTCGCGCAGCATGCCCGTCACGATCGGCCGCGACAGCGTCGCCGGATCCCCCGACGGGTCGAGCGCCGGGAAGACGATGTGCGCCGTCATCACCGCGTCCACGCCCGCCTCCACCGCCGCCCGGAACGGCGGCTCGTCCCACTCCTCCCACTGCGCCCGGGTGTGCCGCATCACCGGCAGGCCGACGTGGCTGTCGGTCTCCGTGTCGCCGTGCCCGGGGAAGTGCTTGGCCGTCGCCGCGATCCCCGCGCCCTGGTAGCCGCGGACCTGCGCCGCGACGAGCGCGGCCACCGCCTGCGGGTCGGAGCCGAAGGACCGCACCCCGATCACCGGGTTCGCCGGGTTGGTGTTCACGTCCGCCACCGGCGCGTAGTCCTGCCCGATCCCCATCGCGGCGAGCTCGGTGCCGGCGATGCGCGCCGCCCGGCGCGCCTCCGCCGCGGCAGGGGTCCGGCCGGTGCGGGCCCCCAGCGCCATCGCCCCCGGGAACAGCGTCGCCGGCTTGCCGATACGGGCCACCGCCCCGTGCTCCTGGTCCACCGAGAGCAGCAGCGGGATGCCCGCCCCCGTGCCGGCGGCGGCCTGCTGGAGGCCCGCGGCCAGCTCGGCGACCTGCTGCGGGCTGCGGGTGTTGTGCGCCCAGGAGAACAGGACGACGCCGCCGAGGTGGTAGCGGGAGACCAGCTCGGCCGCGGTGCGGACCCCGAACAGCTCCTGGTTCTTCGCCGCGTCCGCCGCATCGGGGCCGGTCGCGGAGTGCCCGTAGGCGCGCGAGACGAACAGCTGGCCGACCTGCTCGGTCAGGCTCATCCCGGCGACGGCCCGCCGCAGCGCGGCCAGGTCGGGGGAGGGGCCGGGGGCGCGGTCGCCGGGGCGGGCGTCGGCTCCGCGGGCAGCCCCGCCCGCGGAGCCGGAGCCCGTCGGGGAGTCGCGTACGGCGTACGCGGCCGCCCCGGCGGCAGTGGCGGCTGCGGCCACGGCGGCCGCGGTGAGCAGGGACCGGCGTGAAGTGGGGTGCGGCACGCGCCGGACCCTACTGCGGGCCCGTGCCCCCGCCGCCGAGGACACGGCCGGGGTCCCCCGGACGGGGCCCGGGCACGGGGCCTTCCCGAGCGGCATCCGCCTGCGCGGCATCCGCTTGCGCGGTGTCCGCCTGCGCTGCCCAGTGGTCCCGGAGCGTCCGCACCGCCTCGGTGATCGCCGGGCGGCGGGCGGCGCCGGTGCGCCACAGGGCGTACAGGCGGCGTACCGGACCCGGCTCCAGCGGCACCGCCACCGCCCCCGGCGGCAGCGGGCCGGTGCCGAGGCGGGGGACGACGGCCACCCCGAGCCCGGCGGCGACGAGCGCGACGATCGTGTGGTTCTCCTCCGCCACGTGCGCGACGTCCGGCTCGAAGCCGGCCGTGCGCAGCGTCCGCACCAGCCAGTCGTGGCAGACGCGGCCGGGCGGCTGGCACACCCACCGCTGACCGCCGAGGTCGGCTCGGCGGACGGCGGCCCGCCGTGTGAAGGGGTGGCCCTCGGGCACGACCAGGTCGCAGCGGTCGTGCCCGATCAGCGCCTGCTCGACGCCGTCCGGGGCGGGCAGCGGCGCGACGTCCCAGTCGTGGGCCACGGCCAGGTCCGTCACACCGCGGGCCACCAGGTCCACCGACAGGTGCGGGTCGACCTCCGTGAGGCGTACGTCGAGCCCGGGGTGGCGGCGGGCCAGTTCGGCGAGCACGCCCGGCAGCAGCCCGCGCGCCGCCGACGCGAACGCGGCGACGGCCAGCAGCCCGCCCGGCTGCCCCCGGCGCTCCTCCAGGGTGGTCTCCGCGCGCTCCACGATCGCCAGCAGCTCGCGCGCCGTGTCGGCCAGGTGCCAGGCCTCCTCGGTCAGCGCGACGCCGCGCCCGCGCCGCTCCAACAGGGTGGTCCTGGTCTCCCGTTCGAGTTTCGCGATCTGCTGGGACACCGCGGAGGGCGTGTAGCCGAGGGCGGCCGCCGCGCCGGCGACCGAGCCGTGGACGGAGACGGCGTGCAGGGCGCGCAGCCGGGAGAGGTCGAGCATGCCGACCATCGTAGGCAGGGCGCCCGGGCCGCCGCCCCGCCCGCGGATTCGTCACGGATGCTTCATCCATCGCGGAAGAGATCGTTGCTGGTGCTTCACGGTCGCCGCGCCGATGCTCAAGGCATGCGTCCCGCACACACCGCCCTCGCGGTCCTCGTCGCCGCGGTCTGGGGCTTCAACTTCGTCGTCATCGAGATCGGGCTCGGGCAGTTCCCGCCGCTGCTGCTGTCCGCCCTGCGCTTCCTCGCCGCGGCCCTGCCCGCGGTCTTCTTCGTGGGGCGGCCCAAGGTCGCCTGGAAGTGGGTGCTGGGCGTCGGGGCGGCGCTCGGCATCGCGAAGTTCGGGCTCCTCTTCACGGGCATGGCCGCCGGGATGCCGGCCGGGCTCTCCTCCCTCGTCCTGCAGGCGCAGGCCGTCTTCACCGCCGCCCTGGCGGGCGCCGTGCTGCGCGAGCGGCCCGGGAGGGTCCGGCTTGCCGGGATGGCCGTCGCGCTCGGCGGGATCGCGCTGGCCGCCGCCGACCAGGGGGCGTCCGGGCCGGTGCTCGGCTTCACGCTGGTCGTCGCGGCCGCCGCCTGCTGGGGCGTCTCGAACGTGCTGACCCGCAAGGCGGCCCCGCCCGACGCGCTGAACTTCATGGTCTGGGTGTGCACCGTGCCGGTGCTGCCGCTGCTTGCGCTGTCGCTGCTGCTGGAGGGGCCCGAGCGGGACCTGGCCGCGCTGCGGGCCCTGGACTGGTCCGGGATCGCCGTCATCGGGTACGTCGCCTGGGTGTCGACCGTGTTCGGCTTCGGGGCCTGGGGGTACCTGCTGCGGCGCTACCCGGCCTCCTCCGTCGCCCCGTTCTCGCTGCTCGTGCCGGTGTTCGGGATGTCCTCGGCGGCGCTGGTACTCGGCGAGGAGGTCACCGGGCCGCGCCTGCTCGCGGCGCTGCTGCTGATCGGCGGGGTCGCGCTGACCTCGCTCGCCCCGGGCAAGGGAATCGCAAAGTCCGCCGCGGGTGTGCAACCCCCGGCGGGCCGGGCGGGTCGTATGGTGCGTCGGCACTTCCGGGGAGGGATCCGGGGGGATCGGGGAGTACCGGCGAGGAGGGGGTGACCGCGAGGGGGTCCGGCCGCGAGGCCGGGCCCTTTTCCGGTTCGGTGCACTTCTCCCGGTTCCGGGGCCGCTGTCCACAGGGCCGCCGGAGTGTCACGGGCGGACGGTAACGTCGTGCCATGGCAACCAACGGGGCGGCACAACTCGCAGTGGTCGAGGGGGTGCTGGAGCGCATCACGTATGCGAACGAGGAGAACGGCTACACCGTCGCCCGTGTCGACACCGGCCGCGGCAGCGGGGACCTGCTGACCGTCGTCGGCTCCCTGCTCGGTGCGCAGCCCGGCGAATCGCTGCGCATGGAGGGCCGCTGGGGCTCGCACCCCCAGTACGGCCGCCAGTTCACGGTCGAGAACTACCGGACCGTGCTGCCCGCGACCGTCCAGGGCATCCGCCGCTACCTCGGCTCCGGCCTCATCAAGGGGATCGGCCCGCGGATCGCCGACCGCATCGTCGAGCACTTCGGGACCGACACCCTCGACGTGATCGAGGCCGACCCGGGGCGGCTGGCGGAGGTGCCGGGCCTCGGGCCCAAGCGGACCAGGATGATCGGCGCCGCCTGGGAGGAGCAGAAGGCCATCAAGGAGGTCATGGTCTTCCTCCAGGGCGTCGGCGTCTCCACCTCCCTCGCGGTCCGCATCTACAAGAAGTACGGCGACGCCTCCATCTCGGTGGTCCGCAACCAGCCCTACCGGCTCGCCGCCGACGTCTGGGGCATCGGCTTCCTGACCGCCGACCGGATCGCCCAGGCCGTCGGGATCCCGCACGACAGCCCCGAGCGGGTCAAGGCCGGCCTGCAGTACGTGCTGTCGCAGTCCGCCGACCAGGGGCACTGCTTCCTGCCCGAGGAGCGGCTCATCGCCGACGGCGTCACCATGCTCCAGGTGGACACCGGCCTCGTCATCGACTGCCTGGCCGAGCTTGCCGCCGACCCGGAGGGCGTCGTACGCGAGTCCGTGCCCGATCCGGACGGGGGGCCGCCGGTCACCGCCGTGTACCTGGTGCCCTTCCACCGCGCCGAGCTGTCGCTCGTGGGCCAGGTGCGGCGGCTGCTCAACGCCGAGGACGACCGGATGCAGTCCTTCCAGGACGTGGACTGGGAGCGGGCGCTGGGCTGGCTCGCCGGGCGCACCGGCGCCGAACTGGCCCCCGAGCAGCGCGACGCCGTGCGGCTCGCCCTCACCCGGAAGGTGGCCGTCCTGACCGGCGGGCCCGGCTGTGGCAAGTCGTTCACCGTCCGCTCCATCGTGGAGCTCGCCCGCGCGAGGAAGGCCAGGGTCGTCCTCGCCGCGCCGACCGGGCGGGCCGCGAAGCGGCTGTCCGAGCTGACCGGCGCCGAGGCCTCCACCGTGCACCGGCTGCTGGAGCTCAAGCCCGGCGGGGACGCGGCGTACGACCGGGACCGCCCGCTGGACGCCGACCTGGTCGTCGTCGACGAGGCCTCCATGCTGGACCTGCTGCTGGCGAACAAGCTGGTCAAGGCCGTGGCGCCGGGTGCCCACCTGCTGCTCGTGGGCGATGTGGACCAGCTGCCCTCGGTCGGCGCGGGGGAGGTGCTGCGCGACCTCCTCGCGGACGGCGGCCCCGTCCCCGCGGTGCGCCTCACTCGGATCTTCCGGCAGGCGCAGCAGTCCGGGGTCGTCACCAACGCCCACCGGATCAACACCGGCCTGCCCCCGCTGACCGACGGCCTGCCCGACTTCTTCCTCTTCCCCGAGGAGGACACCGAGGAGGCGGGCCGCCTCACCGTCGACGTCGCCGCGCGGCGGATCCCCGCCCGCTTCGGCCTCGACCCGCGCCGCGACATCCAGGTCCTCGCGCCCAAGCACGGCGGGCCGGCCGGGGCCGGCCACCTCAACGGGCTGCTCCAGCAGGCCATCACCCCGGCCCGGCCGGACCTCGCGGAGAAGCGGTTCGGCGGCCGGGTCTTCCGCGTGGGGGACAAGGTCACCCAGATCAGGAACAATTACGACAAAGGTGCGAACGGCGTCTTCAACGGAACCGTCGGCGTGGTGACCGCCCTCGACGCGGTCGAGCAGCGGCTGACGGTCCGGACCGAGGAGGACGAGGAGGTGGGCTACGACTTCGCGGAACTGGACGAACTGGCCCATGCGTACGCCGTCACCATCCACCGCTCCCAGGGCAGCGAGTACCCGGCGGTCGTGATCCCCGTCACCACCGGCGCTTGGAGGATGCTCCAACGGAACCTGCTCTACACTGCGGTGACCAGGGCCAAGAAGCTGGTGGTGCTGGTGGGGTCGCGCAAGGCCCTCGCCCAGGCGGTGCGTACGGTTTCCGCAGGCAGGAGGTTCACGGCGGTCGCCCCTAGGCTGTCCGGCCGCATACCGGTGGGAAACACCGCCTAGGGTTTCCGCTTTCGGCGCGGAAGGGGCAGGATAAGAAGGTTGACGGCACTCAGTGCCGTCGAAACTGCCTTACGCCGACCCCGAGTGCACTCTCCTGCGCCAGATGGGGGAAGGTAGAGGAAGTCAGGGCACCTCGAAGAAGAGGCACTACGTCGGTGAGGGATGACGTGAGCGACAACTCTGTAGTACTCCGGTATGCGGACGGTGAATACACCTACCCGGTGGTCGAGAGCACCGTCGGCGACCAGGGCTTCGACATCGCGAAGCTGAGGGCCCAGACGGGGCTCGTCACCTTGGACAGCGGCTACGGCAACACCGCCGCCTACAAGTCCGCGATCACCTACCTGGACGGCGAGCAGGGCATCCTGCGCTACCGGGGCTACCCGATCGAGCAGCTGGCGGAGCGCTCGACCTTCATCGAGGTCGCGTACCTGCTGATCAACGGCGAGCTGCCGACCGTCGACCAGCTCGCGTCGTTCCGCAACGAGATCACCCAGCACACCCTGCTGCACGAGGACGTCAAGCGGTTCTACGACGGCTTCCCGCGCGACGCGCACCCGATGGCCATGCTGTCGTCCGTCGTCAGCGCGCTGTCGACGTTCTACCAGGACAGCCACAACCCGTTCGACGACAAGCAGCGGCACATCTCCACGATCCGCCTGCTGGCCAAGCTCCCGACGATCGCGGCGTACGCGTACAAGAAGTCGGTCGGCCACCCGGTCGTCTACCCGCGCAACGACCTCGGCTACGTCGAGAACTTCCTGCGCATGACGTTCTCCGTGCCGGCGCAGGAGTACGAGCTCGACCCGGTCGTCGTCTCCGCGCTCGACAAGCTGCTGATCCTGCACGCGGACCACGAGCAGAACTGCTCCACCTCCACCGTCCGCCTGGTCGGCTCCTCGCAGGCGAACATGTTCGCCTCGATCTCCGCCGGCATCTCGGCCCTGTGGGGCCCGCTGCACGGCGGCGCCAACCAGTCCGTGCTGGAGATGCTGGAGGGCATCCAGGCCAACGGCGGCGACGTCGACTCCTTCATCCGCAAGGTGAAGAACAAGGAGGACGGCGTCCGCCTGATGGGCTTCGGCCACCGGGTGTACAAGAGCTTCGACCCCCGCGCGAAGATCATCAAGGCTGCGGCGCACGACGTCCTGTCGGCTCTCGGCAAGTCGGACGAGCTGCTCGACATCGCCCTCAAGCTGGAGGAGCACGCGCTCTCCGACGAGTACTTCGTCTCGCGCAACCTCTACCCGAACGTGGACTTCTACACGGGCCTCATCTACCGCGCGATGGGCTTCCCGACCGAGATGTTCACCGTGCTCTTCGCGCTCGGCCGCCTCCCCGGCTGGATCGCCCAGTGGCACGAGATGATCAAGGAGCCGGGTTCCCGCATCGGCCGCCCGCGCCAGATCTACACCGGCGTCGTCGAGCGCGACTTCGTCCCGGTCGAGGCCCGCTGACGCAGGGCCGCAGTACGCGAAAAGCGCCCCGCCGTCGATCCCCCCACGGGTCGACGGACGGGGCGCTTTCCCTTGCCCCGGCCGAGGATTCCCCCCACGGGATCCGGGCCGGGTGTCGGCGAGGAGCGCACACGGGGTGCGCTCCGGTCGGGTTCTGCCGGGACCCGTACGGGTCGGGGGGGCCGCTCAAAGCACCCCGTCGGGCACGCGTCCCGGCCGGCCGGTGCCGCGGACGTCCCCCAAGACATCCGTGAACGTCCCCCAAGACGCTCCTGGCACCGACCCATTAGACCCACTGACCGGGCCGATGGTTACGCTCCTGTCGCTGTGATCTGCGTCTCCTGTGAAGGAAGTGTGCACAGTGTGGGGAGAGCAACCGCTAGCGGAAGGATCGCAGCCGCAGGCTGTTCGTGACCACGAAAACCGAGGAAAAGGCCATCGCAGCCCCTGCGATCATGGGATTGAGCAGTCCGGCCGCCGCGAGCGGCAGGGCCGCCAGGTTGTAGCCGAACGCCCAGAACAGGTTTCCCTTGATCGTGGCGAGGGTGCGCCGGGAGAGCCGGATCGCGTCCGCCGCGACGCGCAGGTCGCCGCGGACCAGCGTCAGGTCGCCCGCCTCGATCGCGGCGTCCGTGCCCGTCCCCATGGCGAGGCCCAGGTCGGCGCGGGCGAGGGCCGCGGCGTCGTTGACCCCGTCCCCGACCATGGCCACCGTCCTTCCCTCGGACTGCAGGCGCCGCACCACGTCCACCTTGTCCTGCGGCAGCACCTCGGCGATCACCTCGTCGATGCCCACCTCGCGGGCCACCGCCTCGGCGACGGCCCGGTTGTCGCCGGTCAGCAGCACCGGCGTGAGGCCGAGCGCCCGCAGCCGGGACACCGCCTCGGCGCTGGTCTCCTTGACGGCGTCCGCGACGGTCAGCACGCCGCGCACGGCACCGTCCCAGGCGACCAGCACGGCGGTGGACCCCTCGGCCTCCGCGGCCTCCTTGGCCTGCGCGGGCCCCTCGGGGAGGACGACCGACCTCCCGGCGAGGAGCTGCTCGCGCCCGACGAGCACCTCGCGGCCCTCCACCACGCCGCGGACGCCGAGCCCGGCGAGGCTCTCGAAGGACTCCGGCACCGGCAGCGGGCCCCGCTCGGCGGCGCCCGAGGCGATGGCCCGGGCGATCGGGTGCTCCGAGGCGTGCTCCAGTGCTCCGGCGAGGCGCAGCAGCTCCGCGCCGTCCGTCCCGGGCGCGGGGTGCACGCCGGAGAGGGCCATGCGGCCGGTCGTGACCGTTCCGGTCTTGTCCAGGACGACGGTGTCGACACGGCGGGTGGACTCCAGCACCTCCGGCCCCTTGATCAGGATGCCGAGCTGGGCGCCGCGCCCGGTGCCGACCATCAGCGCGGTCGGCGTGGCCAGGCCCAGCGCGCAGGGGCAGGCGATGATCAGGACGGCGACGGCGGCCGTGAAGGCGGCGGTGGGGTCGTCGGTGGCGAGCAGCCAGCCGACCCAGGTGCCGAGCGCGAGGAGCAGGACGACGGGAACGAACACGGCGGAGATCCGGTCTGCGAGCCGCTGCACCTCGGCCTTGCCGTTCTGAGCCTCCTCGACGAGGCGGGCCATGCGGGCCAGCTGGGTGTCGGAGCCGACGCGGACGGCCTCGACAACGAGGCGGCCTGAGGTGTTCACGGTCGCGCCGGTGACGGTGTCCCCGACGGAGACCTCGACCGGGACGGACTCGCCGGTCAGCATCGAGGCGTCGACGGCGGACTCGCCCTCGATGACCGTCCCGTCCGTGGCGATCTTCTCGCCGGGGCGGACGGCGAAGCGGTCGCCGGGCCGCAGCGAGGCGACGGGGACCCGCACCTCGCGGCCGTCGCGCAGGACCGCGACGTCCTTCGCGCCGAGCTCCATCAGCGCCCTGAGCGCGGCGCCGGCCTTCCGCTTGGAGCGGGCCTCCAGGTAGCGGCCGAGCAGGATGAAGGTGACGACGCCGGCGGCGACCTCCAGGTAGATCGCGGAGGAGCCGTCGGTGCGGGAGACGGTGAAATCGAAGCCGTGCCGCATGCCCGGCATGCCGGCGTGCCCGAAGAACAGCGCCCACAGGGACCAGGCGAAGGCGGCGAGGGTGCCGACCGAGACGAGGGTGTCCATGGTCGCCGCGCCATGCCGGGCGTTGGCCCAGGCGGCCTTGTGGAAGGGCAGGGCGCCCCAGACGACGACGGGGGCGGCGAGCGTGAGCGAGAGCCACTGCCAGTTGTCGAACTGCAGGGCGGGCGCCATCGCCAGCAGGACCACCGGCAGGGACAGCGCGGCGGAGACGAGCAGCCGGGAGCGCAGCGCGGCCGTCGCCGGGTCGGGCGCCTCCTGCGCAGCCTCCGCTTCCGGGCCGTCGGCGGGGGCGGCCGCGGGGGCGGGGGCCGGCGGGGGCGGCTCCTCGGCGGTGTAGCCGGTCCGCACGACCGTCGCGATCAGGTCGGCGACCTCGGTGCCGGCGCCGTAGGAGATGCGGGCCTTCTCGGTGGCGTAGTTCACCGTGGCGGTGACGCCGTCCATCCGGTTCAGCTTCTTCTCGATGCGGGCCGCGCAGGAGGCGCAGGTCATCCCGCCGATCGCCAGTTCGACCTCGGCGGCGGGCGGGGGCGGTGCGGCGGCCGGGGCCTGCGGGGGCCCGTCGTGCACCGTGCTGCGGCTCGTGCTCATGCTCATGATCCGGCTCCAAAAGGGACGGCCGGGCCGTACGGGGCCGGTATCAGCCGGCGGTACGGCCCGGGTCGGGTGCTGCGGGAGGGGCGCCGGGCCCCGGCTGCTCAGGCCTGGCCGGCGAACTCGTAGCCGGCCTCGTCCACGGCGGCCCGGACGTCCTCCTCCGCGAGCGGCGCCTCGGAGACCACGGTGACCTCCCCGGTGGCGGCGACGGCCTTGACCGAGGCCACGCCCGGCAGGGCGGAGAGCTCGGCGGTCACGGCGCCCTCGCAGTGGCCGCAGGTCATGCCGGTCACGCGGTAGACGGTGGTGGTGCGGGTGTCCGTCTCGGCGGTCATGTCGTTCTCCTCTTCAAGGGTGCGTCCAGCTGCTGCCGCAGGGGCGGTCGCGCGCGGTCGTGCTCCGCGGTCCCTCCGACGCTTCGAGACTATACCCCCAGGGGGTATTAGGCGAGCGGTGGAGGGTCGTTTCCGCGCGCCGCGGGCAGGACGGTGCGGGCGGCGGGCATGCGGACGGCCCGGACGCGCGGGGCGCCGGGCCGTGCGTACGCCTCCGGGCGGCGCGTCAGGAGCCGCCGCGGGAGCGGTTCCCCGGACGGCGCGCCGCCCACGCGCGGATCGCGTCCGCACGCCAGTAGGGCCTGCCGCCCTGTACCAGGTCCGGAGCGGGCAGCAGCCCGTGCTTGCGGTACGAGCGCACCGAATCCGGCTGCACCCCGATGTGGGCGGCGATCTCCTTGTAGGACCACAGCGGTCCGTCGCTCATCGACGACACCTCCTCGTCCACGCGCCGGGCCGGCCGGGAGGCAGGCGGGGGATCCGGCGCATGGCCTCGAACGATCAATCCGGTGCTTCCCGGGGGCGGGCGGTTCCTGACGCTGGGTGCCCGTCTGTTGACGTTCGGTGACAGGGAAGCCGCGTAATGCGGAAGGCCGTGACACGGCGGCGACAGCGGTGACGCCGCCGGGACACGGTTCTCCCGCCGCGGCGGGCGGCCCGTCAGCGGTACAGGGGCGGCCGCTCCGCCAGCTCCACCGCGGTCCGCACCCCGCTGCGCGCCGCGGCCACCGCCGCCTCGACGACGGCCGCCGCCGCGTAGCCGTCCCACGCGTCCGGCCCCGCCACCCCGCCGCGCGCCGCCGCGGCCACCCACCGGCGCAGCTGCCGGTCGTACGCGTCGGCGAAGCGCACCGTGAAGTCCTGCGGGATCGCGCCCGCCCGCAGCCCGGCCCGGCGCACCTCCAGCGCCTGCGGCTCCCCGAGGGACGCGCTGCCCGACTCGCCGACCGCCTCGCAGCGCACCTCGTAGCCGAACCCGCAGTTCACGAACACCTCTACGTCCACCAGCGCGCCGCCGGAGGTCTCCATCAGCACGAAGCGGGGATCGCCCAGCCCCTCCGGGGCCAGCGAGGACGGTGCGGGAGCGAACACCGACACCGCGGTCACCTCCTGACCCAGCAGCCAGCGCGCCGCGTCGACCTCGTGCACCGCGGAGTCGCCCAACAGCATGTCCGCCGTGAAGAACGGCGGCGAGGCCGCATTGCGGTGCCGGCAGTGCAGGAACAGCGGGCGGCCGATCCCGCCCCCGTCCAGCAGCTCCTTGAGCTGCCTGTACTCCGCGTCGTGCCGCCGCATGAACCCCACCTGCACCAGCCGCCGCCCCAGCCGCTGCTCGGCCTCCAGCACGCGCAGCGCCCCCGCCGCGTCCGGCGCCAGCGGCTTCTCGCACAGGACGGGGAGCCCCCGCTCCAGCGCGTAACCGACCGCCTCCTCGTGGGCGGCCGCCGGCGAGGCGATCAGCACGGCCCCCACGCCGGGCGCGGCGACCGCAGCCGCCGGGTCGGTGAGCGCGTACGCGCCGTCCAGGCCGGCGGCCACCTCCTTCGCGCGCTCCACGTCCGGGTCGGCGACGGCCACCACGCGTGCCCCGCCGACCGTCCGCCCGATGCGCCGGGCGTGGTCGGCGCCCATCCTGCCCGCCCCGATGACGGCGATGCCGAGCGTGCTCATGTCGTCGTGCCTCCCACAGGCCGGTCCGGTTCGGTCTTCTTCGCCCAGGTGCGTTCCGGTGTGTTCCGGTGCTTTCCGGTTCCTTCAGCGGGCGCCGCAGGAGCGCAGGTACGCGCGGGTGCGGCGGGCGATCGGCAGCGGCCGGTCTGGCGGGCACGGGTACATGTCCTGCTCCACGATGGCGAACAGGTCCACCCCCAGCCGCTGCGCGGCGGCGAGCACCGGCTCCAGCGCCGGCACCCCCGACGGCGGCTCGCACATCACCCCCCGGGCCACGGCCGGCCCGAACGGCACCTGCTCCGCCACCACCTCCGCAAGCACCCGCGGATCGACCTGCTTCAGGTGGAGGTAGCCGATCCGCTCGCCGAACTCCTCGATCGCCGCCACGCTGTCGCCGCCGCAGTACGCGTAGTGCCCCGTGTCCAGGCACAGCGACACCAGCTCCGGATCCGTCGCGTCGAGGAAGCGCGCCACGTTCGCCGGGGTGTCGATGTGCGTGTCCGCATGCGGGTGGACGACGATCCGCAGCCCGAACCGGTCCCGGACCTCCCGGCCCAGGCGCTCGGTCTGCCCGGCCAGTTCGCGCCATCCACCGGCGGTCAGCTCGCGGTCCTCCAGCACCGCGCCCGTCTTGTCGTCCCGCCAGAAAGCGGGGATCACCACCAGGTGGTCCGCGCCCATGTCCCGGGTCAGCGCGGCGATCCGCGACACGTGCTCCCAGGTGTCGGCCCAGACCGCCGGCCCGTGATGGAGTCCGGTGAAGACGGTGCCGGCGCTCACGCGCAGGCCCCGCTTGGCGGTCTCCTCGGCGAGCCGGCCCGGATCGGTGGGCAGGTAGCCGTACGGGCCGAGCTCGATCCACTCGTACCCGCACTCCGCGACCTCGTCGAGGAACCGCTCCCACGGCGTCTGGAGCGGGTCGTCGGGAAACCAGACACCCCAGGAGTCCGGAGCCGAGCCGACGCGGATACGGGTCAACGCGGGTGGGGAGGAGGTCATGGCACCACCTTCGGTACGGGACGGACGGGACGGATCGGAGGGGCGGGACGTGCGGGGCGGGACTGGCGGGCCGGTCGGGCGGGCAGGACTGGTGCGGAACGAGTGGGAGGACGGGGAGCCGGTGACGACCACAGCGGACGACGTCGTGTTCGACCTCATCGCCATGGGGCGGATCGGGGTTGATCTCTACCCGCTGAGAACGGGCGTACCGCTCGCCGAGGCGGACACCTTCGGGAAGTTCCTCGGCGGCTCCGCCGCCAACGTCGCCGTCGCCGCCGCGCGGCTCGGCCGGCGCACCGCGCTGATCAGCCGGACCGGCGCCGACCCGTTCGGCGCGTACCTGCACTCCGAACTGCGCGCCTTCGGCGTGGACGACCGCTGGGTGGAGGAGGTGCCCGCACTGCCGACCCCGCTGACCTTCTGCGAGGTCTTCCCGCCCGACCACTTCCCCCTCTACTTCTACCGCCACCCCAAGGCCCCCGACCTGGAGATCACCGCCGACTCCCTCGACCCGGCCGCGCTCCGCGCGGCGCGCGTCCTGTGGACGACCGGCACCGGCCTGAGCGCCGAACCCAGCCGGACCGCCACCCTGGCCGCCCTCGAAGCGCGGGCCCGGACCGGCCCCACCGTCTTCGACCTGGACTGGCGGCCCGCGCTCTGGCAGGAGGACCCGGCCGAGCACTACGCGCGGGCGCTGCGCCTCGCCACCGTCGCCGTCGGCAACACCGAGGAGTGCGAGGTCGCCACCGGCACGGCCGAACCCCACGCCGCGGCGCGGGCCCTGCTCGCCGCAGGCGCCGACCTGGCCGTCGTCAAACGCGGACCCGACGGCGTCCTGGCCGCCCACCGCGACGGGACCACCGCCGAGGCGGCCCCCCTGAAGGTGGACGTCGTCAACGGCCTCGGCGCCGGCGACGCCTTCGGCGGCGCCCTCTGCCACGGGCTGCTCGCCGGCTGGGACCTGCCGCGCATCCTCCGCTACGCCAACGCCGCCGGCGCGCTCGTCGCCTCCCGGCTCGCCTGCTCCGCCGCAATGCCCCGCCCCGACGAGGTCGAGGAGGCCCTGGCATGGCCGACGTGACCGCACACGACCTCCCGCACGCCCGGCTGCGCATCCTGGAACTGGAGCCCGGGGAGGCGTACCCGCACGACGCCGGCGGCTGCGAGTGGATCGTGCTGCCGCTCCGGGGCGCGGCGCAGGTGCACTGCACCCCCGCCGCAGACGGCGCCGGCCCGGCTGCGGGGGCACCGCCCGCCGCCGCGTTCACCCTGCACGGCCGCAGCTCCGTCTTCGCGGCCGTCACCGACTTCGCCTACCTCCCCCGCGACAGCCGCAGCCGCATCACCGCCCCCCGCGGCGGCCGGTTCGCCCTCGCCGGCGCCGTCTGCGAGCGGACCCTCCCGCCCCGCTACGGGCCCGCGCGCGGCGTGCCCGTCGAACTCCGCGGCGCCGGCGGCTGCTCCCGCCAGGTCAACAACTTCGCCGCCGCGGACGCCTTCGACTGCGACCGGCTCATCGCCGTCGAGGTACTCACCCCCGGCGGGAACTGGTCCTCGTACCCGCCGCACAAGCACGACGAGCACGACCCCGGCCGCGAATCCCGCCTGGAGGAGGTCTACTACTACGAGATCGCCCCCCGCGGCGACACCGCCGGCTACGGCTACCAGCGCGTCAGCCCCTCACCGGCCGGGAAGACCGACATCCTCGCCGAGGTGCGCACCGGCGACGCCGTCCTCATCCCGGACGGCTGGCACGGCCCCTCCATCGCCGCCCCCGGCCACGACATGTACTACCTCAACGTGATGGCCGGACCGGACCGGTCACGCGCGTGGCTGATCCGCGACCACCCCGACCACGCCTGGATCCGGGACACCTGGCCCGGCCAGGACGTGGACCCCCGGCTGCCCTTCCACCGAGCGGAGGACGAGACCCGATGAAGCTCACCGTCGCCCAGGCACTCGTCCGCTTCCTCAGCCGCCAGTACACGGAGCGCGACGGCCGCAGGACCCGGCTCATCGCCGCGACCTGGGGCATCTTCGGACACGGCAACGTCGCCGGGATCGGCCAGGCCCTCCTGGAGACCGGCCGCGCCGACATGCCGTTCCTCCAGGGCCGCAACGAGCAGGCCATGGTCCACGCGGCCGTCGGCTACGCCCGCCAGAGCGGCCGCCTCTCCACCCACGCCGTCACCACCTCCATCGGCCCCGGCGCCACCAACCTCGTCACCGGCGCCGCCCTCGCCACCATCAACCGGATCCCCGTACTCCTGCTGCCCGGCGACGCCTTCGCCACCCGGCCCGCCGACCCCGTCCTCCAGCAGCTCGAAGCCCGCGGCGCCGGCGACGTGTCCGTCAACGACACGCTGCGCCCCGTCTCCCGCCACTTCGACCGGATCACCCGGCCCGAAGCCCTCGTCCCGGCCGCGCTCGAAGCCATGCGGGTGCTCACCGACCCCGTGCAGACCGGCGCCGTGACGCTGGCCCTGCCGCAGGACGTGCAGGCCGAAGCCCGCGACTGGCCCGAGGAGTTCTTCGCGGAACGCGTCTGGGGCGTGCGCAGGCCGCGCCCCGACCGGACCGAACTCGCAGCCGCCGCCGACGCCGTACGGGCCTCCGCCCGGCCCCTCGTCATCGCCGGCGGCGGCATCCGACACAGCGGGGCCGGGGCCGCCCTGGCCGCGTTCGCCGAGGCCACCGGCATCCCCGTCGCCTGCACCCAGGCCGGCAAGGGCGCCCTGCCCCACGACCACCCCGCCGACGTCGGCGGGATCGGGCACACCGGGACCGCCGCCGCCGACGGCCTCGCCCGCCGCGCCGACCTCGTCATCGCCGCCGGAACCCGGCTCACCGACTTCACCACCGCCTCCGCGACCCTCTTCCAGGACCCCGCCGTCCGGTTCGTCGGGCTCAACCTCGACCCGTACGACGCCCACAAGCTCGCCGCCCTCCCGCTCGTCGCCGACGCCCGCGAAGGCCTCGACGCGCTCCGCGCCGCCGTCGCCGGGCACCGCGCCGACCCCGCCCACACCGCCGCCGCCCGCGAGGCCAAGGCCCGCTGGGAGCGGCAGGTCGACCGCGCCTACGCCGCGCCCGACGAGGACGCCGCCCCCACCCAGGCCCAGGTCCTCGGCCTCCTGGACGCCCTCGTCGACGACAGCGACGTCCTCGTCAACGCCGCCGGCTCCCTCCCCGGCGACCTGCACCGGCTGTGGCGGGCCCGCTCCGCCGACCAGTACCACGTCGAATACGGCTACTCCTGCATGGGCTACGAGATCCCCGCCGCCCTCGGCGCCGCGCTCGCCGCCCCCGACCGGCCCGTGTGGGCGCTCGTCGGCGACGGGACGTACCTGATGAACCCCACCGAGATCGTCACCGCCGTGCAGGAAGGCATCCCGATCAAGGTGGTCATCCTCGACAACCACGGCTACGCCTCCATCGGCGGCCTCTCGCAGGCCGTCGGCGCCGAGGGCTTCGGGACCGCCTACCGCTACCGGGCCGGGGACGGCACGTACGCAGGACCGCCGCTGCCAGTGGACCTCGCCGCGAACGCGGCCTCCCTCGGCATGGCCGTCATCCGCACCCGCACCATCGGTGACCTGCGCAAAGCCCTCGCGGAGGCGCGGGAGGCGGACCGGCCCACATGTGTCTACGCACGGACCCGAACACCCGACACTGTGTCGGGCCCGCCCCCCGCACAGGCGTGGTGGGATGTTCCCGTGGCCGAGACCGCGACCCGCGCTGCCGCGGTCGCGGCCCGCGAGGAGTACGACCGGCAAGCCGCTCAGCGACGTCGCCATCTGTGAAGGAGCAACAGCAATGAAGACCGTCAACCACTGGATCGGTGGCAAGACCGTCGAGGGCGCGTCGGGCAACTACGGCCCGGTCACCGACCCCGCCACCGGCGAGGTCACCACGCAGGTCGCCCTGGCATCCGCTGCGGAGGTCGACTCCGCCGTACGCGTCGCGAAGGAGGCGTTCCTCGACTGGGGGCAGTCCTCGCTGGCCGCCCGCACCAAGGTGCTCTTCGCCTACCGGGCCCTCCTCGACGCCCACCGCGACGAGATCGCCGCGCTGATCACGGCCGAGCACGGCAAGGTCCACTCGGACGCCCTCGGCGAGGTCGCACGCGGCCTGGAGATCGTCGAGCTGGCGTGCGGCATCACCACCCAGCTCAAGGGCGAGCTGTCCACGTCGGTGTCGAACCGCGTCGATGTCGCCGCGATCCGCCAGCCCCTCGGCGTCGTCGCCGGCATCACCCCGTTCAACTTCCCGGCGATGGTCCCGATGTGGATGTTCCCGCTGGCCATCGCCTGCGGCAACACCTTCGTCCTCAAGCCGAGCGAGAAGGACCCCTCGGCCGCGAACCGGCTCGCCGAACTCGCCAAGGAGGCCGGCCTGCCCGACGGCGTCCTGAACGTCGTCCACGGCGACAAGGCGGCCGTGGACGCGCTGCTCTCCCACCCGGACATCGCGGCCGTCTCCTTCGTCGGCTCCACCCCGATCGCCCGCCACATCCACACCACCGCCTCCGCCCACGGCAAGCGCGTCCAGGCCCTCGGCGGCGCCAAGAACCACATGCTGGTCCTCCCCGACGCCGACCTCGACGCCGCCGCCGACGCCGCCGTCTCCGCCGCCTACGGCTCGGCAGGCGAGCGCTGCATGGCCATCTCCGCCGTCGTCGCCGTCGGCTCCATCGGCGACGACCTCGTCGAGAAGATCCGCGAACGCGCCGAGAAGATCAAGATCGGCCCCGGCAGCGACCCGGCCTCCGAGATGGGCCCGCTGATCACCGCCGCACACCGCGACAAGGTCGCCTCGTACGTCAAGGGAGCCGCCGCCCAGGGCGCCGACGTCGTCCTCGACGGCACCGGCTACACCGTCGACGGCCTGGAGAACGGCCACTGGATCGGCCTGTCCCTCCTCGACCGCGTCCGCACCGACTCCGACGCCTACCGCGACGAGATCTTCGGGCCGGTCCTGTGCGTGCTGCGCGCCGAGACCTACGAGGACGCCGTGGCGCTGATCAACGCCTCCCCGTTCGGCAACGGCACCGCGATCTTCACCCGCGACGGCGGCGCGGCCCGCCGCTTCCAGCTGGAGGTCCAGGCGGGCATGGTCGGCGTCAACGTGCCGATCCCGGTGCCGGTCGGCTACCACTCCTTCGGCGGCTGGAAGGACTCCCTCTTCGGCGACCACCACATCTACGGCAACGACGGCATCCACTTCTACACCCGCGGCAAGGTCGTCACGACCCGCTGGCCGGACCCGTCGGAGGCCCACACGGGAGTGGACCTGGGCTTCCCCCGCAACCACTGACACCGTCGGAGCGGCGGCGCCGGGCACCACCGGGCCCGGCACCCGGAAGCAGAGGCGGGCGCCGGCCTGCCGCCGCACCCCCCACCTGCACCCCCCTTGATGTGCTCTCAGGCCAAGGGCGCGGGGAGGGCCGGAAGGTGGAGCAGCAGGTCGCTCGTGCCGGCCGGTACGCCGGTGACCCCGCCGGGCACCGCGGAGCCGACGAGGGCCGCGGCGACCTGCGCCGGCGTCGGCGTCCTGCCGGCCGCACGGCCCTGCGCGAGGAGCAGCGCGGCCGCGCCCGCGACATGGGGGGCCGCCATGGACGTGCCCGAGGCGCGGGCGAGCGCGGTCTCCGAACCCTTCCAGGCAGAGGTGACCGACACGCCCGGCGCGGACAGGTCCACGCAGGAGCCGTGGTTGGAGAAGGAGGCGCGCCGGTCGGCGGCGTCGCTCGCGCCGACGGTCAGCGCCGCGGGCACCCGCGAGGGGGAGTGGGAGCAGGCGTTCCGGCCGGCGTTGCCGGCGGCGACGGTGAACGTGATCCCCGCCGCGACGGCCCGCGTCACCGCCGTGTCCAGGGCGCGGCTGCGCTTGCCGCCCATGCTCATGTTGGCGACGGCGGGCGTGCCCTTGGCCCTGGCGGCGTCCCGCACCATCCACTCGATCCCGCGCAGGACCGACGACAGTTTCCCCGACCCGCGGCAGTTCGCCACCTTCACCGCGACCAGCGACGCCTCCTTGGCCACCCCGTGCACTGCCCCGCCCAGCACACCCGCCACATGCGTGCCGTGCCCGTTGCAGTCGGCGGCCCGCTCCAGCAGCACACCGTTGTACCCCGCCCGCGCGCGGCCCCCGAACTCCCGGTGCGCCGTGTTGATCCCGGTGTCGATCACGTACGCGGTCACCCCGCGACCCGTCGACCCGTACGTGTAGGCCCCGTCCAGCGGGAGCGCCCGCTGGTCGAGCCGGTCCAGCGACCAGGGCGCCGGGTCCTGCGTCCCGCTGATCCGGAACTCCGAGTCCGGCTCGACGGACGCCACGCGCGGATCGGCCGCCAGCGCCGCCGCCCGCGCCGGCGTGGTCCGCACCGCGAACCCCCTGAGGGCGGTGTCGAAAACCGCCCGCACCTGCCCGCCCTCCTCCTCCACCTCGGCGGCCACGGCACGCACCGGACTCCGGGACGACCCGTCCTTGAGGACGACGACGTAGTCGGCGGTGGCGCGGTGCACGGAAAGAGCGGCGGCGGGCTGCCCCGGCAGCACAGCCGACGCCACGACCAGAGCGGCGACGGGAAGCAACGCGGTGAACACGGTCATGCGCCCGATGCTCGAACACCCCGGCCCGGCCCGCGCGCAGGCTACGCCAACTGGCCCCATGCGCCGGACCCCATGGCTCCAGCCCCACGGCTCCAGCCCCCACGGCTCCAGCCCCACGAACCGGCCCCCACCGCGGGTTCCGCCCGCTGCGCCCCCGCCGGAGCCACCGGAGCCACCAAAGGCGCGGAGGCCCACGCACGCCGGACGGGCACGCCGGCGGGAGGGTCAGCCGGCCAGCGGCCAGCCGCGCATGGCGAAGACACCCTCGTCGCGGGCGCCCGCCGAGGCGTACGTCGCCAGCGCGGCCTCGTTGCCTGTGTCGACGCCCACCCACATGCCGTAGCAGCCGCGGTCGCGGGCCTCCGCGGCGAGCGCCTCCGTCAGCGCCCGGCCGATGCCGCGGCGGCGGTAGCCCTCGTCGACGGAGAGCTCGTACAGGCACATCTCGGTGCCCTTGTCGGGGTGGCTCATCTCGACGCCGCTGACCATCCCGGCGGGCACCCCGTCCACGTACGCGATCAGCATCACGTGCCCGGGCGCCGACAGGAACCGCTCGCACCGGTCCAAGGGCGCGGGACCGTCGAAGAGCCCTTCCGCGGCCTGCAGTTCGGCGACGGTGGTGGCCCGGAGGATGTCCATGGCGGCCACCATAACGGCCCCCGCCGCGAACACCCCGCCCCCGCCACCCCGGCGTGGCGCCCCGCCGCGGCCCTGCGCAGGGGCCTCCGGCCTGGTACCCCGGGGTGGGCGGCGGTCAGGTCCTGAGGGCCAGTGCCGCCGCGTAGGCGGGCGGTGCCGGGAGGTCTGCGAGGTACCAGCCGGCGAGCGGTGCCGGGTCCGGGCCCGTGCCGACGTACGGCTCGGCCAGGCCGTCCGCCAGGCCCGTGCCGGTGGCCTTCAGATACGCCTCCTTGCGGGCCCACATCCGGGCCATCGGTATCTGCCGCCCGGACGCCGGCAGCGCGGCCAGCTCCGCCGTCTCGGACGGGTGCAGCAGGTCGATGACGTCCGCCACCACGTCGTCGCCGGGCACCTTCTCCACATCCACCCCGACTGCCGCCCCCGCGAACGCCAGGTACGCCATGTCGTCGCTGTGCGAGAGCGAGAACTGCACCCCTCCGCCGGCCACCGCGGGCCGGCCGTGCGGCGCGGAGCAGCACGGACAGGGCTCCCGGATCAGCGTCACCTTCTCCGGAGCCAGCCCCAGGTAGCCGCCGAGCAGCAGGCGCAGCCCGAGGTGGGAGGCGACGTAGCGGTGCCGGTCGCCAGGCCGCACGAACCGCTCCGCCCGGTCCCGTTCCGCCGCGTCGAGCAGCGGGAGCGCCTCCGCGACGCGGTGGCCGCCGACCACGTCGAGGGTGGTGTCGAGCGGCCACGCCGCGACGGCGTCACCCTGCGGCGGCTCGCCGGTGCGCGGCACGTCCTCGCCGAGCCGGTTCACGTACGTCATCACCTGACGAGGGTAGATGAGGCACTCCGCACGCCGGTCGAGGGATCGCGGGCTGAAGTTGCCTCACAGTGCCGGGAGATGGGCTCGGCGGCGCCGGCCGTCGCCGCCCCGCCCGTCCCGGACCCGCGGCGCGGCCCGCGGCAGTGGCGGTCAGCGCGCCCCGGAGGGTATGGAGCGGCCGGGGGAGGGCGTTCCGTCCGTCCAGGCGTAGACGCGCTTGCCGCGCACCGCCACCTGGTACTGGTGGGCGTCCCGGCATTCCGGCCGCTCCTGCAGGCGTATGCCTCGGGGCCACCACTTGGCGTCCAACTCCCGCCCCCGCGGCCGCTTCGGCGCACCGGTACGGCACTGCGGCCCGTCGAGCGGGGTCGGGCCCAGCGTGAAGCGGATCAGGCGGGCCTGGCCCCCGGTGGTGCGCGCGTGTATCCGTATGTTGCTGGCGTCCCCGGGCACCCACGACGGCAGCGTGAACGCCTCCGGTCCGCGCCGCGGCACGTCGGCGGCGGTTGCGTACCGCTTGCTCTTCTCCTGGAACACCTGGTCGTTGATCGGGTCGGTCAGGGGGTTGGGCGGGAGGTTGGGCAGCGCGAACGCGGCGGTGGCAACCACTGCGGCCACGGCGGCGGCGATGACGAAGGGACGGCGGTTCATGCCCTCAGTCTCGGTCGGGGGGCCGTCGTCCCGCGTCCCTCCCCAGGACGAACGCGAAGTCTGTCTGAGGTCTGATGGCGACCGGTACCTGAGGACTGCACACCCCGGGTGACGGGCCTGAGGTATGGCGCTTGAAGTTGACGGCGGGCGCCTGACGGCTGCCGGGTCCCGCCCCCTCCGACACCTCGGCTGCGCCGCGCCGTCGGAGGGGGCGTGGGGATCGGCGGCGTCCCGCCCCGCTCAAGGGTCGTCGCCGCCGCTCCTGCTCCCGCTCCAGCGGCCGCCCCCGCCGACAGCCCGCGCGACCGCCTGCGGCCGTACTACGGCCGTACGGCGACCCTCAGGTCCGCCACGTACGCCTCCTCCAGCACCCCGTCCGGGAACAGCCCGAGCAGCCGCTCCCGCTCGGCGGCGAGGAAGTCCTGTGCGCCGGGCCGCCCGATCAGGAACAGCGAGTGCGTCGACAGCTTCGCCAGGTGCGCGTCGACGCTGATCCGGCGCGACCAGCGCACCGCCCGCACCGCGAAGTCCAGGCCGCCCTCCGAGCGCCCCGGACGCTCGTTCACGTACCAGCCCGGCCCGAACGCCGCCTCCAACCGCCGCCCCTGCTCGGCGATCCACCCGTACTCCGGGTCCGGGTCGTTGGAGAACACGGCCAGCGCCCCGCCGGGCCGCAGCACCCGCACCGCCTCCGGTACCGACCGCGAGGCGTCCGTCCAATGCCAGGACTGCGCGTACGTCAGCAGATCGAGCGAACCCCCGGCGAACGGCAGCCGGTCCCCGTCCCCCCGAACGAGCGGAATCCGCGGGTTCCGGCGGCGCAGTTCGGCGGCCATGCCCTCCGCGGGCTCCACCGCCACCACCCGGGCGCCGCGCTCCCGCAGCAGGGCCGTCGCGATGCCGGTCCCGGCGCCGACGTCGGCGGTGCGCGCCCCGGCCAGTGGAAACCCGGCGAGCTGCTCCAGTGCGTCGAAGAGCTCGGGCGGGTAGGAGGGGCGGTGGTCGGCGTAGCGGGCGGCGGCCGGACCGAACGAGCGTGCACGGGATGCGTCCGTCATGCCGCCATGGTCGGCGGCATGCACCGGGCCGCGTCAACAGGGGGAGGCGGACACGCGGGCCGGGCGCCCGGCCCCGGCCCGTACGGTCGCCTCCGCTCAACCCGGGAAGAGGAGAGGAGAAGGCATGGCGGCAGCACGGGCACGGTACGTGGCCGGCCTGGTCGGAGCGATGGAGCGGTACGGGGACCGGCCCGCCCTCGGCTCCGGCGGCGAGGTGCTGGACTTCACCGGGCTGCTGGTGCGCGTCCACCGGCTGGCCGGCGAGCTCGCGGACCGCGGCGTCGGGCGCGGCACAGGTCTCGCCTGCGTCTTCGGCCGCAACCGGACCGAGGTCGTCCAGCTGCGGCTCGCGGCGCATGTGCTGGGCGCCCGCCTCACCCAGGTCGTCGCCGACCCGTACACCTCCGGGCTGGACTTCGTCCTCCGCGACTGCCGGCCCGCGCTCGTCGTCCACGACACGCCCGTGCCCGCCCCGGCCGCCGGGGCCCGCCTGCTCGCCCTCGACACGCTGCTGCGGGCCGCCGACGCCCGCGATCCGGTCCCCGTCCCAGTGGCCGCCAGGGAGGACGACGTGGCCCGCGTGGCGTACACCGGCGGCACGACCGGCGTCCCCAAGGGCGTGGCGACCACGTTCCGGGCGCTCGCGGCCCGTACCGACGGGCGCGCCACCCGCGACCGAGGCGAGCCCCCCACCTACGTGTCCGTCACCTCCCTCGCCCAGCGTGCGGGCGGCCGCTGCCTGGAGCAGCTGCGCGCGGGCGGCCGTACGGAGGTGCTGGCGGCCTTCGACCCGCGGGAGTTCGCGGCCGCCTGCCGGCGGCTGGCGCCCGCGGCCTCGTACCTGATGCCCGGCATGCTCTACCGGCTCCTGGACGACCCGGCGACGGCCGACGGGATCCCCGGGCTCGGCGTCATCTCGTACGGCGCGGCGCCCGTCCTGCCCGAGCGGCTGCGGGAGGCGGTCACCCGCTGGGGCGGCCGCTGGCAGCAGGGGTACGGAATGAACGAATCCGCGGTGATCTGCCGGCTGACCCCCGCCGACCACGATGCCGCGGTCACCGGCCGGCCGGACCTGTTGACGTCGGTCGGGCGGCCCGCGGCCGGCGTGGAGGTCGAGGTCCGCGACCCGCAGGGCCTGCCGCTGCCCGCCGGGCGGACCGGCGAGGTGTGGACCAGGTCGGCGGCGGTGATGTCCGGCTACTGGGGCCGCCCCGACCTGACCGCGGCCGTGCTCCGCGACGGCTGGCTGCGCACGGGCGACCTCGGCCACACCGACGCCGCCGGCTACCTCCACCTCGACGACCGGCTCGCGGACGCGGTGATGGTCGACGGGGACAACGTGTACTGCCTGCCCGTGGAGGCCGCTCTCGCCCGGCACCCGGCGGTCGCCCGCGCGGCCGTGGTGGGCCGGACGGGCGGGGCGGCGGGGGAGGAGGTGTGCGCCTTCCTCGTCCCGGCCGCGGGCCGCACCCCCGACGCGTCGGCCGCGGCGGAGGCCTGCGACCTGGTGGAACGCACCCTCGCCCCGGCCTACCGCCCGACGGCGGTGTTCTGGCGCGAGGACATTCCGCTCACTCCCCTCGGCAAACCGGACAAGCGCCTCCTCCGCGAAGAGGCGTCGGCCCGGCGCTGAAGGTCCGGGAGGGGACACCGGCCGGCGACGCCGGGCACGGGCGGTCGGGCGGGACGGGAAGGAATTCGGCCGCATTTCGCGTTCGGGACGCGAATGGCGCTGCCTGCCCACGGGCCGGATCCGGACGAGTTCGGGAACGGAGCGCCCGCATCCACTCCGGCGAGGCACGTGGCCCCGCACGCCGCGGTGTAAAGGCCGGGAAAAGAATCTGACCAGCGTTTCCGCTGGTCAGATAAGGAGAGTGCCCCCGGCAGGACTCGAACCTGCGGCCAAGTGCTTAGAAGGCACCTGCTCTATCCACTGAGCTACGGGGGCCGGAAGGCGGCCGTGGCGGCCTGGAGCCCCGGGGTGGGGGTGGGACTGTCGTCCGTGCCGGGTCAAGGATAGGGCTCCGGTCGCCTTGTCCCGGTTGCTTCACCCGCGTGCCACGATGTGGAGGTTCGGTGAAGCGGTCCCGATAATCGCAGGCAGGTGCGATTCTCGCACCGCTTTTGCGCCGCGTCGGGCCGGGTGTTGTGCACTCGTTATGCCTGAGCCCCACTCGCCTGCTCTGACCGGAAGGTCCCTCTGGAGTCGCGGTCGGCGCGCAGAGGACGTATAAGCTTCAAAAAGGGTCCTAAATTGGGCATTCTTCACATGTGGTGACCTTGGATGTTCGGCCTCAGCTGCTCGATGCCCTGTCCGCCCTGCGCGACCGGGTCGCGTCCGTGCGTCTGCCGCTGCCCCTTCCCGGCGCCCCGCGCGCCCGCCAGACCAGAGCCGAGCTGCTCGCGCAGCTCGACGACTACCTCGTACCCCGCCTGAAGTCTCCCGAGGCGCCGCTCCTCGCCGTCGTCGGCGGGTCCACGGGGGCCGGCAAGTCCACCCTCGTCAACTCCCTCGTCGGCCGCCAGGTCAGCGAAGCCGGCGTACTGCGGCCCACCACCCGGGTCCCCGTCCTCGTCTGCCACCCCGACGACCACCACTGGTTCGCCGGCATGCGGATCCTGCCCGACCTGCTCCGCGTCTGGGCGCCGCCCGACGAGGACGACCCGTACCCCGCCCGCGGACGCGGCACCGCCGGACACGCCGGACGCGGCACCCCCGGCGGGCGGGGCCGCTCCGCGTCCACCGCCACCCGCGAGCTGCGCATCGAGACCGTCACCGGCCTGCCGCGCGGCCTCGCCCTCCTCGACGCCCCCGACATCGACTCCCTCGTCGTCGAGAACCGGACACTCGCCGCCGAACTCATCTGCGCCGCCGACGTCTGGGTGATGGTCACCACCGCCTCCCGCTACGCCGACGCCGTGCCCTGGCACATGCTGCGCGCCGCCAAGCAGTACAAGGCCACCCTCGTCACCGTCCTCGACCGCGTCCCCCACCAGGTCCTCGCCGAGGTCTCCCGCCAGTACGGGGCCCTCCTCACCCGCGCCGGACTGGGCGACGTGCCGCGCTTCACCGTGCCCGAGCTGCCCGAATCCGCGGGCGGCGGAGGGCTGCTGCCCGCCAGCGCCGTCGCACCGCTCGGCGCCTGGCTCGCCCACCACGCCCAGGACCCCGCCGCCCGCCAGTACGCCGTCGGCCGCACCGCGCTCGGCGCGCTGGACTCCCTGCGGCGCCGCATGCCGGAGCTGGCGTCGGCCGTCGCCGCCCAGTACGCCGCCGCCGTACGGCTCACCACGGCCGTCGAGGACGCGTACCGCAGGGAGGGCAAGCGGGTGCGGGCCCGGCTCGACCAGGGCGCCGTACTCGCCGGGGACGCACTCACCCGCTGGCGCGGCTACCCCCTCGACACCACCGCCGACGAACTCCTCGACTCGCTGGCCGAATCCCTCGCCGCCCTGCTCCAGTGCGCCGTCGCCGCCGCCGAGGAGCGGATCGCCGAGGCATGGCGGCGCGAACCCGCCGCGGGAGCCCTCCCGGCGCCCGCCGCCGACCGGGAGGCGGCGGAACGTATCGGCCTGGCCGTCCGCCGCTGGCGGCGCGTCCTCGAAGAGCTCGCCGAGGAAGAGGCAGCCGCCGCCGACCGGCAGCCGCCGCCGGACCCCGACGCCGTCACCGCCCTCCTCGCCGCCGCCCTCCTCGGCGGCAGGCGGGCCCGGCCCGCCGGGGAGAAACTCGCCGAGCGGATCGGCGTCCAGGCCGCCGTACGCCTGCGCGACCGCGGCGGCGAACTCGTCGCCGAACACCTCGAACAGGTGCTGCGCACCGAACGCGACCGGCGGCTCGCCCCCCTGGAGGCCCTCCACGTGACGCCCGAGCCGCAGGCCGAACTCATCGCGGCGCTGTCCGTACTGCAGAAGGAGAGGTGACGCGGTGAGCGCCCTGGCCGACCGCACCGACGACCGCTGGGACGACGGCCTGATCGCCCGCTCGCGCCCCGTCCCCGACGAACCGGACGGCGAGGACGGCGACGAGGGCGACGACGCGCTCGTCCGCGCGCTGTCCGGCGCCGGCAGCGACGGCGGCCGCACCCCGCCGCCCCCGCTCAGCCCCGAGGCGCAGGCCCTGCGCTCCCGCCTGGAGGCGCTGCGCCAGCTCGTCGCGCTCTCCCGGACCCGCCTCGACGGCCAGACGCTCGCCGAGGCCGGGCGCGTCCTGGACGAGGCGGCGGCCCGCCGGGGGCTGTCCGCGCAGCACACCGTCGTCGCGATCGCCGGAGCCACCGGAAGCGGAAAGTCCACCCTCTTCAACGCCCTCGCCGGAGTGCAGATCTCCGAGACCGGGCTGCGCCGGCCGACCACCGCCGCGCCCATCGCGTGCAGTTGGTCCGACGGCGCGGCGGGGCTGCTGGACCGGCTGGAGATCCCCGGGCGGCTGCGCCGCCGCCCGCGCGAGACGCCCGAGGCGGAGGCTCTGCGCGGCCTGGTGCTGGTGGACCTGCCCGACCTGGACTCGGCGCTGGGCGTCCACCGCGACCACGTCGACCGCGTCCTCGCCCTCGTCGACGCCGTCGTGTGGGTCGTCGACCCGGAGAAGTACGCGGACGCGGTCCTCCACGAGCGGTACCTGCGGCCGCTCGCCGGGCACGCCGAGGTGACGTTCGTCGTGCTCAACCAGGTCGACCGGCTGCCCGGCGAGGCTGCCGACCTCGTCCTCGACGACCTGCGCCGGCTGCTCGACGAGGACGGCATCGCCCTCGGCGAGCACGACGAGCCCGGCGCCACCGTCCTCGGACTGTCCGCCCTCACCGGGGAGGGTGTCGGTGAGCTGCGCGAGCTGCTCGGCCAGTTCACGCAGGAGCGGGGCGCGGCCACCCGGCGCATCTCGGCCGACGTCGACCGCGCCGCCGGCCGGATGCGGCCCCTGTACGTCGCCGCAGGCCACCCGGGGGCGGAGATCTCGGAGCAGGCGCGCGCCGAGTTCGAGGACCGGCTCGCGGAGGCGGTCGGGGCGAGCGCGGCCGGCCTCGCCGCCGAACGGGCCTGGCGGCGCAACGCCGGGAAGGCGTGCGGGACGCCCTGGCTGCGGCTGTGGCGCTGGTACGAGAACCGGCGCTCCCCGCGCACCCTGTCCGGGCTGGCGGCGCTGGCGGCCATCGGCGGGCGGGGCGCCGCCCAGGCCGCGGAGCCGCAGTCGCCGGCCGAGGCGGAGGTGACGGCCCGGCAGCGGGTGGAGCAGGCGGTCCGGGCGGTCGCCGACGCCGCGGCGACCGGGCTGCCCGACCCGTGGGCGCAGGCGGTGCGCGAGACCGCGGTGCGGGGCGGGGAGCAGCTTCCCGAGATGCTGGACGAGGTCGCGCTGACGCTGGGGCCGGCCGCTGCGCCGCCCGGCACCAAGCCGCCGCGGCCCGCGTGGTGGCCGGCGGCGGTGCTCGCGCAGGCCGCGATGACACTCCTGCAGATCTATGGCGGATTGTGGCTGGTGGGGCAGATCGTGGGCGTGCTGCCGCCGCACCTGCTGCCGCCGGTGCTGCTGATGGCGTCGGGAATCGTCGGCGGGCCGCTGGTGGAGTGGGCCTGTTCGCTCGCGGCCCGTGGACCTGCGCGGCGGTACGGGCAGGACGCGGAGCGGCGGCTGCGCCAGGCGGCGGCCGGCTGCGGGCGGGCGCGGGTGCTGGAGCCGGTGGCCGCGGAGCTCCTGCGGTACCGGGAGGTGCGCGAGCAGTACGCGGCGGTGGCGAGGTTGTCCACATCCCGCGCGTAATCCACAGGCTCAACCGGAACTTATGGGTCCGGGCGAGTCTGGTCATGCCCGTGCGGAGAGGCCGCGCGGGCACGACGAGGGGAGGCGGCCGCCGTGAACGACACACTGGTGACGCTCGTGGGGTATGTGGCCACGCAGATCGACTACAAGGAAACCGCGAACGGGCCGTCCGCACGGTTCCGATTCGCCGTCACGCCGAGGTATTTCGACCGCCGGAAGGACGCTTGGACGGACGGGGCCACCAGCTTCTACACGGTGTGGGCCCGGCGCACGCTCGCGGTCAACCTGACCGGTTCCGTTTCGGTCGGGGAACCGCTCGTCGTGCACGGCCGGCTGCGGGTGCGGGACGACCCGCCCGACGCGGAGGGGAACCGCTGGTTCTCGGCGGAGATCGACGCGACCGCCATCGGGCACGACCTCAACCGCGGCACCGCCGCGTTCCGCAGGATCACCAGGGCGGAGCCCGCACTGATGGTTGCTCAGAAGGCGGCGGTGGTCTGAGTGTTCGATGAGGCTAGGATTCCCCAATACTCACGGGCACCTGGGTCTTTGGCCCGAAGGGGAAGACTGTGTCGATTGGCGTTCCCGCATCCTCCGCTTCATATTCCGCTTCCGCTGCTGCGGCTGATCCGCTACCTGATCCGCTGCGTGCCGCGGCCCGCGCCTCGGCCCCGGGGGCGGGCCCCGCAGCGGCCCGCCCCCCGAGACCCGGCGGCGAAGCGGCCCCTGCGGCGGGACGCGGCGCGGCGCGCCGCCCGCTGGCCGCCGCGCTGCTCGCCGCGGCCCTCACCGCCGCGCCCGGCGCCCGCGCGGCCGCCGACACCGGCCTGCCCGCACCCCGGACCCAGGAAGGCGCCGGCGCCGTCCTGGACGGACTCAAGACGTACGGGCAGGCGGTCCTGCGCGCCGCCGACGGCTCGGTCCGGCAGATCCCGGCCGGGCTGTACGAGATGCGGGTCGACGGCGGCGGCACCCTCCAGACGTACGGGGTCGGGGTGGCCGGCCACGCCCAGCCCCACGCCCGTTACACCGAGAGCGCGTGGGGCGGCAGCCCCCTGGCCGGGAACGCCGAAGCGGGCCGCATCCGCTGGGTCCTGGAGCACTCCTACCCGCAGCTGAACGACCTCGCCGGACTCGCCAAGGCCGCCGGCGCCGGCGCGCTCACCGCGGAGAGCGCGGCGGCCGGCACCCAGGTGGCGATCTGGCGGCTCGCCGACGGCGCGAACGTGGAGGCGGCCGACCCGGCCGCCGAGAAGCTCGCCGACTACCTCCAGCGGTCCGCCGGCCGGCTGCCCGAGCCGCCGGCCTCGCTCGGGCTGGACCCGGGCAGCGTGTCCGGCCCGGTCGGCGGCAGAATCGGCCCGGTCACGGTCCGTACGGGCGCCCAGAGCGTGTCCGTCGCCCCCGACGCGGCGGCCGTCGCGATGGGCGTGCGCATCGTCGACGCCGAAGGCAAGCCGGTCACGGCCGCCGCCAACGGCAGCCGGCTGTACTTCGAGGTGCCCGCCGGCACCCCCGACGGGACTGCCTCCGTCACCGTGCAGGGCTCGACGAAGGTGCCGGTCGGGCGCGTCTTCACCAGCGGCCTGCCGACCCAGGCCCAGATCGTCGCCGGCTCCAGCGCCTCCGCCGTCACCGCGCAGGCCACGGCGCTCTGGCCGGAGGCCGTCGTCACCGAGGCCGGCGCCGCAGGCGACACCACCGTGGCGAACCCGGCCGTTGCGGACACCTCCCCGGAACCCACCCCCGAGGAGGAACGCCTGGCCACCAGCGGCAGCTCCGCCGCCACCCCGGTGATCGCCTCCCTGGCGGTGGGCCTGGTGGTCCTGGGCGGCCTGGTGGTCCTCCTGGTCCGCAAGCGGCCGCTGGACGAGGAGGAGGGCGCGTAGGGAGATAGCCGCTCCTTACGGTGCTGCCGCGCCGCCGACACGGCAGCACCGGCCCCGGGTCGGGCCCGTCGCCGACGCCCTCGGCCGGCTGCGGGTCGGCTGTACGGGGGCTGAGGGGAAGCGGACCGGTTCCGGGGCGGCGGGCCGGGGTAAGCGCGTGGAGTGGCGGATCATGAGATGACCTTGCGGGGGACCGCAGCGCGGTGGGACCGGGCGCTGTTCGACGCTGTGGCACGGCACCACTGGCCCGGTGGGGAGCGGGTGCTGCCGCGCCTCGGGCGGGCCGCCAACCACGGGGTGCTGTGGGGAGGGACGGCCCTCGCGATCGCCGCGTTCGGCTCCGCCCCCGCCCGCAAGGCGGCGCTGCGGGCGAGCGCCTCCCTGGCGCTGGCCTCTGCGACGATCAACACCGTCGGCAAGTGGTCCGTACGCCGGCGCCGGCCGCTGCTGGACGGGGTGCCGGCGGTGCGGCAGCTCTCCCGGCAGCCGCAGACCACGTCCTTCCCGTCCGGGCACTCGGCGTCCGCTTTCGCCTTCGCCACCGGGCTCGCGCTGCACGCGCCCGCCCTGGGCGCCGCGGTGGCCCCCGTCGCCGCGTCCGTGGCGTTCTCCCGGGTCTACACGGGGGTGCACTACCCGTCCGACGTGGCCGCCGGCGCGGCCCTCGGGGTGGTCGCCGGGTTCGCCGTCCGCCGCATCGCGCAGCGGATGGAGGGCGCGCGGGCCGTCCCCGGCGACGAGCCGGAGGCCGTCGACGCGCCCGCCCTGCCCGACGGGGAGGGGCTCGTGGTGGTCGTCAACGCCGGGTCCGGCAGCGCGGCCGAGGCCGGGCTCGACGTCCTGCGGGAACGGCTGCCCAAGGCGGAGGTCGTCGAATGCGAGGGCCCCGAGCTGCGGCGCGAGCTGACCGCCGCCGCGGGCCGGGCCGCCGTGCTCGGGGTGTGCGGGGGCGACGGCACCGTGAACGCCGCCGCCACCGCCGCCCTGCGGGCCGGACTGCCGCTCGCCGTGTTCCCCGGCGGCACCCTCAACCACTTCGCGCTGGACCTCGGCCTGGCCGGTGCCGAGGAAACCTGCCGGGCCATCGCGGAAGGCCGCGCCGTCAAGGTCGGCGTGGGCCGCTTCACCCCCGGCCCCGAACCGGTCGCCGCCCCCGGCCCGGATCCCGATCCCGATCTCGAGCCCGGCGCCGCCCACGCGCCCGCCCGCGCCGCGGGGGCCGATCCGGCCGCGGGCGCCGGCGGCGGGGCACCCGCCGGGTACTTCCTCAACACCTTCAGCATCGGCGCCTACCCGGAGCTGCTGCGGCACCGGCTGCACTGGGCGCCCCGCATCGGCGGCGGCCCGGCCATGGTGCTGGCGGCCTGGCGGGTGCTGCGCACGCAGCGCCCCGTGCGGCTGCGGCTCTCCGGCCGGCCGCGGAGCGTCTGGCTGCTCTTCGCGGGGAACGGCACCTACCACGGCACCGGCCCCGCCCCGCGGCGCCGCGACAGCCTCGCCGAGGCCCTGCTCGACGTCCGCCTCGTGCACGGCGGCGGCCGCCCCGGGCCCCGGCTTATCGCCGCCGCGTTCGCGGGGCCGCTCTCCCGGTCCCCCGTCCACACCGCGACCCGCCTGCCGCACCTGCGCATCGACGACGTCCCGCCCGGCACCCCGCTGGCGTACGACGGCGAGTACGCCCGGGCAGCGCGGTCCCTGGTCGTCGACACCGTCCCGCACGCGCTGACCGTCTACCGCCTCGGCTGACCGGCCGGTCGGCCTGCCGCCGGATGCGCCATGCTGCGGCTTCGCCCCAGACCAGCGCCGTGGGCCGGGGCTCCGGGGCCACTGGTTTCCGCCTCGGGGTGGACGGCTGGCAAGATGGGGTGTATCTGCCCATCATCGATCTGCCGGACGGTTTCTCTTGGCTGAGTTCATCTACACCATGCGCAAGACGCGCAAGGCGCACGGCGACAAGGTGATCCTCGATGACGTCACCCTGAACTTCCTGCCCGGCGCGAAGATCGGTGTGGTCGGCCCGAACGGCGCCGGTAAGTCCACCGTTCTGAAGATCATGGCGGGCATCGAGCAGCCCTCCAACGGCGACGCCTTCCTGTCGCCCGGCTACTCCGTCGGCATCCTCATGCAGGAGCCCAAGCTCGACGAGAGCAAGACCGTCCTGCAGAACGTCGAGGACGGCGTCGCCGAGATCAAGGGCAAGCTCGACCGGTTCAACGCCATCGCCGAGGAGATGGCCACGAACTACACGGACGAGCTCATGGAGGAGATGGGCAAGCTCCAGGAGGACCTCGACCACGCCAACGCGTGGGACCTCGACGCCCAGCTGGAGCAGGCCATGGACGCGCTGGGCTGCCCGCCCGCCGACTGGCCCGTCAACAACCTCTCCGGTGGCGAGAAGCGCCGCGTCGCGCTCTGCAAGCTGCTGCTGGAGGCGCCCGACCTGCTGCTCCTCGACGAGCCCACCAACCACCTCGACGCCGAGTCCGTGAACTGGCTGGAGCAGCACCTCGCCCAGTACAAGGGCACCGTCGTGGCGATCACCCACGACCGCTACTTCCTCGACAACGTCGCCGAGTGGATCCTCGAGCTCGACCGCGGCCGCGCCCACCCCTACCAGGGCAACTACTCCACCTACCTGGAGAAGAAGGCCGAGCGCCTCAAGGTCGAGGGCAAGAAGGACGAGAAGCGCCAGAAGCGCCTCAAGGAAGAGCTGGAGTGGGTCCGCTCCAACGCCAAGGGCCGCCAGGCCAAGTCCAAGGCGCGCCTCGCCCGCTACGAGGAGATGGCCGCCGAGGCGGAGAAGATGCGGAAGCTGGACTTCGAGGAGATCCAGATCCCGCCGGGCCCGCGCCTGGGCTCGATCGTCGTCGAGGTCAACAACCTCTCCAAGGCCTTCGGCGAGAAGGTCCTCATCGACGACCTGTCCTTCACGCTGCCCCGCAACGGCATCGTCGGCATCATCGGCCCGAACGGCGCGGGCAAGACCACGCTGTTCAAGATGATCCAGGGCCTGGAGAAGCCGGACTCCGGCGAGATCAAGGTCGGCGAGACCGTCAAGATCTCGTACGTCGACCAGGGCCGCTCCAACATCGACCCGAAGAAGACGCTGTGGGCCGTCGTCTCCGACGAGCTGGACTACATCAACGTCGGCCAGGTCGAGATGCCGTCCCGCGCGTACGTCTCCGCGTTCGGCTTCAAGGGCCCGGACCAGCAGAAGCCGGCCGGCGTGCTCTCCGGCGGTGAGCGCAACCGCCTCAACCTGGCGCTCACCCTCAAGCAGGGCGGCAACCTGCTGCTCCTCGACGAGCCCACCAACGACCTCGACGTCGAGACGCTGTCGTCCCTGGAGAACGCGCTGCTGGACTTCCCCGGCTGCGCCGTGGTCGTCTCCCACGACCGCTGGTTCCTCGACCGGGTCGCCACGCACATCCTGGCGTACGAGGGCGACTCGAAGTGGTTCTGGTTCGAGGGCAACTTCGAGTCCTACGAGAAGAACAAGGTCGAGCGGCTCGGCCCGGACGCCACCCGTCCGCACCGCGCCACCCACAAGAAGCTCACGCGAGGCTGATACCGGCCATGGCCAGACACCACTACCGTTGCCCGCTGCGCTGGGCGGACATGGACGCCTTCGGGCACGTCAACAACGTCGTCTTCCTCCGCTACCTGGAGGAGGCGCGGATCGACTTCATGTTCCGCCTGGCGCCGGGCGAGGGCAGTGACTCGTTCACCGGCGGCTCCGTCGTCGCCCGGCACGAGATCGACTACAAGCTGCCCCTCGTGCACCGGCACGAGCCGGTGCTCGTCGAGTCCTGGGTGACCCGCATCGGAGCCGCGTCCCTGACCATCCGCTACGAGGTCAAGGACGAGGCGACCGAGGACCGGCCCGAGACCGTGTACGTGCGCGCCGAGACCGTGGTGGTGCCCTACAACCTCGCCGAGGGGCGGCCGCGCCGCATCACGGACGAGGAGCGGTCCTTCCTGGAGGAGTACCTCGACGAGCCGGCGCCGGCGAAGTCGAAGGACAGGGCGAAGGCCTCCGAAGGGCGCCTCGCGGCATGACCGGGCTGCTGCGCTTCGCCGATCCCGGGGAGGCGGCGGACCTCGCCGCCTTCCTGGGCCGGCTGGTGCACTACGACCGCGCCGCCGCGGTCCGCCTCCAGGCGGGCGGCGGCGCGCTCGCCGTCTTCGGCCGGCCGCCGTCCTTCGACGTGCTGGCCGTCCGCACGGTCAGACTCGCCGAGCCGGTCGCCGCACCCCTCGACGTGACCGTCTCCGCCGGCGAACTGCTGGAAGCGGTCGACGAGCACTCCGCGGGCGCCCTGGTGCCCGCCGCCGTCACCGGCCCGCCCTGGGCCGGGGTGCTGCCGCCCCGCGGCGGCTGGCTGCCCGTGCCCGGACTGCCCGGACCCGAGGCCATGAGGGCCGCCGTGGCCCGCTCCGTCGCCGAGTTCCGGGCCCGTGACGAGGCCCTCCCGCCGCAGCACCGGACCCGCTCCGAGCGGGACCGCATCGGCCGCGACATCTGGTCCCGCACGCTCGGCGACACCGAGCTCCCCCTGCGCGCCGTGCACGCCGCGCACTCCCTGGGATTCCTGCGCCCGGCCCGCGCCGCGGTCCCGGCCGCGCCCGGAGCGGGCGCCGCACCGGCCGACGCGGTCGCGCTGCTGGCCTCCGGGGGCTGGCTGCGGCTGCGCACCCCGTACGGCTCCGTCGCGCTGCGCCGCCCCGGCGCCGCCGGCGGGCTCGGCGCCCTCCAGTTCCGGCCCGTGTAGACGCGCCTGGACGGGCCATGCCACCGGCCCCGCTCAGTCCGCCGTGTTGACCATCGAGGCGGCCGCGTACGTCAGGTAGCGCCACAGCTGCGCCTCGTGCTCCGGGGCGAGGCCGAGCTCGTCCACCGCGACCCGCATATGCGCCAGCCACGCGTCGTGCGCCGCGGAGTCCACCCGGAACGGGGCGTGCCGCATGCGCAGCCGCGGGTGGCCGCGGTTCTCGCTGTACGTCGTCGGGCCGCCCCAGTACTGCATCAGGAAGAGCGCGAACCGCTCCTCGGCCGGCCCGAGGTCCTCCTCCGGGTACATCGGACGCAGCAGCGGGTCTTCCGCGACCCCCTGGTAGAAGCGCCGGACCAGGCGGCGGAAGGTCTCCTCGCCGCCCACCTGCTCGTAAAAGGTCTGCTCCTGGAGCGTGCCGCGCGGATTCTCATTCACCCGACCATCGTCTCAGACGCCCGGACGGAGGACGGAGGTCTTAGGACCAGCGCTCGCCTCACGGGGCCCGGCGCAGCACAGTGGACCCATGGGCGCACCAGCACCGCACTCCGGACGCACCGGGCACACCGGAGACACCGGGCACGCCCGGCCCCGTGCCCGCCGCACGGCGCACCCCGTCGAGGAAGAGGGCGCGCGGGACCTGCGCGGGGCGGCGCACGCCGCGCAGGTGCGCGAACTGACCGCGGCGGGGGTGCTGGACGACCCCGCCTGGCGGGCCGCCTTCGCGGCGGTGCCCCGGCACGTCTTCGTCCCCTGGTTCTTCACGGTCCGCGGCGCGGGGCACGAGCGGCTCTGGGGCGAGGACCCTGACCCGGCCCGCCGCGCCCGCTGGCTGCGCGGGGTGTACCAGGACGCCCCGCTCGCGACACGGCTGCGCGACGGCGAGCTCGTGTCCTCCAGCAGCCAGCCCTCGCTGATGGCGAAGATGCTCGCCGCGCTGGACGTGCGGGACGGGGACCGCGTCCTGGAGATCGGGACGGGCTCCGGCTACAACGCGGCCCTGCTCTGCCACCGCCTCGGCGACCACCTGGTCACCACGGTCGACCTGGACGAGGAGATCACCGAGTCGGCGCGGGCGCACCTGGCCGCGCTCGGCTACCGGCCGGCGGTGGTCACCGGGGACGGGGCGCGCGGGTGCCCGGCGCGGGCCCCGTACGACCGGATCCTCGTGACGTGCACCCTCCCGCGGATCCCGCACGCGTGGCTGGGCCAGTGCCGGCCCGGGGCGCGGATCCTCGCCCCCCTGTCGACCGGGCTGATCGCACTGCGGGTGCGGGACGCCGACTTCGCGGAGGGGCGGTTCCTGCACACCCCGGCGTACTTCGTCCCGCTGCGCGGGGCGGTGGCGCGGGCCCCGGGGGAGACCCCGGGGCAGGGGATCCCGTACGAGCTGGTGGAGAACGAGCGCTTCCAGTTCATGCTGGGGCTGACCGGGGGCGCGCTGCACCCGCGGGAGGCCCTGGACCTGTGGCGGGCGGAGGGGCGGCCGGCCCGGGAGCGCTTCGGGGTGACGGTCGCCGCCGGCGGGCAGTGGGCGTGGCTCGACGACCCCCAGGGTCCCTACGTGTGGCCCCTGGGGGAGGACGAAGACGCCGGCCGGTGAGCGCGGGCCCCGCCGGGGGGCCGTCAGCCGCGGCGGATCGTGATCGTGGTCCAGGCGCCGACGTGGACGCGGTCGCCGTCGGAGAGCGGCACCGGGACGTAGGGCTGGATCGGGTCCTCGCCGCCGTTGATGGTGGTGCCGTTGGTGGAGTTCTGGTCCACGACCGCCCAGCTCAGGTCGGGCTGCTGGACCAGCACCGCGTGCTGGTGGGAGACGCCCGGGTCCTCCGGCGGCACCGACAGGTCGATGTCGGGGGACTCGCCGGTGGAGCCGCGGCGCCGCCCGATGGTGACCTGGCCGCCCGACAGCGGAACGTGCTGCTCCGGGGAGTACGCGGGCAGGTTCAGCCGGCCCGCCTCCGGGCCGCTGCGCTGCATCATCGCCAGGAAGTACGAGCGGTCGGGGGCGATCGTCACCGACCAGGAGCCGCCCCCGCGGGGCGGGAAGGGCTGCTCGGCCTCGGGCTGGTGGTGCGCCTGCTGCTGGTGGGGGTGCTGCCGGGGCGGCTGGTACTCGTACGCGGGCTGCTGCGGGTACGGCTGCTGCTGCGCCTGCTGCTGCTCGTGCGCCGGCGGCGGCAGCAGCCAGTCGTCCTCACGGGACAGCGGCTCGGCCGGCCGGTTCACCCGGGACGGCCGCGAGCCCTGGTACTCGAAGGGGTCCTGGGGGAAGGACGCGGGGGACGGCGCGGGCGGCGGGGGAGGTGTCCGCATCCCGGTGCCCCCGGTGAGCCCCTGCTCCGGGCCGGCCGGCGGCTGGTACGGGGTGGCCGAGCGGGTCAGGAAGTTGTACCGGCACTCCTCGCAGAACGGCGCCATGGCCTCGCGCGGGGTCCGGCACTGCGGGCACAGCTCCGCCTGGGCGGTCGGCTCACCGGCGGTGGGAGGGTAGCCGTAGCCGTAGGAGGGTGACGACGCGGACGACGCCCCCGCGGCGGCAGCCATGCGGTGGCCGCAGACCTCGCACCAGTCGTCGGAGGCGGACTGGTGCCCATTAGGGCAGGTCGGCATGGCGGCTCTTCCCCCTTCAGCCTGCCTCGTCGCGGCAGGTCCTCTCAGGTCTTCTTGACTCGGACGGTCTTGGTCGAACGCGTTTCGAGCGTCATCTCGTCGGCGTCCGCAACCTTCGCTTTCAGCCGCACAGTACCCGCCGCGGCATCGACGACATCCACCACCTTCGCCAGCAGGCGGGCCGTGTCCGCATTCCCGGAGACGCTCGCAAGTTGCACCGCTCGCCCCAGCTTGGCCGTGGCACCATCGACATCGCCCAGTTTGCGGGCTTCCAAACCCTGTTGGATAGCCTGCGCGAGCTCCGCCTGTCCTGTGTAGTGTGCGACCTGCGGACTGATGGCCGTGGAGGCCGCCGGATCGGCCGTCCACACCGCCCGGACCAGACCCTGGCCGAGCACGGACGGCGGCCCGCCCGCCGCGCCCGGCAGGACGAGGGAGGCGCGGGCGGCCAGCATCTCCTGGCCGACGGCCGCCGGGGGGACGTGCACGCACACGTGGTACTCGCGGCTCTCGTCGCCCCAGGAGCCCGTCGGGTAGTCGCCGGTGCGCGGGCCGGCCTCGGTGCGCCGGCCGCTGAGGTCCTCGACGCTCGGGGAGACCTGCTTGACGTACCGGACCTCCGCGCCGACCGGGGTCCACAGGCGCAGGGCCACGTCGGCGACCTCCTTGCCCATGGCCTTCTCCATCATGAGCGTGAAGTCCTCGGTGAGGCGGGCGGGGTCGGCGACGATGTCGGCGGACCCGAGCAGGGCGCTCGCGATGCCCTTGACCTCCTTGACCTCCCAGTCGGTTCCCACGCCGCGGGCGTCGCAGGTGAAGCGGCCCGCACAGGACTCCAGGACGGCCTGCAGGGCGGCCGGGTCCTCGTGCTCGTTGCGGCCGTCGGTGAGCAGGATGCCGTGCCGGATCGCCGCGGGCGACTGGCGCAGCAGGCCGTCGGCGAGGCGCAGCCAGGTGCCGATCGCGGTGCCGCCGGAGGGGGCGAGGCCGCCGAGGGCCTCCTTGGCGCGGGCCCGGGAGGCCGGGTCGGCGACGGCGAGGCGGCCCTGCCCGGGGTAGACCTCGCGGGCGGTGTGGGTGCCGGCGATGACGGCGAACCAGGTGCCGTCCCGGAGGGTGTCGATCGCGGCGGCGGTGGCCTCGCGGGCGCCGCGCATCTTGTCCGGCGGGTACTCCATGGAGCCCGAGCAGTCGACCATGACGACGACTGCGGCCGGGCCGCGGGCCGCGGCGGCGCGGGTGGCGGCCGCGCCGCCGGTGGAGGTGACCGTGAGGATGGCGTGCACCTCGCGCCCGCCCTCGGGGAGGAACTCGTTCTGGTACACCTCCACGCTGAAGTGCGGGGCGCTCGGCTTGGCGAAATTCGCCATGGGCGGGACTCCTCGGGTCCTGGGCAGGGCTGGGGGAGGGACTCACCTGTGCTGTTCGCGGAGGGACGGGCCGGCCCCGCGGGGGCGTGCGGCCGGTCCGGCGGACCCGGACCGGCCGGTTCAGGCCCGGGGGTGCGCTTGTGCTTCCGCTTCCCCTCGCGGGGACGCGTCCGCGGCGGGGCCGTCGGCGGGCGGGGCCGCGAACGGCACCACGGCCACGGTGACGTTGTCGTGGCCGCCGCCGTCGAGGGCGTGCCCGACGAGGACCTGCGCGCTGTGGAGGGGGCGCACGGCCGCGTCCGCGGGCAGCACCCGGGCCATCTCGACGGCGGACTCGGCGTAGTTCCACAGGCCGTCGGTGCAGACCACGACGACACCCGCGTGGTCCGGCCGGAAGGTGGCCGTGTGCGGCTCCAGCTCGTACGCGTCCGCGCCGAGCCAGCCGGTGATGGCGTGTGCGCGGGCGTCGGCGTACGCCTCGGCCTCGCCCATCAGGCCGGCCGCGACCATCTGCGCCGCCCACGAGTCGTCCTCGGTCAGGCGCCGCGGGAGGGCCCCGCGGTCGTCCGGGACCCAGTAGGCGCGGCTGTCGCCGACCCAGCCGATGGTCAGCAGGCCGCCGCTCACGACGGCTCCGACCAGGGTGCACGCCGGGGCGTTCTGCGCGCCGGGGGCCTCCGGGGCGAGGGCGGTCACGGCGTCCGCCGCGGCCAGGATCGCCCGGTGCATGGCCTCCTGCGGGTGGGTGCCGCGGGGGAGGGCCTCCAGCAGGGCCTCGTTCGCCGCGGCGGCCGCGGCGGCCGAGGCGTCGTCCGGCCGGCTGGCCGAGGACACGCCGTCGCACACGATGGCGACGGTGGCGGTGGAGCCGTCGGCGAGGGCCGTGGCGGCCACCGCGAAGGAGTCCTCGTTGCGGTGGTGGCGCAGCCCGCGGTCGCTGACCGCGGCGACGCTGCCGAGCTCCTCCTCCAGGTGGTCGCGCTCCCGCGGCTGGGCGTGGCCGCAGTGCTCGCAGTAGCCGTCGGTGTCGACCCGGCCGGCCCGGCAGGCGACGCACGTCTTCTTGGCCGCCGCCTCATGGCCGGGCGGGGTGCTGCCGTACGGGGCCTCGGCCGCGGGCGGGGCCCACGGGGAGGCGCCGGGCGCGTCGGGGCCGCCGTACGGCCGGTCGTGGCGCGTCTCGCCGCCCCCGTACGCGAGGTCCTGCGCGCCCGCCGGATCCGCAGGCCCGTACAGGGCAGGGGCAGCATGCTCCGGTGCGGGGACGGGGGAGGGGGAGGGCTCGGGCTCCGGGGCGGAGGCCGGGCCGGCGAGGTGGTAGCCGTCGCCGGCCCACCCGGTCGCGGCGGAACCGGCTCCGGTGTCCTGCGCGGCCCCGCCGCGGCCCCACGCGGCGGCAGCCGGCGCGGCGGGGGCCGCGGGCTCCGGCGCCGCAGCCGGCGCGTCCTGCGGGCCGGAGCCGGCCGCGTCCCACGCGGGGGCGCCGCCCGCCGGCCACGGCGGGGCCGGGGGCCGGCCCGGAGACTCGGCCGCCCGGGCCGCCGCCGAGGCGGGCGCCGGAGCCAAGGAGGGCAGGGCCAGGGTCGGGTCGTCCGCCGGCAGGGGCGGCGGGAACGCGCAGACGGGGGAGCCGCAGTAGCCGCAGAAACGGTCCCCCTCCTCCAGGGGCTCCGCGCAGCTGGGGCAGCCAGACGGCCGATGCATCGACATCACTCACACCCACGTCCGGGGACGGAGACGGTTGGCCCGCTCCACCAGTTCGATCCTGTCCTCACCGCGCTGCGCCAGCCGCGCGAGGACGCGGTACGAGCGCTCCAGGCCGAAGCGCAGGCCCCGCTCGTCCAGTTGACTGCCGAGCAGCGTGGTCCGGCCGGGGTCCGTCCCCCGGCTACCCGACAGTACCCAGTCCAGGGCCGAGCCCAGAACCTCCGCCGACAGCCGTTCCTGCCGCTCCGCGTCCAACCCGAGCCGCTCCAGCGCCTCCACCTGCGCGGCAGCCGCCACCAGATCGGGAAGCAGGGCCTCTCCCGAAGAGCGGTCGCGCAGACGTGCCCGTACCGCCGCCACCCGGGCGGCCGTGTAGTGGATGGAGGACTCCGGGACGGACTCCAGGGTGCGCACCGCCGCCTCGCGGTCCCCGGCGGCCAGTTGGACCCGGGCCAGGCCGAACGCGGCACTCACGAAACCCGGATCGGTGGCCCACACGAGCCGGTAGTACTCGGCCGCGTTGTCCAACTGCCCCAGGATCTCCGCGCACAGACCGAGCGCCAGCTTCGGCGCGGGCTCGCCGGGGAAGGCGTCGTACACCGCGTCGAAGGACAGGGCGGCGACCGCGTCCTCCCCGCCGGCCAGCGACACGACGCCCCGGGCCCACACCACCCGCCAGTCGTCCGGATACGCGGCCTCCAGCTCGGCCAGGGCGGCACCCGCGGCGGCGGTCCGGCCCAGCTCCAGCCGGGCGCGCAGCGCCCGCAGGCGCAGCTCGACCGAGTCCGCCGGCGCCGCGGCCAGCGCGGCCGGCAGGTCGGCCGGGGCGGAGGTCAGCAGTCCGGCGAGGAACCCGGCGTTGGGGTCGCCCGGGTCGACCAGCGGCAGCGGCAGGGCCAGGGCCATCTCGCGGGCGTCCGCGGCAGCCCGCCGAACGGCCGCCGCCCCTGCTGCCGGACCGCCGGCCGCGGCCTCCGGACGGGCGGCGGCCGCGGCTCCGGCCGCCGCCGACGGGGCGCGGCGGGGCGCCGGGACCGCACTCGCCCGGTGGGTCGCCTCGACCCCCAGGGGCGCCGCGGCCGGGACCGCCGCGGCGGCCGCGGCGACTGCCGGAGCCGCGGCCGCAGATCCCGGCGCGGGCGCGCCGGGATCCCGTTCCGCCGCGGCGGACCGCGTACCCCGGCCGGCGAGGCCGAGCAGGCGGGCGAGGACCGGGCCGTGGCCCGCCACCGGCCGCGCCCCCAGCCGGGACACCTCGGCGTCCGCGGCGTCCGCGAACAGGCGCGTGTCCGGGACCCGCAGCTCCGGCCCGAACAGCGTCGACAACTGCGGGCGCGGGCGGCCCGTCTGCAGGGCGACGACCTCCCGCAGCACCCCCGTCAGCTGGTCCGCCATCTCCTGCGCGGACGAGAACCGCCGCCCCGGATCCGGATCCGTCGCCCGCACGAGCAGCCGGTAGAACGACTCGTACCGCCGGAACACCTCGATGTGCTCCGGATCCGGCAGCGAATCCGCGAACACGGTGGTGTAGCCCTGGAAGTCGAAGGTGAGGACCGCCAGCGTCCGCGCCACCGTGTACAGGTCGGAGGCGACCGACGGCCCCGCCTCCGCGACCTCCGGCGCCTGGTAGCCGACCGTGCCGTATATCGCCGACTCGGCGTCGTCCATCCGGCGCACCGCGCCCATGTCGATCAGCTTCAGCTGGTCCTGCTGCTGGATCGCGTTGTCGACCTTGAAGTCGCAGTAGAGCAGGTTCCTGCTGTGCAGGTGCCCGAGCGCCTCCAGCGCCTCGATCCCGTACGCGCAGGCCTGCTCCACCGGGAGCGGGTCGCGGCGCCCGTCCGGCCGGCGCCGCCCGTTCGCGATCTCCTTCAGCGACTTGCCGCCGACGTACTCCATGACTATGTACCCGTCCAGCGAGCCGGTCCGCTGGTCCAGGTGTTCCACGAAGTTGTAGATCCGCACGATGTTGGAGTGCTCGATCTCCGCGAGGAACCGGCGCTCCGATATGGCCGCGGCCATCGCGTCCTGGTCGCCGGTGTCCAGCAGGCCCTTGAGGACCACCCACCGGTCGGACACGGCCCGGTCCACCGCCAGGTACACCCAGCCCAGGCCGCCGTGCGCCAGGCAGCCCGCGACCTCGTACTGCCCGTGCACGACGTCGCCCGGGCGCAGCTTCGGCACGAAGGAGTACGGGTGCCCGCACTTGGTGCAGAACCCCTCCGTCCGGCCCTTCCGGTCGCCGCGCGCGCGACCCACCGGGGCCCCGCAGTCGGAGCGCGAGCAGAACCGCTTGCGCTCCGGCACCTCCGGGTTCCGCAGGACGGCCGCAGACGGGTCCGGGCGCGGCACCTCGGGCACGCTGACCAGCCCGGCCCCGAGCCGGCTGCGGCCCGACGAGCCGGCCGACGAGCCCGAACTGCGCACCGAAACCGACCGGTTCGACGCCACGCCCGCCAGCCGGCCGGACACCGAGCGCCGCGACGACGACGAGCGCGACGAGCGCGACGAGCGGGACGAGCGCGCGGACGCCGATCCGGCGGAGCGCGCCGAGGACGATCCGGACCGGCCGGAGCCCTGCGAGCCCCGCGGCTCGGGACGCCGGGCCGGGTTCGCCATGCCCGTCGGCTGCGAGACCAGATCCGCGGCACCGCCCGGCGCTGCACGTCCCGGCGCAGCGCCTCCCGGTCCCGCAGCGCCCGGTCCCGCAGCGCCCGGTCCCGGCAGCCCCGGCCCGGCAGCGCCCGCCGCCGGAACGCCCGGTTCCGTGATGGCGGGCGCCAGCCCGCACGTCCCGCAGTACAGCCCGCCGCCGCCCATGTCCTCGTACGCCCCCGGGCAGCCGGGGCGGGCGCACGCGGTCCCGACCTGGCTCATGCGTCCTCCCCTCCCGGCCCCGAGGGCCTGTCCTGCTGCGGGGCCAGCGCCTCTGCGGCCGCCTGCTGGTAGCGCAGCACCGCCTGCTCGGCGGCCCGCAGGTCGCACGGCGCGCTCCACAGCATCCGCCGCGCCGCGTCGTACCGCTCGACCAGCACCACGTCCTCCGCGAGGCCGTGCCGGGCGACCTTCGCCCGGTAGGCGTCCAGCCGGCCGCGCAGCTCGGCGCGCACGGCCAGCGGAGCCGTCACCGCGGTCAACGACTCGCGGGCCCGGCAGAGTTCCTCCTCGGCCCGCTCCTCCAGCGCGTCCAGCAGCGGCGACAGCCGGTGCCAGCGCGCGGTGCGCCGGTACTCGGCGGCCAGTGCCAGCTGCTCCTGCAGCGCGGTCGGCGGACCGCTCACCGCCGGCACCTCGGACGCCGCGATCTTCGCCAGCACCTCGGTGCGCGCGGCCCGGGCCTCCGCCAGGGTCCGGTCGGCCCGGGAGAGGACGTCCCGCAGGGCGACCAGCCGCTGCTCGGCGTCCTGCCGGACGGCCAGCACCGCCTCGACCTCCCGGCGTACGTCCTCCAGTGCGAGCGCGGCCCGGTCGTAGCGGCCGGTGTCCGGGCGGCCCCCGCCCGGCGCGGAGCTGCCCGCGGCCGGCTGCCAGAACGCCAGCGGGTCGGCGACGACCTGCTCGCGCAGGTCCGCCAGCTCGGCGGTGATCGCCTCCAGGTCGTCGCCCGCGGGGTGCTCGCCGGGGCGGACCCCCACCGAGTGGGCCAGCGAGCGGGTGCGCCGCAGCTCCGCCGCCAGCAGGTCGATCCGGGCCGGCAGCGCCGACCACACCGCGTCGGCGGCGACCACCACGTCCAGGGAGCCCGCGTACAGCTCGTTCATCCTGGCCACCAGCTCGGCCAGCGACCACCGCTCCGCCAGGCCCGCGCCGTCGGCCGCCGCGCCGGCGATGTGCACGCCCGGCCCGCGCAGCCGCTCCGTCAGGTCGACCAGGTCGTCCCGGCTGAGCCAGCGCCGCCGCTCCCGGATGGCACGGGCCGCGGCGAGTGCCCCGCTGTAGGCGTCGAAGTACGTCCACAGCCGGGTGATGGCGGCGTCGGCTGCGGCCCAGCGCTCCTTGGTCACCCCGGCCAGGTCGGCGCCCTCCAGCAGGCGCCGCCCCGCGTGGTCCTGGAGCGCGAGGAGGGAGGTCTCGACGGCCTCGTGCTCCGCCCCGAGCCGGGCCAGCGCACGGTCGACGCCGTCCCGGTCCATCAACGCCGACTGCGCCTCCAACGACCGTGCCTCCACCGGCCCCGCCTCCGCTCCTGCGCCGTCCCGCCGGGGATCCCCGGTGTCCGGCTCCGATTCTTCCCCGCCGGCGCGGCGTACCCCTGCCACCGCCGTCAGTCCCGGTACTTGGGGGCGGGCGGCCCGGACACGCCGGGCAGCACGGGCCCCAGGTGGCGGGCGTACGCCTGCATCCACGGGCTGCCGCCACCGCCGGCGCGGTAGTCCTCCAGCACCTTGTTGACCCGGCGCACCAGGTCCGGGGCGTCCCGGTGCATGGCCACCCCGTAGAACTCCCTGGTGAACGGCGACCCGACGAGCCGCACCGAGGGGTCCTGCGCGGCCTGCCCGGCGGCGAGCGCGTTGTCGGTGATGATGCCGTCCACCTCGCCGAGTTGGAGCCGGACCAGGCAGTCCAGCTGGTTGGGGACGCTCACCGGGACCGCCCCGTACGCCTGGGCCTTCAGGGCGGTCTCCGCCGTCGATCCGGCCGCGGTGCAGATGCGGCGGTCCTTCAGCGAGGCGTCGTACCCGGTGATCGGGGAGCCCTTCGGCGCGAGGACCTGCTGTCCGGCCTCGAAGTACGCCGTCGAGAACGCGACCTCCTCCAGCCGCTTGCAGTTGATCGTCATGGTGCGGACGACGACGTCCACCCGGCCCTCCTGGAGGGCCGGTATGCGCTGGTTCGTCGGGATGGCCCGGTAGATGACCGCGTTCTCGTCGCCCAGGATGTCCTTGGCGATCGCCCGGACCAGGGCTATGTCGAAGCCGTCGAGGCGGCCGTCGACCGGGTTGCGGTACCCCCACGCGAAGCTGTTCTGGTCCACGCCGGCGACGAGCTTGCCCGCCTTGCGGATCCGCTCGATCGTCGGGCCGTCGCCCGCGGACGGGCGCAGGCTGGCCTCCGGGTCCGGGCAGGTGTCGGTCAGCGTCCACGGCGCCTGCGGGACGGCCGCGACGGAGCCGGGCGGGCGGACCGCGCCCGGCGGGCCGTCATCCGGGGCCGCCTGGGCCAGCGGCAGCAGCACGGCAGCGGTCACCGCGCAGGCCGCAGCCATCGCGCTGACCCCGCCCCAGCCGCGCAGCCGCCGGGCGAGCCGGCGCATCCGCGGCGGGCGGGTCCCCCCGCCTGCCGGGCCGCCGCCGCGGGGGGCCTCGTCCTCGCGCCTCACGCCTGTCCGCATCGCTGTCACCTGTACTCCGAAAGCCGGCGCCCGATGCCGAGGAGCACCGCCGCGGCGCCGGCGACCGCCAGGGCCGCCGAACCCGTCACCAACCCGCCGAACGCGCCCAGCCCGGACCGGGCGGCCCGCGTGAACTCCGCCTGCTCGTGCGCCAGGGCCCGCTCCAGGGAGGCGTCGACCGTGTCGAACGCCGCCCCGCTGCTGTCCTTGTGGTCCTTGCCCCCGATGACCTGCGGCAGGGCCGCCTGGTAGTCGCCCCGCAGGTCCGTCTCGCGGGCCGCCGCGTGCCGCTGCTTCCACTGCCGGACGGCGTCCGCGGCGCTCGCGACCGGCTCGCGGCCCTTGCCGTCGTCCGCGAGGCGCAGCGCCTTCTCCAGGCCCGCGTCGAGGTCCTTCATGTTGGCCGCGAAGTCCACGTCGTACTTGTCGGACCTGTTGTCGTCGGCGAGGACGGCGCCGCGCGCGATCAGCGTCAGGTTCTCGTTGGCGCGGGCCTGGAGCGCGGCGATCCGCGCGTCTGTCAGCACCTTGAGCGACTCCTGCCCCTCCGCCCGCGCCTCGGCCAGGGACGAGCGCGCCACCGCGTGCCCCGCGGCCAGCCACAGCAGCGCCACCAGGGTGGCGGCCGTCGCTGCGACGAGGCCGCGGTTGAAGACCCGGTTCGTCCGCCGGTAGTTGCGGTGCTGCGCCCACGCCAGCGCCGCCAGGGCGAGGATCCCGGCGCCGAGCGAGGCCAGCGGCAGCGAGCGGGCGTTGTCGTAGTCCTCGTACAGCCGGCCTGTCTCCGCCTCGTACAGCCGCTGCGCGGCCGGCAGCAGCTGGGTGCTCATCTGCTCGTTGGCGTACCGCAGGTAGGCGCCGCCCAGCGGCAGGCCCTGCCGGTTGGTGGCACGGGCCTGCTCGATCAGGCCGGTGTAGCGGGGCAGCTGCTCCCCGAGGAGGGTGATCTGCCGACGGGACGCGGCGTCCTCCCCCGCGTTCGCCGCGGCGCTGACGAGCAGCCGGGAGGCGCCCGCCATGTCCTTCTCGTACCGCTGCCGCACCCCGCGCGGCTCGTCCGCGCCGGCGAGGAACCCGCTCGACGACGCCGTGTCGGCGTCCGCGAGGGAGCGGTAGATGCTCGCCGCGTCCGCACTGAGCGGCTGGCTGCGGCCCACCACGTCCTCTGCGGAGCCGACCCGGTCGGCGACCTCCCACACCGTCACCGCCCCGAACAGCAGGACCAGTCCGGCGACGAGCGCGCCGATGATCCGCAGCCGGCCCGGCTCGGTGGTCGCGGCGGCGCGGAGCCGCTCGACCCCCTCGGCCCAGGCGGTGCCGGGCCCGGGAGGACCGGCCGGCGGCCCTGCGGCCGTGCCGCCGGCGCCGCCGGCCGGCGCGGGCGCGCGTGATGTGATGGCCACCGTGACCTCCCCCTCGGTCCTCCATGCTCCGCAGCAGTATGGCCGGAGCGGCGGCCGGCCACAGCACCCGGTGTCCGATCCCGGACGCTCCCCTCCCGGTGCGCGGTCGGCGCCGCCTCCGCCACGCCTTCACCGTGAATACGTCCGCGCCACCGCCACGGTTCCAGACGCAGGCCGCTCCCGGGCGGGTTCACCCGAAATGGGCACGCAGCGCTGCCCTTGCGGCCACCGGCGCACCGGCCGCGTCCAGCCCGAGCAGCGCCGCGCCGAGCACCGGCGGCGCCTCGACCACGCGGACGGCGGCGAGCGGCGCCCGCTCCGCCAGCCCGGCCGCGATCCGGGCGTCGAGCCGCCGGTGCCCGGCCGTCAGCACGCCGCCGCCGAGCAGGACCGGCGCCCGCGCCCCCAGCAGGTCCAGCCGGGCCAGCGCCACGGCCGCCATCGCGACGACCTCGTCCGCCTGCCGGTCCACGAGCGCGGCGGCCACCGGATCGCCCGCCTCCGAGGTCTCGAACAGGACCGGCACGAGCTCGTGGATCCGCCGCTGCGGCAGCTCCCCCAGGTGCAGCGCCTCGACCAGGGCCGCCATCGAGCCCAGGGCGAAGTGCCGCGGCAGGGCCCGGGACAGCCCGGTCGGCTCGCCGCGGCCGTCCTCGGCCCGCGCCGCATGCCACAGGGCCTCCTGCGCCAGGTGCACGCCGCCGCCCCAGTCCCCGGAGATCCTGCCGATCGCGGGGAAGCGGGCCGTGCGGCCGTCGGGCAGCATGCCCGCGCAGTTGATGCCGGCACCGCACACCACCGCGACCCCGGCCGGGGCGTCCGCGCCGGCCAGCCCGGCCCGCAGGACCGCGAAGGTGTCGTTCCGTACGAGTACCCGGTCGGCCGCGGCCCAGCGGCGGGCGGCGATCACCCGCGCGAACCGCTCCTCCTCCACGGGGAAGTCCGCGTTCGCCAGGCACGCCGAGACGCGGTCCGCGTACGGGGGCCCGCCGCGGAGCCCGGCTGCGGCGGCGGCCGCGGCGACGGCCCGCTCCAGCTCGTCCACCGCCGCCTCCGTCCCCGTCAGCTGCGGCTGGAAGCCGCCGGAGCGGCCCCGGCCGAGGACGCTGCCGTCGGCGGCGACCAACGCGGCGTCGGTCTTGCTGTTGCCCGCGTCGACAGCGAGGACGGCCGCCGGGCCGCCCCCGGCCCCGGTCGGCCCGCCCCCGGCGCCCATGGGGCGGCTCACGCCCACGGCAGGTACTCCTTGTTGTGCGCGAGCAGCCGGTCCGCGAGCCCCGCCGCCCGGTCGAACTGGCCGATCAGCGGGTGCGCCAGCAGCGCCCGGAACACCCGGTCGCGTCCGCCGCGCAGCGCCGCCTCCAGCGCCTGCTCCTCGTACGCGGCCACGTGTCCCACCAGCCCCGCGTACAGCGGGTCGAGCCGCGGCGCCGGGAGCGGAACCGGCCCCGACCCGTCGACCCGGGCCTGCACCTCGACGACCGCGTCGTCGGGGAGGAAGGGCAGCGTCCCCCGGTTGCGGGCGTTGACGACCTGCACCGATCCGGGGCCGGCCCCGGTGCCCAGGAGCGCCGACGCCAGGTCCACGGCCGCCTCCGAGTAGAAGGCCCCGCCCCGCGAGGCCAGCAGCGCAGGCTTCTCGTCGAGGGAGGGGTCCGCGTACAGGGCGAGCAGCTTCCGCTCCATGGCGGCCACCTCGGCGGCCCGGGAGGGCTTCGCGCCGAGCTCCCGGACCACTTCGTCGTGCGCGTAGAAGTAGCGCAGGTAGTAGGAGGGGACGGCGCCGAGCCGGTCCAGGACCTCCCGCGGCAGCCTCAGCTCCGCGGCGATGCGGTCGGCGTGGTCGGCGAGCAGGCCGGGCAGCAGGTCCTCGCCGTCCGGGCCGCCCTTGCGGACGCCGAGCTCCCAGGTGAGGTGGTTGAGCCCCACGTGGTCGAGGTGCAGCTCGGCCGGCTCCGTGCCGAGCATCGCGGCGAACCTGCGCTGGAGCCCGATGGCGACGTTGCACAGCCCGACGGCCCTGTGGCCGGCGTCCAGCAGGGCGCGCGTGACGATCCCGACCGGGTTGGTGAAGTCGATGATCCAGGCGCCGGGGCTGGTGCGGCGCACCCGCTCGGCGATGTCCAGGACCACGGGGACCGTGCGCAGCGCCTTGGCGAGGCCGCCCGCGCCGGTGGTCTCCTGGCCGAGGCAGCCGCACTCCAGCGGCCACGTCTCGTCGCGGAGCCGGGCCGCCTGCCCGCCGACGCGCAGCTGCAGCAGGACCGCGTCGGCGCCGTCGACGCCCGCGTCGAGGTCGGCGGTGGTGGTGATGCGGCCGGGGTGGCCCTGCCGGGCGAAGATCCTGCGGGCCAGGCCGCCGACGAGCTCCAGGCGGTCGGCAGCGGGGTCGACCAGCACCAGCTCGGCGATCGGGAGGGTGTCGCGCAGCCGCGCGAAGCCGTCGATCAGCTCGGGCGTGTAGGTGGACCCGCCGCCCACCACTGCCAGTTTCAAGGTCACGTTCGCCAGCCTTTCACTCCGGTGGAGGGGTACGGGGTCAGCGGCGCGAGGTGTCGAAGACCTCGTCGCGCGTGGTGGCCAGGGCGGATTCCAGGGCGCCGCGCAGCACCGGCCGCTCGCGCACGCCCCCCGGGACCAGGCGGGGCGCGGAGGGGGCGAGGTCGGCCAGCTCGGCTTGGACCAGGTCGCGCAGGGCCGCGCCGCCGGCGTCGGTGACCGCGCCGGAGAGGATGACGAGCTCCGGGTCCAGTACGGCGACCAGCGCGGCCAGTCCCGTCGCGAGCGCGGTGGCGTACCGCCGCAGCAGCCGCAGCTGCGCGCCCTCGGGTTCGGCGGCGGCGCGCCGCAGCAGCGCGGCGGCCGCGGCGGCCTGCGCCGCGCCGCCGGCTCCGGCGGCGGGCCCGCCGGCCGGGGGCGGCGCGAGGCCGAGCCCGGCGGCCAGGGCGACCACCGCGCCGGCGCCGGCGAGGTCCTGGAAGCCGCCTGCGCCGGCTCGGGCCGCCTGCCGGACCAGCGGCCGCCCGGGCACGGGCAGGAACCCGACCTCGCCCGCCCCGCCCGTCCGGCCGCGGTGCAGCCGCCCGCCGAGCACCACCGCGGCGCCGAGGCCCGCCCCGTTCCACAGCAGGACGAAGTCGTCGTGTCCGCGGGCGGCGCCGAGCCGCTGTTCGGCGACCGCGGCGAGGTTCACGTCGTTCTCGTAGCCGACCGGTACGGACAGCGCCGCGGCCAGCTCCTCCGGCAGGGCGGGGGACTGCCACCCGTCCGGCAGGTGGCCTGCGTGGCGCAGGATGCCGGTGCGCCGGTCGAAGGATCCGGGCAGGGCGATCACCGCGCGGCGCAGGTCGCCGCGGCTGAGCCCGGCGGCGGCCAGCGCGCCGTCCAGGGCCCGGGAGGTCTGCCCGGCCGGGCCGCCGCTCCCGGCGCAGGGGACCTCGCTGCTGCCGACGACCCGGCCCGTCAGGTCGGCGACGGCGGCGGTGATGCGGTCGGGTGTGACGTCCAGTCCGGCGACGCGCGCGGCGGCCGGGTTGACTCCGTACAGGCGGGCGCCGGGCCCGGGCCGGCCGGTGGTGGTGCCGGCGGCCACGACGAGCCCGGCGGCTTCGAGGCGCGCCAGCAGCTGGGAGGCGGTGGGCTTGGAGAGGCCGGTGAGGCTGCCGATCCGCGTGCGGGAGAGGGGGCCGTGCGCCAGCAGCAGGTCGAGCGCAGCACGGTCGTTCATGGCGCGCAGCACGCCGGGCGTTCCGGGGGCCGGGCCGGCCATGGGCGCTCTCCCTTGCTCAGGGCAACTGTTGGGAAAGTTTCCTGTCGGACGGGGAGGCGTGTCAACGGTGGCGCGGCCCGCAAACGCCGCCGCCCCCTCGGCGCAGGATGCGGAGGGGGCGGCGGGAGAACGGGGAGAACGGGGAAGCCGGGGAGAAGCCGGGGCCGGGCCCTACTTGGTGATCCGGGGGGCGCCGGCCGACGGCACGCCGCCGCCCGGGGGAATCGGCGCGGTCGCCTGGGACTGCGGGGAGGTCGGGTTGGCCAGGGCCGACGGCGGCGCCACCGAGGCGGCCGGATCGGCCGCGGGCTCCTCCTCCCCGGCGGCCGGGAGGCCGCCGACGATCCCGATGCCGGCCTCGTCGAAGGCCTCCTTGATGCGCCAGCGCAGCTCGCGCTCGACGGAGAACTGCTGGCCCGGCATCGTCTTCGCCGACACCTTCACCGTCATCGACGCCAGCAGCACCTCGTCCAGGCCGAGCACCTCGACCGGACCCCACAGCCGCTCGTCCCACGGGGTCTCCTTCGCCATGGCGTCGGCGACGCCGGCGACGACCTCGCGGATCCGCGGGAGGCTCTCCGTCGGCTTCACCTGGACGTCCACGGTCGCCGTCGCCCAGCCCTGGCTCAGGTTCCCGATCCGCTTGATCTCGCCGTTGCGCACGTACCAGATCTCGCCGTTGTCGCCGCGCAGCTTGGTGACGCGCAGGCCGACCTCCACGACCTCGCCGGAGGCCACACCCGCGTCGACCTTGTCGCCGACGCCGTACTGGTCCTCCAGGATCATGAAGACGCCGGAGAGGAAGTCCGTCACCAGGTTCCGCGCGCCGAAACCGATCGCGACACCGGCCACACCGGCGCTGGCGAGCAGCGGGCCGAGGTTGATGTCCAGGGCGCCGAGCACCATCAGGCTCGCCGTGCCGAGGATCAGGAACGAGGCCACCGAGCGGAGGACCGAGCCGATCGCCTCGGAACGCTGGCGCCGCCGCTCGGCGTTGACGAGCAGTCCGCCCAGCGCGGTTCCCTCGACGGCCTCGGCACCCCGGTTCATCCGCGTGATCAGCTTGGTCAGCGACTTGCGGACCACCGAGCGGAGCGCCATCGCGATCACCACGATGAGCAGGATCTTCAGGCCCAGGTACAGCCACCCGGCCCAGTTCTCCTCTATGAAGCTCGCGGCGTTCGTGACGCTCTCGTGCGCTTCCTGCACCGACGCCGCCGGATCCGGAGTGGCGGCTGCCAGCGGCAGATGGGCTGCGGGCCAGGGCACGGCGGGAACCTCCAGGTGTCACGGTCTGCCCGCGGAACGGAATGCGGAACAGCCCTTCCACACTATCGGGGCATTCGGGTGACCTTGTTGCCTTGTTCGGGGGAGAGACGAGGCTCACCTGGGGAGAAGTGGGGTGTGGCCGAAAACACCTCGGACCCGTTACGGGTGCATGGTGGCGTTTCGACCAGCCGTAAGGAGAGACTGGATAGCAGATCGTCCCGGCGCGAGCCACGCGCCGCCGGCGTACAAGGAGGCAGTCCGTGCCGCACGTCCTGGTCCTCAACGCGTCGTACGAGCCGCTCGGCGTCGTACCGCTCCGCCGCGCGCTCGTCCTCGTCCTGGAGAACAAAGCGGTCTCCCTGGAGGAATCGGGCGCCTTCCTGCACAGCGCGACCCGGGTCGTCCCCGCGCCCAGCGTGGTTCGGCTCAAGCGCTTCGTGCGGGTCCCCTACCGGGGGCCCGTTCCACTCACCCGGCGTGCGCTGTTCGCGCGTGACGGCGGCCGCTGCATGTACTGCGGCGGCGTGGCCACCAGCGTCGACCACGTGATCCCGCGCAGCCGCGGAGGGCAGCACGTGTGGGACAACGTGGTCGCCGCCTGCCGCCGGTGCAACCACGTCAAAGCCGACCGTCACCTGGTCGACCTCGGCTGGCGGCTGCGCCACCAGCCCGCCCCGCCGTCGGGCCTGGCCTGGCGGATCATCGGAACCGGGCACCGGGACCCCCGGTGGATGCCCTACCTCCAGCCCTACGGGGCCGACGACGCCCTCGACCGCATCGGCGCGGTCGCCGCCTCCTGACGCACGCCCGGCGACCACACCGGACCACGCCGCACCAGACCAGCTCGGACCCGACAGGACCCGACCCGGCACGTACGCCGGGCCGGGTACGGGCGCTGCCGCCGCGCGGCTCAGGCTGCGGAGGCGGCCGCGGCGTGGGCCTCGTCCACCAGCCGGGCGACCGCCTGCGGCACCCGCAGCGACGGGTAGTGGTCGCACCCCGCCAGACGCACCAGGCGGCAGCCGGGGATCCGGGCCGCCATCTCCTCGTTGCACCTCACCACCTCGGCCTGGTCCTGCTCCCCGAGGGCGACCAGCGCCGGGGCGCGGACCTCCGCGAGCCGGTCGAAGGCCGGGGCGTCCTCCCGCAGCCGGCCGGCCGCGGCGAACCAGCCCGGCAGCGCGCCGCGCAGCTGCGCCGCCGCGACGGGATCGGACTCGGGGGTGCCGCCCCCGGCCCGCCCCCAGATCCGCAGCCCCAGTCGGACGATGCCCTCCATGTCCCCGGCGGCCGCCAGCCGGCCCACCTCCTCGAAGAAGCCGGGCGGCGTCAGGCCCTCGGCCCCCGTGACCCCGGGCACGAACAGGGCGAGTCCCGCCACCCGCTCCGGGGCGGCCAGGGCCAGGCTCAGTGCGGTGGCGCCGCCCATGCTGGAGCCCACGAGCACCGCCCGGCCCACCCCGAGCCGGTCCAGGACCGCGGCCAGGTCCTCCGCCTGGGAGTACGGAGCCGTCGGCGCGGGCGACCGGCCGTGGCCGCGCGCGTCGTAGCGGACCACCCGGTGGCCGGGGGCGAGGAGCGGCAGGACGGGATCCCAGACCGCCGAGTCCCCGACGCCCGGGTGCAGCAGGACCAGCGGCAGCCCGCCGCGGCCCGCGCCGCCCGAGTCCTCGGCCCACACCTCGCCGTCCTGCACCGGCAGCATCACGTCCATGATCGCCAGTCTGGCGGGCGGCACGAGGCCGGTGGAAGGCGGTTTGCGGCCGGAATCCGGCCGGTACGGGCCACGGGGCCGGGCCCGGGCGGATCCGTCAGGGGACGACCGCGAACGCCTCGGCCGCGAACAGGCTGCACCCGTACTTGGTCGCCCGCTTCTCGCAGGTCACCCGGACGAACCGGGCCTGCGCCGGATCCAGCCTGACCGACTCGGTGCCGCCCTTCGAGCCCGCCACCGCCGCCGCACGGTGCCAGGACGTCCCGTCCATCGACGTCTCCACCCGGTAGGCCGACGGGTACGCCTCCTGCCAGTGCAGGACCAGCAGCCCCAGCCGCGCCGGAGCCGCCAGCTCCGCCTGCCACCAGGCGCCGTCCACCGGCGGGGACGACCAGCGGGTGGCCGCCGAACCGTCGATCACCGCGGAGGCCGGGAACGCCGGTGTCTCGTTCGCCGACGAGGACGCCCGCGCGGAGCGCAGGAGGTCCGGCCCGCCCGTCTTCGGCACCGCCCGGACCGCCAGGACCCGGGTCTGCCCCGCGAACACCACCGGAACCCGGTGCACGCCCGCCGGCACGGACGCAGCGACCGACACCGACACCGGGACCTGGACGCGCGTCCCGCGCGGCGCCCGCACCTCGGCGGGCAGCCGCACCTCGACGCCCTGCGGCGGCGCCGCCGACAGCGGGCTTCGGACCTCGCCGGGCCGCAGCGCCGACAGTTCGGCCGTCACCGTACGCGCCGCCCCGCCGATCTCTACGTCCACCGACTCGGGCAGCTCGAACGAGGCCTCCGGCCCGTCCGCCAGCCACGGCACCACCCGGTGCACCACCGGAGCCGCCCCGGCCCAGGACAGCCGGACCGCGTCCGCCCGCACCCCGCCCGCGTCGGCCTGAGTCCAGCCGGTCGGCGAGGCGTCGCCCACCTTGCGCCAGCCCTCGCCCGGGACGTGCACCTCGACCGCCCCGCCCCGCGCACCCTGCGGCAGCGGATCCGTCATCACCGTCACCGCCGACACCGGCCGGACCCCGTCCAGGCGGACCGTCCAGGCGCCCGGCTCCCGGGAGACGGTGCCGGTCTCCCGGGCCGCGCCCGTCCAGGCGTCGGCCTCCTCGACCGTCTTGGCGAGGAACGGGTCCAGCACCGCCTTGTCGACCCGCGCCGAGGCCGGCTCCGCCAGCTTCCGGCGGGCCTCCGCCAGCGCCCGCGACGCCTGCCAGGCCGCCGCGCCGTCCCCGCGGGTCTGGGCGCGCAGCAGGTCCACGGCCAGCTCGCCGGCCGCGCCGTACGCGGAGACCCGCGCCAGCCACGGCCCGCCCTCGGCGGACAGCCCCGGCAGCCGCTCCGGCGCCTCCCGCATCGCCGTGAACGCGGCCCGCAGCCGCTTCCCGGCCGCCGGGTCGCCCGCGGCACGGCCCTGCCAGAACTCGTCCACCAGCGGCCGCAGATAGGCGGACTCCGGCTGGGCGAGCCCCGACGAGGCGGAGTTCCCGGCGAGCGCGGCCAGCGACTGCCGGGCCCGCGCGTCGGGCCCGGCCAGGTCGGCCACGGCGGCCGCCCAGGAGTCGCCGGGCCGGTAGCCGCTCGCGTTCCACGCGAAGTCGGCGGCCGTGAACAGCGGGATCCGCGACAGCGAGGCGTGCGGCATCGCATTGGCCAGCAGGCCCGCCGATCCGCCCGCGACGGCCGGCTCGCGCCCCGTGTACGGTCCGAGGAAGATCCGGCCCGGATCCCAGTCGTTCACCGGGTAGTTGTCCATCGTCAGCAGCGGATGCTGCCCGAAGGCGTCGCGGGCGCCGGACAGCTCGCGGCCGGTGATGGTGCGCGGCACGACGCCGACACCCGTCCAGGCCACCTCCACCCGCCCGTCCAGCCGCTCGGCGAGGACGGTCCGGTACGCGGTCGCGCCGTTCTGGTGGTACTCCGTCGGCAGCACCGACAGCGGCGCCGCCCCCGGGTGCTTCGCCGCGAGGTGCGCGGCCAGCTCGCCGGCGACCTCGGCATGCGCCTTCGCCGCGGCCGCGGCACCCGAGCCGTAGCGCACCCGGTCCGCGCGGCAGCCCCACTCCGAGTAGCTGACGTCCTGGAACTGCACCTGGAACGCCCGGAAGCCCAGCTCCCACATCGCGTCGAGCTTGCGGGCCAGCGCCGCCCGGTCCTGCGCCGAGGCCAGACACATCGACTGCCCCGGGGAGACCGCCCAGCCCAGCACGACGCGGTTCGCGCGGGCCCGGCCGGCCAGCTCCCGGAACTGCTCCTGCTGCGCGGCCGGGTACTCCGCCCGCCACTCCGTGGTGCGGTACGGGTCGTCGCCGGGGGCGAGGAGGAGCCGGTTCTGCTTGGTGCGGCCCATGAAGTCGAGCTGGGCGAGCCGCTGCCCATGCGTCCACGGCTCCCCGTAGAAGCCCTCGGTGATCCCGCGCACCGGGGCGGACGGCCAGTCCCGCACCAGTACGCCGGGGACCTTCCCGCCGCCCGCCGCGAGGAGTTGGCGCAGTGTCTGCGCCGCGTGGAAGAGGCCGTCCTCGCCGGTGCCGGCCAGGGCGACCGTGCTCCGGCCGCCCGTCTTGCCGACGGCGAGCCGGTAGCCGCCCTTCGGCAGGTCCCCGACCTCGGACGCGCCGAGGGCCCGCAGCGCCTCCTCGGCGCCGCGCCCGTCGAGCCGTACGACGGTCCCGGCCGCGGGGAGCGGCGCGCCGGGTGCGGGCTCGTGCAGGACGCGCACGCCCGCGGCGCGCAGCGCCGTGCGCACCACGCCGACGGCGTAGGGGTCGGCGTCGGGCGCGGCGACCAGAACGGCCTGCTCGCCGAGCGGCACCTCGCGCGCCGCGTCGGCGGCCATGGACTGCGGGCGCGGCCACACGCCGGGCCCCTCGGCGGGGCTGCGGGGGGCGACGGCGCCCGGGTCGAGCAGCGGCCCGGGCTGGTTCCCCGCCGGGGCTCCGGCCGCCGCTCCGGGTGCGCCCTTGGCCCCGCTGCCGGCCTGGTCGGGGGAGGGCGCGCCGGCCGTCGACAGCAGCCCCTGGTGCTCGGCCGCCACGGCGCCGCCGAGCAGCGTGCCGATGACGGCGATGGCCACGGCAGTGTTCCGCTTCCTGCCCCTGAGCTGCACGAAGCCTCCCCGTCCCGAGTTCGCCGGCGCTCGTACGAATGAGCCCGAGCCCACCACCCGTGCGGCCGGAGTGTCAATGCGAGCGGGTGATCTGACCCGGAACCGCCAGGAATGCCGGGCCGTCCGCTGGGTATGGCTGCGGTGTCGAGCCGCGCCGCGCGACGGATCGCTGACCCACCCTCACCATCCGCCCGCAGCAACGGGAAGGCAGAACCGTGGAATCCGCTACGCCGGCCGGCGCCGCCCCCACCGCCCCGCCCGGCGGGCCCACCACCCCCGCCGCGGCGGCCGCCGCCGGCGGCCGACCACAGGGACACCGGTGACCTCCATGGACGAACTCGCCCGGCTCGCGGCCCTGCACGGCGTCGCCACCGACTACCGGCCCGCTGAGGGCGTCACCGTCGACGTGCCGCGCGAGACGGTCGTCGCGGTCCTCGGCCTGCTGGGTGTGCCCGCCGGCACCCCCGAGCAGGTGCGGGAGGCGCTCGCCGCGGCCGAGCGGGACGCCGCCGAGCGGCTGCTGCCGCCCGTCCTCGTCTGGTGGGCCGGATCGGCGGCGCCCCGTGAGCTGGCGGGGCTGCCCCGTGGGACCCGGACCCGACTGGAGCCCGAGGGGGCCGCCGAGGGCGGTGTCCCCGCGGAGGGCGGGGCGGCCGCGGCCGGCTCCGCCGGCCCGTACGACTGGGACCCCGCGGTCCTGCCGCCGCTCGGCGTGCACCGGGTGCGCGCCGAGGCGCCCGACGGCCGCACCGCCGCCGCGACGCTGATCGTCGCCCCCGAGCGGGCACCCGCCGTGCCGGAGCGCGCCCACGGGCTGCTCGTCCAGCTGTACTCCCTGCTCTCCGAACGCTCCTGGGGCATGGGCGACCTCGGGGACCTCGCCGCGCTCGCCCGCTGGGCCGGCCGCACCCACGGCGCCGGCTTCGTCCAGGTCAACCCGCTGCACGCGGCCGTCCCCGGCAGCCCCACCGACCCCTCCCCGTACCGGCCGGCCACGCGCCGCTTCCCCGACCCCGTCCACCTGCGGATCGAGGACCTCCCCGAGTACGCCGCCTGCCCCGACCAGGAGGCCCTGGCCGCACTCGCCGCCCGCGGCGCCGCACTGCGCCGCGCCGTCCTGGAGAAGGGTGCCCTCATCGACCGGGACGCCGTCTGGGAGCTCAAGCGCGCCGCTCTGGAGCTGCTGTACGCCGCCCCCCGCACCCCCGAACGGGATGCCGCCTACCGGCAGTTCCGCACCGTGCACGGCGCGGCCCTCGACCGCCACGCCGCCTGGTGCGCCGCCCGCACCGGCGGCCCGGCAGGCGCCCCGCCCGCCGCCGCGGCCGACTTCCACCGCTGGCTCGTCTGGCTGACGGACACCCAGCTCACCGCCGCCCAGCAGGCGGCGCGCGAGGCCGGCATGGCCGTCGGCATCGTCCACGACCTCGCCGTCGGGGTGCACCCCGACGGCTCGGACGCCGCCGGGCAGCCCCTGTACGCAGGGAACGCGAGCGCCGGCGCCCCGCCCGACGCCTTCAACCCCCGCGGCCAGGACTGGGGCCTCCCGCCGTGGCGGCCCGACCTGCTCGCCGCCGCCGGGTACGCCCCGTTCCGCGAGCTCCTGCGCGGGGTGCTCCGGTACGCGGGCGCGCTCCGCATCGACCACGTGATGGGCCTGTTCCGGCTCTGGTGGATCCCCGAGGGTGCGCCGCCCGCCGACGGCACGTACGTCGCGTACGACGGCGAGGCGATGCTGGCGGTGCTGGTCCTGGAGGCGCACCGGGCGGGCGCCCCGGTCGTCGGGGAGGACCTCGGGACGGTCGAGCCGCAGGTCCGCCGGGCCCTGGCCCGGCGCGGTGTGCTGGGCACCTCCGTGCTGTGGTTCGAACGGGACTGGACGGGCGGCGGCGCCCCGCTCCCGGCCGACGCCTGGCGGGCCGGCTGCCTGGCGACGGCAACCACGCACGACCTGCCGCCCACCGCCGCCAAGCTGGCCGGCGCGCACGTGGAGCTGCGCGACCGGCTGGGGCTGCTGACGCGCCCCGTGGAGCGTGAGCGGGCGGAGGACGCCGCAGACACCGCGCAGTGGCTGGACCTGCTCGCGGACGAGGGCTTCGACACCAAGGACGAGGAGGCTGCCGTCGCCGCCCTGTACGGGTTCCTGCTGCGCACCCCCGCCCGGCTGGTCGGCGTATGGCTCCCGGACGCGGTCGGCGACCGGCGGCCGCAGAACCTCCCCGGCACCTGGGACCAGTACCCCAACTGGCGGCTGCCGCTCGCCGACGCGGACGGGCGGCCCCTCACGCTGGAGGCGCTGGCCGCGTCGGCGCGGGCGAACGCCCTGCTGGACGCCCTGCGGGAGGGCGGGCCCGCCCGTACGGCACCCCCGGACGCGCGCCCCGTTTAGGTGTTCGCTACGTTTGCACCGTGGACAAGAAGAACGCCCTGCGCGCCGGCGCCGTCACGGCCGGAACGACGCTGATGATGCTGCTGATGACGTCTCCCGCGCTCGCGCTGACCCGCGACGACGGTGACGACCCGGGCCAGGGCATCAGCCTGGCCGAGACCCTCGGCGTGTTCGTCGTGCTGCCGGTGGTCCTGTTCCTGGCCATCGCGGGCCTCGTGATGGTCGGCGACAAGTCCCGCAAGCAGCAGCAGGGCTGAGCGGACTCGAACTGAACCAGCCGGGCGGAACCGGCCCCCTGCGGGGCCGGGGCTGCCCGGCAGGCTTCCGGGGCGCCGGAGGTCCCCCTGCCGGTGCGAGACGCCCGGCGGCGGTGCGGACCTCCGGCGCTCCGGCGTACCCGCGTACGGGCTCCGCGGCGCCCGGGCCGCCCCGGCCGCCGCCCTCAGATGCCGGCCAGGAGCTTGCGGAGCAGGCCGGTCAGTACAGCGGCCTCCTCCTCGTCCAGGCCCGACAGCGCCGCGCGCTGCACCTCCAGGCCCGCCGCCACGGCCTCGTCGACGACGGCCAGTCCCCGGTCCGTGATGGTGACCTGGAGCCCCCGCCGGTCGTGCGGGTCGGGCCTGCGGCACAGCAGCCCCGCCTTCTCCAGCTTGTCCAGGCGGCCCGTCATGCCGCCCGAGGTCAGCATGAGCGTGGCGGAGAGCTGCCGCGGCGACAGCGTGTAGGGCTCGCCTGAGCGGCGCAGCGTCCCCACGACGTCGAACTCCCCGCGGGTGAGCCCGTACCGGGCGTACGCGCGCTCCATCGCGTCGCCCATGGCCCGGTCGATCCGGAAGATCCGGCCGAAGAGGGCCATGGGGGCCGTCTCCAGGTCCGGGCGCACCGCGGCCCACTGGTCGATGATCGCGTCGACGGCGTCCTTGCTGACCTCGCTCATGTCCGCAGTATCGGCCGTCGGGCCGACCGCCCGCAAAAATGTTGCTTGACCGAAAGTAGCTTGCAAGTAAGCTACTTGCTGTCGATCTATTTTCGGGGGGAACCATGGCAGGCGGGCAGGCGGGGCAGCGGCGGCGCAGACGGCAGGACCGGCTCCCGGGGGAGCGGCCGCTGCTCGCCGGGATCGGCATCAGCGCCGTCGGGATCGGCATGTACGTCCCCTTCTCCCTGGTCTTCTTCCACCACGTCACCGGCCTCTCCTTCGCGGTCGTCGGCCTCGTGCTGACGGCCACCGGGCTCGCCGGGCTCGCCTTCATGCCGGCGGCCGGCGCGGCCGTCGACCGGTTCGGGGCCAAGCGCGTCAACCTCCTCCTCTACGCGGTACGGGCGACCGGATTCGCGCTCTACCCCTTCGCCCACTCCCCGGCCGCCTTCGCCGCGGTCGCCCTCCTGACCGCGCTGGCCGACCGGTCCTTCCCCGTCGTCCAGCAGTCCCTGATCGGGGAGGTGGCCCGCGGATCCGCCCGCGACCGCCTCCAGGCCTCCCTGCGCGCCCTGCAGAACGCCGGGATGGGCGCGGGCGCGCTGATCGTCTCCGGAGTGCTCGGGGTCTGGGGCACCGCCGCCTTCTCGCACACCGCTTGGGGCAACGCGCTCGCCTTCGCCCTCGCCGGGCTCCTCGTCACGCGGGTCCGCCCCGCCGCCGGCGCGGGCCCGGCCGCCGCGGCCGCCCGGACCCCGGCCGGATACCGGATGGTGCTGCGCGACCGGCCCTTCCTCGGGCTGACCGCCGCGAACTTCCTGGCCGCGCTCGGCTACGCCGCCCTGTCGGTGCTGTTCCCGCTGTACATCGCCACGTGGCTGCACGGCCCGGACTCGCTGACCGGCGCCGCGTTCACCGTCAACACCGCGCTGTGCGCCGGCGCCGGCGTCCTCGTCGCCTCCCGGGTCCGCCGCTCCGGCGCCCGCCGCACCCGCTCGGCTGCGCTCGGCGCGCTGCTCTTCGCCGCCGCGTTCGCCGGGCAGGCCGTGCTCGGCACGGTCCGGCCCGGCCAGTCCGCGACCGCTGCCGCGCTGCTGGCCATCGTCGTGGTCTACACCCTCGGCGAACTCGTGCACAGCCCCTCCGCCGGGGCCCTGTCCGTCTCGGCCGCGCCCGAAGCGGTCCGCGGGCGCTACCTGGCCACCTACCAACTGTCGTACTCGCTGGCCACGGCGCTCGCCCCGTCCCTGTTCACCGCCCTGACGGCGGTCGACGGCCGGCTGCCCTGGGGCGTCCTCGCCGCCGCGGCCGCCGGGTGCGCGCTCGCGCTCGTACGCCTGGAGCGGCACCTCCCGGCGGACGCCGTGCACCCCGAGCCGCCCCGGCCTCCCGCATCGGCAGCCCCGGCAGCCCCGGCAGGGGGCACCGGCCGGCCGCTGTCCGCCCGGCCCTGACCCGCGGCCGCCGCACCACCGCGCCGACGGCACCGAGCCCGCCGGTCCCCTCCGCCTCCCGAGGAGCCGCCGTGAACCGCCCCGCCACCCTCGCCCTGACCGCCCTCGCCCCGGTCTCCTGGGGCTCCACCTACGCCGTCGCCACCGAACTCCTGCCGCCCGACCGGCCCCTGTTCACCGCGGCCATGCGGGCCCTGCCCGCCGGACTGCTGCTGACCGCGCTCTCCCGCACCCTCCCCTCGGGCAGCTGGTGGTGGAAGTCCGCCGTACTCGGCACCCTCAACATCGGGGCCTTCTTCCCGCTGCTCTTCCTCTCCGCCTACCGCCTACCGGGCGGGGTCGCCGCCGTCCTCGGCTCGGCCGGGCCGCTCTTCGTCGTCGGGCTCGCCGCCGTCCTGCTCGGCGAGCGCGCCGAGCTCCGGACCGTCCTCGCCGCCATCGCCGCCGCGTTCGGGGTCGGCATGGTCGTCCTGACCGCTCAGGCCCGCCTCGACGCCCTCGGCATCGCCGCCGGAGTCGTCTCCTCCGCGTCCATGGCCGCCGGCACCGTGATGACCAAGCGCTGGGGGCGCCCCGCAGGCGTCGGCCCGCTCGCCGCCACCGGCTGGCAGCTCACCGCCGGCGGGCTCGCCATCGCCCCCCTCGCCGCACTCGCCGAAGGGGCTCCGCCCGCGCTCGACGGCCGGGCCCTCCTCGGCTACGGCTACATGATGCTGGTCAACACCGGGATCGCGTACTGGCTCTGGTTCCGCGGCATGGGACAGCTCAGCGCCACCTCCGTCACCCTGCTCGGCCCGCTGTCCCCGCTGACCGCCGCGGCCATCGGCTGGGCCGTCCTCGGGCAGGACCTCACCCCCGTGCAGCTCGCCGGGATGGCCCTCGCCTTCGGCGCAACGGTCGCCGGGCAGATCTTCGCAGCCCGAGCCTCCGCCCGCGCAGGCGGATCGTTCAGTTCTGCTGAAAAGAACGGTCGAAACTTTTCGATGGACCTGATGAATCGGCCGGTGCGACGGTAGGGGCACACCGCCCCCACCGGAAGGAAAGACGACCCGTGGCCGTCACGGACCGGACCCGCACCACCCCGCCCCCGCCCGCCTGCGCCGCCCGCGCCGCCCGCCCACTGCGCGACGCCGCCGCCCGCGCGGCCGGGCCGGGCGTACTCCTCGCCCTGGCCGCCACGGTCGTCTGGTCCGGCAGCTTCGTCGCCACCCGCGGCATGGCCGACACCGTCCCGCCCGTCCAGGCCGTCTTCTGGCGGTGGATCATCGCCGCCGCGGCCGTCGCCCCGTTCGCCGCCCGGCAGGCATGGCGGCAGCGGCACCTGATCCGCCGGCACCTGGCGCACACCGCACTCGCCTCCCTTTTCGGCGTCGCCCTCTACAACACCCTCGTCCACCAGGCCGGACTGACCACCTCCGCCGCGAACATGGGCATGATCATGGCCGCCTCGCCGGTCGTCATGGCCCTCTACGCCCGCGCCGGCGGGGAACGCCTCGGCCCGCGCCGCACCGCCGGGCTGCTGACCGCCCTGGCCGGCGTCCTGCTCCTCGTCGGCGACGGCTTCCCCATCCCCCGCTTCGGCGCCGGAGACCTCTGGATGCTCGCCGCCGCCCTCTCCTTCGCCACCTACAGCGCCCTGCTGCGCCGTGCGCCCGCCGAACTCGGCGGCCTGGCCTTCCTCCTGACCACCTTCGTCCTCGGCGCGCTGATGCTGGCCCCCGCCTACGCCGTCTCCCTGCACCTCCAGGGCGGCTTCACCCCCACCCCGGGCACGGCCGGCATGCTCCTCTACGTCGGCGTCATGTCCTCCGCGGTCGCCTTCCTCGCCTGGAACAAGGCCGTCACACTGATCGGCCCGGCCCGCGCCGGCGCCGTCTACCACCTCCAGCCGGTGTGCGCCGCGGGGCTCGGCCTGCTGCTCCTCGGCGAGCGCACCGGCCCCGCCGAGCTGCTGTGCATGGCGCTGATCCTCGGCGGCGTCGCAATGGGGGCCCGGCGGTAGGTTCGGGCCCATGACCGAGTGGGACATCAAGAAGCTGCGGATCCTGCGGACCCTGGCCGAACAGGGCACCGTGACCGCGACAGCCGGGACACTGCACCTGACGCCCTCGGCCGTCTCGCAGCAGCTGGCGGGGCTCGCCCGGCAGTTGGGCGTCCCGCTGCTGGAGGCGCGCGGCCGCCGGGTCCGGCTGACCGACGCCGCCCGGCTCGTGCTGCGGCACGCCGACGCCGTCTTCGCCCAGCTCGAACGGGCCGACGCCGACCTCGCCGGATACCTCGCCGGCGACACCGGGGAGGTCCGCATCGGGGCCTTCTCCACCGCAGTCCCCGCCCTGGTCGTCCCGGCCGTCGCGATCCTGCGCGAGACCCGGCCCGGGCTGGAGGTGCGCGTCCGCGAGACCGAGGCCGGCGAGTCGTACGAGCTGCTCTCCGCCGGAGCGGTCGACCTGGCCCTCTCGCTCGCGGCCCACGCCCCCACCGCGCGCGACACCCGCTTCAGCCGCATGGTGCTGCTGGAGGACCCGCTCGACGTGGCCCTCCCGCGGGACCACCCGCTCGCGGACGCGCCGGACCTCCGGCTGGCCGACCTCTCCGGCGAGCCGTGGATCTACGGCGGCAGCGGGCCCTGGCAGGAGATCGCCCGCACGGCCTGCGAGGCGGCGGGCTTCGTCCCCGAGCAGGCGCACACCGCGGCCGGCTGGACCGCGATCCTCGCCATGGTCGAGGCCGGGATGGGCGTCGCCCTCGTCCCGCGCATGGTGTCCGGCCGGGCCGGCGGCGTCGCCGTCCGCGTCCTGGCCCGCGACCGGCCCACCCGGCACGTCATCGCCGCGACCCGCCGCGGAGCGGAGGCCTCGCCCGCCGTCGCCCGGGCCCTGGACGCGCTGCGGGAGGCGGCTGCCCGCCGGGCGTCCGCCGACCCCGCCTGAGGCGGACCCGCCGCCCCGGCCCCGTACGCGCCGGTGCCCCGGCCCCGCCGTGGGCGGGGCCGGGGCACCGGCAGACCTGCGTGCGCGTCAGGCGCGGCCCGCGGCCGCGTCGGCGGCCTGTGCCTTCAGGGCGCGCTCGACGCCCGAGCGGGACTCCGAGACCAGGCGGCGCAGGGCCGCGTTCGGCCCGGCCGCGGCCAGCCAGGCGTCCGTCGCGTCGAGGGTGCCCTGCGACACCTGCAGCGAGGGGTACAGGCCGACCGCGACCTGCTGGGCGATCTCGTGGCTGCGACTGTCCCAGACGCCCTTGACCGCCGCGAAGTACTTCTCCGTGTACGGGGCCAGCAGCTCGCGCTGGTCGGCCTGGACGAACCCGCCGATCACCGCCTCCTGCACGGCGTTCGGGAGGTCGCCGGACTCCACCACCGAAGCCCAGGCCGCGGCCTTCGCCTCGGCCGTCGGGCGGGCCGCCCGCGCGGTCGCCGCGTGGCGCTCGCCGGCCGCCGTGGGGTCGCGCTCCAGCTCGGCCGCGATGGCCGCCTCGTCGGAGACGCCGGTCGCCGCCAGCCGCTCCAGGAACGCCCAGCGCAGCTCGGTGTCGACGGCCAGACCCTCGATCTCGGCCACGCCGTCCAGCAGGGCCTTCAGGTAGGTCAGCTGCTCCTCGGTGCGGGCCGTCGCCGCGAACGCCCGTGCCCACGCCAGCTGGTGGTCGCTGCCCGGCTCCGCGGCGCGCAGGTGCTCCAGCGCGGCCTCGGTCCACGCGGCCAGGCCCTCCTCGCGCCACGCCGGGTCGGCGTACAGGTCGAGGGCCAGCTTCACCTGGCGGTGCAGCGACTGCACGACGCCGATGTCCGACTCCTTGCCGATGCCCGACAGGACCAGCGCCAGGTAGTCGCGGGTCGCGAGCTCGCCGTCGCGGGTCATGTCCCACGCCGACGCCCAGCACAGCGCGCGGGGCAGCGAGTCGGTGAAGTCGCCCAGGTGCGCCGTGACGTTCGCCAGGGACACCTCGTCGAGGCGCACCTTGGCGTACGAGAGGTCGTCGTCGTTCAGCAGCACGACGGCCGGGCGGGCGCGGCCGACCAGCTCCGGCACCTCCGTGAGCGCGCCGTCGACGTCCAGCTCGATCCGGTCGGTGCGCACGAGGCGGCCGCCGTCGAGGTCGTACAGGCCGATCGCGATCCGGTGCGGGCGCAGCGTCGGCTCGCCCTGGGCGCCCGCGGGGAGCGCCGGGGCCTCCTGGCTGACCGCGAAGGAGGTGATCACGCCGTCGGCGCCGGTCTCGATGCGCGGCCGCAGGACGTTGATGCCGGCGGTCTCCAGCCATGCCTTGGACCAGGCGGCCAGGTCGCGGCCGGAGGTCTCCTCCAGGGCGCCCAGCAGGTCCGACAGGCGCGTGTTGGCGAAGGCGTGCGCCTTGAAGTACGCCTGCACGCCCTTGAAGAACGCCTCCATGCCGACGTAGGCGACAAGCTGCTTGAGGACCGACGCGCCCTTGGCGTAGGTGATCCCGTCGAAGTTGACCAGGACGTCGTCGAGGTCGCGGATGTCCGCCATGATCGGGTGCGTGGAGGGCAGCTGGTCCTGCCGGTAGGCCCACGTCTTCATCGAGTTGGCGAAGGTGGTCCACGCGTGGGGCCACTTCGAGCCCTCCGCGTACGCCTGGCAGGCGATCGAGGTGTACGTCGCGAACGACTCGTTCAGCCACAGGTCGTTCCACCACTCCATGGTGACCAGGTCGCCGAACCACATGTGCGCGAGCTCGTGGAGGATGGTCTCGGCGCGCACCTCGTACGCGGCGTCCGTCACCTTCGAGCGGAAGACGTACTGGTCGCGGATGGTGACCGCACCCGCGTTCTCCATCGCGCCCGCGTTGAACTCCGGCACGAACAGCTGGTCGTACTTGGCGAACGGGTAGTCGTAGGCGAACTTCTCCTGGAACCAGTCGAAGCCCTGCCGCGTCACGTCGAAGATCGCGTCGGCGTCCAGGAACTCCGCCAGGGAGGGGCGGCAGTAGATGCCGAGCGGCACGACCTGGCCGTCCGGGCCCTCGTACGTGCTGTGCACCGCGTGGTACGGGCCGGCGACGAGCGCCGTGATGTACGTCGAGATCCGCGGGGTGGGCGCGAAGCGCCACACGTTGTCCTTGACGTCGGCGGCGTCCGGCGTCGGCGAGTTCGAGACCACCGTCCAGCCCTCGGGTGCCGTCACCGTGAACTGGAACGTCGCCTTCAGGTCGGGCTGCTCGAAGCTGGCGAACACACGCCGCGCGTCCGGCACCTCGAACTGGGTGTACAGGTAGGCCTGCTGGTCGACCGGGTCGACGAAGCGGTGCAGGCCCTCGCCCGTGTTGGTGTACGCGCAGTCCGCGACGACCTTCAGCTCGTTGGCACCCTGGAGGAGGTGCGGCAGCCGGATGCGGGAGTCCCGGAAGACGGCGGCGACGTCCAGGGACTTGCCGTTCAGGACGACCTCGTGCACGGCCGGGGCGACCAGGTCGATGAAGGTCTCGGCGCCCGCCTCGGCGCTCTGGAACCGCACGGTCGTCACGGAGGGGTACGTACCGCCCTCCTGCGCGCCGCTCAGATCGAGGTCGATCTCGTACGAATCGACGCTGAGCAGCTTCGCCCGCTGCTGAGCCTCTTCACGGGTCAGATTCGTGCCAGGCACGCGTTTCATCTCCTTCGATGGTGACGTTCGCGGTCATCCTTGCATGCCGCAGCGGTCTCCACCCGGCGGATTCGAAGCCGCCGCCCCGGGTACGCCGCAGGGGTGGCACCGGCACCCGGCACCACCCCTGCGCGCCGGAGTCAGGACCGGCCGAGCTCCTCGGCGACGAGCTCCGCGATCTGCACCGCGTTCAGCGCGGCGCCCTTGCGCAGGTTGTCGCCCGAGAGGAAGAGCGCGAGGCCGTGCTCGACGGTCTCGTCGACGCGGATGCGGCCCACGTACGAGGCGTCCCTGCCGGCGGCCTGGAGGGGGGTCGGGATCTCCGACAGCTCGACGCCCGGCGCGTCCTTCAGCAGCTCGTAGGCGCGCTCCACGCTGATCGGGCGGGCGAAGCGGGCGTTGACCTGGAGGGAGTGGCCCGAGAAGACGGGGACGCGCACGCAGGTGCCCGAGACCTTCAGGTCCGGGATCTCCAGGATCTTGCGGGACTCGTTGCGGAGCTTCTGCTCCTCGTCGGTCTCGAAGGAGCCGTCGTCCACGATCGAGCCGGCCAGCGGGAGCACGTTGAAGGCGATGGGGCGCTTGTAGACGCCCGGCTCCGGGAAGTCGACGGCCCCGCCGTCGTGGGCCAGCTCGGCGGCCCGCTCGGCGACCTGCTTCACCTGGCCGTCGAGCTCGGCGACGCCGGCGAGGCCGGAGCCCGACACGGCCTGGTAGGTGGTGGCGATCAGCGCCTCCAGCCCGGCCTCGTCGTGGAGGGGGCGCAGCACCGGCATGGCGGCCATGGTGGTGCAGTTCGGGTTGGCGATGATGCCCTTGGGGCGGTTCGCGACCGCGTGGGGGTTCACCTCGGAGACGACGAGCGGCACCTCGGGGTCGCGGCGCCAGGCGGAGGAGTTGTCGATCACCACGGCGCCCTGGGAGGCGACCTTCTCGGCGAGGGCCTTGGAGGTGGCGCCGCCCGCGGAGAACAGCACGATGTCCAGGCCGCTGTAGTCGGCCGTGGCGGCGTCCTCGACGGTGATCTCCCGGCCCTGCCACTCCAGGGTGGAGCCCGCGGAGCGGGCGGAGGCGAAGAGGCGCAGCTCGTCGACCGGGAACTTGCGCTCGGCCAGGATGCTGAGCATGACTCCGCCGACCTGGCCGGTGGCTCCGACGATTCCAACCCTCACGGTGACTCCTTTTGGTGCGTACGACTCGGGCGCGTGGAGCCATCATGCGTTCGACCCCACAAGGCTTGTCCAATCCATTGTCCGAGGAGCGGACGATGTTCCGGGCTCGGCGGACGTCTGCGCAGGTCGGGGCTGGTCCCGGCGCGGCGGCGGGGCAAGCGGAAGGGGCGGGCGCCGTCGGCACCCGCCCCTTCGCCACACGGTCAGGTCAGGAGGCGACCTTCTCGATCTGGACGCTGCCGGTGCCGGCGGCGGTGCCGCGGGCGTTCAGCAGCTTGACCTCGCCGAAGAACTGCCGGCCCTCGGGCGCCGGGCTGCCCGCCACGACGTTCGCCGAGACGCTCGCCGAGGCGCCGTTCGCGAGGTTCACCGCGGCGTTCTCGTCGACCTGGACGGAGCCCAGGGCGGAGGAGAAGTACACGTCGCGGTAGTCGTACGCGGTGGAGCCGGCCGGAACCGCGTAGCCGGTGACCACGATGGTGTAGGTGCCGGCGCCAGGGTTCACCAGGCTCACGGTCTCCTCGGAGTCGCCGTCGGCGGAGGAGCCGACCTTCACGCCGTCCTTGAAGACGTCGAGGTCGAGGTCGGCGCCGGTGTCCGAGGTCTTGCCGATGGCCACGTCGAGGCGCGAGACGCCCTCGCCGACGGTCACCGTCGTGGTCTGCTGCTCACCGTCCGCGATGGTCGGCCTGGCGACCTTCGCGGAGCCGAGGGAACCGCCCTGGAGCTTGCCGCCGGAGATGGCCGCGGCGTCGTTCTTCACCGTCCACTGGACCGGCGCCGGGGTGCCCTGCTTCACCTCGGGCAGGACCTGGACCGCAGGGTCGAAGGCCGCGCCGAGGATGCTCACGTCCAGCTTGAAGGGGTTGTCGAGCAGCGGCGACGTGCGGCGCGACTCGACCTCGATCTCCCAGACGCCCGGCTGCGGGTTCTCGTACGAGCGCAGGTCGGGGCGGCACTTGTTCGCCGGGTTGTCGTAGTTCGGGTAGCACTGCGTGGTGGAGCTGTCCTCGACACCCAGGCCGTACGGGTGGATCGAGATGAAGCGCGTCTGGCTGCCCGCCGCGAGACCGCCGAGGGCGACCTCGAGGGACTTCGCGCCCTGCGGCACGGTGACGAAGTACGACTTGTGGCTGTTGCGCTGCACGGACGAGGTGTCCGAGAAGGTGAACGACGGCTTCGCCAGCGGGGCCGCGGCGACGACCGTGGCCAGGACCTGCTTGTCGATGCCCTCGGTGTTCTCGTCGTCCAGCTGCAGGATGCCGCTGTGCACGCCGGCCGTCTTCGCCTTCGCCTCGACCTTGATCGTGACGGGCTTGTTCAGCGGCAGGGTGACGTAGTCGTAGCCGCCGATGACCTTGAAGGTGCCGTCGTTGTTCCGCCAGCTCAGGTTGTGGCGGGTGCCGTACTTCACGCCCGTGGTGCGGGTGACGACGACGTTGTAGACCTTCTTCTTGCCGACCTTCAGGCCGCCCTCGCGGTCGTAGATGCCCGTGCCGAAGCCCGGGGTCTTCAGGAACTGGTCGATCGCGGTGTCGACCGGCGCCTTGACGGTGAAGTCGTTGGCCTTGGCGTCGCGCTGGACGGACTCCCAGGCGGCGTTCACGTCGATCAGGCCGGCGCCCTGCGCGTGCGCGGGGACGTCCTTGATCGTCTTGGCGGTGCTGGTGAGCGCGATGCGCAGGGCCGCCGGGGTCAGCTTGATGTTGTGCTGCTTGGCGGCGGAGAGCAGCAGCGCGCCCGCGCCGGCCGCCTGCGGCGACGACATCGAGGTGCCCTGGAGCATGCCGTAGCCGGCCGGCAGGTCGTAGCCCGCCTCCTTCACCGGTGCGCCGGGCAGCCAGGTCTGGATGGTGTTGATGGCCGCGCCGGGGGCGGTGAGGGTCGGCGTGAAGCCGCCGTCCTCACGCGGGCCGCGCGAGGAGAACGGGAACATGGCGTACTTCTTGTCCACGCCGGAGCCGTAGTTGGCGGCCCAGGTCTCCTTGGAGACCGCCGCGCCCACGGAGATGACCTTGTCGGCGAGGCCGGGGTCGCCGATGGTGTTGACGCCGGGGCCCTCGTTGCCCGCCGAGATGACGAGCTGGACGCCGTAGGTGTCGATGAGGTTCTTGTACAGCTCGGCGCGGGCGTTGTTGCCGTCGTTCAGCGCCGGCAGGCCGCCGATCGACATGTTGACGATGTCCACGCCGCGGTTGACGACGAGGTCGATCATGCCCTCGGTCAGCGCGACGTTGGTGCAGCCGCCCGACCAGGAGCAGGCGCGCGAGGAGACGAGCTTGGCGCCGGGCGCCTGGCCGTTCATCTTGCCGCCGAACAGGCCGTTCGCCGCGGTGATGCCGGCGACGTGCGAGCCGTGCTCGGACTCGATGATGCCGATGTTGACGAAGTCGGCCTTCTTGCCGACCCAGTCCCCGCCCAGCGGGTCCATCGGGACGTCCTTGCGGATCTGGATCACGAAGGGGATGCGCTCGGCGACCGCGGTCGCCGGGTTGTCCGTACCGAACCAGCCGATCTGGAAGCCGTCCTTGTACGGCTTCATCGGCTCGTTGTTGGTGAAGTCGCCGTCCTGGTCGGTGTCGACGCGGACGGTGCCGGCGGCCGGGTCGTAGAGCATGCCGAACCGGTCGGTGGTGTCGCCGTCCCGGTTGACGTCGCCCTTCATGTCGCCGTTGGCGGTGATCGACTCGCTGAAGCGGCTCCACTGGAAGGAGCCCTCCGGGGCCTTCCAGCTCTGGCCGCCCGCGGCGAAGCTGCCGCCGGAGGACGTCACCGGCGTGATCTGCGCGCGCCACGTGCCGTCGTTGTCGGTGATCGGGTCGGTCGCCGTGACCCAGTCGACGATCTTGCGCTCGCCGGTGGTGGTCTGCTGCAGGGCGGGGTGGGCGACGTCGACGCCCGAGTCCAGGATGCCGATGGTCACCCCGCGGCCGTCGGCCTGGGGGTTGTTCGCGACGAAGTCCACCGAGCCGGTCTCGAAGGACGGGTTGTACGGGTTCTTCGCCGGGGTGTTCTTGTCCGGCGCCGCGAAGCTGCCCGGAGCCGTCTTCTTGCCCGCACCGGACTCCCTGCCCGCGTCGGGGCGCGGGTCCGGCAGCCGGATCTCGTGCTTGAGGTCCATGGCGTGGACGGAGGACAGCTTGGAGGCCGCCTTCAGCGCGGCCTCGGCCTTGCCGGTGGGCAGGGTGGCACGCACGTAGCCGAGCTTGTCGTTGGCCTGCCCGACCGAGGCGCCCTTGACGGCCGCGATCTGGTCGGTGACCTGCTTGGTCTGGCCGGGGGCGGTGGCCACCATGACCGTGACGGTCGCCTCGCCCTTGGCCTTGGCCTCCTGCAGCAGTTCGGCGTCGGCCGAACCGAGCTTCTGGTCGGCGGACTTGACGGCCGGCCCGGTGCCCGCCGCACCGGTGCCGGGGGCCGGCTCCGCGAAGGCGGGCATGGCGCCCGCGCCCGCGAGAGCGGCCACCAGACCCGCCGCGGCCGCGACGCGCGCGACGCGCCGGGCCCCGGATATCGAACTGGGGGATTCGAAGGTCATCAGCATCCCTGGATAAGTGAAAGATACGGTCCGGATTTCGGTGCCGGATGACCGGTCAGCTTTGCCTAACTGCCCGCTGTTTGGGGAGGCCTGTCATTTACCGAGACCTGGCATGGCGCACTCTCGCCAGCTCGGACTTCCCGCCATCGGGGCCGTAGCGGGGCATAAGCCGGCGAACCGCCGGTTCCAGGGAGTGGATTTGTCGACTTCCCGACCTTGTCGGGGTCAGCGGGGCGCGGTCAGTGCCCGCCCGGGTGTGACAACTTCCGGCGCCTCAGCGCTCGCGCGTGCGCGCGTAGTGCCGCGAGGCCTTGGCGCGGTTGCCGCAGGCGGCCATCGAGCACCAGCGGCGGGTGCCGCCCCGCGAGGTGTCGTGGAAGTGCAGCACGCAGCTCGCCGAGGCGCACTTGCGGATCCGCTCCGGGCCGGAGCGCAGCAGCTCCAGGTAGCCGTACGCGGCCGTCCACGCCGGCCCCCACGACGGGTCGTCGAACTCGGGCCGCTCGCCCGGGCCTTCCCCGCCCAGCGTCGGCCGGATGCGCCCGTGCTCCAGCACGGCGTCGACCAGGGCGCGCGCTCCGGCGTCCGCCGGGTCGGCCACGGCGCGGGCGATGGCCTCGCGCGCGGTCAGCAGGTGGACGAGGGTCGACGGGTCGGCGCGGAAGCGGTCGGCCAGGCCGGCGGCGCGCAGCCAGACGGCGAGCCCCTCCATGCGGGTCAGCCCGGCCGCACCGGCGAACAGGTCGACGGGCGCGCCGTCCTGCACCCAGCGCGTGTTCAGCAGGTCCAGGGCGATCGGCTCGCCGGTCAGGGGGCGCGGGTCCGCCGCCTCCGCTGTGGCCATGTAGCCGTTCCTCCTCGCATGCCGAGCGACCCCCCCAGCGTACGCGGACGGTTGACGCCCCCCGTATCTAACCGTTAACTTCAATTTAGATGGTTAGAACGCCGGCGGGGGCCCGCCGGCCCTGTCGAAGGGGGAACAGCCGTGACGGCTGCCATCAGCACGCTCCGCACCGGCCACGTCGGCCTGAACGTCACCGACCTCGACCGCTCGCTCGCCTTCTACCGCGACGCCCTCGGCTTCGAGCCGCTCGGCGAGGGCAAGGAGGACGGCCGCCGCTTCGCCTTCCTCGGGCGGGACGGCGAACTCGTCCTCACCCTGTGGCAGCAGGCCGAAGGCGGGTACGCCCCCGCCGCTGCCGGACTGCACCACCTCGCCTTCACGGCCTCCGGGATCGACGAGGTGCGCGCCCACGAGGCCCGGCTGCGCGAGCTCGGCACCCCCTTCGCCCACGACGGGGTCGTCGCCCACGGCGAGGGCACCGCCTCCGGCGGGATCTTCTTCCACGACCCGGACGGCACCCGCCTCGAAATCTCGGTGCCCACCGGCGCCCACGGCGCCCCCGCACCCACCCCCGGAGCCCCCACCTGCGGGTTCTTCTAGCCGGCCTGACAGGAGGCAGTCATGGAGCGGTACCACCGCGGCTCGATCGCGGTACAGGAGCGGGTCGGCGTCCGCGCGGCCGCCGAGCACGTGGGCCGCTCCATCGGCCCCGGCATCAAGGACGTCGCCGCGGCGTTCCTGGCCCGCCAGCCGCACCTCGTCGTCGGCGCCGCCGACGCGGCGGGCCGGATGTGGGCCTCACTGCTCACCGGCCCGCCCGGCTTCGTGCGGGCCGCCGGACCCGCCCGCATGGAGGTCGCCGGCGGGGTGCCGGAGGGCGATCCGCTCGCCGCGGCGCTCGCCGCCGGCGGGATCCACGTCGGCACGATCGCGCTCGACCCGCGCACCCGGCGCCGGATGCGGCTGGGCGGCACCGCGCGGGCCGTCCCCGGCGGGTTCGCCGTCGCGGCCGAGCGGGTCTTCTCCAACTGCCCCAAGTACCTCCAGAAGCGGCAGCCGCTGCGGACCGTCCCCGACGGGCCCGGCGTGCTGCGCCGGGCGCCCGCCCTCGACGCCCGCCAGGAGCGGGCCGTCCGCGGCGCCGACACCTTCTTCGCGGCCACCGCCCACGCGGAGGGCGCCGACGCCAGCCACCGCGGGGGCATGCCCGGCTTCGTCGAGGTGCTGTCGCCGACCGAGCTGCGCTGGCCGGACTACCCGGGGAACGCCATGTTCCTCACCCTGGGGAACCTGGCTGCCGACCCGCGGGCCGGACTGCTCTTCCCGCACTGGGAGAGCGGCGCACTGCTCCAGCTCAGCGGCCGGGCGCGGACCGTGTACGAGCCCGACGGCGGCCGCAGCGTCCTGTTCCGCATCGAGGAGGCGGTGGAGAGCCTGCACCCGGGGCGGCTGCTGTGGAGCGCCCCGGAGTTCTCGCCGGCGAACCCGGCGCTGCCGCCTCACCGCGGCAGGACGACCAGGTAGGCGGCGGGCTCCCGGCCGGCGGCCGCGGTCAGTGCGGTCCGTACGACCGCGGCCTGCTGCTCGGGCCAGTCGCGCAGCTTGCGCGGGGTGATGTGCAGGACGGTCACGCCGAGCCGCTCCAGCGCGTCGCGCTTGCGGACCGCCTCCGACCAGTCCTCGTCCTCGCCCTGCCGGGGCGCCCGCGTGTCGATCTCCACGGCGACCGCCTGCTCCGGCCAGTACGCGTCGACGCCGCCCAGGTGCGGGCCGCCGGGCAGGCGCAGGTCCACGTTCCACAGCGGCTGCGGCAGGCCGAAGCCGCCCACCAGCCGGTAGAGCCGGTCCTCGGCGATGGCCCGGCCCTCGGCGAGCAGCGACTCCACCGCGTCGACCACGTGCGGCCGGTTCAGCAGCCGGGCCACCGTCAGCTCCCGCACGACGGCGGCCGGCTCGCAGTGCCCGGCGCGGACGGCCTCGCTCAGGATCCGGCGGACCGTGCCCGCGTCCGACAGCCCGGCCACCGCGTCGGCGACCGCCCGGGCGACCGGCGCCACCGGCAGCCCGGCCACCTCCAGCGGGCGCGGCGGGGTGTGGGCGCGGACGACGCGCACGCTGCCGACGGAGCGCAGCCGGCGGGTGTGCGGCACCAGTACGTCGATCCGCGGCAGGGAGAGCAGGGCGGGCGCCGAGGTGAACCGGTGCAGGGCCAGCGCCGCCAGTCCTGTGATCATCGCCTCGCCGCCGCGCCGACCTGCGTACAGCAGGGCGGCGTGCAGCCGCTCCTCGCTCGTCGCGACGCCGGGGTGCAGCAGGAACACCCCCGGCAGGATCTCCTGCCAGGACCGGGCGGCGGCCTCCGCGGCGCTGACACCGTGCTCGCGGAGCTGCGCGAGGGTCAGGACGCGGGGGCGGCTGTCGGTGAGGTGGGCGAGGGGGAGGGGTGCGTTGTGGTTCATGCCGCGGAGATTCCCGCTCCGGGCGGGCCCCCTAACCGCTGTTACCGTCCCGTCGGCAAATCCGGACAAGACAGCACTAAAGTACGGCCGTTCGATGGCCGATAGCCCGCACCCGCGGGCCTGTCCGGGCCGGGCCCGGAGGCAGCGCCCCCGGACCCGTACCGCGGCGGCCGCTACCCGGCGGCGGCGTCGCAGGCCTGCGCGCGCAGCGCCCGGGCCAGGTCGTCGCGGGACTCCAGCACCAGCCGCCGCAGCGCCGGGGCGGCGTCCCCGTGCGCGGACAGCCAGGCGTCCGTGGCCTCCAGCGTCGCCGCGTCGTCCTGGAGCGCGGGGTACATGCCCCGGACGACGTGCATCCCGATCTGGATGGAGCGCTCGGCCCAGACCCGCTCGACGACCTCGAAGTAGCGGTCGGTGTACGCGGCCAGCAGGGCCCGCTGCGAGGGCTGCTGCATTCCGTCGATGGTCGCCTCCACCAGCGCGTTCGACAGGGCGTCCGACTCGACGACCGCCGCCCACGCCTGGTCCTTGACCGCCGCCGACGGGCGCGCCGCGAGGCAGCGCACCTGGTGCCGCTTGCCCGACGCCGTGTCGTCCCGCGCCAGCTCGGCGTTGACCGCGGCCTCGTCCACCGCCCCGTGCGAGGCCAGCGGCAGCAGGAAGTCCCAGCGCAGCTCCTGGTCCACCTCCAGCCCGTCGATGCGCGCGGTCCCGTCCAGCAGGCCCAGCAGCAGCTGGAAGTCGCCCTCGGTCGCCGCGGCCGCCGCGAAGAACCGGGCCCACGTCAGCTGGTGCTCCGAGCCCGGCTCGGCCAGCCGCAGCTCCCGGAGCGCGGCGGCCGCCAGCTCCCGGCCGCCCTGCTCGCGCCAGGCGGGCGCCGCGTAGTGGGTGAGGGCGGCCAGCGCCTGGGAGTGCACCATCTGGACGACGCCGACGTCGCCCTCCCGGCCCGCGTGCGCCGTCACCAGCGCGATGAACTCGCGGGCGGGCATCAGCCCGTCCCGGGTCAGGTTCCAGGCCGCGGACCAGCACAGCGCCCGCGCGAGCGGGTCCGTGATGTCGCCGAGCCGGTTCCGCAGCGTCGTGAGGGACCGCTCGTCGAAGCGGACCTTGCAGTAGGTGAGGTCGTCGTCGTTGACGAGGACGAGGTCGGGCCGCTCCCGGCCGGCCAGCTCCGGCACGGCCGTCCGGGCGCCGGCGACGTCCGCCTCGGCCTGCGCGTAGCGGACGAGCGAGCCGGCCTCCAGCCGGTACAGGCCCACCGCGACCCGGTGCGGGCGCAGCTCGCCGCCCTCCTGGACGACGGCCAGTTCGGCGAGGCGGCCGTCCTCCCCGAGGACCGGCTCCGGCGTCAGCACGTTCACACCGGCCGTCTGCAGCCAGGCCCGGGACCACTCCGCCATGTCGCGCCCGGACACCTCGCCGAGCACGGACAGCAGGTCGGCCAGGGTGGTGTTGCCGTAGGCGTTCGCCTTGAAGTAGCGGCGCGCGCCCTCCAGGAACGCCTCCCGGCCCACGTACGCCACGAGCTGCTTCAGGACGGCCGCGCCCTTGGCGTAGGTGATGCCGTCGAAGTTGAGCTTGGCGTCCTCCAGGTCGCGGATGTCCGCCGTGATCGGGTGGGTGGACGGCAGCTGGTCGGCGCGGTAGGCCCACGCCTTGCGGCTGTTGGCGAAGGTCACCCACGCCTGGTCGAAGCGGGTGGCCTCCACCTGCGAGAAGGTGCCCATGAAGTCCGCGAAGGACTCCTTCAGCCACAGGTCGTCCCACCACTTCATGGTGACGAGGTCGCCGAACCACATGTGGGCCATCTCGTGCAGCACCGTGTTGCAGCGGCGCTCGTACGCCGCGCGGGTGACCTTGCCGCGGAAGACGTACTCCTCCCGGAAGGTGACCATGCCCGGGTTCTCCATCGCGCCGAGGTTGTACTCGGGGACGAAGGCCTGGTCGTACTTCCCGAAGGGGTACGGGTAGTCGAAGTGCTCGTGGAAGAAGTCGAAGCCCTGCTTGGTGACGCGGAAGACCTCCTCCGCGTCGAAGTGCTTGGCGAGCCCCTTGCGGCACATCGCACCCAGCGGGATCTCCAGGTCCCCGCGGGTGTAGGTGTCCGTCACGTAGTGGTAGGGGCCGGCGACGACGCAGGTGATGTACGTCGAGATCGGCTTGGTCTCGGCGAACCGGCGGGTCGCGCCCTCGCGGGAGACCTCCGCGCCGTTGCTCCACACGTGCCAGCCCTCGGGCGCGGTCACCTCGAAGCGGTAGGGCGCCTTCAGGTCGGGCTGCTCGAAGTTGGCGTACACCCGCCGGGCGTCCGCCGGCTCGTACTGGGTGTAGAGGTAGACCTCGCCGTCCTCCGGGTCGACGAACCGGTGCATGCCCTCGCCCGTCCGGCTGTACGCGCAGTTCGCGTCGACGACGAGGACGTTCTCGGACTCCAGGCCCTCCAGCACGATCCGGGCGCTGTCGAAGACGGCCGACGGGTCCAGCGGGCGCCCGTTGAGGGTGACGGAGTTCACGGACGGCGCGACGAGGTCCGCGAAGGACGACGAGCCGGGCACGGCGGCGCGGAAGCGGATCGTCGACACCGAGCGGAAGGTCCGCGGCCCCTCGGCCGGTTCGGCGGCGTCCACGGCCGACCGGAGGTCGAGGGCGACCTCGTAGCCGTCGACGGACAGCAGTTCCGCCCGCTCGCGGGCTTCCTCGCGGGACAGATTCTCTCCTGGCACGTGCACTCCTTCGTGCGGGCTCGCGATACCTGATCGAATCCTCCCACGCGGGAATGCGCACGGCCGCAGCCCGGTTGGCCAGGAGGAACATGACCAGAGAAGCGTTATCCGCCCCAAGGAGAGACATGGCCGACACCCAGGTGCGCGAGAAGACCCCGGTCGACTTCTGGTTCGACCCGCTCTGCCCCTGGGCCTGGATGACCTCCCGCTGGATGCTGGAGGTCGAGAAGGTCCGCGATGTCGAGGTCCGCTGGCACGTGATGAGCCTCGCCGTCCTGAACGAGCACCGCCTTGAGGAACTCCCCGAGCGCTACCGGGAGATCGTCGGCCCCAAGGGCTGGGCGCCCGTGCGCGTCGTCATCGCCGCCCAGCAGAAGCACGGCGACGAGGTCACCGGCAAGCTCTACACCGCGCTCGGCACCCGGATCCACAACCAGGACCTCGGCGCGACCCGCGAGGTCATCGCCGCCGCGCTGGACGAGGTCGGCCTGCCCGCCGAGCTGATCCGCTTCGCCGACTCCGACGAGTACGACGAGGTGCTGCGCGAGTCCCACAACAACGGCATCGAGCGCGTCGGCCAGGAGGTCGGCACCCCGGTGATCTCCGTTCCCGGAGCCGACGGCAGCGACGTGGCCTTCTTCGGCCCGGTCGTCACCCCGACCCCGCGCGGCGAGGCGGCCGCCCGGCTGTGGGACGGCACCCTGCTCGTCGCCTCCACCCCGGGGTTCTACGAGATCAAGCGCACCCGCACCGAGGGCCCGCGCTTCGACTGACGCCCTCCCGGTGCCCCACACAGCAGACCCCCGTGAGTCACGTCCTCACGGGGGTCTGCCGTTGGAAACGCCCGGTCGCGAAGGTTGAGAAGACGATCACGAGGCGGGCGGCCCGGGGGCCGCGATCAGCCCTTGACGGGGATCAGCAGCGGGGTGTTGGCCTTGGCGTCGGCGTAGCGCTTGGCGACGTCCTGCCAGTTGACGACGTTCCACATCGCCTCGATGAAGTCCACCTTCTGGTTCTTGTACTGCAGGTAGAAGGCGTGCTCCCAGGCGTCGAAGACCAGGATCGGCACGGAGCCCTGGCCGACGTTGCCCTGGTGGTCGTAGATCTGCTCGACGATCAGGCGGCCGCTGACGGGCTCGTAGGCGAGGACGCCCCAGCCGGAGCCCTGCGTCGCGGAGGACGCGAAGGTCAGCTGCTTCTTGAACCGGGCGAAGGAGCCGAAGGACTCGGTGATGGCGTCCGCCAGCTCGCCCAGGCCGTCGGCCGCGGTCGGCTCGCCGCCGCCCTCGCCGGTCTTCGGGCTGGCCATGTTGTGCCAGTAGATGCTGTGGAGGATGTGGCCGGAGAGGTGGAACGCGAGGTTCTTCTCCAGCCCGTTCAGCGCGCCCCAGTTCTCCTTGTCGCGCGCCTCCTCCAGCTGCTCCAGCGTGTCGTTGGCTCCCTTGACGTACGCCGCGTGGTGCTTGTCGTGGTGCAGCTCGATGATCTGCGGGTTGATCACCGGCTCGAGAGCCGAGTACTCGTACGGAAGCTCGGGAAGCGTGTAGATGGCCATGCGTGTGATCCGGTCCCCTCAGCGTGCCAACTGCTATTGCAATCAATGCGCAACTGCACGCTAGCAGCATCTATTCCCGCTCACACGTAAGGGTCGCCTGGGTAAAAGCGCAGGCGGGCCCCGTACGAGTGCACGGGGCCCGCCTGCGGAGGGGACGGAGGAGGCGTCAGCCGCGGGAGGCGCGCCGACGCTGCATCAGGAAGCCGGTGGCAGCGAGGAAGGCTGCCAGCCCGCCGGTGAAGGCGACCTGCACCCGCGTGTCGGGGTTCCAGGCCATCAGCACCAGCACCCCCGCCACGCCCGCGAGCGCAGCCCACGTCAGATACGGGAAGCACCACATCCGCACGGTGAGCCGAGCCGGGTCCTCGCGCTCCGTCCGGCGGCGCAGCACCAGCTGTGAGACGGCGGTGAAGCCCCAGACGACGAGGATGACCCCGCCGACCATGTTCAGCAGCCAGGCGAACAGGGTGTCCGGGTACCAGTACGACAGCAGCACCGTGGTGAAGCCGAAGCCGCAGGAGGCGAGCACCGCGCGCCGCGGCACCCGTCCGCTGACCTTGCCGAGGGCGCGCGGCCCCTGGCCTCGGGAGACGAGGGAGTGGGCCATGCGGGAGGAGCCGTAGATGTTCGCGTTCATCGCGGACAGCAGCGCGACGAGGACGACCGCGTTCATGACCTCGCCGGCGGCGGGGATGCCCAGGTGGTCGAGGGTGGCGGCGTACGGGCCCTGCTCGGTCACCTTCGGGTCGTTCCACGGCAGCAGCGTGACCACCACGAGCATCGAGCCGACGTAGACGACCGCGATCCGCCACATGGTGGTCCGCACCGCCTTCGCCACGCCGCGCTCCGGGTCGTCGGACTCGGCGGCCGCGATGGTGACCGTCTCCAGGCCGCCGTAGGCGACGACCGAGGCCAGCACGCCGACGAGCAGGCCGTCGACACCGTGGGGCAGGAACCCGCCCTCGGGCAGCAGGTTGGCGGTGCCGGGGGAGGAGGTGCCCGGCAGCAGGCCGAGGACCGCGAGCACGCCCAGGCCCAGGAACAGGGCGATCGCGCCGATCTTCAGGGCGGCGAACCAGAACTCGAACTCGCCGAAGCTGGAGACGGCGGCCAGGTTGGCGCCGCAGAAGAGGGCCATGAAGGCCAGCACCCACGCCCAGGACGGGGTGCCCGGGAACCAGCCGGTCATGATGTGCGCCGCGCCGATCGCCTCGATGGCCACCCCCACGCACAGCAGCGTCCAGAACATCCAGCCGGCCGTGAACCCGGCCCACGGGCCGATCGCCCGCTCCGCGTGCACCGAGAAGGAGCCGGAGGCGGGGTTCGCCGCGGACATCTCGCCGAGCATCCGCATCACGAGCATCACGAGGATCCCGGACAGGGCGTACGCCACCACGATCGCCGGGCCGGCCGCCGCGACGCCGGCTCCGGAGCCGACGAACAGGCCGGCGCCGATGACTCCGCCGAGCGCGATCATCGACAGGTGGCGCTGCCGGAGGCCGTTGCCGAGGGGGCTGTCCGCGGGGGGCTGCTGCCCGGCGGAGGGCGGGGCGGGAGGTGCGGTGGTGCGCTGACTCATGCCGGCCAGTCTGCCGACCGTCCGATAGTCGGACGCCTCGCGTCCGTTATCCGGACATCCGGCTCACGGGGTGTGATCATCCGGTCGCGTACGACCCGCCCGCCCGCGCCCCGGGGCACCACGGCAGCGGGTCCGGGACGTGGAGTCCCGGACCCGCGAGGCCCCGCGCGCGGCCCACCGCCGCAGGCGCGCTGCGCCGTCAGCCGGCCGCGTCCCCGGCGCGCCGCGCGCGCAGCTCGCGCACCCAGGCCACGACCAGCACCGCGGCGGCCGCGCCGGAGGACCACAGCAGCTGCGACCGGGCGCTGTCGTCGAAGAGCATCAGCACCAGCACGGCCGCCATCCCGAGCAGCGCCGCCCACGTCAGGTACGGGAAGCACCACATCGGCAGCGTCAGCCGCTCCGGCATGTCCCGCTCCAGCTCCCGGCGCAGCCGCAGCTGCGACACCGCGATCAGCGCCCACACGAACAGCAGCACCGCGCCGACCGCGTTCAGCATGTACAGGAACACCGTGTCCGGCCACAGCAGGTTCAGCACCACCGAGGCGAACCCGAACGACACCGAGGCGAAGACGGCCCGGCGCGGCACCCCGCCCGGCGACACCTTCAGCAGCGCCGTGGGCGCCTCGCCGCGCTCGGCCAGCGAGAACACCATGCGGGAGGACCCGTACAGGTTGGCGTTCAGGGCCGACAGCAGCGCCACGAAGACCACGATGTTCATGATCTGGCCCGCGGCGGGGATGCCGAGGGAGTCCAGCACCGCCACGTACGGGCTCTGGCCCGGCGTCAGCGAGTCCCACGGCAGCAGCGTCACCACGACCAGCATCGAGCCGACGTAGAAGAAAAGGATGCGCCACACCGCGCTGCGCACCGCGCGGGCCACCGAGCGGGCCGGGTCGTCGGACTCGGCGGCCGCGATCGTGACGACCTCCAGGCCGCCGAACGCGAAGATGACGGCCAGCATGCCGGCGACCACGCCGCCGGCCCCCTGCGGGAAGAACCCGCCCTGGCCCGTCAGGTTCGCCAGGCCCACCGGGTCCGTGTCCGGCAGCAGCCCGAACACCGCCAGCGTGCCCAGGACCAGGAACAGGACGATCGCCCCGACCTTCAGGGCGGCGAACCAGAACTCGAACTCGCCGAAGTTCTTCACCGCGGCCAGGTTGGCCACGGTGAAGACCACCATGAAGACGAGGACCCACACCCACTGGTCCACCGCCGGCACCCAGCCGTTGGCGATCTTCGCGGCGCCGGTCGCCTCCACGGCCAGCACCACGACCAGCAGGAACCAGTACAGCCAGCCGGCAGAGAAGCCCGCCCAGCGGCCCAGCGCCCGCTCCGCGTACACGGAGAACGAACCGGACGCGGGCAGCGCCGCGGACATCTCGCCGAGCGCGCGCATCACCAGCATGGCCAGCGCGCCCGCGAGCAGGTACGAGCAGATGATCGCCGGGCCGGCGACGGCGATGCCGGCTCCGGAGCCGACGAACAGGCCCGCGCCGATCACCCCGCCGAGGCCCAGCATGGTCAGGTGGCGCTGCTTGAGACTGTGGCTCAGGGGTTCCGCGGGCAGCTCGCCCGCGCGTGGAGGAGTGTCGGGCAGACGGTCGCGCATGAGGGGAGGCTCGTACTCTCGGCTCGGCAGCGGCGGTTGGGCTCCGCACGGGTGATTGGCGGGACCCTACAGTCTCGCCGTTCGGCGCCCATCCGCGCAAAACGGATGTGTGGAGTGAACTGACCCGTGATGAGCATCACGGTGCCCCGGGTGTGAACCGGGGACTTTGTGCGATCCCGACCAAACGGGGGAGCGGGGCTTTGTTCCGGGCAGCGGTGGGGTCCCGCGGGGGCGCGCATTAGCGTCGGTGATCGTCCCGTCACCCTCACCACCGCGGAGCCTCCCGATGAGCACTGCATCCGTTTCCGTCCGCCCCGGCACCGTCCTCGCCGACCTGCTGCCCGCGAGCCGCGTCCGCGACATCGCGCTCGTCGCCGGCGGGGCCGCGCTGACCGGGCTGGCCGCGCAGATCGCGGTGCCCGTCCCCGGCTCCCCGGTCCCGGTCACCGGCCAGACGTTCGCCGCGCTGCTCGTCGGCACCGCCCTCGGCGCCCGCCTCGGCTTCCTCTCCCTCGCGGCGTACGCGCTGGCCGGCGCCGCCGGCGTGCCGTGGTTCGCGAACGGCACCTCCGGCGCGTTCGGCGCCTCCTTCGGCTACGTCCTCGGCATGCTGCTCGCAGCCACCGTCGTCGGCGCCCTGGCCCGCCGCGGCGCCGACCGCTCCGTGCTGCGCACGGCCGGTGCGATGGCGCTCGGCTCGGCCCTGATCTACGCGGTGGGCGTGCCGTACCTGGCGCTGTCGACCGGCATGTCCCTCGGTGCGGCCGTCGCGGCGGGCCTGGTCCCGTTCCTGATCGGCGACGCCCTGAAGGCGGCGCTGGCCATGGGCCTGCTGCCCGCCGCCTGGAAGCTGGCCGGCCGCTCCTGAAGCGGCCGCCGGCAGCGGCCCGAGAAGCGGGGCAGCCCCGGACCTGCGCGGTGCGCGCGGCCCGGGGCTGCTGCCGTCCGGGGCCCCGGCGGGCCGGGCGTCAGCCCCGGAGGGCGGCCTTGCGGCGGCGGACGTCGCGCACCACGCCGATCGCGATGACGACCGCGGCGACGAGCACCGACAGCGACACGACCTCGCGGTTGCCGTCGTCGTAGAACATGTAGCCCAGGACGAAGACGATCATCGCGGCGGTGGCGTACGTCAGATACGGGAAGAGCCACATCTTCACCGTCAGCTTCTCCGGGGACTCGGCCACCAGGATCTTGCGCATGCGCAGCTGGGTCAGGCAGATGACCAGCCACACGAACAGCGCGATCGCACCGGAGGAGTTCAGCAGGAAGCTGAAGACGGTGTCCGGGTTCGTGTAGTTGAACACGACGGCGACGAAGCCGAAGACCGTGGAGCCCAGGATGGCGGCGGTGGGCACGCCCTTCTTGTTGGCCTTGGCGAAGGACTTCGGGGCCTCGCCGCGCTCGCCGAGGGAGAACGCCATGCGGGAGGCGGTGTACAGGCCCGAGTTCAGGCAGGACAGCACCGCCGTCAGCACGATGAAGTTCATGATCTGGCCGGCGGCCGGGATGCCGATGGAGTCCAGGGCGGCGACGTACGAGCCCTTCTCCACGATCGACTCGTCGTTCCACGGCAGCAGCGTCAGGACGACGAAGATCGAACCGAGGTAGAAGACGGCGATGCGCCAGATGACCGAGTTGGTGGCCTTGGTCACCGCGCGGCGCGGGTCCTCGGACTCGCCGGCGGCCAGCGTGACGATCTCGCTGCCCATGAAGGAGAAGACGACCATCAGCACACCGGTCAGGATCGAGCCCCAGCCGTTCGGCATGAAGCCGCCGGTGTCCGTGAGGTGCGCGAAGCCCGCACCCGGGTTGTCCGAGCCCGGCAGCAGGCCGAAGACGGCCAGCATGCCGATGACGACGAAGGCGCCGATCGCGACGACCTTGATGCCGGCGAACCAGAACTCGAACTCGCCGTACGAGGCGACGGAGCCGAGGTTGGTGGCGGTCAGGACGGCCATCACGATCAGGGCCCAGGCCCACTGCGGGACGGCGGGGATCCAGCTTTCGAGGATGACGGCGCCGGCGGTGGCCTCGACGGCGAGGACGACGACCCAGAAGAACCAGTAGAGCCAGCCGATGGAGAAGCCGGCCCAGCGGCCCAGCGCCCGGTCGGCGTAGGCGGAGAAGGAGCCGGAGTTCGGGCTGGCCGCGGCCATCTCGCCGAGCATCCGCATCACGAAGACGACCATCGCGCCAACGAGCGCGTAGGAGACCAGGATGGCGGGGCCGGCCTTGGCTATGCCGCCGGCGGAGCCGACGAAGAGTCCTGCGCCGATGACGCCGCCGATGGCGATCATGGACAGGTGGCGGTTCTTGAGACCGGCCTTGAGACCGTCGTTGGGCGCGGCGCCACCGGGGTTGCCGGAGGGTTCGCCTGCCTTCCGAAGGGTCGTCGTGGTGCTCATGGACGAATCCTTAGGTTCTCGGGTTGCGAGTTCTGGCATTCAAGCCCGAGAAGGCGCCGCCCGGAAGAGCGGCATCCGGATCGTTTCCGCGGGGCCAAGGTCCGGGACCTTGGTCCCACCCTGTCCCATCTGCGGTCTTTGGGTTTACTTGAGCTTTAGAAGTGACTTACGCGACACCCCGGTACGGGCCTCGCGGACCGCTCGTGACACACTCGTCCCATGCGCGTGTACCTCGGATCCGACCATGCCGGCTTTGAGCTGAAGAACCACCTGGTGGACTGGCTCAAGGACAACGGCCACGAGCCCGTCGACTGCGGGCCCCACATCTACGACGCCGTGGACGACTACCCGCCGTTCTGCCTGCGCGCCGCGGAGAAGACCGCCGCCGACGAGGGCAGCCTCGGCATCGTGATCGGCGGCTCCGGCAACGGCGAGCAGATCGCCGCCAACAAGGTCAAGGGCGTCCGCGCCGTCCTCGCCTGGAGCGTGGAGACCGCGAAGCTGGGCCGCGAGCACAACAACGCCAACGTCATCTCCGTCGGCGGCCGCATGCACACCCAGGACGAGGCCACCTCCTTCATCGAGGCGTTCCTCGCGACCCCGTACTCCGGCGAGGAGCGCCACACCCGCCGCATCGACATGCTCTCCGCGTACGAGCAGACCGGCGAGCTCCCGCCCATCCCGGCCCACCACCCGCAGGACCAGTAGCAGCCGCCGTGCCGCCGGATCCGCGGGGTCCGGCGGCACTGCCGTTCCCGCGGCGGGCGCGGCGGCGGCAGACCCGAGGAGAGCAGCAGTGCCCGAGGGGCATACGATCCACCGCCTCGCCCAGGACCACACCGAGCGGTTCGCCGGCCGGCCCGTCCGGGTGAGCAGCCCGCAGGGCCGGTTCGCCGAGAGCGCCGCCCTGCTCGACGGCCGCCGGCTGGAGAGCGCCGAGGCACACGGCAAGCACCTCTTCCTTGAGCTCGGCGACGCCTGGATCCACATCCACCTCGGGCTCTTCGGCAAGCTCGGCTTCGGACCCGCCCCCGCACCGCCCGCCGCCGACACCGTCCGGCTCCGGCTGGCGAACGGCGAGCACTTCGCCGACCTGCGCGGCCCGACGGCCTGCGCCCTCATCGGCGACGCCGAGAAGCAGGCGGTGCACGACCGGCTCGGCCCGGACCCGCTGCGCGCCGGCGACGACCCCGACCGCGCGTGGAAGCGGATATCGCGCTCCCGCACCACCATCGCGGCGCTCCTGATGGACCAGAAGGTCGTCGCCGGAGTCGGCAACGTCTACCGCGCCGAGGTGCTCTTCCGGCACGGCGTGGACCCGTACCGGCTCGGCAGGGACGTCCGCCGCGCCGAATGGGACGCCATGTGGGCCGACCTGGCGGCGCTCATGCGCGAGGGCGTGCGGAACAACCGGATCGACACCGTCCGCGAGGAGCACACGCCCGAGGCGATGGGCCGCCCGCCGCGCGTCGACGACCACGGCGGCGAGGTGTACGTCTACCGGCGGGCGAACATGCCCTGCCACGTCTGCGGGAGCACCGTCCGCACCGCAGGCCTCGCCGCACGCAACCTCTTCTGGTGCCCCGGCTGCCAGACCCGCTGAGGACGGCGGCCCCGCCGGGTGCGGGGCCCGGCCCGTCAGAAGCCGTGCGGCAGCCAGGGCGCCACGTCGCCGGCGAACGCCCGCGAGGCCGCCGCGAGCGTCCCCGGACGCAGCTCCCGCACCCGCCCCGCCTCCGCCAGCGCGGTCAGCGCGACCCCGCCGAGGTAGGCCGCCGCCAGCTCCCGTACCGACAGCTCCAGGTCCGCCGGGTCCTCCGTACGCCCGCAGTGGACCGGGCCCTGCCCGTCGGCGGTCAGCCGCCACCGGCCCGCGTTCCACGGGCAGAACGCGTCCGCCACCTCCAGCACCACGTCCAGCGGAGCCCCGTACGCCCTCGCCGCAAGCGCCCGCGGCAGGTCCACCAGCCGCACGTACAAGGAGTCCCGCAGCGCCGGCAGCGCCCGCCGCGGGTCGCTGACCAGGTGCAGCAGCGGATCGTCCACCGGCCGCCTGCGGGCCCGCACCACCGAGGTCAGGTCGATCCCGAACAGGTAGCGCCAGAGCGCCGCCGACGCCGCCGGGTCCAGCGCGTCCAGGTCCTGCACCTCGACCTCGCCGCACGGCCCGGCCGCGTTCCACTCGGGCTTGACCCGGTAGCGGGCGTACCCCGCGACCGAGCCGTCCGCCCGCTCCGCCACCACGCACCGGAGAGGGGACGCCCCCTCCCGGGAGCCCGGCGGGTCCAGCAGTGCCTGCCGCTCCCAGCCCGGCTGCCGCGCGGGCATGCCGGGCCGCCGCGCGACGAGCTGCGCGTACACCCTCTCGCAGTCGTCGAGCGCCTTCTCCGGATCGGCCAGGCGCAGCCGCACCCCGTCCGTCCCCGGCGGCACCGACAGCGCCACCCGCGACGTGTCGACGGCCACCCCCAGGTCGTATGCGGCGGCGGCGTAGCCGAAACGCCCGTAGATCGCCGGCTCCGAGGCCGTCAGCACCGCGACCGGCTCACCGCCCGCGCGGACGTCGTCGAGCTGCCGGCGCATCAGGGAGGTCAGCACGCCGCGGCGGCGGTGCGTCGGAGCGACGCCCACCATCGTGACGCCCGCCGCCGGCACCAGCCCCCCGCCCGGCACCGACAGCCGGAACGTGAACGCGCCGGCCGAGCCCACGCACACCTGCCCGTCCCAGACGCCGAGCGACCGCTCGAACTCCGTCAGGGCCCGGTACAGCTCCCGCTCCTGCCGGGACTCCGCCACTCCGCCGAAGGCCAGTTCGAGGTGGTCGTACCAGACATCCCACTCATCCGACCGCAAGATGCGCATCTCAAGAGTCATGTGCTCATCCTTACCAGTGGCATCCATCACGGTCTAAGGCTTTTCGGCCGGCCCGCGGGCCCGCCCGGGCCGCCGCCGCCCCCCGCCCCGACTCCCGCCCGGGCAGCGGCCGTCGGCGCCCTGCGGGACCGCCCGGCGCCGCGGCGGAGCGGAGCGGACCGGTCCGGGGGTCCCCCTGCGCGCACACGGCCGGGATGGATAGGGTCCCGAGGGACATGGCCGGAGCACGTGTGGAGACGCTCAGGGCCCGGACGCGCAGGGCGTGGCACCGGGCCCGCACAGCCCTGCGCAAATCCGCCGTCGACTACTTCCGCGGAGACGCCTCCGACTGGCTCGCCTTCGCCGGACTGTTCGCCACCGTCCCCGCCATCGCCTGCGGCACCCTCGTGTTCCCGGTGTGGTTCTCGCCCGCCGCCCTCGTCCTGCCCATCGTCGCGGGCGGCCTGCTGCTGCGCCCCGCGAGCCTCCTCGCCCTGTACGGCGCCTCCGCCGCCGCCCTCATCGTCGAATCCCTCGTCCTCGGCCCCTACACCCAGGGCCCCGCCCGGGTCACCCCCGGCACGGTCCTCGTCGTGGCCGCCTGCGGCTTCTTCGGCCTCGTCATCGCCCAGTTCCGCAGCCGCGTCGGCGTCCCCTGGAGACGCGGCGGCACGATGCTCTTCGACCTCCGCGAACGCATCCGCGTCCAGAGCAAACTCCCCGCCCTGCCCCGCGGCTGGCACCAGGAGATGGCCCTCCGCCCGGCCGGCGGCCAGTCCTTCTCCGGCGACTTCGTCGTCGCCGCCCGCACCAACGGCGGCCGCACCCTCGAAGTCGTCCTCACCGACGTCTCCGGCAAGGGCATGGAAGCCGGCTCGCGCGCCCTGCTGCTCTCCGGCGCCTTCGGGGGCCTCCTCGGCGCCCTCCCGCCCCAGGGCTTCCTGCCCGCCGCCAACGGCTACCTGCTGCGCCAGGACTGGGACGAGGGCTTCGCCACCTCCGTCCACCTCGTCCTCGACCTCGAAACCGGCGACTACGAACTCCTGTCCGCCGGCCACCTGCCCGCCCTCCAGCTCTCCGCCGGAACCGGCCGCTGGCAGGAGAAGACCGGCGAGGGACCGCTCCTCGGCGTCTACGACGGCGCCGAGTTCGAGCCCGCCCGCGGCCGGCTGCGCCCCGGCGACGTCCTGATGCTCTTCACCGACGGACTTGTCGAGACCGCCGACCGCGACATCGGCGAGGGCATCGACCGCCTCACCGGAGAAGCCGACCGGTACGTTGCCGCCGGCTGGCAGGGCGCCGCCTGGCACCTCATCGAGAAGGTCGCCAAGGACGTCAACGACGACCGCGCCCTCCTCCTCATCCGCCGCTCGCCCTGACCCCCGTACCGCAGGGCGGACGGGGCGGCGGGCCGCGGACCGGCCACCCGGTGCCGATTGGCCCGCCCGCCGCCCGCCGCCGGGCTCTACGGTGCCGCCCATGGACCACATCCTCGCCGCCGACCTCGGGCGGCTGCCCGAACTGCTCGAATCCGTGCGCCGAGCCGCCGCCGACGCACTCGACGGGCTCGACACGATGCCCGTCGTACCGCCGCCCCCGGCGCACCCCCTGCGGCCCGAGCCGCTCCCCGATCACGGCGCCGGGGCCGAAACCGCCCTCGCCGCCTTCCGCCTGCGGTGGGAGCCGCGGCTGTCGGCCTCGGCCGGCCCCCGCTACCTCGGCTTCGTCACCGGCGGCGCCACCCCCGCCGCCCTCGCCGGCGACTGGCTCACCGCCGTCCACGACCAGAACTCCAACTCCGCGCTCGACGGGGGCGGCCAGGACCTGGAGCGCGAGACCGTCCGCTGGCTCCGCGACCTGTTCGGCCTCGGCCCCGCCCATTCCGGGACCTTCGTCAGCGGCGCCACCATGTCCAACACCACCGGCCTCGCCATCGCCCGCGAATGGCTCGGCGAACGCCTCGGCGTCTCACCCGCCGAGGACGGCGCCGCCGCCCTCGGGCCCGTACGCGTCCTCTCCGGCGCCCCGCACTCCTCCATCGCCAAGGCCCTCTCCTTCCTCGGCCTCGGCCGCAGCGCCCTCGTCCCCGTCCCCACCCTCCCCGGCCGGGAGGCCGTCGACCCCGCCGCCCTCGACCGCGCCCTCGCCGACACCCCCGGCCCGGCCGTCGTCGTCGCCAACGCCGGCACCGTCAACACCGTCGACTTCGACGACCTGCGCGCCGTCGCCGCACTGAAGGAACGCCACGGCTTCTGGCTGCACACCGACGCCGCCTTCGGCGCGTTCGCCGCCCTGTCCCCGCACCACGCCCACCTCGTCGACGGCCTCGACGCCTCCGACTCCGTCTGCGTCGACCTGCACAAATGGCTGAACGTCCCCTACGACAGCGCCGTCCAGTTCACCCGCCGGCCCGACCTGCAGACCCGCGTCTTCCGGAACGCCGCCGCCTACCTCGGCCCCCTCGGCGCCGACCCCGACCTCGTCCACCTCACCCCGGAGAACTCCCGCCGGCTGCGCGCCCTCGCCGCCTGGTTCACGCTGCGCGCGTACGGCCGCGCCGGCCACCGCGAGATCGTCGAACGCGACGTCGACTGCGCCCGGGCCCTCGGCGCAGCCCTGGACAGCGACCCCGCCTTCCGGCTGCTCGCCCCCGTCCGGCTCAACGTCGTCCTCTTCACCCTCGCCGGGGAGCCCGACCCGGACCGGCTCACCGCCCGCCTGGCGGCCGTGCGCGAGGCCGCCGCGGCCGAGGTGTTCACCACCCCGACCGTCCACGCGGGAACCCCCGCCCTGCGCGCCGCGTTCTCCAACTGGCGCACCACGCAGGCGGACGTGCACCGGGCCGCCGAAGCCCTCCGCGGCGCGGCAGCGCAGACGGCAGTGAAGGGGACCGCATGACGACGCAGCAGCAGCCTCTCACCCTCGCGGAGGTCGAAGCCCTGGCGCGCGCCGCGCACGAGGGGCAGACCGACAAGGCGGGCCGCCCGTACGCCGAACACCTGGCGGCCGTGGCGGAAGGCGTCCGCTCCCGCGGCGGCAGCCCCGAGCAGCAGGCCGCGGCCTGGCTGCACGACGCCGTCGAGGACGACGCGCTCAGCCGGGAGTGGCTGGATTCCGCCGCCCTCCCGCAGGCGGTGAAGGACATGGTCCTGGCCGTCACCAAGCGTCCCGGCGAGCCGCTGGAGGAGTACACGGCCCGCATCCTCGCCACCCCCGGCGCCCTCCTGGTGAAGGAGGCCGACCTCGCGCACAACGCGGACCCGGCGCGGCTGTCCGTACTGGACGCCCCCACCCGCGAGCGGCTGACCGCGAAGTACGCCCGCGTCCGCTCCCTGCTCGGCCTGACTGCCCCCTGACCCCGTCCGGGGCGCCGATTCGTCAGGGGGCGGATAGCCGGGCCCCGTTGGTGGGAGGATGGACGGCAGGGGGGCGTGCGCCGACCGTGCGCTCCCGGCCGGACCGGGGACGATCGAAGGTGTGATCAGTAGTGGCCATTTCGCTGTCGGTGGTGGTTCTGTTGGCGATCATCATGGTGGTGCTGATCCGCGGCAACCACCTGAAGGCGGGCCCCGCGATCGTCGCGGTCCTCTTCGGCTTCTTCCTCGCGTCCAGCTCGATCGCCCCGGACGTCAACCGCTTCCTGAACTCCCTCGCGGACACGATCGCCGGCATCAAGCTCTGACCCGCGCCCCGGCCCCGGAAAACGCATCAGGGCCGGGCGGAGGAAACATCCTCCGCCCGGCCCTGACCAGGTGAGAGCGGGTGACGGGAATCGAACCCGCGTAGCTAGTTTGGAAGACCACGTACCCGCAAGAGGCCTGACCTGGCAAGGCCCTGACCTGCGCCCCGGCCGAGCCCACCCCACAGTTCCCCGCTCGTCCCCGCCGCTTCCCGTCTGATCGGGCACATGAAGGGCACGCGGGCCGACTCGGATGTCAGAGGAACGCCTCCGGCATCGGGCACGCCTCCAACGCCTCGTCCGGCCGGTCGGCCCAATGCCACCAGACATGCCGAGCGGGGCACTTCCACAACGACCGGCAGACCCGCTCGTCGTCTTCCTCCCGCCGGCAGAGTACGAACCCGCCGAACTTCATGGCCTGGCTGCACTCAGGACAGATCGGAGCGTTGCTGGTCATGTTGAGGACCATAACGGCGTTGCGTTGCCCTGCAGTGCTCCAGCAGGATGCGGATGGGGAGGGCCGAACATGGAACGACGCGAACTGATGCGGCTGCTGGCCGGCGACGACGAGGCATCGAAGGCTGCCCTGGCCGCCCTCGTCGAGGGCGCCGACTATGTCGTGTGGGAGGGCGTGGGGTTGTCCTCCGAGGACTATGCCCGGGGCTATGAGAGTCGGCGTAGGTCGTTCCAGCGAAGAGGGATAGAGCTCCTGGGCTGGGAAAGAGGGGTGCAACTGCTCCGCGAGCGCACCCAGCCGATCCGCACGGGGAAGATCACAGCTGTCGACAGCTCCTGGACCTACCAGCTCTTCCTCACCGAAGACGGCAGCGAACTGGTGGCCTGCATCGGCGGACGGCGGCCCGAGCGGCGCGCACCCCAGTAGCAGTTCGCGCGGCGGGTCAGAGGTCGCCCTGAGCCCGCTCAAGCCCCTCCACGAACGCATTGTGCGAGGCAAGTTCCGCAGTCCGGCAGGGTGCGGTGAGGAACATCTCCTGAGCCTCACCGAGGCTGCATCCGACCACCTGCCTGGTCACCATGACCGCGTCGACGCCGTCACAGCCGATTTCCTTCAAGAACGCCTGGAGAGCCGAGCCGTCGTGGTTCTCCGCCCACACGGGCTCTGCCGTCGCAGCCAGCCCGGCTATGCGGGCCGTTCGCTCCGCGTCCACAGCGGTGCCTCTTCTCCTCCGCCGGCCGCTCTAACGGCCGACAGGGATCTCGTAGACGATTTCGCACAGCGCCGCGGGGATGACGATGTCTGCAGTTTCCACAGGCTGTCCCTGGTCGCTGTAGTACGTCCGCCGGATGTGGGTGACCAGAGCAGCCTTCTGGATCCCGAGGAGCGATGCCTCCTCGGCGGTGGCCTGCCGCGGCTCCGGTTGCTCCACGGCATGGCTGACTGTGATTCCGATCGCGGCCATGCGGTTCACGACACCAGCGCCGGCGTGAGGCCCACCTTCCGGCAGGACGACGAACGTGCCTGCGGTCAGTTCGTACGGCTCCCAACTCGTCGACAACTGCACCGGCCGACCATCGGCGAGGAACTCGTAGACGGTACGCACGCATAGGTCGCCCGCGGCGATCCCGAGCCGCGCCGCGATCTCGGCCGGGGCTGGCACCTTCGCTTCGGTCCGGCTCTCCCAGGTGCCCTGCCTGCCCAAAGCCTGCATGTCCGCCCGGAACGGGGAACCGCCGGGCTGCTCACGGGCCGAGGACCGAACGACCCGAACACGCGGACGAGGCTCGGCCACATAAGTTCCCGAACCCGCCCGCCCTTCCAGCACTCCTTGGGAGATCAGTAGCTCCTGCGCCCGACGGACCACGTTCTCGCCCACGCCGCACTCCTCGGCGATCTGGGCGCGAGAAGGGAGTCGATCGCCGGCCGTCCACACGTGCTCCGCGATCCGCTGCCGCAGGACGTCGGCGATGCGGAGATAAGGCGGCTGCTCAGGCATGTGGAAAATCTAGTCCACTAGCTCTAATCTAGTTAACTAGCTTCACTCAAAGTGATCGACCGGCGACGGAGGCTCTCCTGTGCCCGCTTCGGAAGTAAGGGCCGAGGACCTCGCCGCCCGGTTGTCGGCCCTCGGGCTGGCCACGCGTGTGGAGCTGCACGCCACCTACACGTCGATCGAAGCGGAGGTTCCGGAAGCGCTGCCCGCCGAATCGTGGCGGCACGTCTTGGAAGTCGTGGCGGAGGCCGATCGATTCGGGCTCCTCGCCAGCAGCTTGACCGGCCGCATCCTCTGGGCCGCCGTAAACGAAGCGGTCCCCGCGACGGGCGACGTCCGGGGACCTGGCCATCAGCGATAGGAGCTGATCAGCGTGCACAACCGTATGACCCCCACGACCGCCCACACCAGTGGGCTGCCGCTCCCCGCACTCTCCTACGCCACGCACGCGAGGACCACCTACCGGTCGAGCTCGTGCGCGATCGGCGCACACCGAGAGTGCACCCCGCCATCCCCCTCCAGGGCGCCCGCAGGTGTCCCCGTGATCTACGAAGCCTGCGACTGCTCCTGCCACACCACGGACGACACACCGGAACCGCAGCAGGTCAACCAGTGAGGGGATCGACCTCCAGCGGAGCCCTCGCCGCCAACATCGAGATCACTTCCGTCACCGTGCAGCGCGGCGACGTCATCCAGATCGGCGGCCAGCCGTGCCGAGTAGCCGACCTCGTCCAGCTCCCCGCGGGTGCGAAGCGGCTGTTCTTCGAGACGGGCGAGGCGCTGACGATGCACGCCCAAAGCCGTTTCGTCGCCCTCCGGATGATGAGGAAGTGGTGATCCGCCCGTGCCTTCCCGTCGTGACACCATCGCCGACGATCTCCGGCACCAGATCTCAACGGGCCACTTCAAGGCCGGCGAACGCCTCCCTTCCGAGGCGCAGCTCGCCAGCCGCTATACGGTCAGCACCCCAACCCTGCGAAGCGCCCTGGCGCTCCTCCAGGGTGAAGGCTTGGTCGAAAAAATCCACGGACGCGGCAACTTCGTCTGCCGCCCTCTTCGCAAGATCACGTACACCGGCGGTTGCCGCGAGGCGCCCACATGGGCCACCCCTTCTGCTCCCCTACACATGACCGCCCGCACCACGAACCTTGAGGCGTACGGCCACCTGGCGGCCCTGCTGGACGTGCCGCCCCGCAGCCCCCTGAGGTTGACCGAGGTCGTCTACATCACCCACGAAGGGAAGTCGCCGCACAGCCTGGCCCGCATCTACGTCCCTCACGACTTGGCGCCGGCTGATTCGCCCGTACTCGACGAGATAGCAGTGCGTTTGGCGGACCTCCGCCCGCCGCTGGCCGAGGTTCAGGAGCGGCTCAGCGCACGCCTCCCGACCCAGGAAGAGGCAACGGTCCTCCGCATCGCCACATCCTTGGCGGTCCTCTCACTCACCCGCGTGGCGACCGACGTCACCGGCCGCGTGGTCGAGGCCGCCCTCCTGGTCCTCCCGGGAGACAGGGCGGACGCACTCTTCACCACCCGCCTCACGACTGGGGAGAGGAGCTCGAAGGAATGACACCAAGCAACGAACTCCGGCTCCTCCCGTGGTCGGGTGCCGACGACAAGCCCTGCTACTTGAGCGCTGACAACACCAACGGCTACCTGTCCCGCCTGGCCGACAACACCGAAGAGATCCAGCTCGGATTGGGAGCCGAGCTCGTGGCCCACGCCCTCGCAGTTCTCGCCGACGCGGACTCGGACCCGGAGGAACTCCGCCTCCTGGCAACGGACCTGACCGGCGCCCTCCGGGACGCGGTCCGCATAGCAACCAGCCGCGGCGTCCGCCTCCCGCGTCCTGCCCATCCGGCTCACGACGGACTCCCAGCGTTCAGCTAGCACGAGCCTGACGAGACCACGGAACAAGAGGTCACCTACCAAAAACGGTAGGTGACCTCTTGGTTTGTCCTGGCAGGATTCGTACCAGCGACTTTGCTCGTGGGCACCACTGACATGCAGCAGTAGCTGGAAAGATCACCGACGCATACCCGCGCCGGCCAGCCACCTCTGCGACTTGCGGTTCCCCACGCTTAGCCCGCCACCACCTCCCCAGGGCCCGTGGGACGCACAAAACTGGTCATGATGTCAGCCGGTTATCCGGGGTGCCGGCAAGCCGTGGCCAGGACCATTCGAGGCATCAGAGGCACACACATCGAACAACTTAGCGAATATCGGCTAGCGGTGTACCCCTTGATCGACCGTCAACTGTCATGCCGTGGGGCGGTGTAGGGCTGATAACATCATGCGCCTCTGCAGTGCCACTGGGGGCCGACAGAGGGGGAGAAGTGCTGCATCAGCCGGTCGTCTCGTCGAACCTCAAATCAATTGCCTATGATCCTGGCGGCCGCATACTTGAGGTGCTCTTTAAGAGTGGCGCAGTTTATCAGTACTACCAGGTTCCCCCCTCGGCGTATAAAGACCTTCTCGAAGCGAATAGTAAAGGGCGACACCTGGCTCGGTTCGTCAAGGGGAAGTTTCCCTATCGGATGGTTAGTCCTTCTTCGTGAGTCGACTTCGATACGATCGGCAATTTAATCAAGGGAGTGCTGGTGCAGATCTGTGACGTGGCCATTGAGGGATTCCGATCCCTCGCTTCTGTGCCCTACGTCCCCATCAAAAGCCAGACCGTTGTAACTGGCCAAAACGATGGCGGCAAAAGTGCTCTCTTGGATGCATTGGATTTTCTAATCTCCGGAAAGGCGCTTTCGGAGCATGATATTTCCTACGCGCCTAACGCTGACCTCGAAGATGAAGAATTCGAGATCCCGCGAATGGATCAAATTCTCGTAACCGGAACTTTTCAACTCAAGGTGACCGAGCAAGTGCAGTTCGATCTCCCGGAGTATGTGAAAATTCGCCGCACGTTCCGCCTCGACGGCTCGACGGTGCTGGAAGTTAGACGGCGCGTATGCAGAGAAGAAGATCTCCGCAATCTCGCTAAGGAGAAGGTCGCCAGCCTCAGGGAAATTGCAGCCAAGTATGGCGTGCAACCTACAGGTCGTGCTGACGCCAAAAAGAGCTGGACAGACCCTCTAGGTGAGCTCGAAAAAACCCTGCCCCGCATTGAGGAATGGGTGGAAGCTTCCGATGAAATAGCGGCCGCAATGCCCACGATCGTGCATTTTAAGGGCGATTCCGTTCAGTCGCCTGAAGCGGTACTGCAAAATATCCTTAACCCGAAGCTTAGGGACTACTCCAAGAGTGACGCCTCGAGGGAGAAGATTGAAGAACTTGAGAACCATTTTACTGAGGCATTGACTTCTGACATTGATAAAATCTCGCAGCATGTATCGAAGCGCTGCGGGTTTGCCTCTGTTAGCCTTTCTCCTCAAGTGCAGGTGCGTCCCCATCTCGCCAGGGTCGAAGTGAGGGTTGCGAATCACGCGGGCCGCGAAATCCCTCTAACCTCTGCTGGGACGGGTCGTTCCCGGCGGGTGTCACTGGCGCTTTGGGAGAGTAGTAACGATATCATCAATGACGACGCGGACGTCGTCTATCTATACGACGAGCCTGACACTCACCTCGATTACGAGCATCAGCGGCGGATTATGAATCTAATTCATGATCAGTCGTCGCACCCCAACGCCCGTGTGGTTGTAGCGACACACTCCATGAATCTGATAGATGGCGTCGACATCTCTAGCGTCGTTCACCTGCGTGTAGGGGACTCTGGGGCCTACGTTGAGCTGATCTCTGAGGGTAGCGGGGATGACGACGTTCGGAAGCATCTATCTTCGATTGCTACCGCCCTAGGGTTCCGCAATAGCGTTTTGCTTCATGAACGTTACTTTGTGGCTGTGGAAGGTGCGTCTGAAGCGGCATGCTTCCCTATCCTCTTCAAAAAATATGCAGGAATTCCGATCCAATCTGCCGGCATCTGCCTCTGGGACGGAGGAAGTAACGAAGGTGCCCTCAAGTTTGCCCGGTTCCTGAAAAAACATAGAAGAGATGTCGCGTTCGTCGTCGATAAGGATAGTCGAACCGACAAGCGAAAGATATTCCGCGATGACAAGCTGAAGGAATACGGCTTCTCGCTGGAGAAGGACTGCTATTATCTCGGCAGGCCTAACGAGCTTGAGGACTTGTTCGAAGATGAGGACTGGGCTGGAGCGGCGAATTCGCTATGGGAGCCGGCAGGGCGTGGGGCGTGGACACCGAGGGATTTCTCCGATCACAGGGGGGCGAAGTTCAGCTCCGGCATCTTGACGATGTTGAAGGAAGGGTCCCTGTATGGGCCTAAGGGAAAGGATGCCATGGTGATTGGTCTGGCGACCTGGATCGAGAAGGATCGAATTCCTGCAGCTCTCACAGACGTCTTCGACGCTCTCGTCAGGTCTGCACAGAGCGCGGGGCCCCATCCTTGGGACTAACGCCAGCATCCACCGCAGATCTTTCCGCACGCCTCGCCTTCATGCGCTTCAGTCGCTGTGCTGCCGTAGGCGGCTCCCAGGAGTGCAGGCCGACTGAGAGAACCCACTGATTACCGTGATTCTCTTGAGCATCTCCGCACCACCTACAGCCATTAGGAGTTGGGATGCCTTCGCGATGAAAACGCGCCTTGCGGATGCTGCTCATGGCGGACCACTGCTCCCTTTTGTGCTACTCAGAACGCCCTTCGCTGGCCTGCAAGAGAAGAATCGCACGCGCCACTGACAATGACACTCCGTAGTGATCGTCACTGCGTAGGACACTGGACGGCACTATGGCTCTTGCCCGCCATTCGTGCTCTCACACTCACTGACTGGCAGATGCAGAGATCAAAAGGAGCACCGTCGCCCCATGTGCGACGGTGCCCGCCACCGTGGTCGAGCCAGCTAAGTGCTTTGGGGTCGGTGTGTGCCCTGGCCGACGTCGAGGGCTGCCGATCCCACGCCGAGGTGACCATCTCAGCCGCACCGCGCATCTGCTGTCATCCCGTCTGCCGTCGACCCACACGGAGTGATAGCGGGGCAGGCTCCTGGGGCCCAGGTGGAGCGCCCTGCTGGACGAACGACCTGGGCCCCAGGAGTCTGGTCTGCTATGGCTTGCCTGGGTCGACGGCAGACGGGATGACAGCCCCCCACCTTCACCACCCGCCAGCCCGCACCCGCAGTGCCGGCCCCCGTCATCCCGGAGCCTGAGTGCCCCCGCCGGAGGCATTGTTCTGGCCGTTGCCGGGGTCAGCTTGCGGTCCCGTGGGGTGGTGCAGTCCCGCGTGCCTTCTGGCAAACCTGGCTGGACGGCTCGGGCTGGATGGCGGCCGCGCGGTGGTTTGGGCTTGCTCGGCGTGAGAGCTCGGGGCGGGCTGACTGCGATTGCGGGGTTGGAGCGGGTTCAGGCTCCGTGGGGAGTTCCCCCGTCAGACCCGCGCTGTCTGGCGCGCGGCCGGCGGCCGGGGTGGAGCGGGGCGGAGACAGGAGCGCAGGCCCGGCCGACGGGCGCGCTCGCCGCGCCGTGCGCGGCGGGTGCCTTGATGGAGTAGGGAAACTTTCACCGCACCGCGAAGAGCTGGCGCCCGTCATGGCTCCGCACGTGGGGCCCGTGCCCGTCCAGCGCGTCCAGGAGCCGGATGGCGTAGACCTTGGACATTCGCTCGGACACCTCTTCAGGCGTGAGCCACTGGACAGCCGTGGTCTCGTCCGAAGTGCACTCGGCGCCGCCGACCGGCTTGCAGCGGAAGACCAGCGCGACGACGCCCACGGTGACGTTCTTGTAGACACCTGTCAGCTCGGCGACATCGACTCGGAGCCCGGTTTCCTCCAAGACCTCGCGCCGTACGCCCTCCTCCGGGGTCTCTTCGAGTTCCAGCACTCCGCCCGGGAGCTCCCACGTTCCGTTGTCCGCCCGCTGGATCGCCAGAAGCCGACCGTCGTCGCGGACCACCACTCCGGCTACGGACACGGAGTGTCGGGGCGTTGACCGGCTCGTCGGGGCGCTGTTACTCATGTACAGGAGCATAGGAGGAAGAAAAGGACCATGGGAACAGCTGTAGGAGGTGGCAAGACCGTGCCTCGGTACTTGCAGATCGCCGAGGACATCGTTCAGCAGATCCGCGCCGGCGTCTTGAAGCCCGGCGACCAGGTGCCCAGTGAAGCCGAGATGGTGGAGCGCTACGGCGTGTCCGGCGGCACCATCCGCAAGGCCATGGCTGAGATCCGAGCCAGCGGGCTCGTGGACACCCGGCACGGCAAGGGCTCGTACGTGAAGGCCCGGCCGCCCGTGCGGCACCGGTCGTCCGACCGCTTCCGCCGGTCGCTGCGCCGCGGCGGCAAGGCCGCCTACCTCGCCGAATCCGAGCAGTCGGGTGCCACGGCCAAGGTCAGCGTCATCTTCATCGGGCCCATGGAGGCCCCGGAGGAGATCGCCCAGCGGCTCGATGTCGAGCCCGGTACGCAGATCCTCGCGCGGCGGCGGCTGTACTTCCGCAACGGGACGCCGGTGGAGACGGCGACGTCGTACCTGCCATGGGACGTCGTCAAGGACATCCCGGAGCTGTTCGCCGAGAACCCGGGAGGTGGCGGCATCTATGCCCGCCTGGAGGATCACGGCCACGTGTTCGCCGAGTTCGTCGAGACCTTGCAGGCCCGGCCGGCCGCCAAGGCCGAAGCGTCCGAGCTGGCCCTGAGTCCAGGTGCCCCGGTCATTCATCTGCTGCGCAACGCCGTCACCGAGACCGGTCGCGTGGTGGAGGTCTGCGACACCCTCATGGCCGCTGACCAGTTCGTCTTTGAGTACCGGATCCCTGCCGCCAACTGACAGGCACTCAACTCCCCGCAGCCCGCCGCGAGTTTTCTTCCGCGGCGGGTTGACTCATGTATAGGAGTGCTGCACTCTTCTTCATGTCACTCCTATACAGGAGTGACGGAGTCTCGCCTCTGTAGAGGAGTGGTTTGTCATGCGTCAGATTCCCGTCGACACCTCCGCGGCAATGGTGATGATCGCCCAGCCGCCGCAGCCGAAGATCAGGGACCGCAAGACCGGCGAGATCGCCGTCGACCTGGAGACCGGCGCCCAGCTGGCCACCGTCGACGTGGTGTTCCTGATGGCCGGTGTCGCGGACGTCCTGTCCGTCGCCGTCCCGCAGCCGGGCCTCACGGGAGAGTTCGTGATGGGTACGCCGGTCGCGATCACGGGCCTCATCGCCCGGCCGTGGGAGAACGAGTTCAACGGCCAGAAGCGGCACGGGATCAGCTTCCGCGCCGCGGCCATCACCTCCCTGGTTCCCGCGTCGGCCCCGGCCCAGGCCTGACGCGATGACCGGCGGACAGACTGCCGCGCTGGTCGGCTTATCGCTGGTCGCAGCCGCACTCGGCTGGCTGAAGTGGAAGCGACCCGGCTGGTACTGGGTCGGATTCGGCTGGCTGGCCACCGTCATGCGGCTGCTGTGGACGTACCGCTCGGTCATGGAGGCCTGCGGGCTGACCGAGCAGCCGTCACGGTCCCGGGTGATCCTCGCGGCGGCCCTGCACCGCATGCCCGACCGGGCACTCCCGAAGCCGCGCCGGATCAGGATCACCCGATTCGGACTGGTCCTGCGGATCAAGATGCTGCCGGGTCAGGACGTGCAGGACTTCGACGCGGCGACCGAGCGGCTGCGGCACTCCTGGCGCATGCAGGGAGTCCACGTCAGGTCGCTGAAGCCCGGGTTCCTGGAGATCCGGCTCATCGGCTACGACGTCCTGCGGAATGTCGTCATGCCACGCGACGTTCCGGCGGCCGGGCTGCTGAAGGTGCCGGTTGCGCTGCGGGCCGACGGCACCGCGCACATGCGGAACTTCCGGGCCAGCCCTCACGAGCTGGTGGTGGGGGCCACCGAGTCAGGGAAGTCGGTCTACCTCAGAGCCCTCGTCAAGGAGTTGGCCAAGCAGCCCGTTGCGCTCGTCGGCATCGACTGCAAGTGGGGTGTGGAGCTCGCTCCGTTCGCCCGCCGGCTGTCCGGACTCGCCTATACACCCGACGAAGCCTCTGACCTCCTGGATGTGCTCGTCGAGGAGATGATCCAGCGCTACGAGCTGATCCGGGCCTCACAGGGCCTCGGAACGGGCGTCGCGGTGGACGAGATCACATCCGACGTCTGGGGCCTGCCCGACGACCTCCGACCCGCACCCATCGTGCTGATCGTGGACGAAGTGGCCGAGCTGTTCCTGATCGCCAACAAGTCCGACGAGAAGCGCCGGGACCACATGGTCACTCAACTGATCCGCCTCGGACAGCTCGGCCGGGCCGCCGCCATCTACCTGGAGATCTGCGGGCAGCGCTTCGGCTCCGACCTCGGCGCCGGCGCCACCGCCCTCCGCGCCCAACTCACGGGCCGTGTGGCACACCGCGTCAACGACGAAGCCTCCGCGAAGATGGCACTCGGCGACATCAGCCTCCGTGCCGTGAGCGCGGCCACCAACATCGCCATCGACCGCCCCGGCACCGCCGTCGTCGGCCTCCTCTCCGGCGGGTGGGCGCGCATCCGGTCCGCGTTCGTCTCCCTCGACGAGACCGCCGCCGTCTGTGCCCAGTTCGAGCACCTCGCCCCGGACATCCCGGCTCTGGCGCCCTTCCGCCCGCGGCGGACCGCCCTGCCCTCGCAGGGCAAACAGCCCGCCTGACCTCCCCGTAGTCGGTCGGCGCGACCGTCAAGCGCCAAGTCCTTACCCCTCCCATGCCTGAAGGAGGTGACACACCATGCACCTCAAGGTCCGACCGGACGCCGTCCTCGTCCAGGCCGTCATCGCCGGGGCCCTGTCCTTCGCCCACCTGCACGACCTGGCCGAAGCCGCGGGGCAGGACGGCTGGAAGGCGTGGGCCTACCCCATCAGCGTGGACCTGCTCCTCGTCGCCGCCTGGCGCCGCCTGCGGCTCCTGCGCGACGCCGGGGAGCCGACCCGGTCCGCCTGGACCTGGTTCGCCGTCGCCCTCGCCGCCTCGCTCGGCGCGAACGTCGCCACCGCCGGCCTTCTCGACCTGAACGCCGTCCCTGCCTGGCTGCGGATCCTCGTCGCCGGGTGGCCCGCACTGGCCTTCCTCGGCGGCACCCTCCTCGTCCACAGTCCCGCGGACGAGACCGCAGTTGTCCCGTCCGCCGAGCACGATCACGACCAGGCCGACGCGGACACCGATGCCGAACCGGTCCAGGAACCCGACCCTGAGCCCGCCGTCACCGGGATCCCCGCGCCCGAGCCCGCTCCGGCCCTGCCTCCGCCCCCGCCACCGACCCCGGCCGTCGCCGTACCGGACGCGCTCCTCGCCTACGGCCGCAAGGTCGCCGACGAACACCGCGCCCGCACCGGCCACCCGATCGACGCCGACACCTTGCGCGCCCGCCTCGGAGTCCCGGCTCCCATGGCCCACGCCATTGCCGCACAACTCGTCTGAGAGGAGCCCCGCCATGCCCCGCTACCGCTTCCGCGACACCCGCCGGATCGGCCCGGTGGAGGTCGGCACCTACACCGACCGCCACGGGCGCGAGATGCACTCCGCCGCCTGCACCGCCCCCCACTGCGGCTGGTCGGCCGACTACACCAGCCGGGCCGCCGCCGAACTCGCCGCCCAGTCCCACCGCTGCGCCCCGCGCTGACCTCGAAGGAGACCCGTCGTGGACGTTCCGCTCTGGCTCGCCCTCATCGTCATCGGCGCCCTGGGCGTGAAGCTCGTCCGTCCGCCCTGGTGGCTGGTCGCCGTGATCCTCCTCGGCGGCTTCCTCCTCGCGAACAGCTTCCTCGCCCCCGCCCTCAACACCGTGATCGACAAGTAACCCCGGAAGGAGAACCAATGCTCAAGCCCAAGTACCCCGCACCCGACACCTACGCCCCCGTGACCGTCCACCCGGCCCCGGTGCCCGCGACCGGCCAGCAGGAGAACGCCCCCGTTCCGGTGGCGGCTCCGGCCGGCCTCGCGGCCCTGGCCCCCAAGACCCCCGGCGCCGCGGTCGCCCTCGCCGCCGGCGGTGTCGCCGGGGTCCTGGCCCTGGCCTCCGTCGCCGTCTCGCTGCTCCTGGCCGTCGCCGTCACGGCCGTCGCCCTGTCCATCAGCGCTGTCGTGGTCCTGTTCCTCATCCGCGCACTGCGCCAGGAGTTCACGAACCACTGACCGGACCCTCCGGGGGCGTCACAAGCCACCAAGCATCGCCGCCCCCGGACGGAACGGCCCCTCCCGACCGAAACCGAAAGGACCACCATCATGGCCCGGCACAGCGACACCTCGGCTCCGTCACCCGGCCGGACGGTGAGCGCCATGCTGATCGACGCCGACATGAACAACCCGCTGACCGCGCAGACCGCCGTGTTCGCGGCCCTCGTCCAGTTGGCCCAGTCGCACCCGGAGCTGCCCGGCGCGTACATCACCACCAGCCAGATCACGCCGAGCGAGGCACACGTCCTCCTCGACAGCCCGGCCGACCTGGAGGCCTGGCGGCAGGCCACCCACACCGACGCCCTGGACGTGCAGCTCAAGGACCTGAGGGGCGAGAACCAGCTCCTCTTCACGGCACCCGTGGGTCGGATCACGCTGAAGGTCTACACGCTCTTCGCGCCCGCTCCTGCGGCGGTGGGTGCATGACCGCGAACCTCGCGGATCTGGATCCTGGCCTCCTCGGTGATCTGCTGAGGGTCGCCGGGGCTCCCGGTTTCCGTCGCTGGGAGGAGCAGGTCCACCGCACCGGCGGGTGCGCCGACCCCATACACATCACCGGCTGGACGCTCACCAAGGACAAGACCAGCGGGGAGACGTACCACCGCTACTCGACCGAGAACGAGCCCGGTGCCCGCCTCCGGATCGCCTGCGGCAACCGCCGCGCCTCCCGCTGCCCGTCCTGCGCCTGGACGTACGCCGGTGACACCTACCACCTGATCCGGGCCGGGCTCGCCGGAGACGACCGCCGAGACGTCCCCGCCACCGTCCGCGAACACCCCCGCGTCTTCGCCACCCTCACCGCCCCGTCCTTCGGCCCGGTTCACAACCGGCCCGACTCCGGCCGCTGCCGCTGCGGCACCCCCCACCCCGCCGACGACCCGCTCCTCGGCACCGCCCTCGACCCGGCCACGTACGACTACGCGGGCGCCGTCCTCTTCAACAACCACGCCGGACAGCTCTGGTCCCGCTTCACCACCCGCCTCCGCCGCGAGATCGCCGCCCGCGCCGGCCTCACCCAACGCGAGCTGAAGGAGTCGTGCCGCGTCTCCTTCGGCAAGGTCGCCGAGTTCCAGAAGCGCGGCGCCATCCACTTCCACGCCGTGATCCGACTCGACGGACCCACCGGGCCGCTCACCCCGCCCCCGCACTGGGCCACCACCCGGCTCCTCACCGAAGCCATCCGGGCCGCCGTCGCGCACACGTACACGTCCATCACCGTCCAGGCCGCCGACGACCAGCCGGCGCGCACCCTCCGCTGGGGCACCCAACTCGACATCCGCCCGATCAAGGCCTTCGGGGACGGCTCCGACATCACCGAACAGGCCGTGGCCTCGTACGTCGCCAAGTACGCCACCAAGGCCACCGAGGACACCGGCACCCTCGACCGCCGCATCGGCAACCGCGAGGCCCTGGTCCTCCTCGACGTCCCCGACCACACCGCCCGCCTGATCGGGGCCTGCCTCGACCTCGACCCGCTCTACCCGGACCGCCGCCTCGCCGCCTGGGCCCACATGCTCGGCTTCCGCGGCCACTTCTCCACCAAGTCCCGCCACTACTCCACCACCCTCGGCGCCCTCCGCCAGACCCGCGCCGACTACCGCGCCGCCCAGGAAGCCGCAGCCCGCGGCCTGGACGACCTGGAGCCGGACACCGTCCTCGTCCTCGCGTCCTGGCAGTACGCCGGCCACGGCCACAGCCCCGGCGAAGCCGTCCTGGCGGCGTCCATCGCCCGAGACATCCAGCTCAACCGCGTAACCGCCGGCGAAGCCCTGAGGGGGGAGCAGTATGAGTGAGCGCTACTTGTCCGTCGTCCAGGTCGCCGAGATCCTCGGCACCACCGTGCGGTTTCCCCGGCGCCTCATCGAGGAGCGGCGCATCACCTACGTGAAGGTCGGCCGTCACGTACGGATCCCTGAGAGTGCCGTCCGGGAGTACATCGCCGCCAACACCGTGGCACCGCGTCGGCGCGGCCGTATGGCGGTGGCCGCCTGATGGCCGGCAAGCGTCGCCAGTTCGGACGGGTACGGAAGCTGCCCTCCGGTCGCTACCAGGCGCGCTACGTCGGGCCTGACGGTCAGCTCCGGCCTGCGCCGGAGACGTTTCGGACCAAACGTGAGGCTGACGACTGGCTGGCCGTGAAGCAGACGGAGATGCGGCAGGGGGACTGGCTGGACCCGGACGCCGGGAAGGTCCCCTTCGGGCCGTATGCCGTCGCCTGGGTCAAGGAACGTGAGCTGACCAGCACAACCCGCCAGTTGTACGGCTCGTTGCTCAAGCACCACCTGGAGCCGACGTTCGGCGCCGTCAACGTCGCGGACATCTCGGCGCCCCTCGTACGGCGCTGGCGTGCCGACAAGCTCGCCGCCGGCACCGGCCCGACGACCGTGGCCAAGGCCTATGCCCTCCTTCGCGCAATCCTGGGCACGGCACTGTCAGACCAGCTGATCAGGCGCAATCCCTGCCAGATCAAGGGTGCGAGCGTCGTGCACACGCCCGAGCGGCCGACGGCCACCGTGAAGGAGGTCTACGCCCTGGCCGATGCGGTTGACCCCCGCTTCCGGGCCCTGGTGCTCCTGGCCGGGTTCCTCGGCCTGAGGTGGGGTGAGCTGATCGGACTGCACCGTCGGGATGTCGACCTGGACCACGGGACGGTGCGCGTCCGGCGGTCCGTCGCCGAGCTGGGCAACGGGCAGCGGGAGATCAAGGCGCCCAAGAGTGCCGCGGGTAAGCGGACGGTCTCCATCCCCAGCGTGATCGTTCCGGACGTCCGGGATCACTTGAAGCGGTACGCCGAGCCCGGGGCCGACGGGCGGGTCTTCGTCGGAGCCAAGGGGGCCACGCCCCGCCGGAACCACTTCAACCGGCTGTGGCACAAGGCCTGTAGCGAGGCAGGGGTCAGCGGGCTGCACTTCCATGATCTTCGGCACACGGGGAACACCCTCGCCGCATCCACCGGGGCGAGCACGCGAGAGCTGATGGCGCGCATGGGCCACAGCACCGCCCGCGCTGCGCTGATCTACCAGCACGCGAGTGCCGACCGGGACCGGCTGATTGCCGACGCGCTGAGCGGACTCGTGGAGAAGAGCCGCAAGGGCACGGATCAAGATCAGGAGCCCGAGAGGCACGCGGGGGACACGGCGGGTTGAACGCACACCCTGAGAACGAGTCAGGGCCAGGCGGAGGAGATGTCCTCTGACCTGGCCCTGAGTCGTCTGGAGCGGGTGACGGGAATCGAACCCGCGTAGCTAGTTTGGAAGACTAGTGCTCTACCATTGAGCTACACCCGCAACACGATCGCCGCAGGTCCGGGGACCGCGGCACGGACAGCATCCTAGCGGGTCGGGCCGGGCAAGTGCACACCGCATTCGCGTGCCCGCGCACGGGCCGGGGCGGCGTGGCCGGAATCTTCCGTGAAACGCGGCGTGTCGGAGGGTCTCCGGCCATGTACCCTACGTGTCGCACCGACGGGGTGTGGCGCAGCTTGGTAGCGCGTCCGCTTTGGGAGCGGAAGGTCGTCGGTTCGAATCCGGCCACCCCGACCAGCACCACCATCCGGCACCGTCCTCGCAGTGATCGCGTTGTGGGCTGATTGCCGCTTGCGGTTACTATGCAAGCTGCGTGCCCGTGTGTCTGATGTACCGGGCCCGATCCGCTGGAACGCTGATTCGCAGCGACAGCAGAGACCCCAGCAGTCAGCCACAAGGAGACCGAACCGTGAAGAGCGCCGTGGAGACCCTGAACCCGACTCGGGTTCGGCTCACTGTCGAGGTGCCCTTCGAGGAGCTCAAGGCCAGCCTCGACGCGGCGTACAAGAAGATCAACCAGCAGGTCACGGTGAAGGGCTTCCGCAAGGGCAAGATCCCCGCCCGCGTGATCGACCAGCGCTTCGGTCGCGGCGCGGTGCTGGAGGAGGCCGTCAACGACGCGCTGCCGAAGTTCTACACCGAGGCCGTCAACGAGGCCGAGCTGAACCCGCTGGGCCAGCCCGAGGTCGACATCACCGAGCTGAAGGACGGCGAGCTGCTGGCCTTCACCGCCGAGGTGGACGTGCGCCCCGAGATCGAGATCCCGGACTTCTCCGGCATCGAGGTCGAGGTCGACGCCGTCGAGGTCACCGACGAGGACATCGAGAAGTCCGTCGAGCAGCTGCGCGGCCGCTTCGCGTCCACCAAGGACGTCGAGCGCGCCGCCGCCGAGGGCGACGTCGTCACCATCGACCTGGAGGCCAAGGTCGAGGGCGAGGTGCTGCCCGACGGCGTCGCCAAGGACGTCTCCTACACCATCGGCTCGGGCGAGCTCCTCGACGGCATCGACGAGGCCGTCAAGGGCCTGGAGGCCGGCGGCGAGGCCACCTTCACCTCGCAGCTGAAGGGCGGCTCCGCCGAGGGCAAGGACGCCGAGGTCACCGTCAAGGTGTCCAAGGTCTCCGCCCGCGAGCTGCCGGAGCTGGACGACGAGTTCGCGCAGATGGCGAGCGAGTTCGACACCCTGGAGGAGCTGAAGGCCGACAGCCGCAAGCGCCTCGAGAACATGAAGCAGTACGACCAGGCCACGCAGGCCCAGGAGCGCGTCCTGGAGAAGCTGCTGGAGCTCGTCGAGGTGCCGATCCCCGAGAAGCTGCTCGAGGACGAGATCAACACCCGCAAGCACAACCTGGAGCACCACCAGCTCGGCCAGATGGGCCTGACCCTCGAGAAGTACCTGGAGTTCCAGGGCAAGACGGTCGAGGAGTTCGACGCCGAGACCAAGGAGCAGGCGGTCAAGGGCATCAAGACCCAGTTCGTCCTGGACGCCCTGGTCAACAAGGAGAAGCTGGGCGTCAACCAGGAGGAGCTCACCGAGCACCTCATGCGCCGCGCCGCCTCCTCCGGCATGTCCCCCGACCAGTTCGCCCAGGCGGTCGTCGAGGGCGGCCAGGTCCCGATGCTCGTCGGCGAGGTCGCCCGCGGCAAGGCCCTCGCGGTCGTCGTCGAGGCCGCCAAGGTCGTCGACACCAACGGCGAGGTCATCGACCTGTCCGACGAGGACGAGGAGGCGGCCGAGGCCGCCGCCGAGACCGTCGAGGCGGCCGTCGAGGGCGACGAGGCCAAGTGACCCCGCGCCGGCGGCCCGCAGGGGTTGCCGGCAGGGCAGCAGCAGCCGGGGAAGGGCCCGCACGCAGCCGCGTGCGGGCCCTTCCGCACACCGGCCCCGGCCCTGGGGAACCTTGCGCTCCGAGCGAACAGTTCGGGAAGCGGGATGGCGTTGTCCGACCTGCGCGTTAGGGTCCATGAATACGAGGGCACGGGAGTACCCGGACGACGGCGGACCGCGCCGCGCAGGCGGGCCCGCGCCCCCAGAACAAGACGCTGAGACGGCAAGCGGCCGTCGGAGACGAGCAGGTGGATACGTGACGAATCTGAAGCCTTACGCCGCGGGTGAGCCGTCCATCGGTGGCGGCCTCGGCGACCATGTCTACAACCGGCTGCTCGGCGAGCGCATCATCTTCCTCGGCCAGCAGGTCGACGACGACATCGCGAACAAGATCACGGCGCAGCTCCTGCTCCTGGCCGCCGAGCCGGAGAAGGACATCTACCTCTACATCAACAGCCCCGGCGGCTCGGTGACGGCCGGCATGGCGGTCTACGACACCATGCAGTACATCCCGAACGACGTCGTCACCATCGGCATGGGCATGGCGGCCTCCATGGGCCAGTTCCTGCTCACCGGCGGCGCCCCGGGCAAGCGCTTCGCGCTCCCGAACACCGACATCCTGATGCACCAGGGCTCCGCCGGCATCGGCGGCACCGCCTCGGACATCAAGATCCAGGCCCAGTACCTGCTGCGCACCAAGCAGCGCATGGCGGAGATCACCGCGCACCACTCCGGGCAGACCGTGGAGACCATCATCCGCGACGGCGACCGCGACCGCTGGTTCACGGCGGAGGAGGCCAAGCAGTACGGCCTCATCGACGAGATCATCTCCGCAGCGTCGCTGGTCCCGGGCGGCGGCGGCACCGGGGCCTGATCCCGGCCCCGCGGCGCGCGAGCGGCCCCCGCCGGGCCGCGCGCCCGCCCCGCACCAGGCAAGCCCCAGCCCGCAGAACGCCACCAGGATGGTGAACACCCGATGCACATGAACAACCTCTCTCCCGCCGGCGGCCTCTACACCGGCCCGCAGGTGGACAACCGCTACGTCGTCCCGCGCTTCGTCGAGCGCACCTCGCAGGGCGTGCGCGAGTACGACCCGTACGCGAAGCTCTTCGAGGAGCGCGTGATCTTCCTCGGCGTCCAGATCGACGACGCCTCGGCCAACGACGTCATGGCGCAGCTGCTGTGCCTGGAGTCGATGGACCCGGACCGCGACATCTCGATCTACATCAACAGCCCCGGCGGCTCCTTCACGGCGCTGACGGCGATTTACGACACGATGCAGTTCGTGAAGCCGGACATCCAGACGGTCTGCATGGGCCAGGCGGCGTCCGCCGCCGCGGTCCTGCTCGCCGCGGGCACCCCCGGCAAGCGCATGGCCCTGCCCAACGCCCGCGTGCTGATCCACCAGCCGTCCGGCGGCACCGGCCGCGAGCAGCTCTCCGACCTGGAGATCGCGGCCAACGAGATCCTGCGCATGCGCGACCAGCTGGAGACCATGCTGGCCAAGCACTCGAGCACGCCGATCGAGAAGATCCGCGAGGACATCGAGCGCGACAAGATCCTCACGGCCGAGGACGCGCTGGCGTACGGCCTGATCGACCAGATCATCTCCACCCGGAAGATGAACTCGGTCTGACCCCTGCCGCCGCTTGGCGCGGACACGTCGCACGATTGGGCGATGTGAACCGCGCCAAGGGGGCCCCGAATGGGGCCCCCGGCAGGGTACCGTCGGATATGAGGCACCAGGAGCCGCTGAACCAGGCGTCTCCCAGGCGAAGGGGAAGCACCTCGTGGCACGCATCGGTGACGGCGGCGACCTGCTCAAGTGCTCGTTCTGCGGAAAGAGCCAGAAGCAGGTGAAGAAGCTCATCGCAGGACCCGGTGTCTACATCTGCGACGAGTGCATCGACCTCTGCAACGAGATCATCGAGGAGGAGCTCGCCGAGACCTCCGAGGTGCGGTGGGAGGAACTCCCCAAGCCGCGCGAGATCTACGAGTTCCTGGAGAGCTACGTCGTCGGCCAGGAGCCGGCGAAGAAGGCGCTCTCCGTGGCGGTCTACAACCACTACAAGCGCGTCCAGGCCGGCGAGAACGGCGGCGCGCAGGGCCGTGACGACGCCATCGAGCTGGCCAAGTCCAACATCCTGCTGCTGGGCCCCACCGGCTCGGGCAAGACGCTGCTGGCGCAGACCCTCGCCCGGATGCTGAACGTGCCGTTCGCCATCGCGGACGCCACCGCGCTGACCGAGGCGGGCTACGTCGGCGAGGACGTCGAGAACATCCTGCTGAAGCTGATCCAGGCCGCCGACTACGACGTCAAGAAGGCCGAGACCGGCATCATCTACATCGACGAGATCGACAAGGTCGCCCGCAAGAGCGAGAACCCTTCGATCACGCGCGACGTCAGCGGCGAGGGCGTGCAGCAGGCCCTGCTGAAGATCCTGGAGGGCACCACCGCCTCGGTGCCGCCGCAGGGCGGGCGCAAGCACCCGCACCAGGAGTTCATCCAGATCGACACGACGAACGTGCTGTTCATCGTGGGCGGCGCCTTCGCCGGCCTGGAGAAGATCATCGAGTCCCGGGCGGGCGCCAAGGGCATCGGCTTCGGCGCGACGATCCGCTCGAAGCGGGAGATCGAGGCGAGCGACCAGTTCCAGGAGGTCATGCCGGAGGACCTGGTGAAGTTCGGGATGATCCCCGAGTTCATCGGCCGTCTGCCGGTCATCACCTCGGTCCACAACCTGGACCGCGAGGCGCTGCTTCAGATCCTCGTCGAGCCGCGGAACGCGCTGGTGAAGCAGTACCAGCGGCTGTTCGAACTCGACGGTGTCGAGCTGGACTTCGAGCGCGAGGCCCTGGAGGCCATCGCGGACCAGGCGATCCTCCGCCAGACCGGTGCGCGCGGGCTCCGCGCCATCATGGAGGAGGTGCTGATGTCGGTGATGTACGAGGTGCCGTCCCGCAAGGACGTGGCCCGCGTGGTCATCACCGCGGACGTCGTCCGCTCCAACGTCAACCCGACGCTGGTCCCGCGGATCGTCCCGAAGGACCAGGGCCCGCAGGAGAAGTCGGCCTAACCGCCGCCACCCTGACGAACGAGGAGGGGCGCCCCGGACATCCGGGGCGCCCCTCCTCGTGTCTGCCGGCCGGCGGATCAGATCTTCACGCGGGCCGTGTTGTAGAGCTGGGCCGCGAAGTCCGCGACCTGTTCCAGGGTGTAGCCCTTCTTGCCCGTCAGGAGGGCGCCTGCGTCGCTCGCGCCGACCATGGTCAGGGTGCTGTGGTCACCCCAGATGCAGATGGGGAGTGTGAACTCCTTGGGGCCCTTGAACGACGGGTCGTTCACGGTGTACTTGGCTTCCTGGCACTTCATCACCGCGCCCTTGAAGCCCTTCGGAGTCATCGCCTTCGGGGTGTCGATGAGCTCGACATTCGTCTTGGAGCCCTCGCTGGTGCTGGCCTTGGCCAGGGCGAAGTAGGCGTCGACGGCCTTCTCGGGCTCGGCGATGTCGCCGTAGACGCCCTCGAAGTTGAGGCCCTTGGCCGCCAGCGGGTTGCCCGGGTCGCCCGCCTGGTACTTCTGCGCCACCTGCTGGGGGTTCTTCACGCCGACGGCCTCGGCCTCGCGGCGGTCCTTGTCGCTGAAGGACTTCGGTGCGGACTTCGGGTTCTTCTTGAACTCGCCGACCGTCTCCGGCGCGACCAGCTTGTAGCCCTTCGTCGCCTCGTCGATCGTGCCGCCCGAGCCGCCGCCGACGAGGTACCAGCCGCCGGCCGCGACGACCGCCACCGCCACGACCACCGCGATGACCACGCCGGCCTTCGACTTCTTCGGGGGCTGGGCGCCGTACGGGGGCTGCGGGGGCATGCCCGGCTGCTGGTAGCCGTACGGCGGGGGCTGCTGCTGGGGGAAGCCCATCGGCGCCGTCGGCGGCTGCGGGGGGTAGCCCGGGGCGGGCTGCGGGGGCTGCTGCGGGTAGCCGTAGCCCGGCTGCGCGGCCGGCGGCTGGCCGTACGGGCCGGGCTGCCCCGGCGGGGGCGGGGGCGGTGCCCCGTACGGTCCCGGCTGCTGCTGCGGCGGGCCTCCGTACGGCCCCGGCTGGTTGTAGCTCATGCCCTCGTCCCCCTTCAGGATGTTTATGCGCTCCACACATCCTGGCCCACGCGGGCCGGGCGCAGGCCGCCGGGCCCCCTGATTACCGGTTTCAGTACCGGACCGTTACGCCTCTAAACTGTGCCCGTGACCGAGAACACGCAGACACCCAGCAGCCCCAACTCCGAACTGCCGACCCAGTACGCGCCGGCCGAGGTAGAGGGGAAGCTCTACGAGCGCTGGGTAGAGCGTGGCTACTTCACCGCCGACGCGGCGAGCGGGAAGCCCGCGTACACCATCGTCATCCCGCCGCCGAACGTCACCGGCTCGCTCCACCTGGGCCACGCCTTCCAGCACACGCTGATGGACGCCCTGACCCGCCGCAAGCGAATGCAGGGCCACGAGGCCCTGTGGCTGCCCGGCATGGACCACGCCGGCATCGCCACCCAGAACAAGGTCGAGCAGCAGCTCGCCGAGGAGGGCAAGTCCCGCCACGACCTGGGCCGCGAGGAGTTCGTCGAGCGCGTCTGGCAGTGGAAGGAGGAGTACGGCGGCAAGATCCTCGGCCAGATGCGCCGCCTCGGCGACGGCGTCGACTGGTCGCGTGAGCGGTTCACCATGGACGAGGGCCTGTCCAAGGCCGTCCAGACGATCTTCAAGAAGCTCTACGACGACGAGCTGATCTACCGCGCCGAGCGCATCATCAACTGGTGCCCGCGCTGCCTGACCGCCATCTCGGACATCGAGGTGGAGTACCAGGAGGACGCCGGCGAGCTCGTCTCCATCCGGTACGGCGAGGGCGAGGACTCCCTGGTCGTCGCGACGACCCGCGCCGAGACGATGCTCGGCGACACCGCCGTCGCCGTCCACCCGGACGACGAGCGCTACCGGCACCTCGTCGGCAAGCGGATCAAGCTGCCGCTGACCGACCGCAGCATCCCGGTCGTCGCCGACACGCACGTCGACCCGGAGTTCGGCACCGGCGCTGTCAAGGTGACCCCGGCGCACGACCCGAACGACTTCGCGATCGGCCAGCGCCACGACCTGCCCGCCATGACGATCATGGACGAGCACGGCGTCATCACCGTCCACGGCCCCTTCCTCGGCCTGGACCGCTACGAGGCCCGCTCCGCCGTCGTCGGCGCCCTGCGCGAGCAGGGCCGGATCGTCGCCGAGAAGCGCCCGTACATGCACTCCGTCGGCCACTGCTCGCGCTGCAAGACGACCGTCGAGCCGCGCCTGTCGATGCAGTGGTGGGTCAACGTCAAGCCGCTGGCCAAGGCCGCCGGCGACGCCGTCCGCGACGGCCGCGTCAAGATCCACCCCGAGGACATGTCGAAGCGCTACTTCGACTGGGTCGACAACATGAACGACTGGTGCATCTCGCGCCAGCTGTGGTGGGGCCACCGGATCCCGATCTGGTACGGCCCGGACGGCGAGATCGTCTGCGTCGGCCCCGACGAGCAGCCGCCGACCGGCGAGGGCTGGACCCAGGACACCGACGTCCTCGACACGTGGTTCTCCTCCGGCCTGTGGCCGTTCTCCACGCTCGGCTGGCCGGAGAAGACCCCGGACCTGGCGAAGTTCTACTCCACCGACGTCCTGCTCACCGGCCACGACATCATCTTCTTCTGGGTCGCCCGGATGATGATGTTCGGCCTGTACGCGATGGACGGCGAGGTCCCGTTCAAGACCATCGCCCTGACCGGCCTGGTCCGCGACGAGCGCGGCAAGAAGATGTCGAAGTCCTTCGGCAACGTCGTCGACCCGCTGGACTGGATGGACAAGTACGGCTCCGACGCCGTCCGCTTCACCCTGGCCAAGGGCGCCAACCCCGGCACCGACGTCCCGATCGGCGAGGACTGGGTCCAGGCGTCCCGGAACTTCGCCAACAAGATCTGGAACGCGACCCGCTTCGCGCTGATGAACGGCGCCACCGTCGAGGGCGAGCTGCCGCCGGCGGAGCAGCTGTCCGCCACCGACCGCTGGATCCTCTCCCGTCTGAACAAGACGGTCGCGCAGGTCGACGCGTACTACGAGGACTTCCAGTTCGCCAAGCTCAGCGAGGCGCTGTACCACTTCGCGTGGGACGAGGTCTTCGACTGGTACGTCGAGCTGTCGAAGACGACGTTCTTCGCGGGCGGCGAGGGCGCCAAGGCCTCGGGCCGGGTCCTCGGCGAGGTCCTGGACGTCCTGATGCGGCTGCTGCACCCGGTCGTCCCGTTCGTCACCGAGACGCTGTGGACCACGCTGACCGGCCGCGAGTCCATCGTGGTCGCCGAGTGGCCGACCACCGTGTCCGTTCCCGGCGCTGACGCACCGGGCGGCTTCCGCGACGAGGCCGCCGAGGCCGAGATCGAGAACCTCCAGCAGGTCGTCACCGAGGTCCGCCGGTTCCGCGCCGACCAGGGCCTGCAGCCGGGCCAGAAGGTCCCGGCCCGCCTCGACCTGGCCGGCACCCCGCTCGCCGCGCACGAGGCGGCCATCCGCCAGCTGCTGCGCCTCCAGCCGGAGGGCGAGGGCTTCAGCGCCACCGCGACCCTGCCGGTCGGCGGCGCGACCGTCGCGCTCGACCTGTCGGGCACCATCGACGTGGCGGCCGAGCGCAAGCGCCTCTCCAAGGACCTCGCGGCCGCGGAGAAGGAGAAGGCCCAGGCCGAGGCGAAGCTCGGGAACGAGGCCTTCCTGGCGAAGGCCCCCGACAACGTCGTGGACAAGATCAAGGGCCGTCTGGCCAAGGCCGAGGCGGACATCGCCCGCATCCAGGCCCAGCTGGCCGCGCTGCCCGCCGCCTGACGGACCGTACGGCCGCCCGCAGGCCCCCGCACCGCACCCGCGGCGCGGGGGCCTGCGCCGTACCGGGGAGTTCCCGGCAGGCGGCGTGCCGATTCTCACGCCCGCCGCCGCCCGCAGTCCGCCTCCTCCCCGCCGCCGACCGCGGAAGATGGACAGCATGCCCGTCCAGTCCGTCGTCCCGGCGCTCCACCGGGCCGCGGCGGCCGCCGCGGCCGCGGGCCGCCGTACCGCCGGCGCCCGGTACGCCGGGCCGCAGCGGGCGCAGGACGTGCTCGCCGCCCTGGGCTGCCTGGCGCTGATGGCCCTCGACCTGCCGGGCCTCGCCGCCGCCGACAACTCGCTGAACGGGCTGCTGGCCGCCGCAGCGCTGGCCGCCGGGGCGGCGACGCTGCTGGTGCGGCGGCGCGCGCCGTGGATCGCGTACGCCACCGCGCTGCTGTTCCTCGGCTGGCTGCACGAGCTGACGCTGGTCCAGTTCGCCCTGTACTCGGTGGGCCGCTTCCGCGGGCGCCGGGCCGCCGTGCTCGCCACCGCCGGGTACGTGGCGTACGCCCTCGGCGTGTTCGGCATCCCCGGCTGGCCCGAGCCGCGGGCCCAGACCCTCAGCGCGTACGTGAGCCTCGTCGTGCCCATCGGGGTGCTCGCCTCGGTCGTCGGGGTCGCCGCCTCCCGCCACGACCTGGTGCGCGAGCTGGAGGCCCGGCGGGCCGAGGCGGCCGTGCTCCAGGCGGTGCAGGAGGAGCGCACCTCGGTCGGCCGGGACGTCCACGACTTCGTCGGCCGCGAGCTGACCCTGCTGACGGTCCGCTCCGAGGTGCTGTCGGTGCGGGCCCGCGGGACGGCGTACGGGAAGGACTTCGCGGAGCTGGCGGACACCGCGCGCCGGGCCCACCTCGCCCTCAACGAGATCGTCGTGCAGCGCGGCGGCCCCGCCGCCACTCCCGGCGTGGAGGGGCTTGCCGCGCTCGCCGAGGAGAGCGCCCGGGCCGGCTCGCCGGTGCGCATGGAGCTGGACCCGCAGGTGCACGGGCTGTCGCCGCTGCGGCAGGCCGCCGTCTACCGGGTGGTGCAGGAGTGCCTCACCAACGCGGCCAAGCACGCCTGCGGCGAGACCGTCGACGTCCGGATCACGGCGGACGGCGGGCAGCTGCGGATCTCGGTGGGCAACCCGCTGCCTGCCGGGCTCCCGGCCCGCGCGCCGGTCTCGGCGGGCTCGGGCACGGCGAGCATGGCGGAACGCGTCGGCAGCCTGGGCGGAACCCTGGAGGCCACCCGGACGGACGACAGGTACGTGGTCGTCGCCGTCTTCCCCCGCGGATAGGCCTGCAGCCGCCGGCGCAGCACGGCCGCAGCCCCCGCAGGAGGTGCCGAAGGGCCCGGGTCGGAAGCCGCGCCGGTCCGCGTCCGTAAACTGGCCCTGTGAGTGAGCAGCAGCCCGAGGGCCACGGCCCCGACGACCGCGACGACACCCTCGACATGTTCGACCGGATCGTGGCCGAAGAGTCCGAGCGCGACCCCGACCTGGCGGTGATCGAGGCCGGCAGCCGCACCCTGCGCGCCCAGGCCGGACCGCCGCAGGGCGACGCGGTGCCCGCCGAGCCCCTCGACCCGGAGGTGGCCGCGGCGCTGCGGGAGGTCGAGCAGGAGCTCTCCACCCGCTGGGGCGAGACGAAGCTGGAGCCGTCCGTGTCGCGGATCGCCGCGCTGATGGACGTCCTCGGCGAGCCGCAGCGCGCGTACCCGACGATCCACGTGACCGGCACCAACGGCAAGACCAGCACGGCCCGCATGATCGAGGCCCTGCTGAACGCCTTCGACCTGCGCACCGGCCGGTACACCAGCCCGCACGTGCAGTCGGTCACCGAGCGGATCAGCCTGGACGGGGCGCCGATCGCGGCCGAGCGGTTCGTGGAGACCTACCGCGACATCAAGCCGTACGTGGAGATGGTCGACGCCGCTCAGGAGTACCGGCTGTCCTTCTTCGAGGTGCTCACCGGCATGGCGTACGCGGCGTTCGCGGACGCCCCGGTCGACGTCGCCGTCATCGAGGTCGGGATGGGCGGCACCTGGGACGCGACGAACGTCATCGACGCCGCGGTCGCGGTCATCACCCCGATCAGCCTGGACCACACCGACCGGCTCGGCTCGACCCCGGGCGAGATCGCGGGCGAGAAGGGCGGTGTCGTCAAGCAGGACGCCACCGTGATCCTGGCACAGCAGCCGGTGGACGCCGCGCAGGTGCTGCTGAAGAGGGCCGTCGAGGTCGACGCGACGGTCGCCCGGGAGGGCATGGAGTTCGGCGTCGTCTCCCGCGAGGTGGCGGTCGGCGGGCAGATGCTGACGCTGCGCGGCATGGGCGGCGAGTACGACGGGATCTTCCTGCCGCTGCACGGCGCGCACATGGCGCACAACGCGGCGGTGGCGCTGGCCGCGGTCGAGGCCTTCTTCGGTGTCGGCCGGGAGGCCGCGCGGGAGCTGGACGCCGACACGGTGCGCCGGGCGTTCGCGTCGGTTGCCTCGCCGGGCCGGATGGAGGTCGTCCGCCGCAGCCCCACGGTCATCCTGGACGCGGCGCACAACCCGGCGGGCGCGCAGGTGACGGCGGAGGCGGTCACCGAGGCCTTCGGCTTCAGCCGGCTGATCGGCGTCGTCGCTGCCAGCGAGGGCAAGGACGTCCGCGGGGTGTTCGAGGCCTTCGAGCCGATCTTCGCGGAGGTCGTCGTCACCGCGAACACCAGTCACCGGTCGATGTCGGCGGACGAGCTGGCGGCCGTCGCGGTCGAGGTGTTCGGCCCCGACCGGGTGCAGGTGGAGCCGCGGCTGGACGACGCCCTGGAGGCCGCCATCACCCTGGCGGAGGAAGAGGGCGAGTACGGAGGGGCCGGCGTCCTGGTCACCGGCTCCGTGATCACGGTGGGCGAGGCCCGCCTGCTGCTGAAGAGGGGCTGACGGATGCGCACGCTGTGTGCGAGCACCCTGATCGCGGAGTTCTTCGTGATCGGTTTCGCCGGGCTGGTCGCCATGAAGGGCGACCTGTCGCAGGCCACGGTCTGGACGGTCTGCGGGATCGCCATGCTGCTGTCGGTGCTGCTGTGCGGGATGCTGTCGCGCCCCGGCGCGGTGCAGATCGGCTGGGCGCTGCAGATCGGGCTGATCGCGAGCGGCTTCGTCGTGCCGACGATGTTCTTCCTCGGGGCGGTCTTCGCCGGCCTGTGGTGGTGCTCGGTCCACTACGGCCGCAAGATCGACGAGGCCAAGGCCCGCTGGGCCGCGCAGGGCGAAGCCCAGGCCTGAGCCCGGCGGGGCCGGGCGGGGCCGCGCGGCAGGCGGAGGCGGTACCCGGTCCGGGTGCCGGCGGCCCCCGGCGCTCCCTGTAGCCTCGTACCACCGCACCCGTTTGCCGCAAGGAGCCGCAACATGTCCCAGCGCACGCTCGTCATCCTCAAGCCCGACGCGGTGAAGAGGGGACTGGTCGGCGAGATCATCGGCCGCATCGAGCGGAAGGCCGGCTGGACGATTCCCGCCATGGAGCTGCGCACGCTGGACCAGGAGACCCTGGAGGCCCACTACGGCGAGCACAAGGGCAAGGTCTTCTACGAGCCGCTCATGGGCTTCATGGCGAGCGGCCCGGCCGTCGTCCTCGTGGTCGAGGGCGAGCGGGCCATCGAGGGCGTCCGGCAGCTGGCCGGCCCGACCGACCCGATCGCCGCGGCGCCCGGCTCCATCCGGGGGGACTTCGGGACCATCGTCCGCGAGAACCTGATCCACGCGTCGGACTCGGAGGAGTCCGCGGAGCGCGAGCTGAAGCTGTTCTTCCCCGCGCTGTGACCCGTCGCTCCTGACGTGACATCAGCCGAATAGCGCTCTCCACCTGGGGCGACCGAAGTAATTTCGGTCGCCCTTCGGTATACGGGGGCACCTGCGGGAACGCATGGGCAGGACACGACGTCACCAGTAAGGGGGCGGGTATCCGTTCCGGCGGGATTGCCGGAGTCCCGTCGCGCGATGTGCGCACCCGCGGCACTACGATGGGGCCTCCACCCACACACCCACCTCGCCGACCTGACAGCAGCCGCTATCAACTGGAAGGCCAGACGCTCCTCATGGGGAACAAGGGGAACAACATGTCGTTCATCGGCCGTGACATGGCGATCGACCTCGGGACCGCCAACACGCTGGTGTACGTGAGGGGCCGGGGGATCGTCCTGAACGAGCCGTCCGTGGTCGCCATCAACACGAACACCGGTGGCATTCTGGCGGTCGGCTCCGAGGCGAAGAAGATGATCGGGCGCACGCCCGGGAACATCGTCGCCGTCAGGCCCCTCAAGGACGGCGTCATCGCCGACTTCGAGATCACCGAGCGGATGCTCCGGTACTTCATCCTCAAGATCCACAAGCGCCGCTACCTGGCCCGCCCGCGCGTCGTGGTCTGCGTCCCCTCCGGCATCACCGGGGTGGAGCGCCGCGCCGTCATCGAGGCGTCCACCCAGGCGGGCGCCCGTCAGGTCCACATCATCGAGGAGCCCATGGCCGCCGCCATCGGCTCGGGCCTCCCGGTCCACGAGGCCACCGGCAACATGGTCGTGGACATCGGCGGCGGCACCACGGAGGTCGCCGTCATCTCCCTCGGCGGAATCGTCACGGCCCAGTCCATCCGGGTCGCCGGCGACGAGCTGGACAACGCGATCATCCAGCACATCAAGAAGGAGTACAGCCTCCTCCTCGGTGAGCGGACCGCCGAACAGATCAAGATCACGATCGGGTCGGCGTACGACCTCGACAAGGACGAGCACACCGAGATCCGCGGCCGCGACCTCGTCTCGGGCCTGCCCAAGACGGTCGTCATCTCGGCCGCCGAGGTCCGCAAGGCCATCGAGGAGCCGGTGAACGCGATCGTGGACGCGGTCAAGACGACCCTCGACAAGTGCCCGCCGGAGCTCTCCGGCGACATCATGGACCGCGGCATCGTCCTCACCGGCGGCGGCGCCCTGCTGCGCGGCCTCGACGAGCGGCTGCGCCGCGAGACGGGCATGCCGATCCACATCGCCGAGGACCCCCTGGACTCCGTCGCGCTCGGCTCCGGCAAGTGCGTGGAGGAGTTCGAGGCGCTCCAGCAGGTCCTGGACGCCCAGCCCCGACGGTGACGCCAACCCCCTTGCGGGGCGGCACGGAACACAAGGATCCGCCGTACGGGTGCTGCCGCGCCCGTGCGGCGGATCGTTGATATACAGGCAGCAGCCCGGTGCGCCCCCGAGCGCCGGGCGCGACCGGAGCGGCTCAGCCGCACGGGCAACTACGAGGAAGGCACGGCCGCCGCACGTGAGGGACACACGAGAAAGCCGGCTGCTCCTGGTGCTCCTGATCGCCATCGCGTTCGCATTGATCACGGTGGACATCAGGGCAGGCGAGGAATCTCCGGTCGACGGCGCCCGGCAGGCCGCCGCGGCGGTCTTCGGACCGGTCGAGGAAGGCGTCGCCTCGGCGGTCGACCCCGTCGCCAACGCCATAGGCGCCGTACGGGACTCCGGCGAACGGCACAGCCGCATCGCCGTCCTCGAACGCGAGAACGCCGCCCTGAAGGCCAAGCTGGGCAGCGAGGACCTCACCCGCAGCCGCATCCGGGAACTCGACGAGATGCTCAAGCGGGCCGGCTCCGGCCAGTACGGCATCAAGGGCGCCGAGGTCATCGCCATAGGAGCGGCCCAGGGATTCTCCTGGACTGTCACCATCGACGCCGGCAGCAAGGACGGCATCGAACGCGACATGACCGTCCTCAACGGCGACGGCCTCGTCGGCCGCGTCGCCACGGTCGGCCCCGACACCGCCACCGTCGTCCTCGCCAACGACCCCGACTTCACCGTCGGCACCCGCCTGGAGAAGACCGGCGAACTCGGCTTCGCCACCGGCCAGGGCGACCGCGCCCTGTCCGTCCAGATGCTCAACGGCAAGGCCAAGGTCGCCCCCGGAGACCGCCTCGTCACCTTCGGGTCCCGCGGCAACAAGCCCTTCGTCCCCGGCGTCCCGATCGGCGAGGTCGTCAAGGTCGACCCCGCCCGCGGCGACCTCACCCGCACCGTCTGGGTCCGCCCCTTCGTCGGCTTCTCCCGCCTCGACATCGTCGGCGTCGTCGTCGTACCGCCGCGCGAGGACCCGCGCGACACCGTCCTGCCCCCCAAGCCCGCGGTCCAGCCCACCCCGACGGTCACGGTCACGGTCACCCCGTCCCCCGCCGCGTCCGCCGGTGCCCCCGCCAAGCCGGCCGACGAGTAGGAGCTGCCCCCCATGCGCTTCAACCGGATCCTGCTCTCCGCCACGCTCGTCGTGGTCGCCCTCGTCATCCAGGTCAGCGTCCTCGGTCGGCTGCAGCTGCCCGGGGCCGTGCCCGACCTCGTCCTGCTGACCGTCGTCGCCCTCGCCCTCGTCTACGGGCACACCAGCGGCGCCCTCATCGGCTTCGCCGCCGGACTCGTCGCCGACCTCGCCCCGCCCGCCGACCACGCCGCCGGGCGCTACGCCCTCGTCCTGTGCGTCATCGGCTACGCCGCCGGCCTCGTCCGGCCCGACTCCGGACGGTTCCGCTCCGCCTGGGGCCCCCTGCTCACCGTCGTCGCCGCGGCCATCACCTCCACCCTGATGTACGCGGGCGTCGGCGCCCTCGTCGGCGACACCGCCGCCCGCCACGTCGGCCTGACGGGGCTGCTGCTCACCGCGACCGTCTACGACCTGCTCCTCGCGCCGTTCACCGTGCCGTTCATCATGGCCCTCGCCCGGCGCGCCGAGAACGACCCGCTGGCCGTCGAGGCCAACACCGGCCAGGCCAAGGCGGCCGACGTCTCCTCCGGCTGGGTCGCCGGCGGCACCGGCCTGCGCATCGGCAGCCAGCGCGGCGGCCTCCGGCTGATCACCGCGCGCAACCGGGCCAACCGGGCCGGCCGGATAAGGGGGGTCAAGGGCGTCAAGAGCGTGAAGAGCGTCAAGAAGCTGTGAGGGGGCAGGGCCCGTGACCAACACCCCCGAGACCGGCCGCACCTCCCGCGTGCAGATCCGGCTCGTCATCGTCCAGGTGCTCATCTGCTCCATGCTGGCCACCCTCGGCGGGCGCCTGTGGTACATCCAGATCCGCAACGGCGACGAGTACTCCTACGAGGCCCGGCACAACCACGTCCAGCGGGTCGTCCAGCCCGCCGTGCGCGGCCCCATCCTCGACGCCCGCGGCGTGGCCCTCGCCGACAACGAGACCCGGCTCGTGGTCTCCGCCAGCCGCACCGCCCTGATGAAGATGAAGGACAAGGGCAGGGGCGTCCTGACCCGGCTCGCCGGCGTGCTCGACATGACGCCGAAGGAGGTCATGGAGAAGGTCCGCATCTGCGACTCCGAGACCCCCCGCCCCTGCTGGAACGGCTCCCCCTACCAGCCGATCCCGGTCACCTCCGAGGCCACCACCCAGCAGGCCCTCCAGATCCGCGAGCGCCCCGAGGAGTTCCCCGGCATCAGCGCCGAGCCCACCGCCGTACGCCGCTACCCCGCGCCCGGCGGCGCCCGCACCGCGCAGGTGCTCGGCTACCTCTCCCCGGTCACCGACGACGAGATCCAGAAGGCCAAGAACACCGACTCCCCGCACCTGCGCTCCGACCAGGTCGGCCGCTCCGGGATCGAGCGGACGTACGACAAGGAGCTGCGCGGCAAGGCGGCCGTCACCTCCTACGAGGTCGACAACCTCGGCCGGGTCATGGGCCAGACCAGGTCCGACCCGGGCATCCCCGGCTCCACCCTCGTCACCAGCATCGACGCCCGCGTCCAGGCCGTCGCGGAGTTCGAGCTCCAGCAGGCGATGAAGACCGTCCGCCAGGAGACCGACAAGATCACCGGCCGGAAGTACGAGGCCGACGCCGGCGCCGTCGTCGTCATGGAGTCCAAGACCGGCCGCATCGTCGCCATGGCCTCCCAGCCCGACTACGACCCCAACGCCTGGGTCGGCGGCATCTCCGCCAAGGACTACGCCCGGCTCACCAGCAAGGGATCCAACTACCCGCTCCTCAACCGGGCCATCCAGGGCCAGGCACCCGCCGGCTCCATCTTCAAGGTGGTCTCCGCCAGCGCCGCCGTGCGCGCCGGCTACCCCTTCGACAGCCGCTACAACTGCAGCAGCTCCTACAGCCTCGGCGGCCGCAGCTTCGCCAACTTCGAGTCCAAGGGGCACGGCCCCATCACCCTCGGCGAGGCGCTGAAGTTCTCCTGCAACACCGTCTTCTACGCCCTCGGGCACAAGGAATGGCAGCGCGACGGCGGCCTGACCCCGAAGAAGGACGCCCACGACTGGTTCTACCGGACCGCCCGCGAGTTCGGCCTCGGCTCCGAGACCGGCGTCGACCTGCCGAACGAGGTCACCGGCCGCATCCCCGACCGGCAGTGGAAGAAGAGCTTCTGGAAGGCCAACAAGGACGCCTGGTGCAAGCAGGGCAAGAAGGGCGGCACCTACGTCGAGCAGATCGCCTACGAGAGCTGCCTCGAAGGCAACCAGCTCAAGGCGTTCGACAGCATCAACTTCGCCATCGGCCAGGGCGACGTCCTCGTCACCCCGATCCAGATGGCGACCGCCTACGCCGCCATCAGCAACGGCGGCACCCTCTACAACCCCACCGTCGGCAAGGCCGTCATCAGCCCCGACGGCAAGCGGACCGACGTCATCCAGCCCACGCCGCACGGCCGGCTGCCCGTCGACGCCGAGACGCTGAAGGACCTCGACAAGGGCCTGCGGATGGTCGTCGAACCCGGCGGCACCGCCGCCTGGCGCTTCGGCGGCTGGCCCCAGGACAAGATCCCGATGCGCGCCAAGACCGGCACCGCCCAGGTCTACGGCAAGCAGACGACCTCCTGGCTGGCCACCTACACCGACGACTTCACCATCGTCATGACGATCTCCCAGGGCGGCACCGGCTCCGGCGCCTCCGGCCCCGCCGTCCGCAACATCTACAACGCCATGTACGGCCTCGACATGGAGGGCGGCTTCGACCCGGCCCGGGCCCTGCTGCCCAAGCCGCAGACCAAGCTGCCGGCCGTCCGCCCCGACGGCACGATCGAGGCGCCCGAGGTGAAGCCGTACGTGCCCCCGTCCCCCGAAGACCTGGCGCCGCCCGCGCTCGCCGGACCCCCCGCACCGCCCCCCTCGTGGCAGGACTGAGCCCACCACCATGCAGACCGCCAACAAGTTCTCCGTCTCCCGGTACGCGCCCGAGCGCGGCGCGATGGCCAAGCTGACCTCGCGCGACTCGGTGCTGCGCCGGCTCGACTGGCCGATACTCCTCTCGGCGCTCGCCCTGTCCCTCCTCGGCACCCTGCTGGTGTGGTCGGCGACGAGGAACCGGACCCAGCTCAACCAGGGCGACCCGTACTACTTCCTCGTCCGCCACGCCATGAACACCGGCATCGGGCTCGTCCTGATGATCGGCACGATCTGGCTCGGCCACCGCACGCTGCGGGGCGCCGTGCCGGTCCTCTACGGCATCTCCCTCGTGCTGATCATCGCCGTGCTCACCCCGCTGGGCGCCACCATCAACGGCGCCCACGCGTGGATCGTCCTCGGCGGCGGCTTCTCGCTCCAGCCCTCCGAGTTCGTCAAGATCACGATCATCCTGGTCATGGCAATGCTGCTGGCCGCGAGAGTCGACGCGGGCGACATCGCCCATCCCGACCACCGGACGGTCGTCAAGGCCCTGCTCCTCGCGGCCGCCCCCATGGGCATCATCATGCTCATGCCCGACCTCGGGTCGGTCATGGTCATGGTCGTCATCGTGCTCGGCGTCCTGCTCGCCTCCGGTGCCTCCAACCGCTGGGTCTTCGGCCTCCTCGGCTCCGGCGTCGCCGGCGCCGTCCTCGTCTGGCAGCTCGGCATCCTCGACGAGTACCAGATCAACCGCTTCGCGGCGTTCGCCAACCCCGAGCTCGACCCCGCCGGCGTCGGCTACAACACCAACCAGGCGCGCATCGCCATCGGCTCCGGCGGGCTCACCGGATCCGGGCTGTTCAAGGGTTCGCAGACCACCGGCCAGTTCGTCCCCGAGCAGCAGACCGACTTCGTCTTCACCGTGGCGGGGGAGGAGCTCGGCTTCGTCGGCGCCGGCCTCATCCTCGTCCTGCTCGGCGTCATCCTCTGGCGCGCCTGCGTGATCGCCCGGGAGACCACCGAGCTGTACGGGACCATCGTCTGCGCCGGCATCATCGCCTGGTTCGCCTTCCAGTCCTTCGAGAACATCGGCATGACGCTCGGGATCATGCCCGTCGCCGGCCTGCCGCTGCCGTTCGTCTCGTACGGAGGGTCGTCCATGTTCGCCGTGTGGGTGGCCATCGGACTGCTCCAGTCGATCAAGGTGCAGCGGCCGATGTCGGCGTAGGCGGCGAGTCGCCGGAGGCGGGTCTCCGGCGGCGGGGGCGGCCTGCCGGGGCGGGCGGGCGGGCGGCAGGGCAGCGCCATGCGGCCGGATCTCCTCCGTTTCACCCGTCGAGCGCCCGTTCGCCCTGCGGCGACCCGCCGACCCGGTCTAAGTTCGGTGCATGGCGGACACGAAACGCGAAATCGAACGCAAATTCGAGTTCACGACGGACGAGGCCGAACAGCGCGGCGTTCCCGACCTGACCGGCACCGCGGGAATCGCCGCCGTCGCCGACCGCGGCACCGCCGACCTCGACGCCGTCTACTACGACACCCCCGACCAGCGGCTCGCCGCGGACGGCGTCACCCTGCGCCGCCGCACCGGCGGCCCCGACGCCGGCTGGCACCTCAAACTGCCCGTCTCCCCGGGCGTCCGCGACGAGATCGGCGCCCCCCTCTCCGACACCGTCCCCCGCCACCTCGCCGCCCTCGTCCGCTCCCGCGCCCGCGACGCCGACCTCGTCCCGCTGGTCCGGCTCCGCTCCACCCGCCGGATCCGCCACCTCCTCGACGCCGACGGCGCCCTCCTCGCCGAGCTCTCCACCGACACCGTCCACGCCGAATCCCGGCAGGCCGAAGACCCCGCCGCCGCCACCGCCGACTGGACCGAGATCGAAGTCGAACTCGCCGACGGCACCGACCCCTCCCTCCTCGACGCCGTCCAGAAGAAGTTCCGCAAAGCCGGCATCCGGGCCTCCGACAGCCCCTCCAAACTCGCCCGCGCCCTCGCCGAGACCGGCGCCGCCGCCACCCCACCACCCCGCCCCGACTGGGGCGACGGCACCGCGGGCGCCTACGTCCTCGCCTTCCTCCGGGAACAGCGCGACGCCCTCGTCGCCCTCGACCCCGCCGTCCGCCGCGACCTCCCCGACGCCGTCCACCAGATGCGCGTCGCCAGCCGGCGCCTGCGCAGCGCCCTCAAGACCCACCGCAAGGTCCTCGACCCCACGGCCACCGACCCCCTCGGCGACGAGCTCCGCCGGCTCGCCCGCGAACTCGGCGTCGACCGCGACCAGGAAGTCCTCCACGAACGCTTCCGCACCCGCATCGGCGAACTCCCGCACCCGCTCCTCCTCGGACCCGTCCGCGGCCGCCTGCGCACCTGGAACAACGGCCGCCGCGCCGAATCCCGCCGCCGCGCCCTCTCCGCCCTCGACGACCCCCGCCAGCTCGCCCTCCTCGACTCCCTCGACGCCCTGCTCGCCGACCCGCCGCTGCTCCACGCCGCCGGCAAGCCCGCCGGGCCCGTCCTCGCCAAGGCCGTCCGCCGCGAGTACGACCGCCTCGCCGGCCGCATCGCCGACGCCCTCGCCCTCGACCCCGGCCCCGACCGCGACCTCGCCCTGCACTCCGCCCGCAAGGCGGCCAAACGGGCCCGCTACGCCGCCGAGGCGGCCGTACCGGTGCTCGGCAAGCCGGCCAAGCGCCTGCGCAAGGACCTCAAGGCCGTCCAGACCCTCCTCGGCGACCACCAGGACGGCGTCGTCGCCCGCGAAGCCCTGCGCGACCTCTCCATCCAGGCTGCCGCGGCCTGCGAGAACGCCTTCACCTGGGGCGTCCTCTACGCCCGCGAGGACGCCCTGGCCGCCCAGAGCGAACGCGACCTTCCGCACCTTTGGGACAAGGTCTCGCGCCGGGCACCCGGGAAGGGCCTCCGCCCGTAGGTGGTGATCACACCGTCCGGCGGGCCCGGCCCCTCGGGTTACGCTAGAGAGTCGCCCCCTGCCCGCTTCACGAAAGTCGCGTGATGTCCGAGTCGGTCTTCCCACAGCTCGAAGCTCTGCTCCCGCATGTGCAGAAGCCCATCCAGTACGTCGGCGGTGAACTCAACTCCACCGTCAAGCCGTGGGATTCGTGTGACGTCCGGTGGGCGCTCATGTACCCGGACGCGTACGAGGTCGGGCTCCCCAACCAGGGCGTCATGATCCTCTACGAGGTGCTCAACGAGCGCGAGGGCGTCCTCGCCGAGCGCACGTACAGCGTGTGGCCGGACCTCGAAGAGCTCATGCGCGAGCACAAGGTGCCGCAGTTCACCGTCGACAGCCACCGCCCGGTCGGCGCCTTCGACGTCTTCGGCCTGTCCTTCTCCACGGAGCTGGGCTACACCAACATGCTCACGGCGCTGGACCTCGCGGGCATCCCCCTCGAAGCCCGCGACCGCACCGTCGACCACCCGATCGTCCTCGCCGGCGGACACGCCGCCTTCAACCCCGAGCCGATCGCCGACTTCATCGACTGCGCCGTCATCGGCGACGGCGAGCAGGCCGTCCTCGACATCACCGAGATCATCCGCGCCTGGAAGGCCGAAGGCCGGCCCGGCGGCCGCGAGGAGCTGCTGCTGCGCCTCGCCAAGACCGGCGGCGTGTACGTCCCCGGCTTCTACGACGTCGAGTACCTGCCCGACGGCCGCATCGGCCGCGTCGTGCCCAACCGATCCGGCGTGCCGTGGCGCGTGTCCAAGCACACCGTCATGGACCTCGACGAGTGGCCCTACCCCAAGCAGCCGCTGGTCCCGCTCGCCGAGACCGTCCACGAGCGGATGTCCGTCGAGATCTTCCGCGGCTGCACCCGCGGCTGCCGCTTCTGCCAGGCCGGCATGATCACGCGCCCTGTGCGGGAGCGAAGCATCACCGGCATCGGCGAGATGGTGGACCGCGGCCTGAAGGCGACGGGCTTCGAGGAGGTCGGCCTCCTCTCCCTCTCCTCCGCGGACCACACGGAGATCGCCGACATCGCCAAGGGCCTCGCCGACCGCTACACGGACGACAAGGTGGGCCTGTCCCTCCCGTCGACCCGCGTCGACGCCTTCAACGTGGACCTGGCCAACGAGCTCACCCGCAACGGGCGCCGCTCCGGCCTGACCTTCGCCCCCGAGGGCGGCTCCGAGCGCATGCGCAAGGTCATCAACAAGATGGTCTCGGAAGAGGACCTGATCCGGACCGTCGCCACCGCCTACGGCAACGGCTGGCGGCAGGTGAAGCTGTACTTCATGTGCGGCCTGCCGACCGAGACCGACGAGGACGTCCTCCAGATCGGCGACATGGCGGTCAACGTGATCGCCAAGGGCCGCGAGGTGTCCGGCCAGAACGACATCCGCTGCACCGTCTCCATCGGCGGCTTCGTCCCCAAGCCGCACACCCCCTTCCAGTGGGCCCCCCAGCTGTCGGCGGAGGAGACGGACGCCCGCCTGGCGAAGCTCCGCGACAAGATCCGCGGCGACAAGAAGTACGGCCGCTCCATCGGCTTCCGCTACCACGACGGCAAGCCGGGCATCGTCGAGGGCCTCCTCTCCCGCGGCGACCGCCGCATCGGCGACGTCATCCGCGCCGTGTACGAGGACGGCGGCCGCTTCGACGGCTGGCGCGAGCACTTCAGCTACGACCGCTGGATGGAGTGCGCTGAGAAGGCGCTCCCGCAGTACGGCGTCGACGTGGCCTGGTACACGACCCGCGAGCGCACCTACGAGGAGGTCCTCCCCTGGGACCACCTCGACTCGGGCCTCGACAAGGACTGGCTGTGGGAGGACTGGCAGGACGCCCTCGACGAGACGGAGGTCGAGGACTGCCGTTGGACCCCGTGCTTCGACTGCGGCGTCTGTCCTCAGCTCGGGCTCGACATCCAGATCGGCCCCACGGGCAAGAAGCTCCTGCCGCTGACGGTCGTGAACAAGTAGCAGTGCCCGCTCCGTCGGCCCCGTCCACCGAGGACGGGGCCGACGTGTCAACGGACCAGGTCCGAGAAGACGTCCTGCCTGATGATCAGGCGTTCCTCGGCGTCGGCCGGGATGGCGAGCTCGACCCGGACCTCGGGTGCTCTGGTCCGGGAGACCTTCGTGCGACGGACCCGGCAGGTGACTCCAGCCCGTCGCAGGTCTTCGGCCATGACGACCTGGCCCTCGCGTTCCCAGCGGTGTCCGAAGGTCTCGCCGTTCGCTGCGATGACCCAATGCGGCTCGGTCCGTCGCGGGCCAGCGCTACCGCGCACGTACTCCCGTACGCGTACCGGCTGCGCACCCAGCGCGGCTACGGCCTGCCCTCGGAGCTCCCTGTACACGGCCTCTGGATCGGGGGCGCCCAAACCTCCGCCCGGACAACTCCGGCAGCGCAGGTAGGCATAGGTCCGGCCCTGCACCGAAGTCCGTTGGACGGTCATGTTCGTGCCGCAGTCCGTGCAGACCAGAACCCCGAGGAACGCGGTCGCGCCGCGAGGGCGGCGATGGGGCTGCGACTTGCTCCGCCGGTCGAGGGCGGTCTGGAGGGTGCGCCACTCGGCTTCCGTGAAGATCGGGTCCGCCACGCGGACAGGGAGGCCGGCCTTGTCGCGGACGATCCTGGACCGGCGCGTACCGCCATCCTTGTCCTCCGCGACCCGGAGCCCCATCAGTGCCGGGTTCCGCAGCCTTCTCAGAAGCGTGCTGGCCGTCCACTGTCCGCCTCCGCCGGTCGGGACCCCGGCGCGGCTGAGTACGGTGGTCATGCGACGTGCCGAGACTCCTCGCACTGCTGCGCCGTGGCACCACCGGAGCACGCGCTGCGCTCGCGGCTCGATGACCAGCTTCCCACTGCCATCGGTCGCGTACCCGTAGGGCGGCTTCCCCACGAGCCAGTCCGACTGCGTCCTGGCGTAGTCCCACAGGCTCGCCACCCTGGTCCTTGTTCCACCCGTCTCGATCTCCGCCAGGGCGCTGACGAGTTCTGCCGTGGCCTTGCCGAGCGAGGTGGAGAGGTCGATGGCGTCGTGCTTCGAGACGAGGTTCTTTCCATGGACCGAGCACCAATCGATCATGGTGCTGAGGTCGGTCACCCGTCTGACGAACCGATCCATCGTCCAGAAGAGGATCACGTCGAATTCCGGCACGCGGTCGTTCAGCCAGCGCCCGAGTTCCTTGCGCCGCCAAGGCGGGACCCGGGTGGCCGAGACGTTGAGGTCCCTGGCCACACCCACGACGCGCAATCCTCGTTCCCCGGCGAGGCGCCGCAGTTCGAGCTCCTGGCGCACAGGCGACGTGGTGTCCGCGGTGAGCGCCGACAGCCGCACCGATATCAGGGCGCGCGGGGCATCCGCAGGAAGCGCGCTCTCGGCCCCCCGGAGCTCATCGAGCATCGCCAGGTCCGGCTCTCTCCAGTGCACGCCAGCGTCGTCAACAAGTAGGACCTCCCGCCCCGCCCGGAATCAGCCCGGAGCGCCTGCCTCGTCCGCAGGTGCTCCGGCTGCCGACGGGATCCCGGTGAAGATCCGCGCCCCCGCTGCAACGGCACGGGGGCGTTCTTGTGTCCATGGGGGCATGGAACGCGTCACACGCCCCTCCGCCGGCCAGGGCGAAGGCTGCCTCACCGGGGTCCTCCGGGTGCCCGTCAAGATCGTCGCCGTGCTCGTCGTGCTGCCCGTGCGGGTGGTGTGGGAGCTGCTCGCCGCCGGGGCGCGGGCCCTGCACCGGCACCTGCTCGGGCCGCTGTGGACCCACGTCCTCGGGCCCGTCCTCCGCGGCACCGGGTGGGTGCTGGGCGTCCTGCTCAAGCTGGTCTTCGTCTGGCCGTGGGTCGGGCTGTGGCGGTACCTGCTCGCGCCCGCGGGCCGCGCCCTGTACGCGTACCTGCTCGCCCCCCTCGGGCGGGGCCTGCGGTGGCTGGGCTCCACCGGCCACCGCTGGCTGATCGCCCCGACCGGGCAAGGCCTCGTATGGCTGGGCCGGGCCGTGTACGGGTACCTGCTCGCCCCCCTCGGGCGGGGCGTGCTGTGGCTGGCCTCGGCCGTGTACCGGTACGCGCTCGCGCCGGCCGGCCGCGGGGTGCTGTGGCTGCTCCGCGCCGCCTGGGACCACCTCGTCGTTCCGGTGGGGCGGGCGGCCGCCTGGACCGCCGCGGCGGTGTGGCGGTGGGTCCTCGTCCCCGTCGGCACGGCCGTCGCCTGGGTCGCCCGCGGCGTCCACCGGCTGCTCCTCCTGCCGCTGTGGCAGGTCCTCGTCTGGGCCTGGCACGTGGCCGGCCGGATCGCCCGGGCCCTGTGGCGGGGGCTCTCCCTGGCCGCATGGGTGCTGGCGGGCTGGCCCTGCCGGCAGCTCTACCGGTACGTCCTCACCCCGGTCGGGCACGTGCTGCGCGACGCGTGGCGCACCCTGCGCACCACCGCCCGGCAGGTGCGGGCAGAAGTGCGCCGCGTCCTCCTCGGCTGACCGCCCCGGGAACCGGCGAGGTCAGGGGCGCGTAATCTGGGTAGTACGACAGCCACAGGCCGCATGCCCGCCCCGAGCACCCCCCGCCCCCCGAGGCGGGGGCGAGCCGGGGAGCGGGGCACGGCCGGCAGTCCCCCGGACCTCAGGGCGACGCGCGAGCCGCGGAGCCCCGCACAAGGAGAAGAACCCCTGGGCAAGCGACAGCCCGAAGGCCCGCCCCCCGCACCGGTGGTGCAGCGCATCCGACTGCGCTACACCAAGCGCGGCCGCCTCCGGTTCACCAGCCACCGCGACTTCCAGCGCGCGTTCGAACGCGCCCTGCGCCGCGCCGAGGTGCCGATGGCGTACTCGGCCGGTTTCACCCCCCACCCCCGCGTCTCCTACGCGAACGCCGCGCCGACCGGCACCGGCAGCGAGGCCGAGTACCTGGAGATCGCGCTCACGGAGCCCCGCGACCCGGAGAAGCTCCGCGAACTGCTCGACGAGTCGATGCCGGTCGGCCTCGACATCACCGACGCCGTCGAGGCCCGCACCTCCGGCCTCGCGGACCGCCTGACCGCCTCCGTGTGGGAGCTGCGGCTCGACGGGGTCGACTCCGGCGACGCGGCGCGCGCGGCCGAGGCCTTCCTCGCCGCCGAGCAGGTGGAGGTGCAGCGCCGCACCAAGAACGGCATCCGCACCTTCGACACCCGCGGCGCCGTCGCGGCACTGGAGGTCCTTCCTTCGCCGGCTGATAGGACGCCGGACAGTGCCTGTGCGATACTGCGGCTGGTTGTTCGGCATCTGACACCTGCCGTTCGACCCGACGACGTCCTGTCCGGTCTCCGAGCTGTGGCCGACCTGGCGCCGCCGGTCCCCGCAGCGGTGACCAGGCTGGCGCAGGGGCTCTTCGACGAGGAGTCCGGCACGGTGACCGACCCGCTCGCGCCCGACCGCGAGGCCGACACGGCCGCTCCACCCACGGCCGCCGTGGCTGCCGACGCGAAGGCGCCGGAAGGTCCCGCCGCGTAAGGGCGTCGCCGCCGCCGCGCAGCCCTGGCACTCGGGAGCCACCTGGGTCGGGCCGCGCATCGACCTGAAGACTTCCGCCAGGCCGTACGGACAAAGCGTACGGAACCGGCGGCCATGGACTACAGCTCCCGTGAGGCGAACGCGCCCCGGAGGCCGGCTCCGCGCCGACACGCGCGGAGCCGAGCCGGACCGGATGTCAGCCGCGGAGCCCGGGAGCGTGACGGGAGAACCGCCCGCATGCTCGACAACGAGAACAACAACACCCCCGCCGGCATCGACAACGGCAGCCCGAGCGACAACCTGCCGCCGCGCAGGCGCCGCCGTGCCGCGTCGCGTCCCGCCGGCCCGCCCGGTGCGACCGCCGCCGCGTCCGCGCCCGCCGCCGAGGCGGTCGAGGCCGCCCCTGCCGCCGCCCCCGAGGCCGAGGCCGCGCCTGCCGCCGCCCCGCCGCGGGCCCGCCGCCGTGCCACCCGCGCTGTATCCGCCCCTGTCGCCGAGGCCGCCTCCGCCCCGGTCGCCGAGGCCGCCGCCGTCGAGGCGCCCGCCGCTGTTGAGGCGCCTGCCGCTGTTGAGGAGGCTGCTGCTCCGGCTCCGCGCACGCGCCGCCGTGCCACCCGCGCCACCTCCGCCCCGGCCGCCGAGGCCGCCGCCGTCGAGGCGCCTGCAGCCGTCGAGGAGGCTGCTGCTCCGGCTCCGCGGACCCGCCGCCGGGCCACCCGTGGGACGTCCGCTCCGGCTGCCGAGCCTGCTGCCGTGGTGGAGGCTCCCGCTGCTGCCGTGGAGGCTTCGGCCGCGGTTGAGGAGGCTGCTGCTCCGGCTCCGCGGACGCGCCGCCGTGCCACCCGCGCCACCTCCGCTCCTGTCGCCGAGGCCGCCTCCGTCGAGGCTCCTGCCGCAGAGGCGCCCGCCGCCGTCGAGGCTCCGGCCGCCGTCGAGGAGGCTGCTGCGCCCGCTCCGCGGACCCGCCGCCGTGCCACCCGCGCCACCTCCGCCCCCGCCGCCGAGGCCGCTGCCGCCGCCGTCGAGGCGCCCGCCACCGAGCCCGTCAAGCAGGAGGCTCCCAAGGCCACCGTCACCGTGGCCGACGCCGTCGACGCGCCCAAGCGCGGCCGCCGCCGTGCCACCCGCGCCGCCGCCCCGGCCGCCCCCACCCCCGCCGCCGAGGCGCCGGCCGCCCCCGCCGCACAGCCCGCGTCCGAGGAGCCCGCCGCCCCGGCGCGCTCCCGCCGCGCCGTGCGCCCCGCCGTCCCCGTGTTCCAGGCGCCGGTCTTCACCGAGCCGATGTTCCAGACCCCGGAGACCGCCGCCCTCGCGGCCGCCGCCGCTGCCGCCGAGGCCCAGGCCGAGGAAGCCGACGAGGACGAGGAGGAGGCCGAGGCCGAGGTCGAGGCCGTCCAGGCCCCCGCCGCGCAGCCGTCCGGCCGCCGCCGCCGGCGCAGCCGCGGCGCCGTCGAGGCCCCCGCGGCCGAGGCCCCGGCCGCACCCGAGCCCGCCGACGAGGAGCCGGAGGCCGAGGCCGCCGACCTCGACGAGGACGAGGCCGACGACTCCGACGAGCGCCCGTCCCGCCGCCGCCGCCGCGGTGGCCGCCGTCGCCGCCGCGGCGAGGCCTCCGAGCTCGACGAAGCCGCCGAGGACGAGGCCGAGGCCGCCGACCAGGAGGCCGCCGAGGCCGAGGAGGACGAGGAGGAGGCCGAGGAGGCCGACGCCCTCGGCAGCACCTCCAGCCGCCGTCGCCGCCGCCGTCGCCGCCGCAGCGGTGACACCGCCGCGGACGCCGACGCCGCCGACGAGGACGGCGTACGCACCGTCGTCAAGGTCCGCGAGCCGCGCCCCGCACGCGAGAAGCCCGAGTCCGACGAGGTCCAGTCCATCAAGGGCTCGACCCGGCTGGAGGCCAAGAAGCAGCGCCGCCGCGAGGGCCGCGAGCAGGGCCGCCGCCGCGTGCCGATCATCACCGAGGCCGAGTTCCTCGCGCGCCGCGAGGCCGTCGAGCGCGTCATGGTCGTCCGCCAGAACGGAGACCGCACGCAGATCGGCGTCCTCGAGGACAACGTGCTCGTCGAGCACTACGTCAACAAGGAAGAGGCCACCTCGTACGTCGGCAACGTCTACCTGGGCAAGGTCCAGAACGTGCTGCCGTCCATGGAGGCCGCCTTCATCGACATCGGCAAGGGCCGCAACGCCGTCCTGTACGCCGGCGAGGTCAACTTCGAGGCGCTCGGCATGGCCAACGGGCCGCGCCGCATCGAGACCGCCCTGAAGTCCGGCCAGTCCGTGCTGGTCCAGGTCACCAAGGACCCGATCGGCCACAAGGGCGCCCGCCTGACCAGCCAGGTCTCGCTGCCCGGCCGCTACCTGGTCTACGTGCCCGAGGGCTCGATGACCGGCATCAGCCGCAAGCTGCCCGACACCGAGCGCGCCCGCCTGAAGACCATCCTCAAGAAGATCGTCCCCGAGGACGCCGGCGTCATCGTGCGCACGGCCGCCGAGGGCGCGAGCGAGGACGAGCTGCGCCGCGACGTCGAGCGCCTCCAGGCGCAGTGGGAGGAGATCCAGAAGAAGTCGAAGCAGATCACGACGTCGTCGCCGAGCCTGCTGTACGGCGAGCCGGACATGACCGTCCGCGTCGTGCGCGACATCTTCAACGAGGACTTCTCGAAGGTCATCGTCAGCGGCGACAGCGCCTGGGAGACCATCCACGGCTACGTCTCGCACGTCGCCCCCGACCTGGCCGGCCGCCTGCAGCGCTGGACGTCCGAGGTCGACGTCTTCGCCACGTACCGGATCGACGAGCAGCTCGCCAAGGCGCTCGACCGCAAGGTGTGGCTGCCCTCCGGCGGCTCCCTCGTGATCGACAAGACCGAGGCGATGGTCGTCATCGACGTCAACACCGGCAAGTTCACCGGTCAGGGCGGCAACCTCGAGGAGACCGTCACCCGGAACAACCTGGAGGCTGCCGAGGAGATCGTGCGCCAGCTGCGGCTGCGCGACCTGGGCGGCATCGTCGTCATCGACTTCATCGACATGGTGCTGGAGTCGAACCGCGACCTGGTCCTGCGGCGCATGCTGGAGTGCCTGGGCCGCGACCGTACGAAGCACCAGGTCGCCGAGGTGACCTCGCTCGGCCTGGTCCAGATGACCCGCAAGCGGGTCGGCCAGGGCCTGCTGGAGTCCTTCTCCGAGACCTGCGTCCACTGCAACGGGCGCGGCGTGATCGTCCACATGGACACGGCGTCCGCGGCCGGCGGCAACGGCGGCAAGCGCGCCAAGCGGCGCGGCGGCCGGGGCCACGAACACGAGGTCGAGGCCGTGGAGACCGCCGGGACGGTCGCCGTGGCCGAGCCGGAGGCGGAGAGCGAGGCCGAGGTGGCCGCCGAGGTGGCCGCGCCGGTCGCGCTGCCCGAGCCGGCGTTCGCCCCGGACGAGGAGCTGTACAGCAGCGTCGCGGAGGCGGAGGCCGCGGCCGGCGTCAGCAGCCGCCGCAACCGGCGCCGCGCCACGCGCAAGGCGACCGCCGCCGCGGGCGCCCCGCGCGCAGCTGCTGCTCCGGCTGCCGCGGCTGCGGTCGAGGCCGCGCCGGCGCCGGTCGTCGAGGTGGAGGCCGAGCCGGTCACCGCGCCTGCCGACACGGTGCTGGAGCCGGCCGCGGAGGCCGTCGCCGAGGCCGTGGCCGCGTCGGAGACGGTCGAGGCCGAGCCGAAGGGCCGGACGCGCCGCCGCGCCACCCGCAAGGCGACCGCGCCGGCGACTGCGGCCCCCCAGCCGGCCGCCGAGCCGCAGCCCGAGCCGGCCGCCGCGGCCGAGCCCGAGCCGCAGCCCCAGCCGGCCGCCGCGGCCGAGCCGGAGCCGGCCGTCGAGCCCGAGCCGGCCGCCGAACCGCAGCCGGAGCCCGCTCCGGTCGAGGCCGAGGCCCCCGCGGCCGCACCGGCCCGTCCGCGGCGCCGTGCCGTCCGCAAGGCCACCTCGCCCGCCGGCTCGCCGGCCGGCGCGGAGGCGGCGGTGGTCGTCGTCGAGACGGCCCCGTCGGAGCAGGCCCCGGCAGCCGCCGCCGAGCCCGAGGCCCCGGCCGAGGAGCCGGCCCCGGCCAAGAAGACGGCCCGCAAGACGGCCGCCAAGAAGGCCCCGGCAAAGAAGGCCGCCGCCAAGAAGACGACGACGGCCAAGAAGACCGCGGCCAAGAAGACGACGACGGCGAAGAAGACGACGGCGAAGAAGGCGACGAAGAAGACCGCGGCGGCGGAGCAGAGCGCTCCCTCCGCCGCGGCCTCCACCGACTCGGACGCCTGACCCGCCCGGGTCGCATGTCAACGGACCGCCCCGGCCCCGCACCCCGCGGGGCCGGGGCGGTCCCGTACCCCGCGGAAAGACGATGCGTTCCTCGACGCGTCGCCGGTCCGGGGCCGCGTCGTGGCGGCCGTCCCGGTTTGACCTCTTAAACCCGGGACCGTAATCTTGACCGTCGGCGTGTCTACGTGCGCGCCAGCCACTGAGCACCTCACCTCCCGGGCCGCTGCGCGGTCCGGGGGAGGCCGACCCGCGTTCTGCGGGAGACGGCTGGCTTCAGGGGTTCCCATCGAGCGAGAGAGAGATCCGCGTGTACGCCATCGTGCGCAGCGGTGGTCGCCAGCACAAGGTTGCTGTCGGCGACATCGTTGAGGTTGACAAGATTTCCACTGCCAAGGCTGGCGACACGGTCGAGCTCTCGACCCTGCTCGTTGTCGACGGCGACGCCGTGACCAGCGACCCGTGGGTCCTGGCGGGCATCAAGGTCCAGGCCGAGGTCGTGGACCACACCAAGGGCGCCAAGATCGACATCCTGCGCTACAAGAACAAGACCGGCTACCGCCGTCGCCAGGGTCACCGTCAGCAGTACACGGCGATCAAGGTCACGTCCATCCCGTCGGCCGCGAAGTAAAGAGGGACTGAGCAATGGCACACAAGAAGGGCGCATCGTCCACCCGGAACGGTCGCGACTCCAATGCCCAGCGGCTCGGCGTGAAGCGCTTCGGCGGTCAGGTCGTTTCCGCTGGTGAGATCCTCGTCCGCCAGCGCGGCACCCACTTCCACCCGGGCGCCGGTGTCGGCCGTGGTGGCGACGACACGCTGTTCGCCCTGCAGGCCGGCGCGGTGCAGTTCGGCACCCACCGTGGCCGCAAGGTCGTGAACATCGTTCCGGCCGCCTGATCCAGCTCCTGCTGATCAAGCGTTCGTAACTTACCGAGGGCGGATCCCAGCTCTTCCCGGCAGGTGCCGGGAAGAGAGGTCCGCCCTCGGCGCGTTTGCACGTACACACGTTTAATGGGACAGCAAGGCCTGTCCGGGACATCCCGTCTGTATCTGGAGGAACACCATGACCACCTTCGTGGACCGCGTCGAGCTGCATGTCGCCGCGGGTAACGGGGGCCACGGCTGCGCCTCCGTGCACCGGGAGAAGTTCAAGCCGCTCGGCGGCCCCGACGGCGGCAACGGCGGCCGCGGCGGCGACGTCGTCCTCGTCGTGGACCAGTCCGTGACGACCCTTCTGGACTACCACCACAGCCCGCACCGCAAGGCCACCAACGGCAAGCCCGGCGAGGGCGGCAACCGCTCCGGCAAGGACGGCCAGGACCTCGTCCTGCCCGTGCCGGACGGCACCGTCGTCCTCGACAAGGAGGGCAACGTCCTCGCCGACCTGGTCGGCCAGGGCACCACGTACGTCGCCGCCGAGGGCGGCCGCGGCGGCCTCGGCAACGCGGCGCTGTCCTCCGCCCGCCGCAAGGCCCCCGGCTTCGCGCTCCTCGGCGTGCCCGGCGCGACCGGCGACATCGTCCTGGAGCTGAAGACCGTCGCGGACGTGGCGCTCGTCGGCTTCCCGAGCGCCGGCAAGTCCTCGCTGATCTCGGTGCTCTCCGCCGCCAAGCCGAAGATCGCGGACTACCCGTTCACCACGCTCGTCCCGAACCTGGGCGTCGTCACCGCCGGCTCGACCGTCTACACGATCGCCGACGTCCCCGGCCTCATCCCGGGCGCCAGCCAGGGCAAGGGCCTGGGCCTGGAGTTCCTGCGGCACGTGGAGCGCTGCTCCGTCCTGGTGCACGTCCTGGACACGGCCACCCTGGAGTCCGACCGCGACCCCGTCTCCGACCTCGACGTCATCGAGGAGGAGCTCAAGCAGTACGGCGGCGGCCTGGAGAACCGGCCGCGCCTCGTGGTCCTCAACAAGGTCGACATCCCGGACGGCAAGGACCTCGCCGACATGATCCGGCCCGACCTGGAGGCCCGCGGCTACAAGGTCTTCGAGGTCTCCGCGGTCGCCCGCACCGGCCTGAAGGAGCTGTCCTACTTCCTCGCGGAGGTCGTCGCCAAGGCGCGCGCCCGCAAGCCGAAGCAGGAGGCGACCCGCATCGTCATCCGCCCGAAGGCCGTCGACGAGACCGGCTTCACCGTCACCTTCGACGAGGCGGAGGGCGTCTACCGGGTGCGCGGCGAGAAGCCGGAGCGCTGGGTCCGCCAGACCGACTTCAACAACGACGAGGCCGTCGGCTACCTCGCCGACCGCCTGAACCGCCTCGGTGTCGAGGACGAGCTGCTGAAGGTCGGCGCCCGCGCCGGCGACGGCGTCGCCATCGGCTCCGACGAGAACGCGGTCGTCTTCGACTGGGAGCCGTCCATGATGGCCGGCGCGGAGATGCTGGGCCGCCGCGGCGAGGACCACCGCATGGAAGCGCCGCGTCCGGCCGCCCAGCGCCGCAAGGAGCGCGACGCCCGCCGCAGCGACTCCGCACAGGACGAATACGACGAATTCCGTCCTTTCTGACCTGAATCATGCGGTCCGCGGGCGCATCGGGCGGCGGAGTTGAAGGGATGTTTACCCGGGTCGCCTAGGATCCACGGGGTGAGCAGCACGCAGCCCCCCAGTGTCTCCGTCGTCGTGATCGCCTACAACGACGCCGGGCTCGTGGGCGAAGCCGTCACCTCGGCTCTCGCCCAGGGCCCGGTCGTGGCCGAGGTCATCGCCGTCAACGACGCCTCGGCCGACGGCACCGCGGAGGTGCTGGACGGGCTGGCCGCCGTCCACCCGCGCCTGAAGGTCGTCCACCGTACGGAGAACAGCGGCGGCTGCGGTACCCCCCGCAACGACGGGATCGCCGCCGCCACCTCCCCGTACGTGCTGTTCCTCGACAGCGACGACGTCCTGCCGCCCGGGGCCGCCGAGGCGCTCCTCCGCGCCGCCGAGGAGCACCGCGCCCCGGTGGCCGTCGGTGCGTGCGTGCGCCGGGAGCTGCCCCAGCACCACGACACCCCCTGGGTGCCCGGCCTGTACCGGCACGGCGAGGTCGTCGACCGGCCGGCCGACCGGCCCGAGCTGGTCCGCGACACCCTCTGCGTCAACAAGCTGTACGAGCGGGCCTTCCTGGACAAGCACGGCATCCGCTTCCCCGACGGCCGGTTCACCTACGAGGACTTCGTCTTCACCGCCCGCGTCCTCGCCGCCGCGCCGCGCATCGCCGTCGTCGAGGACCTCGTCTACGTCTGGCACGTCCGGCGCAGCGCCGCCCAGGTGTCGATCTCCCTGGACCGCAAGGACGTCTCCAACTGGCGCTCCCGCATCGAGGCCCACCGCACCGCCGCCCGGATCCTCGCCGAGGCATCCCCGGAGCTCGGCCTCGCCTGCCGGGTGAAGTTCCTGGAGTACGACCTGCGCATGTACCTGCGCGAACTCGGCAGCGACCCCGGCTACCGGGCCGACTGGTGGGCCCTGACCCGCGACTACCTGGCCGGGTTCGACGAGGCCGCCGTCGAGGCTGCCGGTGCGCACGCCCGGTGGATCGTCCGCGTGCTGCGCGCCGCCGACGCCCCGCCCGCCGACCTGGAGCGGCTGACCCGGTTCGCCGCCGAACCGCCGCGGCTGCTGCCCCCGTACGCGACCGGCCCCGGCGGCCGGCCCGTGTGGAGCGACGCCCTTCCCGTCGAGCTGGACGGGCTGGAGGAACTGCCCGCCGCCGCCCTGCCCGCCACCGTCGAGGCAGGCGCCGGAGCCGGCGCCGCCGGCCTGCGGATCCGGGTGCACGACCTGTACGGGCGGCTCGCCGAGGCCGGGCCGCGCACCGTCCGGCTGCGGTTCGTGCCGCGCTCCGGCGGCGAGCCCCTCCTCGACCGGCCCGTCGACCTGCGCCCCGCCGCCGACGGCAGCGGCTGGACCTGTGACGTCCCCTTCCCGCTGACCGCGGTCGCCGCCGCCGGGCGCCGGCAGGGCCGCCGGGGCATGCAGGCCTGGGGCGTCGAGATCGACGTCGCCTTCGCCGACGGCACCGTCCTGGCGACCGCGCCCCGCCCCCTCGACGCGCTGCTGCGCCGCAGGGCGCTGCTGAGCAGCAGGTACGGTGTGCTGCTGGCGCAGCCGTACCGCACCGCCGGGGGTTCCCTGGCCCTGCGGCTCGCGCCGGGAGCCGCGGGCGCGCTGAGCTTCGTACGCAACCGCCTCCACCGGGCCCGCGCGGGCCGCGCGGCGGGATGACGCGGGCGGCGGCCCCGAAGGCCGCCGCCCGGACCCATGGAATGCACTCGGGAGAAACGCATGACTTTTCTGATCACCGGCGGCGCCGGCTACATCGGCTCGCACGTCGTCCGCGCGATGCTGCTCGCGGGTGAGCAGGTCGTCGTTCTGGACGACCTGTCCACCGGCAACGAGGACCGCGTCCCGGAGGGCGTCCCGCTGGTGATCGGCTCGGTCCTGGACCGCCTCGTCCTCGACGAGGTGATCCGCAAGCACAAGGTCACCGGCGTGGTGCACCTGGCCGGCAAGAAGCAGGTCGGCGAGTCCGTCGAGAAGCCGCTGTTCTACTACCACGAGAACGTGGAGGGCCTGCAGGTCCTGCTCGGGGCGGTCGCCGCGGCCGGCGTCCGGAACGTCCTCTTCTCCTCCTCCGCCTCCGTGTACGGCATGCCGGACGTGGACCTCGTCACCGAGGAGACCCCGTGCGCGCCGCTGAGCCCGTACGGCGAGACCAAGCTGGCCGGCGAGTGGCTGATCCGCGCGGCCGGCCGGGCGCACGGCATCGCGACGGCCTGCCTGCGCTACTTCAACGTGGCCGGCGCGGCCACCCCGGAGCTCGCCGACACCGGTGTGTTCAACCTGGTCCCGATGGTCTTCGAGCGCTTCGACAAGGGCGAGGGCGCCCGCATCTTCGGCGACGACTACCCCACCCCGGACGGCACCTGCATCCGCGACTACATCCACGTCGAGGACCTGGCCGAGGCGCACGTCGCGGCGGCCCGGAAGCTGCGCGAGTGGGCGGACGCGGGCGAGTACCGCGACCTGACGGTCAACATCGGCCGCGGCGAGGGCGTGTCCGTGCGCGAGATGGCCACCCTCCTCAACGAGGGCACCGGCCACGCGTACGAGCCGGTCGTCGTGCCGCGCCGCCCCGGCGACCCGGCCAAGGTCGTCGCCTCCGCCGACCGCATCCACGCCGAGCTGGGCTGGAAGGCGAAGCACGACGTCCGCGACATGATCACCTCGGCGTGGGCGGGCTGGGAGGCCAACCGCGGCAAGGCCGGGCACACGTCGGAGCGCTGAGGACCCGCCCGTCCCGGAGGACCGCCTGTCCCGGCCGTGACACGGCGGAGCCGCCCGCCCCGGTCCTCCGGGTCGGGCGGCTCCGCCGTACGGTGAGCGCCCCGCGCTCAGCGCTCCAGGAAGGCGAACAGCCGCTCCCACCGGTCGGTGATCTCGGCCGCGGAGTAGCGGCGCACCGCCCGGAAGGCCCGGTCGCCGAGCCGGTCCCGCAGCTCCCGGTCCGCCATCAGCGCGTCCAGGTGCCCGGCCAGCTCCATCGTGTTGCCCAGCCGGGCCAGCAGCCCGTCCTCACCGTGCCCGACGATCTCGCGCACGCCGGGCGCACAGTCGAACGCGACGACCGGCAGCCCCGCGGCCATCGCCTCCAGCAGGGTGATCGGGAAGCCCTCGGCGCGCGACGCCTGCGCGAACACCGACGCCCCGCGCAGCGCGCCCAGCACGTCGTCGGTGCTGCCGGCCCACTCCACGGAGCCGGACACCCCGAGGGAGGCGGCGTGCTCCCGCAGCCGCGCCTCCTCGACGCCCGCGCCGTGGATCCGCAGGATCCAGTCCGGGTGCAGCGGGGCCGCCTCCGCCCAGGCGTCGAGCAGCAGGTCCACGCCCTTCTCGAAGGCGAGGCGGCCCACGCTCACGACGACCTTCTCCGTGCGCGGCGCGGGTGAGTCCGGCATGAACGGCAGCGGGTTCGGCATGCTGGAGACGTTCTCCATGCCGGCCCGGATCCACAGGTCCGCGTCCTCCGGGGTGAGCACGAGCAGCCGGTCGACGTCGCGGTAGTGGCGGCGGACCCGCTCGCCGCGGGTCGACTTCTGGCTGGCCTCGAACGACTCGTGGCTCATGCCGATGACGGACAGCCCCTTGGTGTCGGCGAGCGCCACCCACTCCATCGCCCACACCTGCGTGACGATCACGACGCCGCCGGGCCGGGCCGCCCGCAGCAGGGTGCTCAGCTGCTCCGCCTTCTGCTGCATCAGGGTCCGCCGGGCGGCCTGGCGGCGCCGCTCGGGCGCGTTGAGCCGGCCCTTGATGCCGCGCAGGCGGCGGGCCTGCGGCGGGTGGGCGTCGTACAGGGTGGTCACCGCGTACGGCAGGTCCTGCGGCAGCCTCTGCCGGAGCTCCTCGGCGACGGGCGCGATGCCGACGAGGTGCACGCGGTGGCCGCGGTCGGTGAAGAGCCGGGCCATCTGGTGCGACCAGGTCGTCACCCCGCCGATCTCGTCGACGCTGTTGGAGACGATGAAGACGTCGCGGCCGCCGCGCTGTTCGAGGTCCGCTGCGGTCCCGGCGGTCTGCTGGCTCACTTTCCGCTCCTGGTGAAGAACTTCTCGACGATCCGGCGGGCTGCGTCGCCGCGGTCGTACTCGCCGAACTCGGTGAGGAAGCGCTGGCGCGCCTCCGCGTACTTGGCGTCCGCCTCGTCGAAGGCGGCGACGGCCTGGAAGAGCTCCTCGGCGGTGGCCACGACCGGCCCGGGGGCCTTCTCCTTCAGGTCGAAGTACGTGCCGCGGATGTCGCCCGCGTAGCTGTCGTAGTCGTACGCGAAGAACAGCATCGGCCGGTCCAGGACCGCGTAGTCGAACATCACGGACGAGTAGTCGGTGATCAGCCCGTCGGCGAGGGCCAGCAGCGGGGTGACGTCGTGGTGCCGGGAGACGTCGACGACGCGGCCCGCGACCGACGGCGGCAGGGAGACGCTGTTGAGGTAGTGCGTGCGCACCAGCAGGGTGAAGCGGTCGCCGAGGCGGTCCGCGAACTCCTCCACGTCGAAGGGGAACTCGAACCCCTCGACGGCGCCCTCCGCGTTGGCCCGGAAGGTGGGCGCGTACAGCAGCACCCGCTTGTCCGGGTCGATGCCCAGCTCGGCGGCGAGCGGGCCGCGGACCCGCTCCCCGCTCTGCGCCTCGGCGCGGTGCGCCTCCACGAGGGCGTCGTTGCGGGGGTAGCCGGCGCGCAGCAGGACCTCGTCGCGCAGGCGGAAGCCCTTGGCGAGGGTGCGGACGTCGTGCTCGGAGCGGACGAGGAAGTGGTCGAAGCGGTCCACGGCCGCCTGGAACCGGTCCTGGGCGGCGCGGCCCTGCGCCTTGGTGCGCGGCTCGTGGAAGCCCATCCGCTTGAGGGCCGAGCCGTGCCAGGTCTGGATGTACGTGGTGCCCTCGCGCTTGGTCAGGGCGAGGGGGAAGCCCTGGTTGTCGATCCAGAACTCGGCCTGGGCAAGGGCGCGCAGGTACTGCCAGCTCCAGCGCTTGACCAGGGTGGCCTCCTTCGGGAAGCCGGTCGGCTTGGCGCCCGCGTAGGACCAGACCGCCTCGAAGGGGACGCCCTGGCGGACCATCTCCTCGTAGATCGCCTTCGGGCTGTCGCTGTACTGCTTGCCCATGTGGCTCTCGAAGACGACCAGGCCCTTCCTGACCGGCAGCTTCGAGAAGACCTCGTGGTACACGCGGACCTTCTGCTCGCCCGAGCCGAGGTTCCGGCGGGCGCGCAGGGCCTTGCGCAGCCCGCGCTTGACGACGCCGGCGGCCTTGCCGTGCATGGCGCCGGTGATGAGGGCCTGGGTGCGGACGGCGGCGGGCCCCTCGGCGGTCAGGACGTAGGAGAGGTTGCCCTTCTTGGTGACCTCGGGCTCGAAGCGGTCGGAGACCAGCCGGGTGAGGCGGGGGCGGACCCGCAGGCGGGCCGCCGCATCGAGGTCGAGGCCGGCGGTGGAGACGCGGGTGACGATGCGCTCGCCGCCGGCGTCGAGGCGCAGGCGGACGTCCCAGACGGCGTCGACGATGCCGAGGGGGCGCACGGTGCCGGCGATGTCGGCGGTGGCGGTCCACTCGATCGTGTCACCCGCGTGTCGGACGGTTGCCGCAGGGAAGCTGAAGGAGCGGACGCCGATCTGCCGGCGGGCGCGCAGCTCCAGCACCGCGGAGAGCTCCGCGTCGGGGCCGATGCGGCGCAGCGGGTTCACGATCGATCCGGACAGGGTGACGGTGCCGCGGCCGTCGTCCTCGTAGGAGGTGAGGCGGTTGCCGAGGGTGAGGCCCGTGAGCGGGGTGGTGTGGAAGCCCTGCGCGGTGACGTCCAGTATCCGGCGGGCCTCGGTGTCGGCCGGGTCGTCGATGTGGTTCGCGCACCAGTAGACGCGGCCGTCGCGCTCGGCGAGCGGGGAGGTCAGCCGGCCCTTGTTGACCATGGCGTCGGCGGCCGGGAGGAGGTTGTCCCAGTCCTCCTTGCCGAGCAGGTAGGCGCAGATCGCCTGGAGGTGGGTGACGTGCTCGTAGGCGGCGGGGTCGATGGTGGCCAGGTAGCCGTTGGCCAGGCGGGCGAACTCCTGGCGGTAGGCGTCGCCGAGCAGCGGCAGGTCGCGCAGGTGCAGCACGAGGTCGTGCTTGAGGAACTTGGCGTCCTTCGCGGTCTTGATGTCGGTGTAGCCCTTGGAGGCCAGCAGCTCGTCGACCCGGCGGTGGATCTCCATGCGGTGCACGAAGTTGGCGATCTCGTGGCGCCGGTTGCTGATCGACTTCGAGGCGGCCTTCTCGACGACGTTCCAGCGGTAGACCTGGTTCGGGATCAGCGTGATGCGGCGGGCGGCGACGTACGCCTGGGCGGAGAACAGCAGGTCCTCGTAGTGGATGCCGACGGGGAACTCCAGGCCCTGCTCCAGCAGGAAGGAGCGCCGGTAGCACTTGTTCGTCGACAGCGTGTCGTAGACCAGCAGGTCGGGGAACTCGGTGATCGACTCCAGGGTGCGGGTGCGGGAGTAGATCCACGGGTACCACTCGGTGGTCTTGCCCCAGCGGTTGTCGAGGTGCACCCGCACGCACATGCCGGAGACCAGGTCGGAGCCGGTCCGCTCGGCCGCTTCCAGCATGTTGCGGCAGGCGTTCCGCTCCAGGACGTCGTCGCTGTCGAGGAACATCACGTAGGTGCCGGCGGCCTGCCGGATGCCGTGGTTGCGGGGGGCTCCGCAGCCGCCGCTGTTCTCGGGCAGCCGGAAGGCGCGGACCCGGCCGGGGTGGGCGGCTTCGAGCTCCTGTGCGACCGCGTACGACCGGTCCTTGCTGCAGTCGTCGACGATCACGACTTCGACCCCGTGCAGCGTCTGGTCCAAAACCGACCGGACGGCTGTCGGCAGACGCTCTTCGTCGTTGTAGACGATGACGACCACGGAGACGTCAGGCACGTGCACCTCGATCCCTTCGTTCCATTCCGCTTAACCCGTCAAAGCTACCGTGTGCCGCAGGGATCTCAGGCAGGCCGACCCTCGGCGTGCATACTTTTGAGGAAAGGCGCGTGGCTGGTCCGGTGGTCGTCCCTCACCCGTTCGGACCCCCGCAGGAAGTGTTCATGACGAAGCTGTCCGTAGTGGTTCCCTGCTACAACGAAGAAGCCGTGATCGACAGCTTCGACCGGGAGATCCGCAGAGTGCTGGACTCCCTGCCGGTCGAGTACGAGGTCTGCTATGTGGACGACGGCAGCCGCGACGGAACCCTCGGCAAACTCCGCAAGATCGCGGCCGAGTACGCGGACTCCACCCGCTACGTCTCCTTCAGCCGGAACTTCGGCAAGGAGGCCGGCATGCTCGCCGGCCTGCGCGAGGCCTCCGGCGACGCCGTCGTGATCATGGACGCGGACCTCCAGCACCCGCCGGAGCTCATCGCCACCATGCTCGACTACCACCGGCAGGGCCACGACCAGATCATCGCCCGCCGCAACCGCGAGGGCGACAAGCGGCTCCGCTCCGCCCTCAGCCGCCTCTACTACCGCGGCGTCAACCGCTGGGTCGACGTCGAACTCACCGACGGCGTGGGCGACTTCCGGATGCTGTCGCGGTCCGCCGTGGACGCGCTGCTGTCGCTGCCGGAGTACAACCGCTTCTCCAAGGGCCTCTTCTCCTGGATCGGCTTCGACACCGTCCACTTCGACTACCGCAACGCCCGGCGGGAGGCGGGGGAGACCAAGTGGAGGTTCGGCTCCCTGCTGAACTACGCCATGGACGGGCTGATCTCCTTCAACAGCCGGCCGCTGCGCATCGGCATCTGGGCGGGCGCGTCGCTGGTGGCGCTGACCGCCGTGTACGCCCTGTGGGTGGCGGTCGCGGCCATGACGCGCGGCGTGGACGCGCCGGGCTACGTCACCCTCGTCGCGATCATCGTGGGCATCGGCGGCGTACAGATGGTCATGCTGGGGCTGATCGGCGAGTACATCGGGCGCATCTACTACGAGACCAAGCGCCGCCCCCACTTCCTCGTGAAGGAGTCCCACGGCGCCGACGTCCGGCCGCGCCCGGCCGCTGCCGCCGCTGCCGCCGCGGTGCTGCGCGCCGAGCGCGAGCGCGGCGGACCCGCGGCGGCCGGACCGGCGCCCCTCACCGCGGACGGGGAGGTGCCCCGCACGTGAGAGACCACCTCGGCCAGATCTTCCGCTTCGCGCTCGTCGGCGCCGTCAACACCGGCACCTTCTTCGGGATCTACCTGCTCCTGCACCCGTGGATGCCGTACTTCCTCGCCTACACCCTGGCCTTCCTGCTGGCGATGGTCGGCTCGTTCTTCATGAACACCTACTTCACCTACCGGACCCGGCCGAGCTGGAGGAAGTTCCTCCTCTTCCCGCTGACGAACGTCACCAACTACGTGATCCAGTCGGCGGGCCTCTACGCCCTCGTGGCCTGGGCCGGCATGGACACCCGGATCGCCCCGCTCGTCGCGGCCGTCGCCGCCATCCCCTTCACGTTCCTGCTCTCCCGGAAGATCCTCGTCCCCGGCGGCCGCGCAGCCGCCGGGCAGCCGGAGCCGGCCGGCAGCTGCCCCGAACCCCGCTGACCCCGAACCCCGCCGACCCCGCAGACCGCGGCGCGGCCGGAGGCCGCCGTCCACCCTCCGAAACCCCGGAGCGGCGGCCTCCGCGCACCCCGTAGATTGAGATGACAGACGTACCGGCAAGGCGAGGGGCAAGGGGACACACGTGTCAGCGGCTAGGCAGGGCGTCGTCGACGCCCGCAGGATCGTGGTCAAGGTCGGCTCCTCCTCCCTGACCACCGCGGCCGGCGGACTGGACGCCGACCGGGTGGACGCACTGGTCGACGTACTGGCCAAGGCCCGCAGCGGCGGCGAGAAGGAGATCGTCCTCGTCTCCAGCGGCGCCATCGCCGCCGGCCTCGCCCCGCTCGGCCTGCGCCGCCGCCCCACCGACCTCGCCCGGCAGCAGGCCGCCGCCAGCGTCGGCCAGGGCCTCCTCGTCGCCCGCTACACCGCCTCCTTCGCCCGCTACGGCGTCCGCGTCGGCCAGGTCCTGCTCACCACCGACGACACCAGCCGGCGCGCGCACTACCGCAACGCCTACCGCACACTCGACCAGCTGCTCGCCATGGGCGCCCTGCCGGTCGTCAACGAGAACGACACCGTCGCCACGGACGAGATCCGCTTCGGCGACAACGACCGCCTCGCCGCGCTCGTCGCCCACCTCGTCCGCGCCGACCTCCTCGTCCTGCTCTCCGACGTCGACGGCCTCTACGACGGCGACCCCTCGCTGCCCGGCACCAGCCGCATCGACCAGGTCCGCGGCCCGCAGGACATCGCGCACGTCTCCATCGGCAGCGCCGGCAAGGCCGGCGTGGGCACCGGCGGCATGGTCACCAAGGTCGAGGCCGCGCGCATCGCCGCCGCCGCGGGGATCCCCGTCGTCCTCACCTCCGCCAGCCACGCCGCCGACGCGCTCGCCGGCCGCGAGACCGGCACCCACTTCCACGCCACCGGCCGCCGCTCCGCCAACCGGCTGCTCTGGCTCCAGCACGCCTCGACGCCCCAGGGGCACCTCGTCCTCGACGAGGGCGCCGTCCGCGCCGTCACCGAGCGCGGCAGCTCCCTGCTGCCCGCCGGCATCGCGGCCGTCGAGGGCGACTTCACCGCCGGCGACCCGGTCGAGCTGCGGGGCCCCGACGGACGGGCCGTCGCGCGCGGCCTCGTCAACTTCGACGCGAAGGAGCTGCCGCGGCTTCTCGGCCGCTCGACCCGCGAACTTGCCCGGGAACTCGGTCCCGAGTACGAGCGCGAGGTCATCCACAGGGACGATCTGGTCCTGCTGCAGGGCTGAGGTTCGGCAAAACAGCCGCGCGGCGGCCCGCGGGCTGGTCAACTGTGAAAGGCCCGACAACGCGTGGTGCAGACAGGAGGCGGCTGGTGAGACGAGCGCTGACCAGCATCAACGGCGGCGGGGACGAGCCGGCCGAGGCCTCCCGCCTCTGGCACGTCACCCTGAGCGTCTCCGGCAAGCCGGCGCCGCTGTCCGAGGTGCGGCGCGGCCTGGAGCAGCTGGCCCACGACCACCCCTTCCTGCTGACCAGCAGATACGCCGACGACCACGCCGAGATCCGGTACTGGGAGGAGGCCCGCGACCTCCACGATGCGGCCGCCGTGGCGCTGCGGCTGTGGGGCGAGCACCGCTCCACCGCCCGGCTCCCCGCCTGGGAGATCGTCGGCCTGGAGGTCATCGACCGGGCGACCTACCACCTCCGCGTGGCGGAAGGCTACGGACCGCCGCCCGCGCACCCGGTGGGCGTCCACCCGTACTGAGCGGGCGACCGCCGCCCGCCGTCCCGCCGAGCGTCCCGCCGCACCGCACCCGCCCGGTGCGGGCGGCGGTACGCACGGCTGGGGACGCGGCCGGGAGGGCCCGGTCCGCCCCGCGTCTCGCGGGGTGGGAGGGCCGGCCGGGCGGGCCGCGCCGGGGACTACCCTGGGCGGCATGACCTCGCTCGATGCCACGGCCTCGCCCGTCCTCGCCGCCGCCCGCCGCGCCCGCACCGCCGCCGCGGCCGTCGCCCCGCTCCCGCGGTCCGCCAAGGACACCGCGCTCCTGGCCATTGCGGACGCCCTGGAGGCCCGTACCGCCGAGATCACCGCCGCGAACGCCGTCGACACCGACAAGGCGCGCGCCGCCGGCACCAGCGAGACCGTCATCGACCGCCTCACCCTCACCCCGGAGCGGATCCGCGCCATCGCCTCCGACGTCCGCGACGTCGCCGCCCTCCCCGACCCCGTCGGCGAGGTCGTCCGCGGCTCCACCCTCCCCAACGGCATCGACCTGCGGCAGATCCGCGTCCCGCTCGGCGTGGTCGGCATCATCTACGAGGCCCGGCCCAACGTCACCGTCGACGCCGCCGCGCTCTGCCTCAAGTCAGGCAACGCCGTCCTGCTGCGCGGCAGCTCCTCCGCCTACGCCTCCAACACCGCGCTCGTCGCCATCCTCCGCGACGCCGTCGAGTCCGCCGGCCTGCCCGCCGACGCGGTCCAGCTCGTCCCCGGCGAGTCCCGCGACTCCGTCCGCGAGCTGATGCGCGCCCGCGGCCTCGTCGACGTCCTCATCCCGCGCGGCGGGGCCTCCCTCATCAAGACCGTCGTGGAGGAGTCCACCGTCCCGGTCATCGAGACCGGTACCGGCAACTGCCACGTCTACGTGGACGCGCAGGCCGACCTCGACATGGCCGTGGAGATCCTCGTCAACTCCAAGGCGCAGCGCCCCTCCGTCTGCAACGCCGCCGAGACGCTCCTCGTCCACCGCGACATCGCCGACGCCTTCCTGCCGCGCGCCCTCGACGCCCTCGCCGACGCCGGCGTCACCGTCCACGGCGACGCGCGCGTCCTCGCCGCCGCCGAGGGCTCGAAGGCCACCGCCGTGCCCGCCACCGACGAGGACTGGGCCGCCGAGTACCTCTCCTACGACATCGCCGCCGGCGTCGTCGACTCCCTCGACGACGCCGTCGACCACATCCGCCGCTGGACCTCCGGCCACACGGAGGCGATCGTCACCACCTCGCAGGCCGCCGCCCGCCGCTTCACCCAGCTGGTCGACTCCACCACCGTCGCCGTGAACGCCTCCACCCGGTTCACGGACGGTGGCCAGTTCGGCTTCGGTGCCGAGATCGGCATCTCCACCCAGAAGCTGCACGCCAGGGGCCCGATGGGCCTGCCCGAACTGACCTCCACCAAGTACATCGTCACCGGTGACGGCCACGTACGGTAACCGCTCGCCCAACACGGAGTGGCCGGATTTCGGCGGACACCCTGCCCAAAGCGGCCCCCCAGGTCTACGCTGGTCCCGTGCCGGACGACGTGGGGGGCAGGTACCCGGACGACGGGGAGCCCGACGACGACCGCGGAGGCGTTGAGTTCGACTTCGCCGCCGTGGTGCTCGACGAGGACTTCGTCCGGAGCGCGGAGCTCCATGAACCCAGCGCCGCCGAGCGGCAGCGGGCCGCCGACCGCGCCCGCGCCGAGGCGGAGGCCGCGCGGGCCGTCGCGGGCGGCTGGACCTCCGACGACGACCACGACGGGTACGGCTACGGCCGCCCCGGCGGCTACGGCATCGACGAGCCCGGCTGGGAGCACCACTACGCCCACGGCTACCCCGAAGGGCCCTACGGCACCTACGGCGGCAGCCTGCGCCCCTACCGCGGGCGCTCCCCGTGGCTCCGCCCCGTCGCCTGGGTCCTCGCCTTCGTGATGGGCCTCGGCATGGTCGCGCTCGCCTTCAGCGCCGTCTACCGCAGCGCCTCCGGCGGCTCCGAGCCCGCCCCGGCCCCCTCCAGCACCCCGCTCAGGGAAGTCACCGGCGCCGGGGCGTTTATGGAACCCGCCGGCCGCCAACCCTGAAGGTACGGCCCCGCTCCGCCACGCGGGCAGGGGGCTTCTCTGGACCGGTGACAGCGGGGAGAAGCAATGGCCGCGCCGGCAGATCCACCCGACGGACCCCCCGACGGCATCGGCGGGGGTGACGACGAGCTCCGCCCGGACGAGTACCGGTCGGTCGTGTTCGACGAGGACTTCGTCCGCGCTGCCCGCCTCCAGGAGTTCTCCGCGCAGGAGCGAATGGGCGAGCACGCACGGGCCGTCCGCAGCCGCTCCATCTGGTCGGGCAGCGGCCCCGCCAAGCCCCGGACCGGCACCCCGGGCCGCGCCGCCCGCCAGGGCATGCTGCTCGTCCTGCTCATCGCGGCGGCCTTCGCCGCGGCCGTGTACATGGGGCTGAGCAACCCCGCCGCGCCCCGGGCGCAGATCAGGACCGAGCCGCTGACCAGCACCGTCGTCCCGCTGGCCCCGGCCGTCGCGGTGCCCGGCGGGCAGCCCGCCGACCTGTTCGGGCAGGGCCCGGCCGCCGCATTCCGCACCGGGGCGGCCGGGATCACCATGCCGGCCGTCCGGCGCACCGCACACTTCACCGACGGGCAGGTCGTCACCGCCCTGTCCACCGCCAAGGACTACCTCGTGCAGTCCTCACTCGACCCGGACGTCCTCGCGGGCGCGGCCACCCGGCCCGTCCGGGCGCTGCTCGACCCGGACCAGCTGGAGCAGTTCGACCGCAGCATGGCCTCGCCCTCCGGCGACGGGCGGCACGCCGCCACGGGCTGGCTGGTCCGCTTCGACCGGGGCACCGCCGTCGCCGACCCGCGGGTCCGCGTCCACGGCACGCTCGCCTACGAGGAGGCCTCCCCGGAGGTCCTGGAGGTCACTGCCGACCACACCTTCGTGTACGCCGTACGGCCCGCCGCGGCGGCGCAGCCGGCCTCCGGCGAGGCCTCCCTCTTCACGGTCCGCCGCGAACTGCGCTTCCGTTTCGACCTGGAGGACCTCGCCGCCCGGCGGACGGAACTGGTGTCGGCCTATGTGCTGGCCGGCCCCCAGGCCTGCTCCGCCGACCCGGCCGGCGCCTTCCGCCCGCTCCCGGCCGGCACCGGGCCCACCACCGTGGGCCCGGCCGCGAGTGACCCGTACGCCGCGGGCCGACCGCGGCGCACCGGCGGCCTGTGCGGCGTGATGGCGCCGGCCGATTCGGCGGCGCCGCCCGTCAGCCCCGCCCCGTAGCGCCCTCCCCGGCCTCGCCGCCGGCCGCGCCCGCCGGACCGGAGGCGGACGCCGCCCCGGAGCCGGCCGCGCCGGTGAACTTGTCCCGCAGCCGGCCGCCCAGGTCGGCCGTCCCGCCCGCGATGCCGCCCACCAGCTTCATCAGCGGATCCCGGCTCGTGCGCACCGAGTCCGCGTAGTGCGCGGCCGACTGCCGGAAGGAGTCCGCCACCGAGGCGTCCTTGTCCTCGTCGCGCTTCGGGTAGTGGCCGTCCATGATCCGCTGGTAGTCCCGGCTCTGCGACCACTTCTTCAGCTCGGCCGCCCGCACCGCGGTGAAGGGGTGCGTCCGCGGCAGCATGTTGAGGATCTTCAGGACGGAGTCCCGCAGGTCGCCGCTCGACTCGTACTCCTCGGCCTGGGCGAGGAAGGCGTCCACGTTCATCTCGTGCAGGTGGTTGCCGCCCGCGATCTTCATCAGGCCGCGCATCGAGGCGTTCACGTCCTGCCCGACCAGCAGGCCCGCCCGGTCCGCCGACAGCTCCGACTTGCGGAACCACTCCCGCAGCGCCGTCACGATCGCGGAGATCGCCACCGTGCCCAGCGGGATCCAGGCCACCTTCAGCGCGAGGTTCGTCAGGAACAGCAGCACCGTGCGGTACACCGAGTGGCCCGACAGCGCGTGCCCCACCTCGTGGCCCACGACCGCCCGCATCTCCTCCTCGTCCAGGAGCTCCACCAGGGCCGTGGTCACCACGATGATCGGCTCGTCCAGCCCGATGCACATGGCATTCGGCTTCGGGTCCTGCTGGACGTACATCTGCGGGACCTTCTCCAGGTCCAGGATGTAGCAGGCGTCCCGGAGCATCTCGTGCAGGTGCGGGAACTGCGTCTCGCCCACCCGCACCGAGTCCGACAGGAACAGCAGCCGCAGGCTGCGCTCCGGCAGCAGCCCGCTCAGCGCCTTGAACACCGTGTCGAACCCGCTCAGCTTGCGGAGCGCCACCAGGGCGGACCGGTCCGCCGGGTGCTCGTACGCCCGCGACGAAATGCCTTCGAACCTCTTGCGGTCGCGCGCCGGCACCTTCTCGAAAACCGTCCCGCTCATGACGCCTCCCCCTCGATCGGACCTGGATGCACGTGCGTCTATCCTCTCCAACGCCTGAGTCGGCGTGAGCGTGCCCCAGGCCCCCGCATACGATGTGAGCGAGATCTCCGCCCGCTCCCCGACTCGATAGGTACCCCCTGATGAGCCTCACTTCAACCGCCCACTCCCTGGTTCTCCTCGCCTCGGAGGGGGCCGAGCAGCACGGCGGCAACCACGACAGCCTCAACCCGTACCTCACCGGCGGCGCCGCGCTCGTCATCCTGCTCCTGATGCTCTGGGTCACCACGCGCCTGAACCGCGACCGCTGAACCGCCCCGCGGGCGCGCACGCGCCCGACCCCGGTCCGCGGCAGCCGGCCGGGCCAGTAGGCTCTGCGCTCATGGGAGAGCAGGAGACGCCTACCGGCCCGGTCAAGCGCCGGCTCGGCGTGATGGGCGGGACATTCGACCCGATCCACCACGGACACCTGGTGGCCGCCAGTGAAGTGGCCGCCCTGTTCCACCTCGACGAGGTGGTCTTCGTACCGACGGGCGAGCCCTGGCAGAAGTCTCACCGGGCCGTGTCGCCCGCCGAGGACCGCTACCTCATGACCGTCATCGCGACGGCGTCCAACCCGCAGTTCTCGGTGAGCCGCATCGACATCGACCGCGGCGGGCCGACGTACACGATCGACACCCTCCGCGACCTCAGCGCGCTCAACCAGGACGCCGACCTCTTCTTCATCACCGGCGCCGACGCCCTCGCGCAGATCCTCACCTGGCGCAACGCCGACGAGCTCTTCTCCCTCGCCCACTTCATCGGGGTGACCCGGCCCGGCCACGCCCTCTCCGACGACGGCCTGCCCGAAGGCGGCGTCTCCCTCGTCGAGGTGCCCGCCCTGGCCATCTCCTCCACCGACTGCCGCACGCGCGTGGCCCAGGGCGACCCGGTCTGGTATCTGGTGCCGGACGGTGTGGTGCGCTACATCGACAAGCGTGAGCTGTACCGGGGAGCCTGAGCTCCCGGCGACGAGAGGGGCCCGCGGTGAACGACCGACAGGAGCCGTACGACCCGTACGGAGCCCGGGAGCAGCAGCTCATCGGCTACGACGCGTACGGGCGCCCGGTGTACGGCCCCGCGCCCGCCGCCCCGCAGGCACACCACCACGACCCGGGCACCGGGTACGCGGACCCCGGCCACGGACCGGGCCCGCACCACGGACCGGACCCCGTCCACGGCGCGGACCCGGCCTACGGCGGCACCCCCTCGTACGGCGGACAGCAGCACTACCCGGCGCAGCCCCAGCAGTACGCGCCCCCGCAGTACGCCCCCCAGCAGTACCCCGCGGCCGGTACGTACGGCCAGGACGCGCACCAGCAGCAACTGCGCGAGCAGTGGATCCCGCACCAGCAGCCCGCCCCCCAGCCCGCGGCCGCCCCCCAGCCCCCGGCCGCCTCCGCCGCCGCAGCGCCGCACACCGCCCAGGTCCCGGAGCCGCGCCGGGCGGCAGACGGCGCGGACGCAGGCGGTGCCGGGGACGGCGGCGGCGCCGGCTACCGGACGGAGCAGTTCGCGTTCCTCGACCAGCCGGACGAGGACTCCGACGACGTCATCGACTGGCTCAAGTTCACCGAGAGCCGCACCGAGCGCCGCGAGGAGGCCCGCCGCCGCGGCCGCAACCGCGTCGTCGCCCTGACCGCCGTCCTCGCGCTCCTCGCGGTCGCGGGCGCGGGCTACCTCTGGTGGGCGGGCATGCTGCCCTTCCTCGGCGGGGCCGACGGCAAGGGCACCGCCACCGCCGCCGGGCCCCAGAAGCGCGACATGATCGTCGTGCATGTCCACAACACGAAGAAGGGCGGCACCTCCACCGCCCTGCTCGTGGACAACGTCACGACGGGCCGGGGCGCCACCGTCCTGCTGCCCAACACCCTCGGCGTCACCGGGGACGACGGCACCGCCACCCCCCTGGGCAAGGCCGTCGAGAAGGGCGGCCTCGGCGTGCGCGAGTCCCTCGACTCGGTGCTCGGCACCGGCATCGGCGGCACCTGGCGCCTGGACACGCCGTTCCTGGACAACCTCGTCGAGCTCGTCGGCGGCATCGAGGCCGACACCGACACCGCGATCCCGGCCGACGACGCCGCCAAGATCCCCGCCGTGGGGCAGGGCGCGAAGCAGCACCTGAGCGGCGCCATGGCCGTCGCGTACGCCACCCACCGCGCCCCCGGCGAGCCGGAGGCCGAGCAGCTGGAGCGCCTCGGGCAGGTGCTGTATGGGGTGCTGCGCAAGATCCCCGGCGACGCGCAGTCGGCCACGACGACCGTGGAGAGCATGGGACAGATCCTCGACCCGTCCCTGAGCGCCGAGACCCTCGGCGCGATGCTGGCCAGGCTGGGCGAGCACGCCAAGGAGGGGCGGTCCGCGTACCGCACCGACGTACTCGGCGTGAAGCCCGACGGCTCGCTCACGGACGAGGCCAACCGGACCGTGGTCAAGGAGGTGCTCGGCGGCAGCTTCACCGCCGCGCAGCCCGGCGCCGCGCCGCGCGTGGGCCTGCGGGACGCCACCGGCGACGCCAAGGCGCAGGTCGCGGCCAGGGCCGCCCTCCTCAACGGCGGCTACACCTTCGTCGACGGCGGCAAGGCGGACCGGCAGCAGTCCGCGACCCAGGTCACCTACCAGGACGACGCCCAGCGGCCCCGGGCCGTCGAGGTCGCCAAGACGCTGGGGCTGCCGGAGACGGCGGTGAAGAAGGGCGAGAACCCGGTCAACGCCGACATCGTCGTGACGCTGGGCAGGGACTGGAAGCCCTCCTGACGTGCTTCCGGCCGGCGGCCGGAAGCACGGCGCGGGCGGCGTCGGCGGCACATGAGACCCTTGTAGGGATCTGCCCGCCGACCCGAAAGCATGGCCAGTGACCGCCACGGACCGCTCCATCGAGCTCATCACCACCGCCGCCCAGGCGGCGGCCGACCGGCTCGCGCACGACATCATCGCGTACGACGTCAGCGACGTGCTGTCGATCACCGACGCCTTCCTGCTCGCCTCGGCGCCCAACGACCGCCAGGTCAAGTCCATCGTCGACGAGATCGAGGAGCGCCTCCTCAAGGAGCTCGGCGCCAAGCCGGTACGCCGCGAGGGCGACCGCGACGCCCGCTGGATCCTGCTCGACTACGTCGACATCGTCGTCCACGTGCAGCACAGCGAGGAGCGGGTCTTCTACGCGCTGGAGCGCCTGTGGAAGGACTGCCCCGAGATCGAACTCCCCGAGGACGCCAAGCTGACGAAGGGCAAGGCCGAGGAGTACGCCAAGCTGCGCGAGGCGCAGGGCGACGACGACCTGGACGGTGATCTGTTCTGAGCGCGAGCACGCAGCCGGGCAAGGGCCCGGACCAGCAGCAGCCGGCGGCCGCCGCCGGCACGGCCCCCGGGCGGCCGGCCCGGACCGGCCGGAAGATCGTCCTGTGGCGGCACGGCCAGACGGCCTGGAACCTGGAGCGCCGCTTCCAGGGCTCCACGGACATCCCGCTGACCGAGACCGGTATGGCGCAGGCCCGCCGCGCCGCCCGCCTGCTGGCCTCCCTGGGGCCGGACGCCATCGTGGCCTCGGACCTCCAGCGGGCCTCCCGCACGGCGGCGGAGCTGGCCGCCGTCACGGGACTGCCCGTCGCCCGCACCGCCGCGCTGCGCGAGACGTACGCCGGCGAGTGGCAGGGCCTGACCCACGACGAGATCCTCGCCAAGCACGGCGAGCAGTACGCCGCGTGGAAGCGCGGCGAGCCCGTGCGCCGCGGCGGCGGCGAGCTGGAGACCGAGGTCGCCGACCGGGCGGCCCCGGTGGTGCTGGAGCACGCCGGGCGGCTGCCGGAGGGCGGCACGCTGGTGGTGGTCAGCCACGGCGGCACCATCCGCACGACGATCGGCCGGCTGCTCGGCCTGCAGCCGCACGACTGGGAGAGCCTCGGCGGGCTCTCCAACTGCTGCTGGTCCGTCCTGGGGGAGGGCGCCCGCGGCTGGCGCCTGCTCGAGCACAACGCCGGCACGCTGCCGGAACCCGTGCTCGGCGACGACGACTGAGCTCCGCAGGGGGCCCGTCTGAGCCCGTCTCAGAGGCGCCCCCGGCCCGGATTTCACTTTCCGGCTGGTCGCGGCTAAAGTTCTTCTTGTTCGCAGCGCGGAACACCGGAAACGGGGGAGCGAGGCGGAGAGCGGGGCTATAGCTCAGTTGGTAGAGCGCTTGCATGGCATGCAAGAGGTCAGGAGTTCAATTCTCCTTAGCTCCACAATCAGGATCCCGTCCCCAACAGGGGGCGGGATCCTTGCGTTTGCCCCTTGCCTGCGCTTGCTGACCTGCCGCGCGCCCGCGTGGCAGAATCGGACGGCCGGAGGGGGAGTCGACGGCCCGACGCGGGAGGGAGTCGCTGACGGATGGGTGCACACCGGCGCCGGTGCGACTGGTGCAACAACGGCACGCCGATCGTGCGGGACATGGACCCGGTCAACCCCGACTACCAGTACTGGTGCGAGGAATGCGCACGGGCGCTGATCATCAAGGGCGACCCCATCGAGACGTACCGCGAGCTGGAGGGCGAGCCGATCTACGGCCGGCTCCTCGACGAGCACTGCACGCTCAAGCGCTTCTACCAGTTCGCCCGGGCCTAGATGCCGCAAAACGGGCAAAGATGGACATGTCGACCGGCTCGGAATCTCGTTTTTGGACCTGGCCCGGAACCGTGTAATGTTCTGGGTGTCGCCAGGGGGAACCGGCAAGGGAAACCGAGAAGGGGCCCGGCGGCAGAGAAGCAAGGGGCTATAGCTCAGTTGGTAGAGCGCTTGCATGGCATGCAAGAGGTCAGGAGTTCAATTCTCCTTAGCTCCACAGTACGGAAGCGGGCCACCCGGATCGGGTGGCCCGCTTCTCGTTGTGCGGAACGCCCGAGCGGCCGCCGGGACCGCTGCGGTACCCTGGCGCCATGCGTGCCGTACGCCTTCTGCTTACCGAGCCGCGCTGATCAGGGCCGACCCCGCGATGGTCGGCATCGGCGCGGCTCCCCCTCCTGTGCGAGGGGTTTTTTCGTTTGGGCAGGCAGAGACGGCAGAGACGATCGATGGAGCTTCCGAAGACATGAGCGAGACGAACACCCCGGCCGCCGAGGCGGCCGAGGCGCACCGTTACACGGCCGCCATGGCCGCCGACATCGAGGCACGCTGGCAGGACGTCTGGGACGCGCAGGGCACCTACGAGGCCCCGAACCCCGTCGGCGACCTGGCCGGGGACGCCGAGGCCGTCGCGCGCCCCAAGAAGTTCATCATGGACATGTTCCCCTACCCCTCCGGTGCCGGCCTGCACGTCGGCCACCCGCTGGGCTACATCGCGACCGACGTCTACGCCCGCCACCAGCGGATGAGCGGCCACAACGTCCTGCACACCCTGGGCTTCGACGCCTTCGGCCTGCCGGCGGAGCAGTACGCCGTGCAGACCGGCACGCACCCGCGCGTGTCCACCGAGGCGAACATCGAGAACATGAAGAAGCAGCTGCGCCGCCTGGGCCTCGGCCACGACAAGCGCCGCTCCTTCGCCACGATCGACCCGGACTACTACAAGTGGACCCAGTGGATCTTCCTGCAGATCTACAACGCCTGGTACGACGCCGACGCGAAGAAGGCCCGCCCCATCGCCGAGCTGGTCGCCGCCTTCGAGGACGGCAGCCGTGAGGTCCCCGGCGGCCGCGCCTGGGCCGAGCTGGACGCCGCCGAGCGGTCCGCGGTCCTGAACGACTTCCGGCTGGCGTACGCCTCGGACGCCCCCGTGAACTGGTGCCCCGGCCTGGGCACCGTCCTGGCCAACGAGGAGGTCACCGCCGACGGCCGTTCCGAGCGCGGCAACTTCCCCGTCTTCAAGGCCAAGCTGAGCCAGTGGAACATGCGGATCACCGCGTACGCCGACCGGCTGCTGGACGACCTGGACGCGCTGGACTGGCCCGAGGCCATCAAGCTGCAGCAGCGGAACTGGATCGGCCGCTCCGAGGGCGCCCGCGTCGACTTCGCCGTCGGCGACGGCACCGTCACCGTCTTCACCACCCGCCCCGACACCCTGTTCGGCGCCACCTACATGGTGCTGGCGCCCGAGCACCCGCTCGTCGAGAAGATCGTCCCGGCCGAGTGGCCCGAGGGCACCCGCCAGGTGTGGACCGGCGGCTCGGCGACCCCGTCCGAGGCCGTGGACTCCTACCGCAAGCAGGCCGCCGCCAAGTCGGACGTCGAGCGCCAGGCCGAGGCCAAGGACAAGACCGGCGTCTTCACCGGCGCGTACGCCGTCAACCCGGTCAGCGGCGACCCGGTCCCCGTCTTCATCGCCGACTACGTGCTGATGGGCTACGGCACCGGCGCGATCATGGCCGTCCCGGCACACGACTCACGCGACTTCGCCTTCGCGCAGGCCTTCGAGCTGCCGATCCGCTGCGTCGTCGAGCCCTCCGACGGCCGCGACGCCGACCCCGCCGAGTGGGAGGACGCGTTCACCTCGTACGACGGCACCATCGTCAACTCGGCCGGCGAGGGCATCTCGCTGGACGGCATGGGCGTCGTCGAGGCGAAGGCCGCCATCACCGCCTGGCTGACCGAGCGGGGCATCGGCGAGGGCACCGTCAACTTCCGCCTGCGCGACTGGCTGTTCAGCCGCCAGCGGTACTGGGGCGAGCCGTTCCCGATCGTCTACGACGAGGACGGCGTCGCGCACCCCCTGCCCGAGTCGATGCTGCCGCTGGAGCTGCCCGAGGTCGAGGACTACTCGCCGCGCACCTTCGAGCCCGACGACGCCGCCTCCCAGCCCGAGACCCCGCTGTCCCGCAACGAGGCCTGGGTCAACGTCGAGCTGGACCTGGGCGACGGCCGCGGCGTGCGCTCCTACCGGCGCGAGACCAACACCATGCCCAACTGGGCCGGCTCCTGCTGGTACGAGCTGCGCTACCTGGACCCGCACAACAGCGAGGCCCTGGTCGACCCGGAGATCGAGCAGTACTGGATGGGCCCGCGCGAGGGCGCGCCGCACGGCGGCGTCGACCTGTACGTCGGCGGCGCCGAGCACGCCGTGCTGCACCTGCTCTACGCCCGCTTCTGGTCGAAGGTGCTGTTCGACCTGGGCCACGTCTCCTCGGCGGAGCCGTTCCACAAGCTGTTCAACCAGGGCATGATCCAGGCGTACGCGTACACCGACGAGCGCGGCGTGTACGTCCCGGCGGCCGAGGTCGAGGAGCGCGACGGCGGCTACTTCTTCGAGGGCCGGCCGGTCAGGCGCGAGCACGGCAAGATGGGCAAGTCCCTGAAGAACGCCGTCACGCCCGACGAGATCTGCGAGGAGTACGGCGCGGACACCCTGCGCCTGTACGAGATGGCCATGGGCCCCCTGGACGTCTCGCGGCCGTGGGACACCCGCGCCGTGGTCGGCCAGTACCGCCTGCTCCAGCGCCTGTGGCGCAACATCGTGGACGAGGAGACGGGCGCCGTCACCGTCGTCGACGGCGAGCCGGGCGAGGACACCCTGCGCGCCCTGCACAAGGCGATCGACGGGGCCGGCGCCGACATGGCGGGCCTGCGCTTCAACACCGCCATCGCCAAGATCACCGAGCTGAACAACTTCCTGACCAAGGCGGGCCGCCCGCTGGAGCGCCCGGTCGCCGAGGCGCTGGTCCTGCTGGTCGCCCCGCTGGCCCCGCACATCGCGGAGGAGCTGTGGCACCGCCTGGGCCACACCGGCTCGGTCGTGCACCAGGCCTTCCCGGTGGCCGACCCGGCGTATGTGGTGGACGAGACCGTCACCTGCGTCGTCCAGGTCAAGGGCAAGGTCAAGGCGCGCCTGGAGGTGCCGCCGGCGATCTCCGAGGCCGACCTGGAGCAGCTGGCGCTCGCCGACGCGGCGGTCGTGGCGGCCGTGGGCGGGGCCGAGATCCGCAAGGTGATCGTCCGCGCGCCCAAGCTGGTCAACATCGTCGTCTGACGGTGGGGGCCGGCCTCTGGGGCCGGCTTGTCCGCCGCCGCTCGGGGTCTTCCCGTACGGGCAGGTTGGGGGTTCGATGGGAACCCCCAACCTGCCCGCGGCGTTTACGGTGGAGGGGACGGAAAACGGCAGGGGAAGGGGTCCTCGTGGAGGCAGGCGCGTTGATCATCATGTTCACCTTGGTGATGCTGTTCGCCCTCCTGGGCCTCGGCGCCTGGGCCACGGTCAAGGCGGTCGGCGCGGCGAAGCGCGGCGTGGACCGGACGATCACCCAGGCCAAGCGGACCGTGGAGGACACCGCGCTCAAGGCGAAGAGCATCGGCCAGGTCGGGGTGCCCGGCTCGCTCGCCCAGCTGCGGCTGGACCTGCGGACGTCCATGCGCACCACGCAGGAGGCCCTCAGGGAGGGCTCCCGGGCCGACGCCTCGCTGAAGGAGTCGCTCGTCCTGTTCGAGCGGCTCAGCGCGCACGGCCACGAGCTGGACGACGAGCTGAAGCGGCTGGAGCAGGAGCCCGACCGGGCCCGGGTCGCCGCGGCCCTGCCCGACCTGCGGGAGCGGGTGGCGAAGATCACGCAGTCCGCGGACGCCCTGAGGTGGGCCGCGCGCGACCGGGCCCGCCGGTTCGCCGAGGACGAGCTGTCGACCCTGTCGGCGCAGATCGAGGTCGAGTCGGACGCACTGCGGGACTACGCCTCGCGCCGGGACCCCCTGGACGACCTCGCGGAGGCCGCAGCGGCATGGGACGCGGCGGCGGGCCCGGCAGCCGGGTCGGCGGCCGGGCGGGGGAACGGCCGGGGCGAGGAGCGGCAGGACCCGCGCGGACATCGGGGGGCTTCGCAGACTCCCGCCCTCGATCCCGCCGCGCCGGCCCCGCAGTACCCGTGGCAGAAGAGCACCCGGCCCGAAACGACGACCTGAGGCGAGCCCGGCCGCGGGCCGGTGGACGGTCCCGGGCGCGGGCGGTTGCGTCCGCTCCCCACGCGTGGGGAGGGGTCGGGCTGCCGACCCGCCCGCTCTGGCGGTAACCTCCGCCTCATGTCCCGCCATGTCGCGATCGTCACCGATTCCACGGCCTACCTGCCCCCACCGGCAATGGCGCGGCACGGAATCACCTCCGTCCCGCTGACCGTGGTCCTCGGCGACGAGGCCCTCGAAGAGGGGACCGAGATCTCGGCGCGCAGCCTGGCCCTCGCGCTGCAGAAGCGCCGGTCCGTCACCACGTCCCGGCCGAGCCCCGAAGAGTTCGTCCGGGCCTACCGGGCGGTCGCGGAGAGCGGCGCAGAGGCCATCGTGAGCCTGCACCTGTCCGCGGAGTTCTCCGGCACCTACGACGCCGCCGTGCTGGCTGCGAAGACGGCTCCGGTGCCGGTGCGCGTCGTCGACACCGGCATGGTCGCCATGGCCCTCGGCTTCTGCGCCCTGGCGGCGGCCGAGACCGCCGAGGCGGGCGGCTCCCTCGACGAGGCGGTGGCCGCCGCGGAGAAGCGGGCCGCGGACATGGCCGCGTACTTCTACGTGGACACCCTCGACTACCTCCGCCGCGGCGGCCGCATCGGCGCCGCACAGGCCCTCCTCGGCTCGGCCCTGGCCGTCAAGCCGCTGCTCACCCTGGACGGCGGCCGGATCCAGATGCTGGAGAAGGTGCGCACAGCCTCCAAGGCCATCGCGCGGCTGGAGGAGTTGGCGGTCGAGCAGGCGGGCGCGGCGAGCGTCGACGTGGCCGTGCACCACCTGGCTGCTCCCGAGCGGGCGGAGAAGCTGGCGCAGCGGCTGCGGGAACGCATCCCCGGGCTGGTGGAACTGCACGTCAGTGAGGTCGGCGCGGTCATCGGCGCCCACACGGGGCCGGGGCTGCTGGCGGCGGTGGTCTCCCCGCGCTGACCCGGCGGCGTGCACCGGAACGGGTGGCCCGGTTGTCCACAACGGCGGCGCCGTCCACCGGAATTGAAGGTTCCGAACGGGGTCGGGGAGATGTCCCTACCGTCGTGGCATGACTCTTCACACACGCCGTACGCGCCGCCCCGGAGCCGCCTCGGGCCCGGGCCGGCCACCGCACTCCGACCACCCGCTGCGACACCGCCGCGGGCGGCCCCGCCGACGTGACGCCGGGCAGCCCGATCCGGCCGCCCTCCGCCGGCGCGCCGAAGCCCTCCTCGGCGGAGTCACCCCACGTCCAGCCCTACCGCCGCCGTCTCCGCCGACCCCTGTCCCGCCGCCCGACTCCCCGCCGCGCGACTCCCCGCCGTCCGACGCTGCCGGGCTGGATCCGCCTCGGCCTGTAGCACCGCCTCGGCCGGCAGACCCCCCTCGACCGGCAGAGCCCGCCGGGTTGACCCATCGAGCCTGGTCGGCCGGCCCGCCCCGGCCGCCCAGTGCGTCGGAGTCCGGCGCTGCTGCGGGCGCTGCCCTGCGTGCGGTTGCGGGCCCGCCGGCGGACCCGGCCTGGCCTGCGGATGCGGTCGGGCGTGCGGCACCCGGACGTGCCGGGGTCCCGGGCCGGCCATGGGATGCGGTGCGGCCTGCGGGTGTGGCCGGTCGTGTGGAGACCAGCGGCGCCGCAGGGCCCGGCCTCCCGGCCGATCACGCCGGGTCCGGGTCCGGGGGCGCGGTCAGGGGTGCGGAGCCCGGCGCTGCCGCGGTGCCGGTCTGGCAGGGAGGTCCGGGCCGGTCCGGGAGCGCGGTCAGAGGTGCGCAACCCGGCGGTGCTGCGGTGCCGGGCCGGTCCGGGGCTGCGGAGGGGGTCGGGCGGGCGGAGACCGGCGGGGCTGCGGTATCGGGGCGGCCCTGGGAGGCGGTCGGGGTTGCACAGTCCGTGCGGACCGCGGAGCCGCCGGTGGCCGGGGAGGCCGGCGGGGCCCGGGGCATGTGGTGGCTCGGGGTGCGGGAGCGGCTGCCGCTGTGGGTCCAGGCGCGGCTGGAGGTGCGGCCCCGGGCGGTGGCCGCCGTCGCGGTGGTCCTGGCGGCCGCAGTGGCGTTCGGGGCGCAGCAGTTCTGGTCGGCGCGGCCGCGGCCGGTGACGCCGCCCGCGGTGGTCGCCCCGGCCCTGGCGCCTTCCCCGTCGCCGGGCGTCGCCCCGGCCGCGCCCGCCGCCGCTGCCGGGCCGGCCTCCCGTGTCGTGGTGGACGTCGGCGGCAAGGTTCGCGATCCGGGGCTTCGGCGGCTGCCCACCGGCTCCCGCGTGGAGGATGCGCTCGCCGCAGCCGGGGGAGTGCTGCCCGGTGCGGACACCACCGGGCTCAACCGGGCCCGCGTCCTCGTTGACGGTGAGCAGGTGCTGGTCGGGGTGCCCGCACCGGCCGCACCGCCCGGCCAAGCGGCCCCCGGCGGGCCTGCCGCCGGGCCGCTCAGCCTCGGGACGGCCACCGTCGAGCAGTTGGACGCCCTGCCCGGGGTGGGGCCGGTGCTGGCCCGGCACATCGTCGACTTCCGCACCGCCCGCGGCGGCTTCCGCTCGGTGGAGGAGCTCCGGCAGGTCAACGGCATCGGCGAGCGGCGCTTCGCCGACCTCCGGAAGCTGGTGCGGCCGTGAACCGCGGGACTGCTGTCCGGAGGGCGTCCGGCAGCCTCACGCCCGGCCAGGGCACCGACCCCGAGCGGGGGCCGGCGGACCTGCGGCTGGTGGGGCCCGCACTGGCGGCCTGGGCGGCGGCCGCGGCCGCGCTCGGCGCGCCCGGCGTGTGGACCGCCGCCGGGGCCGTCTGCGCCCTCGCGGGGGCCGGGCTGCTGCTGTGCGCCGGGTGCCGGCGCCCGGAGCGCCTGTGGCGGGCCGGGACGGCCGCCGCCCTCGCGCTGCTGTGCGCCGCGGCCGGCGCCGCCGCGGCGGGGCTGACCCGGGCCGAGGAGCGGGCCGGGCCCGTCCCCGACCTGGCCCGGCAGCATGCCCGGGTGGTCGCCGAGGTGGCCGTCACCGCCGACCCGCGGACCGTCCGAGGGGGCAGCGGCCCGCCGCTGGTCGTGGTGGACGCGCTGCTGACCCGGGTGGCGGCGCCCGGCCGGGGCCATGTCCGGGTGGCCACACCGGTGCGCGTCCTCGCCTCCGGCCCGGGATGGGTGCGGCTGCTGCCGTCCACCCGGGTCGCCGTGGAAGGCCGGCTGGGGCCCGGCAGGGCCGGCGAGCGGGCGGTCGCCGTGCTGCGGCCGCAGACCGGCACCGGCCCCGCGGTGACCGGCCCGCCCACGGCCGTCCAGCAGGCGGCCGGGCGGCTCCGGCAGGGGCTGCGCACCGCCACCGAGGGGCTCGCCGCCGACCCGAGGGCCCTGCTGCCGGCGCTTGTCGTCGGGGACACCTCCAGGGTCCCGCCCGACCTGCACGAGGCGTTCCGGGCCACCGACCTGCTGCACCTGCTGGCCGTGTCCGGGTCCAACCTGACCGTGGTGCTGTTCCTGCTCATCGGGCCGCCTGCGCGGGCCCAGCTGGCCGAACGGCGCGGACTCGCGCCCCGCCTGGGGCTCTCCCTGCGGGCGACCGCCCTCGCCGGGGCGGCGCTGGTACTGGCGTTCATCGCCGTCTGCCGGCCCGACCCCAGCGTGCTGCGGGCCGCGGCCTGCGGGGCGATCGGCCTGCTGGCCGTCGCCACCGGCCGGCGGCGGTCGCTGCTGCCGGCACTGGCCGCGGCCGCGCTGCTGCTCCTCCTCCACGATCCGTGGCTGGCCCGCAGCCCCGGATTCCTGCTCTCCGTCCTCGCCACCGGCGCCCTGCTGACCCTCGCCCCGCGGTGGAGCCGGACCCTGCGGCGGCGCGGGATGCCGGCCCGCCCCGCGGAGGCGCTCGCGGCCGCGGCCGCCGCGCAGGCGGTGTGCGCGCCGGTGGTCGCGGTGCTCTCCGCCCGGGTCAGCCTCGTCGGGGTGCCGTGCAACCTGCTCGCGGAGTTCGCGGCCGCTCCGGCGACCGTGCTCGGCTTCGCCGCGCTGGCGGCCGCCCCGCTGTACCCGCCCGCCGCGCAGGTGCTCGCCTGGTGCGCGGCCTGGCCGGCCGGGTGGATCGCCGCGGTGGCGCGGGCGGGCGCCCGGCTGCCCGGTGCGGAGCTCGCATGGCCCGGTGGGCTCGGCGGAGGGCTGCTGCTGGCAGCGGCCGCGGGGGCCGCCGTACTGCTCGGGCCTCGGCTGGTCCGCCGGCCGTGGGCGTGCGCCGGGCTTGCGGTGCTGCTGCTCGCCGCGCTGCTGCGGCCGCCGCAGCTCACCCGTACGCTCACGGGCTGGCCGCCGCCCGACTGGAGCTACGTGCAGTGCGCCGTTGGGCAGGGCGACGCCGCCGTCCTGGCCGCGGGCCCCGGCACGGCCGTCGTCGTGGACGCGGGGCCCGAACCGGGGCCGGTGGACTCCTGCCTGCGTGCCCTCGGGGTGCGGCGGGTGCCGCTGCTGCTCCTGACGCACTTCCACGCCGACCACGTCGGAGGCCTCCGCGGGGTGTTGGACGGCCGGTCGGTCGGCGTGATCCAGACCACTGCGCTGGAAGAGCCCGCCGGGCAGGCCGCGTTCGTCCGGAGGGCCGCCGCGGCGGCCGGCGTCCCGGTCGTGCCCGCCTGGGCGGGGGAGCGGCGCCGGGCCGGGCCGCTCGAATGGCAGGTGCTGTGGCCGCCGCCTGGCGGGCCTGCGCCCGACGGCGCCAACGACGCGAGCGTCGCCCTGCTGGCCCGCACCGGCGGGCTGACCCTGCTGCTGCTCGGGGACCTCGAACCGCCCGCACAGCAGGCCCTGTTGGGCAGCCGGCCGGACCTCGGGCCGGTCGACGTCCTGAAGGTCGCGCACCACGGATCCGCCCGCCAGGACGCGGAGCTGCACGCCCGGGTCAGGCCCCGCCTGGCGGTCGTCCCGGTGGGTGCGGGGAACCGCTACGGGCATCCCGCGCCGGGCACGCTCGCCCGTCTGAGGGCTCTCGGCGCGACCGTTCTGCGGACCGACACCGACGGATCGGTGGCCGTGGCCGGAAGCGGTCCGCGACTGCGCGCATTCCCAGCGCGACGAACGCGGCGACACGCCCATACCGGGCGTGCCCGCTCTGTTTGCCCGCAACCCGACCGCATGATCGAATGCGTTTTCGCCACAGCGGAACAAGTCCACACAGCACGGGGGTGCATCAACCATGTTCGGTCGCAGACGGGGGTCCGAGACGGCCGGGAGCGCCGGCTCGCACACATCCGCGACCCTGACGCTGCCTCACACGGCGCGCCTGCTCAGCTGCCGGGTCCTCGACACCGTGCACCAGCCGGTCCGGCGGGCCGCGTTCGAGGTGACCGATCCGATCGGCCGCCCCGTCGTCAGCGGGGAGACCGACCCGTACGGGGGGTTCACGGCGGCGGTCCCGGAGGGCGAGTACCGGCTCACGGTCACGGCGGAGGGCTACGCGCCGTTCCACGGGGCGACGCTGCTCGGGGACGCCGCGCCGGCCGGCACCGCGGAGATCATCCTCGACGCGGTGGAGCCGCCGCTGCTGCCCGCGCCCGGGCACTGGGAGATCGACCCGGGGCACTCCTCGATCGCGTTCACGGCCCGGCACATCGGCTTCGCAAGGATCCGGGGCCGGTTCACCACCTTCGCCGGCGCGGTCCGGATCGCCGACCGCATGGAGGACTCCTCCATGCACGTGATCATCGACACGGCGAGCATCGACACCGGTCTGCGGATGCGGGACGAGCACCTGCGCTCCGCGGACTTCCTGGACGCCGCCCGCCACCCGACGGTGGAGTTCTACAGCGAGCGGTTCATCCACCGCAGCGGCAGCCGGTGGGCTGTCGCGGGAGCCCTCACCCTGCGCGGCACGAGCCGCTCGGTGACCCTGGACACCGAGTACCTGGGGCTGGGGACGGGGATGGAGGGCGAGCCGAGGGCCGCCTGCCGGGCGACGGCCGGGCTCCACCGCGAGGACTTCGCCCTCGACTGGCAGTCGGTGCTGGCGGGCGGCATCGCCGCCATCGGCTCCGCCGTCGACGTCAGCCTCGACGTGCAGGTCGTCCGCAAGGCCTGACCCGGGCCGCCGGCCCGGCCCCCGGTCCTACGGGGCCTCCAGCCACCCTTCGTACGCGGCGGCGAGGCCGTCCAGCGCGGAGGCGTCGAGCCGGCTCTCCGGGTCCTCGACGACCACGAGCCACTGGGCGTCCTCGGCGTCGTCCTCCCCGGCCAGGGCGTCCCGGACCAACTGCGGCTCCTCGCCCGGCCCGAACCGCTCGACGACCTCCTCGGCCACCTCCTCGGCGGCGTCGCGGTCCGGCAGCACCAGTACATGTCGCACGTTCACGCGACCATTGTCGGGCACGGGGCGAGGGGGCCTGTCGGTGCGGCATGGGATCCTGGAGGCGATGGCCACCAGGAAGAACACCACCGACGATCCGCTCGCCCCGCTCACCCTCGCGGTGGGGCAGGAGGACCTGCTGCTCGACCGCGCCGTACGGGAGGTGGTGGCGGCCGCCCGCGCCGCCGACCCGGACACGGACGTGCGGGACCTGACGCCCGACCAGCTCCAGCCCGGCACCCTCGCCGAGCTGACCAGCCCCTCCCTGTTCTCCGAGCGGAAGGTGCTGGTCGTGCGCAACGCCCAGGACCTGTCCGCGGACACGGTCAAGGAGGTCAAGGCGTACGTCGGGGCGCCCATCGAGGACATCGCGCTCGTACTCCTCCACGCGGGCGGCGTGAAGGGCAAGGGCCTGCTGGACGCGGCCCGCAAGGCGGGCGCCCGCGAGGTCGCCTGCCCGAAGATGGCCAAGGCGGCGGACCGGCTGGCTTTCGTGCGGGGCGAGTTCCGCACTCTGGGCCGGTCGGCGACGCCGGAGGCCTGCCAGACGCTGGTCGACGCGATCGGTAGCGACCTGCGGGAGCTGGCGAGCGCCGTCGCTCAGCTGTGCGCGGACGTCGAGGGCACCATCGACGAGGCCGTCGTCGGCCGGTACTACACGGGGCGGGCGGAGGCCTCCAGCTTCACCGTCGCCGACCGGGCAGTGGAGGGCCGGGCCGCGGAGGCCCTCGAAGCCCTGCGCTGGTCCCTCGCGACGGGCGTCGCCCCCGTGCTGATCACCAGCGCGCTGGCCCAGGCCGTCCGGGCAATCGGCAAGCTGGCGTCCGCCCCGCGCGGGGCCCGCCCCGCCGACCTGGCGCGTGACCTCGGCATGCCGCCGTGGAAGATCGACCGGGTCCGCCAGCAGATGCGCGGCTGGTCCGCGGACGGCGTCGCCGACGCGCTGCGCGCCGTCGCCGAGGCCGACGCCGGCGTCAAGGGCGGCGGCGACGACCCGGAGTACGCCCTGGAGAAGGCGGTGGTGGCCGTGGCCCGCGCGGCCCGCCCCCGCCGCCCCGCCCACTGATCCGGCACGCCGAAGGCCCCGGCCGGCGCCCTGGGGAAGGGCGACGGCCGGGGCCTTCGGTTTCTGCTCTGGTGCGCCGCACCCGCGTGGCGAACGCAGGCCGCGTGCGGCGCTGGTCTCCCCGCCGGGGCGGGGGAGGTGCCGGTCAGGAGCGGAAGAGAGGGCCCGCTGGGTCCGTTCCGGCGATCACATCAGTGCTCAGCCCTGGAGGGAGGCAACCTTGGAAGCCAGCGCCGACTTCTTGTTGGCGGCCGAGTTCTTGTGGATGACACCCTTCGAAGCAGCCTTGTCCAGCTTGCGGGAGGCGACGCGCGCCGCCGCGGTGGCCTTCTCGACGTCGCCGGCGGCGACAGCCTCGTTGGCCTTGCGGATGAAGGTGCGGAGCTCGGACTTGACGGACTTGTTGCGCAGGCGCGCCTTCTCGTTCGTCTTGTTCCGCTTGATCTGGGACTTGATGTTCGCCACGAAAGAGCCTTTTCAGGTTCAGAGTTTGATCTTCCGGATGTGTCCCCCAGCTGAGAGGGCGTGGAAGACACAGCTGCCCAGGCTACCAGGGCGCCCACAGGTGGCCCAAACCGAGCGCACTGCCCCGTCCATGGGACCATGGAACGGACCGACACCCAGCCAGGCTTCCGACTGCGACCCGAGAATCAGGACACTGCGTGCCCGCCATCCCCAGCCACGTGCCCGAGCCGAGCCGTACCGACCCGGCGCTGATCCGCAACTTCTGCATCATCGCGCACATCGACCACGGCAAGTCGACGCTCGCCGACCGGATGCTCCAGCTCACCGGTGTCGTCGACCAGCGGCAGATGCGCGCCCAGTACCTCGACCGCATGGACATCGAGCGCGAGCGCGGCATCACGATCAAGTCCCAGGCCGTCCGTCTCCCCTGGGCGCCGACCGCGGGCGACGGCGTCGGCAGGACGCACATCCTCAACATGATCGACACCCCCGGGCACGTCGACTTCACGTACGAGGTGTCGCGCTCCCTCGCCGCGTGCGAGGGCACGATCCTGCTGGTCGACGCCGCCCAGGGCATCGAGGCCCAGACCCTCGCAAACCTGTACCTGGCGATGGAGAACGACCTGACGATCGTCCCGGTCCTCAACAAGATCGACCTGCCGGCCGCCCAGCCGGAGAAGTTCGCCGAGGAGCTGGCGAACCTCGTCGGCTGCGAGCCCGACGACGTGCTGCGGGTGTCCGCCAAGACCGGTGTCGGCGTCGAGGCGCTCCTCGACCGCGTCGTGCAGAACGTCCCGGCTCCGGTCGGCGTCAAGGACGCCCCCGCCCGCGCGATGATCTTCGACTCCGTCTACGACTCGTACCGCGGCGTCGTCACCTACGTCCGCGTCGTCGACGGCACGCTCAGCAAGCGCGAGCGCATCCGGATGATGTCCACCGGCGCCACCCACGAGCTGCTGGAGATCGGCACCAACTCGCCCGAGATGCTCCCGGCCGACGGCCTCTCCGTCGGCGAGGTCGGCTACCTGATCACCGGTGTGAAGGACGTCCGGCAGTCCAAGGTCGGCGACACCATCACCCAGCAGAGCGGCGGCGCCACCGAGGCCCTCGGCGGCTACAAGGACCCGAAGCCGATGGTCTTCTCGGGCCTGTACCCGCTCGACGGCTCGGACTACCCGGAGCTGCGCGACGCCCTGGACAAGCTCCAGCTCAACGACGCCGCCCTGGTGTACGAGCCGGAGACCTCCGCTGCGCTCGGCTTCGGCTTCCGCGTCGGCTTCCTCGGCCTGCTCCACCTCGACGTGATCCGCGAGCGGCTGGAGCGCGAGTTCGGCCTCGACCTGATCGCCACCGCGCCCAACGTGGTCTACCGCGTGGTCATGGAGGACAAGAGCGAGATCACGGTCACCAATCCGAGCGAGTTCCCCGAGGGGAAGATCTCGGAGGTGTACGAGCCGGTCGTGCGCGCCACCATCCTCGCGCCCACCGAGTTCATCGGCTCGATCATGGAGCTGTGCCAGAACCGCCGCGGCACCCTCCTCGGCATGGACTACCTCTCCGAGGACCGCGTCGAGATCCGCTACACCCTGCCGCTCGCGGAGATCGTCTTCGACTTCTTCGACCAGCTGAAGTCCAAGACCCGCGGCTACGCCTCCCTCGACTACGAGCCCACCGGCGAGCAGGCCTCCAGCCTCGTCAAGGTCGACATCCTGCTGCACGGCGACAAGGTCGACGCCTTCTCCGCCATCACCCACAAGGACGCCGCCTACGCGTACGGCGTGCGCCTGGTCGCCAAGCTGCGCGAGCTGATCCCGCGGCAGGCGTTCGAGGTGCCGGTGCAGGCCGCCATCGGCTCCCGGGTCATCGCCCGCGAGACCATCCGCGCCATCCGCAAGGACGTCCTCGCCAAGTGCTACGGCGGTGACATCTCCCGTAAGCGGAAGCTGCTGGAGAAGCAGAAGGAAGGCAAGAAGCGGATGAAGATGGTCGGCTCCGTGGAGGTCCCGCAGGAGGCCTTCATCGCCGTCCTCTCCAGCGACGAGTCCGGCGCCAAGAAGAAGTAGCAGCCGGCCGCACGGACAGCCGGAACAGGCCCCCGCACGCACCGGCGGGGGCCTGTTTCGTTATGAATCGGCGGCTCAAGGGCTCTTACGCGCCAGCCGGAGGGCCCCTAGTCTGATCACTGCCCCGTTGGTTACTCGCCAGTTGCAGACCCTGGTCTCAAACCCTGTTGGAAGCCGCCGTCCCACCCCCTCGGACGGCAGCCCTGCCGCGTGGTCCGGAGGACGTCCGTGAGCGACACACTGACCCAGATCGAGAACCGCCCGCCCACCGTGGCGGCCCTCTTCCTTGAGCGTGTCGCCGCCACGCCGGACGCCGAGGCCTACCGGTACCCGGTGCCCCCGGCATCCGGCAGCGGCCCCGACGACTGGAGGTCGCTGAGCTGGGGCCAGGCCGCCGACCGGGTCTTCGCGATCGCCGCCGGCCTGATCGACCTGGGCCTGCAGCCCGAGGAGCGCGTCGCGCTCGCCTCCAACACCCGCGTCGAGTGGATCCTCAGCGACCTCGGCGTGATGTGCGCCGGCGGCGCCGTCACCACGGTCTACCCCAGCACCAACGCCGACGAGTCGGCGTTCATCCTGGCCGACTCCGCCAGCCGCGTGCTGATCGCCGAGGACGCCGCCCAGCTCGCCAAGGCCCGCGAGCGCCGTGCCGAGCTGCCGGAGCTGGGCCACGTCGTCGTCCTGGAGGCCGCCGACGCCGTCGCCGCGGAGGACGACCCCGAGGGCTGGGTACTCTCCCTCGCCGACCTGGAGGACCGCGGCCGCGAGTACCTCGCCAAGCACCCCGACGCGGTGCGGGAGCGGATCGGCGCCATCACGGCCGACCAGCTCGCCACGCTGATCTACACCTCGGGCACCACCGGCCGCCCCAAGGGCGTCCGCCTCCCGCACGACAACTGGTCGTACATGGCCAAGGCCACCGTCGCCACCGGCCTGATCACCGGCGGCGACGTCCAGTACCTGTGGCTGCCGCTCGCCCACGTCTTCGGCAAGGTCCTCACCTCCGGCCAGATCGAGGTGGGGCACGTCACCGCCGTCGACGGCCGCATCGACAAGATCATCGAAAACCTGCCCGTCGTCCAGCCGACCTACATGGCGGCGGTCCCGCGCATCTTCGAGAAGGTCTACAACGGCGTCGCGGCCAAGGCCCGCGCCGGCGGCGGCGCCAAGTACAAGATCTTCCAGTGGTCGGTCGGCGTCGCCCGCGAGTACGCCAAGGTCACCCAGGACAACTACCGGCGCACCGGCCGGGCCACGGCCCCCCTCGGCCTCACCGCCAAGCACCGCATCGCCGACGCGCTCGTCTACTCCAAGCTCCGCGAGGCCTTCGGCGGCCGGCTGCGCGCCGCCGTCTCCGGCGCCTCCGCCCTCGCCCCCGAGATCGGCTACTTCTTCTCCGGCGCCGGCATCCACATCCTGGAGGGCTACGGCCTCACCGAGTCCAGCGCTGCCTCCTTCGTCAACCCCGGCGAGGCCTACCGCACCGGCACCGTCGGCAAGCCGCTCCCCGGCACCGAGGTCCGCATCGCGGACGACGGCGAGGTCCTGCTCCGCGGCCCCGGAATCATGCAGGGCTACCACGGCCAGCCCGAGAAGACCGCCGAGGTGCTCGAAGAGGACGGCTGGCTGCACACGGGCGACATCGGCGAGCTCTCGCCCGACGGCTACCTGCGCATCACCGACCGCAAGAAGGACCTGATCAAGACGTCGGGCGGCAAGTACGTCGCCCCGGCCGAGATCGAGGGCCAGTTCAAGGCGATCTGCCCGTACGTGTCGTCCATCGTCGTCCACGGCGCCGACCGGAACTTCTGCACCGCCCTGATCGCCCTCGACGAGGCCGCCATCCTCGGCTGGGCCGCCGAGAACGGCCTGGACGGCAAGACGTACTCCGAGGTGCTCGCCGCCCCCGAGACGAACCGCCTGCTCGAGACGTACGTCCAGACCCTCAACGAGGGCCTCCAGCGCTGGCAGACGGTGAAGAAGTTCCGGATCCTGCCGCGCGACCTCGACGTCGAGCACGGCGACCTCACGCCCAGCCTCAAGCTGAAGCGGCCCGTCGTCGAGCGTGAGTTCAAGCACCTGATCGACGAGATGTACGAGGGCACCCGCGAGGCCTGAGAACCCGCGCGGCCCCCGCACCGCCCGGCCCCCGGCCCCGCCGGAGGGGGCCGGGCCCGCCGCCGGACCGCCCCCGCCCGCCCCCGGCCCGCCGCGCGCACGGACCGGCCCGGGCGGACGTGCGGGACAATGGGCCCATGCCTTCCGCACTGCCCGACGGTGAACCCATGCCCGAAGACGGCGCGCTGCCGCCGCACGCCCTGGCGGGCGCCGGGGACCGTCCGCTCGGGTTCTACCTGCACGTCCCGTACTGCGCCACGCGCTGCGGGTACTGCGACTTCAACACGTACACCGCGACCGAGCTGCGCGGCAGCGGAGGCGTGCTCGCCTCCCGGGAGAACTACGCCGACACCCTCGCCGACGAGGTCCGCCTCGCCCGCAAGGTCCTCGGCGACGACCCCCGGCCGGTCCGCACGGTCTTCGTCGGCGGCGGCACCCCGACCCTGCTGCCGGCCGAGCACCTCGTCCGCATGCTGGCCGCCGTCCGGGACGAGTTCGGCCTCGCGCCCGACGCCGAGGTCACCACCGAGGCCAACCCCGAGTCCGTCGACGCCGCCTACCTGGCCGAGCTGCGCGAGGGCGGCTTCAACCGGATCTCCTTCGGCATGCAGAGCGCCAGGCGGCACGTCCTGCAGGTGCTGGACCGCACCCACACCCCCGGACGCCCCGAGGCCTGCGTCGCCGAGGCCCGCCGGGCCGGCTTCGAGCACGTCAACCTCGACCTGATCTACGGCACCCCCGGCGAGAGCGACGACGACTGGAGGGCCTCCCTCGACGCCGCGCTCGGCGCCGGCCCCGACCACGTCTCCGCGTATGCGCTGATCGTCGAGGAGGGCACCCAGCTCGCCCGCCGGATCCGGCGCGGCGAGGTCCCCATGACCGACGACGACGTCCACGCCGACCGGTACCTGATCGCCGACGAGGTCCTCGCCGGCGCCGGCTTCCACTGGTACGAGGTGTCGAACTGGGCGGCCTCCGAGGCCGGGCGCTGCCTCCACAACGAGCTGTACTGGCGCGGCGCCGACTGGTGGGGCGCCGGCCCCGGGGCGCACAGCCACGTCGGCGGGGTGCGCTGGTGGAACGTGAAGCACCCCGGCGCGTACGCCGCCGCGCTCGCCGCCGGGCGCTCGCCCGGGGCGGGCCGGGAGCTGCTGTCCGCGGAGGACCGCCGCGTGGAGCGGATCCTGCTGGAGCTGCGGCTGGCGGAGGGCGCGCCGCTGGAACTGCTCGCCGAGCAGGGGCTCGCGGCCTCGCGCCGGGCGCTCGCCGACGGGCTGCTGGAGGCCGGGCCGTACCGCGGCGGGCGGGCCGTGCTCACGCTGCGGGGGCGGCTGCTCGCCGACGCCGTGGTCCGGGACCTGGTGGACTGAGCGGGCGGCCCCGCGAGGCCCCGGGGCCGCGGCGCACCGTCAGGCGGCGGGGGCCGTGACGAAGTCGATCAGTTCCTCGACGCGGCCCAGCAGGGACGGCTCCAGGTCGCGGTAGGACCCCACGCGGGACAGGATGTGCTGCCAGGCCGCGCCGGTGTTCTCCGGCCAGCCCAGGGCGCGGCAGACGCCCGTCTTCCAGTCCTGGCCGGGCGGGACCGCCGGCCAGGCCGCGATGCCCAGGGAGGACGGCTTCACCGCCTGCCAGACGTCCACGTACGGGTGACCTGCGACCAGGACGTGCTCGCCGGACACCTGCGCGGCGATGCGGGACTCCTTCGACCCTGGGACGAGGTGGTCCACCAGCACGCCCAGGCGCGCGTCCGGGCCGGGCGCGAACCCGGCGACCACGGCCGGCAGGTCGTCGACGCCCTCCAGGTACTCCACGACGACGCCCTCGATCCGCAGGTCGTCGCCCCAGACCCGCTCGACGAGCTCGGCGTCGTGCCGGCCCTCCACGTAGATGCGGCCCGCCCGTGCCACCCGCGCCCTGGCGCCGGGGACGGCGAGCGAGCCCGACGCGGTGCGCCGCGGGCCGGCCGGGGCCCGGGAGGGCCGTACGAGGGTGACGGGGGCGCCCTCCAGCAGGAACCCCCGCGGCTCCAGCGGGAACGCCCGCCGCTTGCCGAAGCGGTCCTCCAGGGTCACCGTGCCCGCCTCGCAGGCGACGACGGCCCCGCAGAAGCCGGTGCCCGCCTCCTCCACCACGGTGCCGGGCTCGGCCGGCACCTCCGGGGCGGGCCTGTGGCGCTTCCACTGCGGGGTCAGGTCGGGGGAGTACTCGCGCATCCGGCCGACACTAGGAGAGCGGGCGCGCTCAGGCGCCCGACACGCCGAAGCGCGCCGCCAGTGTGGCGCGTTGCGCACGGACGAACGCCGCGTCGACCACAGCCCCGTGCCCCGGCACGTACAGGGCGTCCCCGCCGCCCAGCGCGAGCAGCCGGTCCAGGGCCGCGGGCCACCGGCCCGGCACCGCGTCGGGGCCGGCCTGCGGCTCCCCGGACTCCTCCACCAGGTCGCCGCAGAAGACCGTCTCCCGCTCGCCGGGCACGAGCACCGCCAGGTCGTGGCGGGTGTGCCCGGGGGAGACGTTCGCGAGCAGCGCCTGCACGCCGCCCAGGTCCAGCGTCCACTCGCCCGACACCAGGTGGCGCGGGACCACCAGCAGGTCGGCCGCCTCGGCGGCGTCCGCCGGGTCCAGGCCGTGCCGCACGGCGTCGCCGCGGAGCTCCTCGCGGCCCGCGGAGAGCTCGGTGTCGAGGCCGACGGCGCCGTACACTTCGGCGCCGGCGAAGGCCGCACCGCCCAGGACGTGATCGAAATGGCCGTGCGTGAATGCGATATGGGTCACGTGCCGGCCTGTCAGGCGCTCCGCCTCGGCCCGCAGCAGGGCCCCCTCCCGGAGGCTCGAACCGGGGTCGACGATCAGTACGGAATCGTCTCCCACCACCAGTCCCACCGTGCAGTCCCACACCGGGAGGCGCTTCCGGCCGGTCCGCCGGGTCAGTCTCTCCCAGCCCGCCTCTTCCCAAGCCACGTCCATACCGCGACGCTACCTGGCGGGCCGCCCTTGCTAGCCGCGTACCCCCCGGCCGTACACTGACCGGGGGATCTCTGGCACTCGTACGACCCGAGTGCCAAAACGAACGACCACCACGACCCGCATCACAGCTGGAGGTGCGCGCGATGCTCAGCGAACGCAGACTCGAGGTGCTGCGCGCCATCGTCCAGGACTACGTCGGGACGGAGGAGCCGGTCGGCTCCAAGGCGCTCACGGAGCGGCACAGGCTCGGCGTCTCGCCCGCCACCGTGCGCAACGACATGGCCGTGCTGGAGGAGGAGGGCTACATCGCCCAGCCCCACACCAGCGCGGGCCGCATCCCCACGGACAAGGGATACCGGCTGTTCGTGGACCGGCTGGCAGGGGTCAAGCCGCTGTCGACGCCCGAGCGCCGGGCCATCCAGAACTTCCTCGACGGGGCCGTCGACCTCGACGACGTCGTCGGCCGCACCGTGCGGCTGCTCGCGCAGCTGACCCGGCAGGTCGCGATCGTCCAGTACCCCTCGCTGACCCGCTCGACCGTCCGGCACGTGGAGCTGCTCTCGCTGGCTCCCGCGCGCCTGATGCTCGTGCTGATCACCGACACCGGGCGGGTCGAGCAGCGGCTCGTCGACTGCCCGGCGCCCTTCGGCGAAACCTCCCTGGCCGACCTGCGGGCGCGGCTCAACAGCCGGGTCGTCGGCCGCCGGTTCACGGACGTCCCGACGCTGGTGCAGGACCTGCCCGAGGCGTTCGAGCCGGAGGACCGGGGCACGGTGTCGACCGTGCTGTCGACGCTGCTGGAGACCCTGGCCGAGGAGGCCGAGGAGCGCCTGATGATCGGCGGCACCGCCAATCTGACGCGCTCCGGACACGATTTCCCCCTGACGATCAGGCCGGTGCTGGAGGCTCTGGAGGAGCAGGTCGTGCTCCTCAAGCTGCTCGGCGAGGCCAACGAATCGGGCATGGCTGTACGAATCGGGCATGAGAATGCCTACGAGGGACTGAACTCCACGTCCGTCGTCTCGGTCGGCTACGGTTCGGGCGGCGAAACAGTCGCCAAACTCGGCGTGGTCGGACCGACCCGCATGGACTACCCCGGAACGATGGGAGCGGTACGCGCAGTGGCACGTTACGTCGGACAGATCCTGGCGGAGTCGTAAGTGGCCACGGACTACTACGCCGTACTCGGCGTGCGCCGCGACGCATCGCAGGACGAGATCAAGAAGGCCTTCCGCCGCCTGGCGCGCGAACTCCACCCGGACGTCAACCCGGACCCGAAGACGCAGGAGCGCTTCAAGGAGATCAACGCCGCGTACGAGGTGCTCTCGGACCCGCAGAAGAAGCAGGTCTACGACCTCGGCGGCGACCCGCTGTCCTCCTCGGGCGGCGCCGGCGCCGGAGGCTTCGGTGCGGGCGGCTTCGGCAACTTCTCCGACATCATGGACGCCTTCTTCGGCCAGGCGGCGCAGCGCGGCCCGCGCTCGCGCACCCGCCGCGGCCAGGACGCCATGATCCGCCTGGACCTGGAGCTGGACGAGGCCGCCTTCGGCACGACCAAGGAGATCCAGGTCGACACGGCCGTCGTCTGCACCACCTGCTCCGGTGAGGGCGCCGCTCCCGGCACCTCGGCGCAGACGTGCGACATGTGCCGCGGCCGCGGTGAGGTCTCGCAGGTCACCCGGTCCTTCCTGGGCCAGGTCATGACCTCGCGCCCGTGCCCGCAGTGCCAGGGCTTCGGCACGGTCGTGCCCACCCCGTGCCCCGAGTGCGCGGGCGACGGCCGGGTCCGCTCCCGCCGCAGCCTCACGGTGAAGATCCCCGCCGGCGTCGAGAACGGCACCCGGATCCAGCTCGCGGGCGAGGGCGAGGTCGGCCCCGGCGGCGGCCCCGCCGGCGACCTGTACGTGGAGATCCACGAGCTGAACCACCCGGTGTTCCAGCGGCGCGGCGACGACCTGCACTGCACGGTCACCATCCCGATGACCGCGGCGGCGCTCGGCACCAAGTGCCCGCTGGAGACGCTGGACGGCATGGAGGAGGTCGACATCCGGCCCGGCACCCAGTCCGGCCAGTCGATCCCGCTGCACGGCCGCGGCGTGACGCACCTGCGCGGCGGCGGGCGCGGCGACCTCATCGTGCACGTCGAGGTCCAGACCCCCGCCAAGCTGGACGCCCAGCAGGAGGAGCTGCTGCGGCAGCTGGCCAAGCTGCGCGGCGAGGAGCGCCCCATGGGCCAGTTCGCCCCCGGCCAGCAGGGCCTCTTCAGCCGCCTGAAGGACGCCTTCAACGGCCGCTGACCGGCCGGAGCGCACCACCGCCGAGCCCGGCCCGGGGACATCCCCGGGCCGGGCTCGGCGCCTTCCGGGGGCCGCCGCGGCAGCCCGGAGCGGCGGACTATGCCAGGCGAATGCGGTGATTCGGCCCTGTGAGCGGGACATGGCACGATGCGGTGCATGTCCTCGCCACTGAACGGTCTCGCCCGGTACCCGATCGTGCAGGCTCCCATGGCGGGCGGCGCCTCCTGCCCGCCGCTCGCCGCCGCGGTGTGCGAGGCGGGCGCCCTGGGCTTCCTCGCCGGCGGCTACAAGACCGCCGACGGGATGTACCAGGAGGTCAAACGGCTGCGCGCGCTCACCCGGCGCCCGTTCGGCGTCAACCTCTTCATGCCGCAGACCGGCCACGCCGACCCGGCCGCGATCGAGACGTACCGGGGGCAGCTCGCCGGCGAGGGCAGCTGGTACGACGTCTCCCTCGCCGAGGAGGACACCGCCGGCACCAGCGACGACGGCTACGACGCCAAGCTCGCGATCCTGCTGGACGACCCCGTCCCCGCCGTGTCGTTCACCTTCGGCTGCCCCGCCCCGCAGGCCCTCGCCGCCCTGCGCAGGGCCGGCACGTACAGCATCGTCACCGCCACCTCGGTCGACGAGGCCCGCGCCGCCGAGGCCGCCGGGGCCGACGCCGTCTGCGTCCAGGGCGTCGAGGCGGGAGGCCACCAGGGCACCCACCGCGACGACCCGCAGGCCGACGCCACCGCCGGAGTCGGGCTGCTCGCCCTCGTCGCCCAGATCCGGGAGGCCGTCGGGCTGCCGATCATCGCCGCGGGCGGGCTGATGCGCGGCTCGCAGATCGCGGCGCTGCTGGCCGCCGGGGCCGAGGCGGCGCAGCTCGGCACCGCCTTCCTGCCCTGCCCCGAGTCCGGGGCGCACCCGCTGCACAAGAAGGCGCTCACCGACCCGCTGTTCCCGCACACCGAGCTGACCAGGGCGTTCTCGGGGCGTCCCGCCCGCGGCCTGGTCAACCGGTTCATGCGCGAGCACGGGCCGTACGCCCCGGCCGCGTACCCGCAGGTCCACCACATCACCGCCGGGCTGCGCAAGGCGGCCGCCGCGGCCGGGGACCCGCAGGGCATGGCCCTGTGGGCGGGCCAGGGGCACCGGCTGGCGCGGGCGCTGCCCGCGGGGCAGCTGGTGGAGGTGCTGGCCGCCGAGATCGCCGAGGCGCAGAGCGCACTGAACGACATGCAGAAGAGGAGTACGTCATGACCGCCCCCGTGTTCGTGGTGGAGGAGGTCCCCGCGGGGCCGCGGTTCGTCCTGGACGGCGCTGAAGGCCGGCACGCGGTGTCCGTGAAGCGGCTGAACCCGGGCGAGGAGGTGGTCCTCACCGACGGCCGCGGAGCCTGGGCCGAGGCCGTCGTCGAGGCGGCCGAGGGCAGGGACCGGCTCGTCGTCGCGGTGTCCGCGACGGGCGAGGAGCCCGAGCCCGAGGTGACGATCACCGTCGTCCAGGCACTGCCCAAGGGCGACCGCGGCGAGGTCGCCGTCGAGACGATGACGGAGACCGGCGTCGACGCGATCGTGCCCTGGCAGGCGTCCCGCTGCATCACCCAGTGGCGCGGCGACCGAGGCGCCAAGTCCCTCGCCAAGTGGCGCAGCACCGCCCGTGAGGCCGGCAAGCAGTCGCGGCGCGTCCGCTTCCCCGAGGTGGCCGAGGCGATGTCCACCAAGCAGGTCGCGGCGCTGCTGGCCGGCGCCGACCTGGCCGTGGTCCTGCACGAGGACCGCGACGCCCCCTCCGAGGCGCTGGCCGGGACCGACCTGCCGGAGTCCGGGTCCGTCGTCCTGGTCGTGGGCCCCGAGGGCGGCGTCTCGCCGGAGGAGCTCGCCGCCTTCGCGGCGGCCGGCGCCCGCACCTGCCGGCTGGGCCGCTCGGTGCTGCGCACCTCCACAGCGGGCACCGCCGCCGCCGCGGTGCTGCTGGCGCGGACCGGCCGCTGGTCCTGAAATGCCGGCGGGCGGAGGCGGGCCGCCGGATACGATGCCCGGACTGATCAACACCCGTGCGGGCGGCAGCGCCCGCGCCACCGTCACGGAAGGCGAAGCCATGGCAGGGGAACCGCAGGCGGACTGCCTGTTCTGCAAGATCGTCGCGGGAACCGTCCCGGCGACCGTGGTCCGCGAGACCGAGACGACCGTCGCGTTCCGGGACATCAACCCCCAGGCCCCGACCCACGTCCTGGTCATCCCCAAGGCGCACTACCCGGACGCGGCCTCCCTCGCCGCGGGCGCGCCCGACCTCGCCGCCGACGTGCTCCGCGAGGCCGGCGAGATCGCCGCCCAGGAGAAGGTCGACGACCACGGCTACCGGATCGTCTTCAACACCGGTACCGGGGCGGGCCAGACCGTCTTCCACACCCACGCGCACGTCCTCGGCGGGCGCGGCCTCCAGTGGCCGCCGGGGTAGTCCGTGTCCCTGCGCGAATTCGTGGTGCTGGGCACCGCCAGCCAGGTGCCCACCCGCCACCGCAACCACAACGGCTACCTCCTGCGCTGGGACGGCGAGGGCATCCTCTTCGACCCCGGCGAGGGCACCCAGCGCCAGATGCTGCGCGCCGGGGTGGCCGCACACGACATCAACCGGATCTGCATCACGCACTTCCACGGCGACCACAGCCTCGGCCTCGCCGGCGTCGTCCAGCGCATCAACCTCGACCAGGTCCCGCACCCCGTCACCGCGCACTACCCGGCCTCCGGGCAGGTGTTCTTCGACCGGCTGCGGTACGCGACCGCCTACCGGGAGACCGTCAGGCTCCGCGAGCAGCCGGTCTCCGGCGACGGCGTGCTCGCCGAGGGTCCGCCGTACCTCCTGGAGGCACGAAGGCTGTCCCACCCGGTGGAGTCCTTCGGCTACCGGATCACCGAGCCCGACGGGCGGCGCATGGTCCCCGGGCTGCTCGCACGGCACGGCGTCAAGGGGCCCGACGTGGGCCGCATCCAGCGCGAGGGCCGGCTGGGCGCGGTCACCCTCGACGACGTCAGCGTGCCGCGGCCCGGCCAGCGGTTCGCGTTCGTCATGGACACCCGGCTGTGCTCCGGCGCCGAGGAGCTCGCCGAGGGCTGCGACCTGCTGGTCATCGAGTCGACCTTCCTCGACGCGGACGAGCGCCTGGCCGCCGACCACGGGCACCTGACCGCGGGCCAGGCGGCCCGCATCGCCCGCGGCGCCGGCGTGCGGCACCTGGTGCTGACGCACTTCTCGCAGCGCTACAACGACCCCGGCGAGTTCGAGCGCCAGGCGCGCGCGGCCGGTTTCGAGGGGGAGCTGACCATCGCGGCGGACCTCGCGCGGATCCCCGTCCCCAAGCGGGCCGACCCCTGACCCGCAGGCGGCGGGGGCGGCGGGCCGGGTGCCCGGCCCTCCCGCCGCCCCCCGCCGCCCGGGGCCCCGCCGGGCCCCCGCACGAGGGGATCACGAGCCGCGGAAGAGTCCCGCGGTAGTGATGTGCGCCACACTGGGTTTCCGTCCCGCCGGGACGGGCAGGGCAGTCGCCTTTCCACTGCGTTCGGTGCGTTCGCTGCGCGAGGCTCTGCAGAAACGACCCTTCGAGCCGATCGGGGAGAACACCGTGGTCAACCGGGACAGCCGCGTCAGCCGCAGCGCAGCAGTGGACCCCCTCGGTCCGGTGCGCGACCCCGGAGAGCCGGGGTGCGACGTCTTCCTGACCGGCACGGTCTTCCTCGACATCATCTTCACCGGCCTCGACTCGGCCCCCGTGCGCGGCACCGAGTCCTGGGCGCGCGGCATGGGCTCCAGCCCCGGCGGCGTCGCCAACATGGCCACCGCCCTGGCCCGGCTCGGCCTGCGGACCTCGCTCGCCGCCGCCTTCGGCGACGACCACTACGGCGAGTACTGCTGGGACGCGCTGGAGCAGGGCGAGGGCATCGACCTGTCCATGTCCCGGACCGTCCCCGGCTGGCACAGCCCCGTCACGGTCTCCATGGCGTACGAGGGCGAGCGGACGATGGTCTCGCACGGCCACGAGGCGCCCCCCGGCTTCGGCCGCGAGGGCGCGGCCGGCCCGGGAGGCGCCGTCTTCCCGCAGTGCCCGCCCCGCACCCGGGCCGCCGTGGCCTCGCTCGCCCCCGGCCGCGAGGACGGCTGGATCGGGGAGGCCGCCCGCCGCGGGGCGCGCGTCTTCGCGGACGTCGGCTGGGACACCACCGGCCGGTGGGACCTCGCCGAGCTGACCGACCTGGAGCACTGCGAGGCGTTCCTGCCGAACGCGGGCGAGGCCATGCGGTACACGCGTACGGACTGTCCGCGGGAGGCGGCCCGGGCGCTGGCCGAGCGCGTCCCGGTCGCGGTCGTGACCCTGGGCGCGGAGGGCTCGTACGCCGTGGACTCCGGCACCGGGGAGACGGCCGAGGTGCCCGGGATCCCGGTCGACGCCCTCGACCCGACGGGCGCGGGCGACGTGTACGTGGCCGGGTTCGTCACCGGCTCGCTGGCCGGCTGGCCGCTGGCCGACCGGCTGGCCTTCGCGGGCCTGACGGCCGCCCTGTCGGTCCGCGAGTTCGGCGGCTCCCTCTCGGCCCCCGGCTGGGCGGAGGTGGCCCGCTGGTGGGCGGACGACGCCCCGGACGGGCTGCGGGAGCGGTACGCCTTCCTCGACGAGCTGGTCCCGCCCGCCTGCGCACACGCCCCGCGCCGCCGGGCCGTCCCGACGATCGGGTTCCGCCACTCCGCGTGAGCGCGGACACCGGCCGCCCGGCCGGGACGGGCGGCCGGTAAAACCCCTCGGAGCCGCCGGGCCGGCGACGTACCCTTGGTACTCCGGAGGTCGTCGACCGGCGCGACCCCTCAGCGGGAGGTATGTGCAGGCCACAGTGCCGGCCCATGACTCAGACATCCACAGCCCACACCCCGGCGCAGGGTCAGGCGCGAGCCCACTTCACCGTTCCGGCGAGCCATCCCATGGTGGCCGTGCTCGGCTCCGGTGACGCCCTGCTCCGCGTGATCGAGAAGGCCTTCCCCAAGGCCGACATCCACGTCCGGGGAAACCAGGTCAGCGCGGTCGGGGACGCGGCGGAAGTCGCACTGATCCAGCGCCTGTTCGACGAGATGATGCTCGTGCTCCGCACCGGGCAGCCGATGACGGAGGACGCAGTGGAACGCTCGATCGCCATGCTCAAGGCGAGCGACAACGGCGACGGCCCGCAGGAGACACCCGCCGAGGTGCTGACCCAGAACATCCTCTCCAACCGCGGCCGCACCATTCGCCCCAAGACGCTCAACCAGAAGCGGTATGTCGACGCGATCGACAAGCACACGATCGTCTTCGGCATCGGCCCCGCGGGCACCGGCAAGACCTACCTCGCCATGGCCAAGGCGGTCCAGGCCCTGCAGTCCAAGCAGGTCAGCCGGATCATCCTGACCCGCCCGGCCGTCGAGGCGGGCGAGCGGCTCGGCTTCCTGCCCGGCACCCTCTTCGACAAGATCGACCCCTACCTGCGGCCGCTGTACGACGCGCTGCACGACATGATCGACCCCGACAAGATCCCGCGGCTCATGGCCAACGGCACGATCGAGGTCGCCCCGCTCGCGTACATGCGCGGCCGCGCACAGCCTGTGTTCACGAAGGTCCTGACGCCGGACGGCTGGCGCCCCATCGGAGACCTTCAGGTGGGGGACCTGGTGGTGGGATCGAACGGGGAGCCGACCCCGGTCCTCGGCGTCTACCCGCAGGGCGAGAAGGACATTTACCGGCTCACGGCCCAGGACGGCTCCTGGACCCTTTGCTGCGGCGAGCACCTGTGGACGGTTCGGACCGCCTCGGACAAGCGCCGCGGCAAGCCGTGGCGGGTCCTCGAGACCAAGGACATGATCGGCGGCCTCCGTGCCGGGCACGCCCGCCGCTACGAGCTGCCGCTTCTCACCGCTCCCGTCGAGTTCCCCGAGCGCGCGGTCCCGATGGACCCCTACGCGCTGGGTCTCCTGCTCGGGGACGGGTGTCTTACGGGCTCGACCACGCCGTCCTTCTCCACGGCCGACGCGGAGCTCGCCGAAGCCCTGGAGGACGCGCTTCCCGGTGTCGTTGTCCGCCACCGGTGCGGCCCGGACTACGTCCTGAACCGCGTGAAGTCGCCCGGGGACGTGGTCACCCTGGAGAACCCGGTGACCCGGGTCATGCGTGAGCTGGACCTGCTCGGCAGCCGCTCGTGTTCCAAGTTCGTCCCGGACGACTACCTGTTCAATACGGCGGAAGTGCGGCTCGCGGTACTGCAGGGCCTGCTCGACTCCGATGGCGGCCCCGTCACCCAGCGGGACCGGACCTGCCGCATCCAGTACACGACCTCGTCGATTGTCCTGCGCGACGACGTGATCGCCCTTGTTCAGTCCCTCGGAGGGGTGGCCTACACCCGACGCCGTGCGGCGGCGGGGCGTGAGCAGGGCACCGCCCTGGCCGCACACCGCTACGACTCCCACGTCGTCGACATCCGTCTCCCCGAGGGCATCGAACCCTTCCGGTTGGTGCGCAAGCGGGACGCGTACCGTGCGGCCGGCGGCGGCGGGCGGCCGATGCGCTTCATCGACTCCATCGAGCCCGCGGGCCGTGAGGAGGCGGTCTGCATTCAGGTCGCCGCAGAGGACTCCCTGTATGTCACCCAGGACTACCTGCTGACGCACAACACGCTGAACGACGCCTTCGTCGTCCTCGACGAGGCGCAGAACACGAGCCCGGAGCAGATGAAGATGTTCCTGACCCGGCTCGGCTTCGACTCGAAGATCGTCATCACGGGCGACGTCACCCAGGTCGACCTCCCGGGCGGCGCCAAGTCCGGCCTCCGGCAGGTCCAGGCGATCCTCGACGGGGTGCCCGACATCCACTTCTCGAAGCTCACGTCGGAGGATGTGGTCCGGCACAAGCTGGTCGGCCGTATCGTCGATGCGTACGAGAAGTACGACGACAGCCAGGCAGGCCGGGAACCCCGGCCGGCCCGGAACGGCACCCAGCGGAAGTAGAACCCAGCGCACCATGTCGATCGACGTCAACAACGAGTCCGGAACCGAAGTAGACGAGCGGGCGATCCTCGACATCGCCCGCTACGCGCTCACCCGGATGCGGATCCACCCGCTGTCCGAGCTCTCCGTCATCGTCGTCGACGAGGACGCGATGGAGCAGCTCCACATCCAGTGGATGGACCTGCCCGGACCCACCGACGTCATGTCCTTCCCGATGGACGAGCTGCGCCCGCCGTCGAAGGACGACGAGGAGCCCCCGCAGGGCCTCCTCGGCGACATCGTGCTCTGCCCCGAGGTGGCGGAGAAGCAGGGCCGGGAGGCCCCGACGCAGCACTCCATGGACGAGGAGCTCCAGCTCCTGACCGTCCACGGGGTGCTGCACCTGCTGGGCTACGACCACGAGGAGCCCGACGAGAAGGCCGAGATGTTCGGCCTCCAGGCGGCGATCGTGGACGGCTGGCGCGCCGAGCGCGGCCTGACCGGCCCGTCCCCGGCCCCCACCGTCTCGTGACCGCACCGCAGCTGATCACCGGGGCGGTCCTGCTCGTCGTGGTCGCCTGGTTCGCGGCCTGCGCCGAGTCCGGGCTCGCCCGCGTCTCCTCCTTCCGCGCCGAGCAGGCCGTACGGGAGGGCCGGCGCGGCTCCGAGAAGCTCGTCCAGGTCGCCGCCGACACGACCCGCTACCTGAACGTCGCGCTGCTGGTGCGCGTGACCTGCGAGATGGCCGCGGGCGTGCTCGTCACGTACGTCTGCCTCGACGAGTTCGGCGAGAACTGGACGGCGCTGCTCGTCGCGATCGGCGTGATGGTCCTCGTGTCGTTCGTCGCCGTCGGCGTCTCGCCGCGCACCATCGGCCGCCAGCACCCGCTGGGCACCGCGACGGCCGCCGCGTACGTGCTCGTCCCGCTGGCCCGCGTCATGGGCCCTGTCCCGCAGCTGCTGATCCTCCTCGGCAACGCCCTCACCCCGGGCAAGGGCTTCCGCAAGGGCCCCTTCGCCTCCGAGGCCGAACTGCGGGCCATGGTCGACCTGGCGGAGCGGGAATCGCTCATCGAGGACGAGGAGCGCCGCATGGTGCACCAGGTCTTCGAGCTCGGCGACACGCTCGTGCGCGAGGTGATGGTGCCGCGCACCGACCTGGTCTGCATCGAGCGCTACAAGACCGTCCGCCAGGCGACGACGCTCGCACTGCGCTCGGGCTTCTCCCGCATCCCCGTGACCGGGGAGAACGAGGACGACATCGTCGGCATCGTGTACCTGAAGGACCTCGTCCGCAGGACGCACATCAGCCGCGACGCCGAGAGCGACCTCGTCTCGACGGCGATGCGGCCGGCGGCCTTCGTGCCGGACACGAAGAACGCGGGCGACCTGCTGCGCGAGATGCAGCAGGTCCGCAACCACGTCGCCGTCGTCATCGACGAGTACGGCGGCACGGCGGGCATCGTCACCATCGAGGACATCCTGGAGGAGATCGTCGGCGAGATCACCGACGAGTACGACCGGGAGCTCCCGCCCGTCGAGGAGCTGGGCGGGGACCGCTACCGGGTCACCGCGCGCCTGGACATCACCGACCTCGGCGAGCTGTTCAAGGTCGACGCCTTCGACGACGAGGACGTCGAGACCGTCGGCGGGCTCCTGGCGAAGGCGCTGGGCAGGGTCCCGATCGCCGGCGCGTCCGCGGTGGTCGAGCTGCCCGACGGGCGGCCGCTGCGGCTGACGGCGGAGGCACCGGCCGGGCGCCGGAACAAGATCGTGACGGTGCTGGTGGAGCCGGTGGATCCCGCCGCGGACGAGGACGGTGAGGCCGGGTGACGCCGGCGGAGCTGCGCGCCTTCTGCCTCGGCTTCAACGCGGCGGTCGAGGAGTTCCCCTTCGGGCCCGAGACCGCCGTGTTCAAGGTGCACGGCAAGCTGTTCGCGCTGTCGGCGCTCGACGCCGAGCCGCTGAAGGTGAACCTGAAGTGCGAGCCGGAGAACGCGGTGCGGCTGCGCGCCGCGCACGAGGGCGTCGTCCCGGGGTGGCACATGAACAAGCGGCACTGGAACACGGTCACCGCGGGCGGTCCCGGTGCCGTGCCGGACGCGCTGGTCCGCGAGCTCGTCGAGGACAGCTACGACCTGGTGGTCGCGGGCCTGCCGCGGGCGGAGCGGCTCCGGCTCGACCGGCCCTGAACCGGCCCTGAACCGGCCCTGACCAGGGCCGACCGGTCCGGCCGTGGGACGAAGGTCACGCCCCTCCTCCGCCCCTCGCGGCACGGAACCCGCCCGGCTGCCGTCTATGTTGGTCCAGGCCAATCCGTGATCCTTTGCGGCCCGGGGGGACCGCGCGGATCACGGGGCACGGGGGACGGAGGGGAGAGCGCCTCGGCGGGGCCGTCGTACGGCACCGCCGAGGCGCTCCCTATGCTGTCGGCCATGACCGAGAGCACCGGGATCACCCCCGAGGACAGCAAGATCATCACGCTGGCGCGCAGCGCCCGCGCCCGCAACGAGGTGCCCGAGGGCGCGGCGGTCCGCGACGAGACCGGCCGCACCTACGTCGCCGGAACGGTCGAGCTGGACTCCCTCCGGCTGAGCGCGCTCCAGACCGCCGTCGCGATGGCCGTGGCCAGCGGCGCCCGCTCCCTGGAAGCCGCGGCCGTGGTCAGCCGCGCCGAGGAGGTCGCCGCCGCCGACCGCGCGGCCGTCCGCGACCTCGGCGGCCCCGACACCCCGGTCCTGCTGGCGGGCCCGGACGGCACCCTCCGCTCGACCACCCCGGCCGGCGCCTGACCGGGTCGCACGGCCGGGCCGGCCGCCGCACCTCAGGCGGCGGCCGGCGCGGGCCGCGCGGGGCGGCGGATGACCATCGCCATCAGCGCGGCCAGCGCGCACAGCGCCCCCGAGGCGTACCAGACCACGTCGTACGAGCCGAAGGCGTCCCGGGCCACGCCGCCGAGGAACGCCACCACCGCGGCGCCGACCTGGTGCGAGGCCAGGACCCAGCCGAACACGATCGCGCTGTCGTCGCCGTAGTGCTCCCGGCACAGCGCCACCGTCGGCGGGACGGTCGCCACCCAGTCCAGCCCGTAGAAGACGATGAAGAACACCATCGGCGGGTGCACCGACGGCGCCAGCAGCATCGGCAGGAACAGCAGCGACACCCCGCGCAGGGCGTAGTACACGGCCAGCAGGCGGCGCACCTCGAAGCGGTCGGTGAACCAGCCGGACGCCACCGTGCCGACGACGTCGAAGACGCCGATCACCGCCAGCAGCCCGGCCGCCGCCGTCACCGGCATGCCGTGGTCGTGCGCCGCCGGTACGAAATGCGTCTTGACCAAGCCGTTGGTGGAGGCGCCGCAGATCGCGAAGGTCCCGGCGAGCAGCCAGAACGGCCCGGTCCGCGCAGCCCGGAGCAGCACCGCCACCGCCCGCCGCGCCGCCCCCGGGACGGGCGCCGGCTTCGCCGCGTACACGCCCCCGTACGGGGCGAGCCCCACGTCCGCAGGGTGGTCGCGCAGCAGCAGCCACACGAACGGGACCACCGACAGGGCAGCCAGCGCGACGGTCACCGCCGCGGGCCGCCAGCCGTGGTGCTCGACCAGCCACGACAGCAGCGGCAGGAAGACGAGCTGGCCCGAGGCCCCCGCCGCCGTCAGGACGCCCGTCACCAGCCCGCGCCGGGCGGTGAACCAGCGGTTCACCACCGTCGCGGCGAACGCGAGCGCCATCGAGCCGCTGCCCAGGCCCACCAGCACGCCCCAGAACAGCACCAGCTGCCAGGCCGAGGTCATCCACACCGTCGCCAGCGAGCCGCCCGAGATCACGAGCAGGGCCAGCGCCACGATCCGGCGGATGCCGAAGCGGTCCATCAGCGCGGCGGCGAACGGCGCGGTGAGCCCGTACAGGGCGAGGTTCACCGAGACGGCGAACCCGATCGTCCCCCGCGACCAGTCGAACTCCGCGTGCAGCGGCTCGATGAGCAGGCCCGGCAGGGACGCGAACGCGGCGGCGCCCACGATGGTGACGAAGGTGACGGCGGCGACCCACCAGGCGCGGTGGACGCGCCCGCGGGCCGCCGGGGGAAGCCCCGCCGGGTCGGCTGCGGCGGGGTCGGCGGCGGTAGCTGTCTGTTCCACGCCGACAGCATCCGGGGACCCCCGCCCCGCACGACAGCGGCCCGGATGCCACCCTTCGATACGATCGGGCCATGGCCCCCCACCGCGTCGCCGTCCTCGCACTCCCCGGCCTGCTCCCCTTCGAGCTGGGCATCCCGCACCGGATCTTCGGCCGCGCCCGGGACGCCTCCGGGGAGCCGCTGTACGAGATCCTGACCTGCGCCCTCGCCGCCGGCCCGGTCCGCACGGACGCCGACTTCGCCGTCCACGTCGAGCACGGCCCCGAGCTGCTCGCCACCGCCGACACCGTCGTCGTCCCCGCCTCGTACGAGCTCGGGCCCGTCCACGAGGAGGGCCGGCTCACCGCCCCGCTGGCCGCCGCGCTCGCCCACATCCGGCCCGGCACCCGGCTCGTCTCCATCTGCACGGGCGGCTACGTCCTGGCCGCCGCCGGATACCTGGACGGCCGCCCCGCCACCACCCACTGGGCACACGCCGAGCACTTCCAGCGGCTCTTCCCCGCCGTCCGCGTCGACCCGGACGTCCTCTACACCGACGACGGGGACGTCCTGACCTCCGCCGGCGTCGCCTCCGGTATCGACCTGTGCCTGCACATCGTGCGCCGCGACCACGGCGCCGCCGTCGCCAACGACGTGGCCCGGCGGACCGTCGTCCCCCCGCACCGGGACGGCGGGCAGGCCCAGTTCGTCGACCGCCCCGTCCCGAACCCGCAGGCGGCGAGCACGGCCGCGGCCCGCGCCTGGGTGCTGGACCGCCTCCACGAGCCCGTACTCCTCGCAGACCTGGCCCGCAAGGAGTCCATGTCGGTGCGCACCTTCACGCGGCGGTTCCGCGAGGAGGCCGGAGTCAGCCCCGGGGAGTGGATCACCGGGCAGCGGGTGGAGCGGGCCCGGCAGCTCCTGGAGCGGACGGACCTGCCGATGGAGCGGGTGGCGCGCGAGGCCGGGTTCGGGACGGCGCAGTCGCTGCGCAAGCACGTCCAGGCGGCCCTCGGGGTCAGCCCCACGGCCTACCGCCGCACCTTCCGGGCGGCCGGTCCGGGCGGTACGCCCCCCGCGGCGCGGACCGCGCGGTGAGCGGGCCCGCGGCCCCCACGGCGGCAGCCTGGTCGGCGCGGGGAGCGGCATCGGGGAGAATGGCCCGTATGAGCGATCGTTCCCCCGAGTCCACCGCCCCGCACCGTGCGGGTTTCGCCTGCTTCGTCGGCCGCCCCAACGCGGGGAAGTCGACCCTGACCAACGCACTGGTGGGCACCAAGGTCGCGATCACCTCCAACCGGCCGCAGACCACCCGCCACACCGTCCGCGGCATCGTGCACCGCCCGGACGCCCAGCTCGTCCTCGTCGACACCCCCGGCCTGCACAAGCCGCGCACCCTCCTCGGCGAGCGGCTGAACGACGTCGTGCGCACGACGTGGGCCGAGGTCGACGTGATCGGCTTCTGCCTGCCCGCCGACCAGAAGCTCGGCCCCGGAGACAAGTTCATCGCCAAGGAGCTCGCGGGGATCAGGAAGACCCCCAAGATCGCCATCGTGACCAAGACGGACCTGGTCGACTCCAAGGCGCTGGCCGAACAGCTCATCGCGATCCAGCGGCTGGGCGAGGAGCTCGGCATCGAGTGGGCCGAGATCGTCCCCGTCTCCGCCGTCGGCGACAACCAGGTCGGGCTGCTGGCCGACCTGATCGCGCCGATGCTGCCCGAGAGCCCGCCGCTCTACCCCGAGGGCGACCTCACCGACGAGCCCGAGGCCGTGATGGTCGCCGAGCTCATCCGCGAGGCCGCCCTGGAGGGCGTCCGCGACGAGCTGCCGCACTCCATCGCCGTCGTGGTCGAGGAGATGATCCCCCGGGAGAACCGCCCCGCGGACCGGCCGCTCCTCGACATCCACGCCAACGTCTACATCGAGCGGCCGAGCCAGAAGGGCATCATCATCGGCCCCAAGGGCTCCCGACTGAAGGAGGTCGGGATGAAGTCGCGCAAGCACATCGAGGCGCTGCTCGGCACCCCCGTCTTCCTCGACCTGCACGTGAAGGTCGCCAAGGACTGGCAGCGCGACCCCAAGCAGCTGCGCAAGCTCGGCTTCTGAGAGCGGCGCCCGGGGGGAGCCCTACCGCAGGCGGCGGACCTTCACCGTGTTGTCGGTGCGGGTCCCCGGCCGGCCGTCGGGCGCGGACTGGTCCTTCTCGTACTCCTCGGCGACCAGGACCTCCCAGTCGCCCTCCGGCAGCTCCAGCTGGCCGAGGACCTCGTCCGGCCGGGGGAAGTGGACGGGCGGACGGTCCTCCTCCGCCTGCCAGGACGCCCAGCCGCCGTGGCCCACGACGAGCAGCACGCCGCCCGGGGCCACGGCCCGGGCGGCCGCGCGCAGGATCCGGGCACGCGGGAAGTCCCCGTAGGCGTGCAGGAAGCAGGCCGAGACGAGGTCGAACTCCCCGGCCGGGAAGGACTCGCCGAGGTCGTGGCGGCGGAAGTCGACACGCTCCGCGACACCCGCCTCGGCCGCGTGCCCTGCGGCCCGCTCCAGGGCGACGCCGGAGATGTCGGTGGCGGTCACCCGCCAGCCGCGGCGGGCCAGCCAGACGGCGTCCGCTCCCTCCCCGCAGCCCAGGTCCAGCGCCCGGCCGGGCGGAAGCTCCCCGGCCTCGCGGACCAGCGCCTCGTTCGGGTTGCCGCTCCAGATGCGGTCGCTCTCGCCGTAGCGGGCGTCCCAGAACTCCTCACCGGAGAGGGAGCCGGCCGCCGCCTCCGCCGCGGCGTGCCGGTGCTGGTCGTGGTGGGTGTGCTCGGACACGGGGTCCTCCTCGGGGTACGGGCTGTGATGGCCCGATGCTGCGCCGCCGGGCGGGCCGGGGCCAAGCACCTTTGCCGTTCCGGCAAGGCGCGGGGGCCGTCCCGTGCCGGGCGTCCCGGCGGGCCGTCAGCCCTCGTCGGCGGGCTCCGCGATCAGGGCCGTCGCCACCGTCCGGAAGCCCGCCCGGGCGTAGACGCGGGCCACCGCCTCGTCGCCCGCCGACAGGAACACCGTACGGACGCCCCGCGCGACGGCGTCCGCGACGAGGGCGGCGGTCACGCCCAGCGCGAGGCCGCGGCGCCGGGCCGCGGGCAGGGTGGCGACGCCGACCACCTCGGCGGTGTCGCCGACCGGGATGTACTGGCCCGAGGCCAGGACCGCGCCGTCGTGCACCGCCACCGCCAGGGCGGTGCGCCCCGAGGCCAGGTCCGCGGAGACCGACTCCCGGCGGGCCGCGGCCAGGGGCAGCTCCATCGCGGCGGCGAGTTCCGCCGGGCCTGCCGTGCCGACCGCGGTGCCGGGGTCGGCGAAGGCCAGCAGGGGGACGGCCACGGCCGCGGGCAGCAGGGCGTCGTCCGGGCCGATGAGGCGGACGCCGGGGTGTGGCGGCCCCGGTGGAGCGGACTGCTCCAGCACCATCAGGGGATGCGCGTGGACCCGCAGCCCGGCCTCCTCCGCGGCGGCGCGCAGCCAGGGACTGGTTTCGGCCACCCATTCGAACGCTTGCGGCACGCCCAGTGCGCGCTGGCGCTCCCTGACGCGGGCCACGTCGGCCGCGGTCGCGCCGCGGCTGCCGAGCGCGGGCCGGGCGTAGTAGGGCCAGCCGGGGCCCTCGCGCACGAAGAGGGTGAGCGGGCCGAAGTCCTCGGCCCGCGCACCCCCGGCGCGCGGCGCGGTGTCGTAGTACGCCTCGACACGGGTCAGCGGGGTCTGCGGTGTCGGTGTCATCGGGCCATACAAACAAGGGAGGCCCTGCTCAGGCACCTTCTTTGAGGAGGCGGGTGACGAGGGCCCGCTGGGCGTCCGTCAGGTGCGGGTCGTGGCAGTGCACCGTCCGCCCGTCGACCGTGATCCGGTAGGAGAAGCCGTCCCGGACGCCCGGCGCCGGGCCGCCCGGGGCCGGGCGGAGCGCCAGCTGGGCCAGGGCCCGCCACTCGTCCTCGTCCGGCCGGCCGGCCGTGTCCACCTCGGCCCGCCGCTCGATGCCGGCGAAGCCGCCGGTCCGCACCACCTCGATCCGCATGGCCGTCCTCTGCCCAGACCCGGGCGCGCTATGCGACGCCCACCGTCGACCAGGCCTTCTGCAGCGCCCGGTGCTCCTCGCCGCCCTCGCCGTAGCGGGCGGCGGCGGCCGCGGTCGAGAGCCGGGCGAACTGGGCGAAGGTGGCCTTGGCGGTGAGCTCGCCGCCGGTGAGGGTGTCGTACCAGATTTGCCCGGCGCGCTCCCATGCCTTGCCGCCGAGCTCGGTCGCGGCCACGTAGAAGGCGCGGTTGGGGATGCCGGAGTTGATGTGGACGCCGCCGTTGTCGCGCAGGGTGTCGACGTAGTCGTCCATGCTGGCCGGCTGGGGGTCCTTGCCGAGCTCGTCGTCGTCGTACGCGGTGCCGGGCGCCTTCATCGAGCGCAGGGCCACGCCGCTCACGTTCGGGCCGAGCAGGCCCGCGCCGATCAGCCAGTCGGCTTCGTCGGCGGTCTGCCCCAGCGTGTACTGCTTGATCAGCGAGCCGAAGACGTCGGACATGGACTCGTTGAGGGCGCCGGACTGGCCGCGGTAGACGAGGTTGGCCGTGTACTGGGTGACGCCGTGGGCGAGCTCGTGGCCGATGACGTCCACGGCGACCGTGAAGTCGAGGAAGAGATCGCCGTCGCCGTCGCCGAAGACCATCTGGCTGCCGTCCCAGAAGGCGTTGTTGTAGTCCCGGCCGTAGTGGACGGTCGCGTCCAGGGCGAGCCCGGCGTCGTCGATGGAGCGCCGCCCGAAGGCCTTCAGGAACAGTTCGTGCGTGGCGCCCAGGCCGGCGTACGCGCGGTTGACGCCGGCGTCCTGGGAGGCCTCGTCCCCCTCGCCGCGGACCTTCCGCCCCGGCAGCCGGGTGCGGTGCTCGGCGTCGTACACGGTGCGCTGCGGCTCGTCCGGGACGGGCGCGCCCGGGGACGGCACGGTGAAGGGGCGCGCGGTGGTGACGTTGCGCCGGGTGCGCAGGGAGGCGTCGTGCTCCAGGGTGCGCAGGGCGGATTCGGCGCGGCCGGTGTTCCGGGAGCCCGCGATCCGGTCGAGCATGTGGGGAGGCACGACCGTGCAGAACGGGGCATGGGCGGCGGTGTGGGTGTGGGAGGCATCCATCCAGGCAATGTGGCAGTGGGTCACTTTCCTGTCACTAGCTGCAACCATGATTCATTCGGTTGTCTGAAAGGTGTCGCAGCGCGTTGACGGACCCCCTGGACCGCGCATGCCAAAAGAGACCTATGCCACATAGGGTACAAATCGGACAGGCGGGTCCCGCATACTGGAACGGCCCCTCGCGCCACGGCGCGGCTCGGCTAGGCTCGGCCCATCATGCGTTTCGGGCTGCTTCTGCTTAGCTGCCGCGGCGAGGGTCTGCAGTCGTAGGTCGACCCCCTCCCCGCGGAGTCTGGTGTTGCGGTTTACGACCGCCGTCGGCCGTTCAGCGATCCCCACGCGGACACCCGAGGAGCCCTACGCCATGAGCCAGCACACCTTCGCCGGTCGCCCCACCCCGATCACGAACGCCACGCACGCGCAGCAGCCGTCCGGGATGCCCATCCACAAGTACGGCCGCTACGAGCAGGTGGACCTGCCCGACCGCACCTGGCCCGACGCCCGCGTGACCAAGGCGCCCCGCTGGCTGTCCACCGACCTGCGCGACGGCAACCAGTCGCTGATCGACCCGATGACCCCCGCCCGCAAGCGCGAGATGTTCGACCTGCTGGTGCGCATGGGCTACAAGGAGATCGAGGTCGGCTTCCCCTCCTCCGGCGAGACCGACTTCGCGTTCGTGCGCTCCATCATCGAAGAGGGCGCCATCCCGGACGACGTGACCATCTCCGTACTGACCCAGGCCCGCGAGGACCTGATCGAGCGGACCGTGGAATCGCTGGTCGGTGCCCGGCGCGCCACCGTCCACCTGTACAACGCCACCGCGCCGACCTTCCGCCGGGTCGTCTTCCGCGGCTCCAAGGAGCAGATCAAGCAGATCGCCGTCGACGGCACCCGCCTGGTCATGGAGTACGCCGAGAAGCTGCTGGGCCCCGAGACCGTCTTCGGCTACCAGTACAGCCCCGAGATCTTCACCGACACCGAGCTGGACTTCGCCCTGGAGGTCTGCGAGGCCGTCTGCGACGTGTGGCAGCCCGGCCCCGGCCGCGAGATCATCCTGAACCTGCCGGCCACGGTGGAGCGCTCCACGCCGTCCACCCACGCGGACCGCTTCGAGTGGATGGCCCGCCACCTGACCCGCCGCGAGCACATCTGCATCTCCGTCCACCCGCACAACGACCGCGGCACCGCCGTCGCCGCCGCCGAGCTGGCCCTGATGGCCGGCGCCGACCGCATCGAGGGCTGCCTGTTCGGCCAGGGCGAGCGCACCGGCAACGTCGACCTGATCACTCTGGGCATGAACCTGTTCTCCCAGGGCATCGACCCGCAGATCGACTTCTCCCAGATCGACGAGATCCGCCGCACCAGCGAGTACTGCAACCAGATGCCGGTCCACCCGCGCCACCCCTACGCGGGCGACCTGGTCTACACGGCCTTCTCCGGCTCCCACCAGGACGCCATCAAGAAGGGCTTCGACGCCATGGAGGCCGACGCGGCCGCCCAGGGCAAGACCGTCGACGAGATCGAGTGGGCCGTCCCCTACCTGCCGATCGACCCCAAGGACGTCGGCCGCTCGTACGAGGCCGTCATCCGCGTCAACTCGCAGTCCGGCAAGGGCGGCGTCGCGTACGTCCTGAAGAACGACCACAAGCTGGACCTGCCGCGCCGCATGCAGATCGAGTTCTCGAAGATCATCCAGGCGAAGACCGACGCCGAGGGCGGCGAGGTCACGCCGAAGGCGATCTGGGACATCTTCTCGGACGAGTACCTGCCCAACCCGGACAACCCGTGGGGCCGCATCCAGCTGCGCGCCGGCTCGACCGCCACCGACAGGGACGGCACGGACACGCTGACCGTCGACGCCGTCGTGGACGGCGTCGAGACCGTCCTGAACGGCACCGGCAACGGCCCGATCTCCGCGTTCTTCGACGCCCTGGCCTCCATCGGCGTCGACGCCCGCCTGCTGGACTACACCGAGCACACGATGAGTGAGGGTGCCTCCGCCGTCGCCGCCTCCTACATCGAGTGCGCGATCGACGGCCGGGTCCTGTGGGGCATCGGCATCGACGCCAACACCACCCGCGCCTCCCTGAAGGCGGTCGTCTCCGCCGTCAACCGCGCGGGCCGCTGACCCGCCGGGCCGCAGGGCCCGCCGCCGCGCCGCCGCGCCCCTCCCGCCCGGGAGGGGCGCGGCGGCGCGCTGCTGCCGGCTCCTTGCGGATGGTCCCGGGTGCCCCGCGTTGACCGGGGCGCCGTACGCCGCCCCGGACCCGCCCCGCCGCCCTCCGCCGGCCCCTCACCGGCCGGTTCCCGCACGGTCCGACCGGGCCGGAGCCGCCGGTGTCGGCCTCGGCCGGCCCCTCACCGGCCGGGCGCCGGAACGGGCCGGCGGCCGGGCCGCGCCCCGGCCGCTCCCGCCTGCGGAGGCCCTGACCAGACGGGATCCGCCGCGCACGCCGTCGGGCGCGGGCAGGCCCCGCAGACGGGCGGGGGAGGCGCAGCAGCACGGACCGGCCAACTCCGCCCCGCGGCGGATGTTGTCTTGTCACACGACTGACGCATCCTCACCGATGTGGCTAACATCACGCCAACCCCGGTGTGCCGCCTGGGGGTCCCGCCCGTGCCCGCAGGGCCACGGGGGAGTTGACGGAGGTGCGACGTGCTGCCAGTTCGGGGTGGGGACGGCCGGAAGCTGACGGTCTGGGGCATCCGCACCACGTGGAACACGGTGGGCGACGGCGAGTTCTTCTGCACGGGCTGCGGCGGCGACCGCAACTACCGCCGGCGCACCGGACGCCGCAGGTTCACGGTCCTCGGCGTCCCGCTGCTGTCGCGCGGCGAGGCCGGGCCCGTCGTCGAATGCCAGGGCTGCCGGGAGCGCTTCGGCACCGACGTGCTCGACCGCCTCACCACCACCCGCTTCTCCGCCCTGCTGCGCGACGCCGTGCACACCGTCGCCCTGGCCGTGCTCGCGGCCGGCGGCACCGAGGCGCGGGCCGTCCTGGAGACCGCCGTGTCGGCCGTCCGCGCCGCCGGCTTCCAGGACTGCACCGGGGAGCAGCTGGAATCCCTCGTGCAGGCGCTCGCCAGCGACCAGGGCCGCCTCGGGCTGTACGACGCCCCCGACTGCTGCGGGGCCGCGCTGGCCATCGAGCTCCACGAGGCGCTGGAGCCGCTCGCCCCGCACCTGGCAGGCCCTGGGCGGGAGTCGATCCTGCTCCAGGGCGCGCGGATCGCGCTCGCCGACGGCCCGTACACCCCGGCCGAGCGCGAGGTGCTCGCCACCGTCGGCTCCGCCCTGCGGATCGGCTCGGACGACGTGGCGCGGCTGCTGTCCGCCGTGCGCTCCTCCTGACCACCGGACGACCGCCGGGCGACCGCCGGATCCGGCCGAAACGGCTCCGATCGAGGTAACGATCCGGCCTCACGGGGCCTGAATCCGGCCGTAGGGCTCGGGGAACCGCGCCGTCCGCCGCCGGGCCGTCCCAGCAGGCGGACGGCGGCGCTGCCGCGCGCCCGTGCGCCGCCCCCGGCGCCCCGGAGGGCATCGCCGCACGTCACAGCAAGGGGCATCGTCCGTACGAGGGCGGTCGGGAGGGCGGGAGCCGTGCCGGGCTACCCCGCCGCACCGCCCTGCGCCACTGGAGGAACCCACAGATCGGGCGCCCCCATGGGTCAACACTTTGTGGAAGTCGACGATATCTGTGTCCCCTCCCACAGGCGTTCAATTCCGGACACACGACGAACGCCGCCGGAGCGCGACCCGGCGGGCTTCGGCCACGTGAACGAACGCACCTGACAACCCCGGCGGACCCACGGGACACGACCCGCTCCGCCCGGGGACAACCAGACCCTCCCCGTTCACCACCTTCTGAAGGGCAAGCCCGATGGCACGTGTCGCCGCCCGGCTCTCCGCCGACGGAGAGCAGAGCACCCACCCGGTCGACGAGGTGCTCCCCGTCCCCAAGCTCGCGCTGTACGGCTTCCAGCACGTGCTCGCCTTCTACGCCGGCGCCGTGATCGTCCCGATCATCGTCGGAGGCGCGCTCGGGCTGACCCCCGAACAACTCGTCTACCTGATCAACGCCGACCTCTTCACCTGCGGCATCGCCTCCATCATCCAGGCGTGGGGCATCGGCAGGGTCGGCGCGCGACTGCCGCTCATCCAGGGCGTCACCTTCACCGCCGTCTCCCCGATGATCGCGATAGGCCTCGGCGCGGGCGGCGGCACCGCCGCCCTCCTGGTCATCTACGGCGCCGTCATCACCGCGGGCGTCGCCACGTTCGCGTTCGCCTGGCTGCCGGCCCGGGCGTTCCGCGCGGTCATGCGGCTCTTCCCGCCGGTCGTCACCGGCACCGTGATCACCGTACTGGGCATCGTGCTGCTGCCGGTCGGCCTGAACGACGCGGCGGGCGGCCTCGGCAGCCCCGACTTCGGAGATCCGAAGCACTTCGCGTACGCCGGAGGCACCATGCTCTTCATCCTGCTGCTGATGAGGCTCGGTCGGCCCTTCCTCTCCTCGATCGCCATCCTGCTCGGCCTCGTGGGCGGGACGGCCGTCGCCTTCCTGCTCGGCGACGCCCGGTTCGACAGCGTCTCGAAGGCCGACTGGATCGGCGTGACGACACCCTTCCACTTCGGTGCGCCGAAGTTCGAGTGGTTCCCGATCATGCTGATGCTCATCGTCATGCTGATCACCATGGTCGAGACGACCGGTGACACGTACGCGGTCGGCGACATCGTCGGCAAGGACGTCGACAGCGAGACCGTGGCCCGTGCACTGCGCGCCGACGGCGCCGCGACCGCGCTCGGAGGCGTCCTCAACTCCTTCCCGTACGTCGCGTTCGCCGAGAACGTCGGACTCGTGCGGATGACCAAGGTCAAGAGCCGCTTCGTCGTCGTCGCGGCCGGCGTGTTCATGATCATCCTGGGGCTGCTGCCGAAGGCCGCCGCCATCGTGGCCTCCGTGCCGCACGGCGTCCTCGGCGGCGCCGCGACCGTCATGTTCGCGATGGTCGCCCTGGCCGGCATCCAGACCCTTGCCAAGGTCGACCTGAAGGAGGAGAAGAACGCGCTGGTCGTGGGCGTCTCCCTGGCCTTCGCGCTGCTGCCCGCCACCGTCCCGGTGCTGTTCAAGGAGCACATGGACGCCGACCTGTCCTCCCTGCTGAACAGCGGCGTGACGCTCGGCGCGACGGCCGCCATCGTGCTGAACGCCGTCTTCAACGGCCTCGGCAAGGACGACGCCCACGCCGCCGGAGCCCTGACCGCGGAGCCCGCCCCGCCTGCGGCCCCGGCCGCCGCACCGGTACCCGTCCCGGCCCCCGCCGGCCCCGCGGCCGACCGGGACCCCGAGCCCGACGCCGACCCCGACGCCGATCCGGCCCCCGCCCCCGCCCGCTGACCCCGCGGGCCGCGGCGGCCCCCCGCCCCGGAGCCGGTCCGGGGCAGGGGGCCGCCGCCGCACCCGCACAGGCGACAATGGGCGCATGAGTCTGTTCCGCGACGACGGCATCGTGCTGCGCACCCAGAAGCTCGGCGAGGCGGACCGCATCATCACGCTGCTGACCCGCGGCCACGGACGGGTGCGGGCCGTCGCCCGCGGCGTACGCCGCACCAAGTCGAAGTTCGGCGCCGGGCTGGAGCCCTTCTCCCACGCCGACGTCCAGTTCTTCGCCCGCGGCAGCGACCTCGTCGGGCGCAGCCTGCCGCTCTGCACGCAGACCGAGATCATCTCCCCGTACGGCAACGGCATCGTCACCGACTACGCCCGCTACACGGCCGGCACCGCGATGCTGGAGACCGCCGAGCGGTTCACCGAGAACGAGGGCGAGCCGGCCGTCCAGCAGTACCTGCTGCTCATCGGCGCCCTGCGCACCCTCTCCCGCGGCGAGCACGAGCCGAACCTCATCCTCGACGCCTTCCTGCTGCGCTCCCTCGCTGTGAACGGCTACGCGCCGAGCTTCGAGGACTGCGCGAAGTGCGGCATCCACGGCCCGAACCGGCACTTCTCCGTCGCCGCGGGCGGGGTCGTCTGCGGCGACTGCCGGGTGGCCGGCAGCGTCGTACCCTCGTCGGAGGCCGTCGCCCTGCTCAGCGCCCTGCTGACGGGCGACTGGGGGTACGCCGACGCGTGCGAGGCACGCCACGTGCGGGAGGGCAGCGGGCTCGTCTCGGCCTATTTGCACTGGCATCTGGAGCGCGGGCTACGCTCGCTGCGTTACGTCGAGAAATAGGAGCTGGGCACATGGCACGACGCGGGATTCTGGGACGCTCTCGCCGCGAGTACAAGGTTCCGGAGCCGCACCCGTCCGGTGCGCGCCCGCCGAAGATCCCCGGCGAGCTGGTCCCCAACCACGTCGCGATCGTCATGGACGGCAACGGCCGCTGGGCCAAGGAGCGCGGGCTGCCCCGCACCGAGGGCCACAAGGTCGGCGAGGGCGTCGTCCTCGACGTCCTCAAGGGCTGCATCGAGATGGGCGTCAAGAACCTCTCGCTGTACGCCTTCTCGACGGAGAACTGGAAGCGCTCCCCGGAAGAGGTCCGCTTCCTGATGAACTTCAACCGCGACGTCATCCGCCGCCGCCGCGACGAGATGGACGAGCTGGGCATCCGCATCCGCTGGGTCGGCCGCATGCCGAAGATGTGGAAGTCCGTCGTCCAGGAGCTCCAGGTGGCCCAGGAGCAGACCGTCGACAACGACAAGATGACGCTGTACTTCTGCGTCAACTACGGCGGCCGCGCCGAGATCGCCGACGCGGCGCAGGCCATAGCGCGGGACGTGGCCGCCGGGAAGCTGGACCCGTCGAAGGTCAACGAGAAGACCTTCGCGAAGTACATCTACTACCCGGACATGCCGGACGTCGACCTGTTCCTGCGCCCCAGCGGCGAGCAGCGCACCTCGAACTACCTGCTCTGGCAGAGCGCGTACGCCGAGATGGTCTTCCAGGACGTGCTGTGGCCGGACTTCGACCGCCGCAACCTGTGGCAGGCCTGCCTGGAGTACGCCCAGCGCGACCGCCGCTTCGGCGGGGCCGTCCCGAACCAGGTGGAGCCGGGCGGCGCTGCCGGCTGAGGGGCTGCGGACACGGCGGAGGGCCCGCCACCGGGTTTTCCGGGGGCGGGCCCTCCGCCGTGTCCTGCGAAGTCGTCCGGATCGCTTCGGCCCGCGGCCGGAAAGCGCCCGGACCGCGCTCAGGAGGCTGCCGCGGCCGCGCAGTCGGAGCAGGTGCCGAAGATCTCGACGGTGTGGGCGACGTTCACGAAGCCGTGCTCGGCCGCGATCGACTCGGCCCACTTCTCGACGGCCGGGCCCTCCACCTCGACGGCCTTGCCGCAGCCGCGGCACACCAGGTGGTGGTGGTGGTCCCCGGTGGAGCAGCGCCGGTAGACGGACTCGCCGTCGCTGGTGCGCAGCACGTCGACCTCGCCCGCGTCCGCCAGGGACTGGAGGGTGCGGTAGACCGTGGTCAGGCCCACGGAGTCGCCGCGGTGCCGGAGCATGTCGTGCAGCTCCTGGGCGCTGCGGAACTCGTCCACCTCGTCCAGCGCGGCCGCCACCGCCGCCCGCTGCCGGGTGGATCGCCCTCGTACTGGCGCGGTACTCGTCTCGCCAGGCGCAGTCGCCACCGGTTCCTCCTCGTATCGGCCTCGGCCCAATTGTGCCAGGCGGCCGCCGCTACTGGACCTTCACGTCGTCGCGCGTACAGACCTCTTCGGCGGTGCGCGCCGCCTCGGCCCGGCGCCGGGCCAGCGGCGCGGACACCGCCGTGAGGACCGTGAAGACGGCGATGGCCAGGAGCACGATGGTGCCGCCGGAGGGGGCGTCGATGTAGTACGTGGCCACGGTGCCGGAGAGCGAGACCAGGACGCCGATGCCCATCGCGGTCGCCAGGGTGGCGGCGAATCCGCGGGTGACGCGCTGCGCCGCCGCGACGGGGATCACCATCATGGCGCTGACGAGGAGCAGGCCGACGATGCGCATGGCGACGGTCACCGTGACGGCCGCGGTGACCGCGAGCAGCAGGTTGAGCAGCCGCACGGGCAGGCCGGTGACCCGGGCGAACTCCTCGTCCTGGCAGACGGCGAACAGCTGCCGGCGCAGGCCCAGGGCCACGGCGAGCACGAACGCGGCGAGGACGACGACGGCCGTGATGTCCTCGGCCGAGACGGTGGTGATCGAGCCGAAGAGGTAGCTGGTCAGGTTGCTGGTGGAGCCGCCCGGCGCCAGATTGATGATCATGACGCCGCCGGCCAGGCCGCCGTAGAAGAGCATCGCCAGGGCGATGTCGCCGCTGGTCCGGCCGCGCGAGCGGATGAGCTCCATGCCGACCGCGCCGAGGACCGCGACCAGGGTCGCGAGCCACACCGGGCTGGCGTTCAGCAGGAAGCCCAGCGCGACGCCCGTCAGGGCCACGTGGCCGATGCCGTCGCCCATGACCGCCTGGCGGCGCTGGACGAGGTAGGTGCCGATGGCGGGGGCGGTGAGGCCCACCAGGACGGCGGCGAGCAGGGCCCGCTGCATGAAGGCGTAGTTCAGGAGGTCCATCAGCTCAGCAGTCCGGTGCGCAGGGGTTCGGCGTCGTGCGCCGCGTGGGGGTGTACGTGGTCGTGGCCGGGCAGGGCGTGCTGGCCCACGGCCTCCGGGGGCGCGCCGTCGTGGACGACGCAGCCGTCGCGCAGGACGACCGCGCGGTCGATCAGCGGCTCCAGCGGGCCGAGCTCGTGCAGGACGAGCAGGACGGTCGCGCCGGCGGCGACCTGCTCGCGGACGGCGCTCGCGAGGACCTCCTGGTTGGCGAGGTCCACGCCGGCCATCGGCTCGTCCATGATCAGCAGCTCGGGCTCGGCGGCCAGGGCGCGGGCGATCAGGACGCGCTGGTGCTGGCCGCCGGAGAGGGCGTTGACCGAGGCGTCGGCGTACCCGTCCATGTCGACCAGGGCCAGGGCGCGCCCGACGGCCTCCTTGTCGGCCCTGCGCAGGAGGCCGAAGCGGGTGCGGGCGAGCCGGCCCGCGGAGACGACCTCGCGCACCGTCGCCGGGACGCCGCTCGCCGCGGTGGTGCGCTGGGGCACGTACCCGATGCGCGACCAGTCCCGGAAGCGCCGGAAGGGCGTGCCGAACAGCGACAGCTCGCCGCCCGACAGGGGAACCTGGCCGACGACGGCGCGCACGGCCGTCGACTTCCCGGAGCCGTTGGCGCCGAGGAGGGCGACGACCTCGCCGGGGCGCACCGCCAGGTCGACGCCGCGCAGGACGGGGCGCGAGCCGAGCGAGGCGACTGCGCCGCGCAGGGAGATGACCGGCTGCTGCGCCGGTTCCGCGGGCTTGGACTCCATGGGGGGCGCCTCCGTCGACGTCATCACTTGGCCCCGAGGGCCTTCTGGAGGTTCTTGAGGTTGGACCGCATGACCTCGAAGTAGTCAGCGCCCTGGGACTTGTCGGTGATTCCCTCGAGCGGGTCGAGGATGTCGGTCTTCAGGCCGGTGTCGGCGGCGAGGGACTTGGCGGTCTTGTCGCTGGCCAGGGTCTCGAAGAACACCGTGGTGACGTTCTCCTTCTTCGCGCGCTCCTGGAGCTCCTTCATCCGGGCCGGGCTGGGCTCGGACTCGGGGTCGACGCCGGAGATGCCCTCCTGGTCGAGGCCGTAGCGCTCGGCGAGGTAGCCGAAGGCTGCGTGGGTCGTGATGAAGGTCTTGGTGGCGGTGTTCTTCAGGCCGTCCTTGAACTCCGTGTCGAGGGCGGTCAGTTTGCCGACCAGCTCGTCGGTGTTCTTGCGGTAGTCGGCGGCGTGGCCGGGGTCCGCCTTCTCCAGGGCGGCGCCGACGCCCTTGGCGATCTCGGCGTACTTGGACGGGTCGAGCCAGACGTGCGGGTCGCCGCCGGCCTCGCCGTGGCCGTGGCCGTCGCCCTCGGAGTGGCCCGCCTCCTCGCCGTGTCCGTCCTCGTGGCCGTGGCCGTGGTCGTCGCCGCCGGCGTCGTGGGAGTCGAGCTTGGTGAGGGTCGCGGCGTCGACGGTGTTCTTCACACCGGCCTGGGCGACGGCCTCGTCGACGGCGGGCTGGAGGCCCTTGAGGTAGAGGACGACGTCCGACTCCCCGAGCTGTGCGGTCTGCTTGGGGGTGATCTCCAGGTCGTGCGGCTCGACGCCCGGCTTGGTGAGGGAGGCGACCTGGACGCGGTCCCCGCCGATCTGCTCGGCGAGGAACTGCATGGGGTAGAACGACGCCGTCACGGCGAGCCTGCCCTCCGCAGCGCCGGCGGGGGAGGCTCCGGCGTCGGCACCGGCGGTGCCGGAGCAGGCGGTCAGGGCCGGGGCGGCGAGCGCGACGGCCCCGGCGAGGGCGGCGGTGGGTATGAGGCGGCGTACGTTCATGACATCCATTTTCATCAAATATGGAAACCGTTGTCAAAAAGCCCTGGCTGCGGGCCCCCGGGGGCACCATGGAAGGGGAACCGATTTGATGGAGGGGGTGCGGGCGCCGGTAACCTGAGGCATTCGCGTTCGTCCTCGTAATGAAGAGAGCACCGTGGCCGCCGACAAGATCGAAACCATCGTCAGCCTGAGCAAGCGCCGTGGCTTCGTTTACCCGTGCAGTGAGATCTACGGCGGCTCCCGGGCTGCCTGGGACTACGGTCCGCTGGGTGTCGAGCTCAAGGAGAACATCAAGCGCCAGTGGTGGAAGGCGATGGTGACCGGCCGTGAGGACATCGTCGGCATCGACTCGTCCGTGATCCTGGCCCCCGAGGTCTGGGTGGCCTCGGGCCACGTCGCGACGTTCTCCGACCCGCTCACCGAGTGCACCGCCTGCCACAAGCGCCACCGCGCCGACCACCTCGAGGAGGCGTACGAGGCCAAGCACGGCCGCCTCCCCGAGAATGGCCTGGCCGACGTGAACTGCCCCCACTGCGGCGTGAAGGGCCAGTTCACCGAGCCGAAGCAGTTCTCCGGCATGCTGGAGACCCACCTCGGCCCGACCCAGGACACCGGCTCCAAGGCGTACCTGCGCCCCGAGACCGCCCAGGGCATCTTCACCAACTTCGCCCTGGTGCAGACCTCCTCGCGCAAGAAGCCGCCCTTCGGCATCGCTCAGATGGGCAAGTCCTTCCGCAACGAGATCACGCCCGGCAACTTCATCTTCCGCACCCGCGAGTTCGAGCAGATGGAGATGGAGTTCTTCGTCAAGCCGGGCGAGGACGAGCAGTGGCAGGAGTACTGGATGCAGGAGCGGTGGAACTGGTACCGCGGCCTGGGCATCCGCGAGGAGAACATCCGCTGGTACGAGCACCCGAAGGAGAAGCTGTCCCACTACTCGAAGCGCACCGCCGACATCGAGTACCGCTTCAACTTCGGCGGCAGCGAGTTCTCCGAGCTGGAGGGCATCGCCAACCGCACGGACTACGATCTCAAGGCCCACTCCGCCGCCTCCGGCCAGGACCTCACCTTCTTCGACCAGGAGGCCGGTGAGCGCTACACCCCGTACGTCATCGAGCCCGCGGCCGGCGTGAACCGCGCCATGCTCGCCTTCATGCTCGACGCGTACAACGAGGACGAGGCCCCGAACGCCAAGGGCGTCATGGAGAAGCGCACCGTGATGCGCCTCGACCCGCGCCTGGCCCCGGTCAAGGTCGCCGTCCTGCCGCTGTCCCGCAACGCGCAGCTGTCGCCGAAGGCCAAGGGCCTCGCCGCCGACCTGCGCAAGAACTGGAACATCGAGTTCGACGACGCGGGCGCCATCGGCCGCCGCTACCGCCGCCAGGACGAGATCGGCACGCCGTTCTGCGTCACCGTCGACTTCGACACCCTCGACGACAACGCGGTGACCGTCCGCGAGCGCGACACCATGAAGCAGGAGCGCGTCTCCCTGGACCAGATCCAGAGCTACCTGGCCACCCGCCTCCTCGGCTGCTAGGGCCCGCTCCAGCGGACGGTGGCCCGGTGCGCATGCCGCGCACCGGGCCACCGCCTTCTTCGCGGGGTCAGGCCGCGGCCGCCCCGGCCTCGGCTGCTGCGGCGGCGGCGCGGCGCTCGCCCTCGGCCTTGGACTTCTTTCCGTAGTACACGGTCCAGAGGGCCAGGCCGGCGAGCACGCCGTAGATCATGATCGGGCTGACGGCCACCATCGTGTCGGTGTCCAGCACGTAGGCCAGGGCGACGCGTACGCCCGCCTCCAGGAGGTAGCCCACGCCCCACACCGCGGTCATCACGGTCATCGAGCGGCGGAACCCCGGGTACTGCCACAGGCCGTTCCACCAGGCCGTGCTCTCCGGTGTGCCGTCGGTGGCGAACTTGCGGCCGAAGTAGAAGATCAGCGGCCGCGGCGCGAGCAGGGTGGCCAGGCAGAGCAGCCCGAACAGTCCGGTGACGCAGGAGTCCTTCACGAGCAGCGTGCGGGCGGAGTTGGCGCCGACCAGCGACACCGCGGCCGTGATGGCGAGGAACGCCAGTGTCACCATGGCGAATTCGTCGAGCTTGCGGCGCCAGGCGAGGACGACGATGTTGTCGACCACGGGCCAGGCGCTGCTGACCAGCAGGGAGCCGGCCTCGCTCCAGCCGTGGTCCTGCAGCTGGTGGTAGGTGATGATCGGAGCGACCACGTTAAGGGCGATCGTCAGGATCCAGCCGGTCGCGGCGGCGCCGCCGGAGCGCGCCGGAGGCGTCGGCCGTTCTGCCTGAGATGGGTGCGTGGACAAGGTTTCCCCCGGGACATGCCTGATGACGTACGGGAGAAACCGTATGTTTTGACTGGTCACGAACAGGCATGAGATGCACCAAAAGATCATCAAGCCGTGCGGAGTGGTGCATTCCGGCCATATCGGGGTTGTGTCAGGCGCGCAGGCCGCGGACCACCAGGGACGTGACCGCCTCGAACTCGCGGCTGATCGTCGGGGAGGTCCACTCGGCCGCGTACTGCGGGTCGTGAAAGCGCCCGGTCGCGTCGAACACGGCGCGGGCCGCGGCCGGCACGTCCGGCACGTCGAGCGTGCCCGCCTCCACGCCCTCGGCGATGATCCGCCCCAACTGCTCGACCAGCTCGGCCAGGTGCGCCTCCACGACCCCGCTGTTCTCGGCGAGCAGCACCGTGTACGTCGCGAACAGCTCCGGGTCGTCGCCCGCCTTGTGGCGCTTGGCGTCGAACAGCGCCTCCAGCCACGCCTCCAGCTTGGAGGGGGCGCTCTCCGCGCCATCCGAGGCGATCTCCTCCAGGCGCCCGACCGTTTTGCCGAGCCAGCGCTCGGTCACCGCCTCGCGCAGGGCGGCCTTGGACGGGAAGTGCCGGTACACGCTGCCGTGGCTGACGCCCAGGGCCCGCGCCACGTCGACCACGGTCGCCTTGGCCGGGCCGTAGCGGCGCAGCACCTCCTCGGTGGTCTCCAGGATGCGCTCGGGGGTCAGGGGCTCGGCGGCAGCGGGTGACATGGGTACGACCGTACCGCCGAGTCAGCGCTCGCTGTCCAGGTGGGCCATCTGCGCGGCCGGGTAGCGCTCGCCGGCTGCGGCTCCGGCCGGGACCGCCTCCTCGACGGCCGCGAGGTCGGCCGCCGACAGCACCACCTCCATGGCACCCAGTGCCTCGGCGAGCCGGTCGCGGCGGCGGGCTCCCACCAGCGGCACGATGTCCCCGCCGCGGGAGAGCACCCAGGCGATGGCGGTCTGGGCCACGCTGACGCCCTTGCCGTCGGCCACCGTGCGCAGGGCCTCGACGAGGGCGAGGTTGCGGTCGAGGTTCTCGCCCTGGAAGCGGGGGCTCATCCCGCGGAAGTCGCCCGGGGCCAGTTCCCGGTCGCGCGTGAAGTGCCCGCTGAGCAGGCCGCGGGAGAGGACCCCGTACGCCGTGACGCCTATGCCGAGCTCCCGCGCGGTCGGCAGGATCTCCCGCTCGATGCCGCGGGATATCAGCGAGTACTCGATCTGGAGGTCCGCGATCGGAGCCACGGCAGCGGCTCGGCGCAGGGTGTCCGCTCCGACCTCCGACAGGCCGATGTGCCGCACGTGCCCCGCTTCGACGGCTTCGGCGATGGCGCCGACCGTCTCCTCGATCGGCACCGCCGGGTCGACGCGGGCGATCCGGTAGATGTCGATGTGGTCCCGGCCCAGCCGCTGCAGCGAGTAGGCCAGGAAGTTCCGCACCGCCTCGGGGCGGCCGTCGTACCCGGTGAAGCCGCCCTCGACTGTGCGCAGCGCGCCGAACTTCACACTGGTCAGCGCTCGCTCCCGCGCGGCCGCGGGGGCGGTGCGCAGGGCTTCGCTGATCAGCAGCTCGTTGTGGCCCATGCCGTAGAAGTCGCCCGTGTCGAGCAGGGTCACGCCCGCGTCGAGCGCGGCGTGGATCGTCGCCAGCGACTCGCCGCGGTCGGCCTCCCCGTACAGCGCGGACATGCCCATGCAGCCCAGCCCCAGCGGGAAGACGGCGGGCCCGGTCGAGCCGAGGGACCGCACGGGCCCGCCGGGGGCCCCGGCGGCGGCCGCCGCAGCGGCCGGGGTGGTCGTCATGGTCGCGGAAGTGCTCTCGTTCGTCGTCATGCCAACGAGAATGACATGACGGGTGACAGATTTCAATATCTGTCACCCGTATCGGCGACGGAGAGGCCGGCTGGGCGACAATGGGGGGCATGACCACGCTCCCCCCGCCCCTCGCGATCGGCCCGCACACCGTGCAGCCCCCCGTGGTGCTCGCGCCCATGGCCGGCATCACCAACGCCCCGTTCCGCACGCTCTGCCGCGAGTTCAGCGGTGGCAAGGGGCTGTTCGTGAGCGAGATGATCACCACGCGGGCGCTGGTCGAGCGCAACGACAAGACCATGCAGCTGATCCGGTTCGACGAGTCCGAGAAGCCCCGGTCGATCCAGCTGTACGGGGTCGACCCCGCCACGGTCGGCAAGGCGGTCCGCATGATCGTCGAGGAGGACCGCGCCGACCACATCGACCTGAACTTCGGCTGCCCCGTTCCCAAGGTCACGCGCAAGGGCGGCGGCTCCGCCCTGCCCTACAAGCGGAACCTGCTGCGCGCCATCCTCCGGGAGGCGGTCGCGGGCGCCGGCGACACGCCGGTCACCATGAAGATGCGCAAGGGCATCGACGACGACCACCTCACCTACCTCGACGCCGGCCGGATCGCCGTGGAGGAGGGCGTCACCGCCATCGCCCTGCACGGCCGCACCACCGCCCAGCACTACGGCGGCACCGCCGACTGGGAGGCCATCGCCCGGCTGAAGGAGCACGTCCCGGAGATCCCCGTCCTCGGCAACGGCGACATCTGGTGCGCCGAGGACGCGCTGCGCATGGTGCGCGAGACCGGCTGCGACGGTGTGGTCGTCGGGCGCGGCTGCCTGGGCCGCCCGTGGCTGTTCAACGACCTCGTCGCGGCCTTCGAGGGGCGCCCCGAGGACTTCCACCGGCCCTCGCTGCGCGAGGTCGCGGGGACCATGGTCCGGCACGCCCGGCTGCTGGGGGAGTGGATCGGCGACGAGTCCCGCGGGGTGATCGACTTCCGTAAGCACGTGGCCTGGTACCTGAAGGGCTTCTCGGTCGGATCCGAGATGCGCCAGAAGCTCGCCGTCGCCTCGTCCCTGGCGGAACTCGATGCTCATCTGAGCGAGCTCGACCTGGACCAGCCGTGGCCGGAGGGTGCGGACGGCCCGCGGGGCCGCACGTCCGGAAACAACCGGGTTGTCCTCCCCGACGGCTGGCTGAAGGACCCGTACGACTGTGCCGGTGTGACCGAGGACGCCGAACTGGACACGTCCGGAGGGTGAGAACCAGCTGACAAACTATGCCGTCGGCGGCGTGACATACGCCACGCATGGGTGGGGTTGCGCTCACATGAGCGCAAGAATCACGGCTAAGACTTCCAAAGGGTGGCACTGGGTGCCACCCTTTGTTTGTTCAACTCTTGAACGCAAATGTATCGATGATCGCTCATCCGAGCGCAAACACGCCTCAGTGGCCCCCCTCCCCTTCGGGAGGTGAACGCTCTTCGTATGTTCGGGCTACCCATCGGTTACTTTCGATCTGGTGGCGAGCGGGTGGTTACAGGCTCATGACGGCCAAGTGGACGTACCCAGAAGCCTTCGATCTGGGTATGTTCCTCGCCGTCAGGGCAGCCACCGAGTCCTCGAGGAGTCGAGACCCGTGTCGGAAAACAAGAACCAGAAGTTCGTCTACGACTTCACCGAGGGGAACCGCGACCTCAAGGACCTTCTCGGCGGCAAGGGAGCCAACCTCGCCGAGATGACCAACCTGGGTCTTCCGGTCCCTCCCGGCTTCACCATCACGACCGAGGCCTGCAAGGTCTACCTCGAGAGCGGCGCGGCCCCGGCCGAGCTCCGCGACGAGGTGAGCGCCCACCTGGCCGCCCTCGAGGCCAAGATGGGCAAGAAGCTCGGCCAGTCCGACGACCCGCTGCTGGTCTCCGTCCGCTCCGGCGCCAAGTTCTCCATGCCCGGCATGATGGACACGGTCCTCAACATCGGCCTCTCCGACGCCTCCGTCGTGGGCCTGGCCGCCCAGGCCGACAACGAGCGCTTCGCGTGGGACTCCTACCGCCGCCTCATCCAGATGTTCGGCAAGACCGTCCTCGGCGTCGAGGGCGAGCTCTTCGAGGAGGCGCTCGACGCCGCCAAGGAGGCCAAGAAGGTCACCGTCGACACCGACCTCGACGCCGCCGACCTGAAGAAGCTCGTCACGGTCTTCAAGAAGATCGTCGCGAAGGAGGCCGGCCGCGAGTTCCCGCAGGACGCCCGCGAGCAGCTCGACCTCGCCGTCGAGGCGGTCTTCAACTCCTGGAACACCGACCGCGCCAAGCTCTACCGCCGCCAGGAGCGCATCCCGGGCGACCTCGGCACCGCCGTCAACGTCTGCTCGATGGTCTTCGGCAACCTCGGCCCCGACTCCGGCACCGGCGTCGCCTTCACCCGCGACCCGGCCAGCGGCCACCAGGGCGTCTACGGCGACTACCTCCAGAACGCGCAGGGCGAGGACGTCGTCGCGGGCATCCGCAACACTGTCCCCCTCTCCGACCTGGAGCAGCTGGACAAGAAGTCCTACGACCAGCTGATGCAGATCATGGAGACGCTGGAGACCCACTACAAGGACCTCTGCGACATCGAGTTCACGATCGAGCGCGGCCAGCTGTGGATGCTCCAGACCCGTGTCGGCAAGCGCACCGCCGGCGCCGCCTTCCGCATCGCCACGCAGCTCGTCGACCAGGGCCTGATCGACGAGGCCGAGGCCCTCCAGCGCGTCAACGGCGCCCAGCTCGCGCAGCTGATGTTCCCGCGCTTCGACGAGAACGCGAAGACCGAGCTCCTCGGCCGTGGCATCGCCGCCTCCCCGGGCGCCGCCGTCGGCAAGGCCGTCTTCGACTCCTACACGGCCGTCAAGTGGTCCCGCTCCGGCGAGAAGGTCATCCTGATCCGCCGCGAGACCAACCCCGACGACCTCGACGGCATGATCGCCTCCGAGGGCATCCTCACCTCGCGCGGCGGCAAGACCTCGCACGCCGCCGTCGTCGCCCGCGGCATGGGCAAGACCTGCGTCTGCGGCGCCGAGGAGCTCGACGTCGACACCAAGCGCCGCCGCATGACCGTCGGCGACCGGGTCATCGAGGAGGGCGACGTCGTCTCCATCGACGGCTCCACCGGCAAGGTGTACCTCGGCGAGGTGCCCGTCGTGCCGTCGCCGGTCGTCGAGTACTTCGAGGGCCGCATGCACGCCGGCGCCGACGACGCCGACGAGCTCGTCCAGGCCGTCCACCGGATCATGGCCTACGCCGACCGCGTGCGCCGCCTGCGCGTCCGCGCCAACGCCGACAACGCCGAGGACGCGCTGCGCGCCCGCCGCTTCGGCGCCCAGGGCATCGGCCTGTGCCGCACCGAGCACATGTTCCTCGGCGAGCGCCGCGAGATGGTCGAGCGCCTGATCCTCGCGGACACCGAGGGCGAGCGCGAGGCCGCCCTCGCCGAGCTCCTGCCGCTCCAGAAGAAGGACTTCATCGAGCTGTTCGAGGCGATGGACGGCCTGCCCGTCACCGTCCGCCTGCTCGACCCGCCGCTGCACGAGTTCCTGCCCGACATCACCGAGCTGTCGGTGCGCGTCGCCCTCGCCGAGGCCCGCAAGGACCACAACGAGAACGACCTGCGCCTGCTCCAGGCCGTCCACAAGCTGCACGAGCAGAACCCGATGCTGGGCCTGCGCGGCGTCCGCCTCGGCCTGGTCATCCCCGGCCTGTTCGCCATGCAGGTACGGGCGATCGCCGAGGCCGCGGCCGTACGCAAGGACGCCAAGGGCGACCCGCGCGCCGAGATCATGATCCCGCTCGTGGGCACCGTCCAGGAGCTGGAGATCGTCCGCGAGGAGGCCGACGCGATCATCGCCGAGGTCGAGGCCGCCACCGGCACCAGCCTCAAGCTGACCATCGGCACGATGATCGAGCTGCCCCGCGCCGCGCTGACCGCCGCCCAGATCGCCGAGGCCGCGCAGTTCTTCTCCTTCGGCACGAACGACCTGACCCAGACCGTGTGGGGCTTCTCCCGCGACGACGTCGAGGCCAGCTTCTTCACCGCCTACCTGGAGAAGGGCATCTTCGGTGTCTCGCCCTTCGAGACCATCGACAAGGACGGCGTCGGCTCCCTGGTCCGCAGCGCCGTCGAGGCCGGCCGGGCCACCCGCCCCGACCTGAAGCTCGGCGTCTGCGGCGAGCACGGCGGCGACCCGGAGTCGGTCCACTTCTTCCACGAGGTCGGCCTGGACTACGTCTCCTGCTCGCCGTTCCGGATTCCGGTGGCGCGCCTGGAGGCCGGCCGCGCGGCCGCCGAGTCCGCCGGCAGCGACAGCCGCTGACCCGCCCGGCCCCCCAAGGGCCGCCCGAAACCGTCCGCCTGCCCCCGGGTTCCCTGACGCCCGAGGGCAGGCGGGCATTTCTTTTGCCGTTCAACAAATCCATACGCCAGCAGGCGGTGGACGGATCCCCACCCGTCCACCGCCTGCCGGCAATCCGCCAGGCACGTCGGCGCTTCCCGGTGCGACCGACCGCCAGGCCCCGCAAAGCCCCCCACGGCCTTCACGGAGCGTTTCGGTCGCGCCGGAGTGTGCCTGGCGGAGTACAGCATTTCGGTTGTCACGCCCTCGCCGAAAGGGGTTTCAACTGTGGCCGAAAGGGCGTGGTGACGTCGTGTGACGGCGTGCATACTCATGGGGCGGGGGGATTGCGGTTGCACAGGTGGGGGTTCGGTGCTGCGTATCCATTTCACTGGAGTGGACCTGGCACGCGTACGGATGGCAGGGCGTCCCGATGCGTTGTGGGAAACGATTCTGAGTTTTCACCGCTTAAGAGACCGGCGTGATGCACGTCTCTTCGGTGATTGGCGTACGGAAACCCGCAGCAGGTTGAATAGTGAAACACGCTTGCTCGGCGCGCTCATACCGAGCCGCGGCTATTTCCCGGATTTCCTGACGCCCGCCGAGGGGCAGTACGGCTGGGACGTGGGCCTCGACGCGCTGCGCGGCCTGGAGCCCGAGCGGATCCGGCGGGAGCTGGCCCTGCTCGGCACCGGCGCGCGCGTGGGAGCCGCCTTCGGCATGCCGCCGGGCGCCGGCGCCTCCGGCGGTGCCGACGGCGCCGTGCCGCGGCGGCTGCGGGAGCTCATGGACGACACCGAGGCGCACCTGCCGCGGCTCCTCGCCGAGCTGCGCGGCTACCACCGCGCGGCCGTGGCCCCGTACTGGACCCACATCCAGGCCCAGATCGAGGCCGAGCGGGCCGCACGGGGCCGCGCCCTGCTCGACGGCGGCGCGGACGAGCTGCTCGCCTCCCTGCCGCCGATGCTGCGCTGGAGGGCGCCCGTCCTGGAGTGCGACTACCCCGTCGACCGCGACGTGCGGCTGTGCGGGCGCGGGCTGCTGCTCCAGCCGTCGTTCTTCTGCCGGCGCACCGCTGTCACGCTGCACGACCCGGAGCTGCCGCCCGTGCTCGTCTACCCGGCCGCGGCGCAGCTCGTCTCGGCGGCCGCCGGAAGCGAATCGATTCGCCCCCTGGAGGAGCAGCGCCAGCGCACCCTCGGCAAACTCGTCGGGCACACGCGTTCCGTCGTCCTCCGCGCCATCGGCGACGGGGCGACCACCAGCGAACTCGCCCGACGGGCCGGTGTTTCCCTCGCTTCGGCGAGCCAGCACGCGTGCGTCATGCGGGAGGCCGGGCTGGTCACCACGCTGCGCCGCGGAAATGCCGTGCTGCACACGGTGACGCCGCTCGGGGCCGCCCTCCTCAAGGGCGGCGCGGTCGCCTCTTAGCGGGCGCGAGTGCCCGGCCCCCGGACCGCCGCGGTCCGGGGCGGTGCGCCGTACGGGCCCCCGGGCACCGATTTCCGCGGAGCGGCGTTCGGATACCGGCGCGGGGCCGGTCCTGTGAGGGCGATTTCCGGACACTCGGGCCGTCGGCCCCGCAGTGCCCCCGCGCCGGGGCGGGGCCGCCTTCCGGCAGCGCTGCGTGACCGGCCCGCCCCCGCCCGCGGGCGGCTCGAAAAAAGTTCCGCGGGGAGCGATGAGTTCCCCGCGGCCCCCCGGTCTCCCTTTCGACGGCGCCGGACAGGCCGCGCGCCGCACGAGGGAAGAGGAACCGCGATGCCCGCCACCATGATCTTCGTGAACCTGCCGGTCAAGGACCTCGAGGCGGCCAAGGCGTTCTGGGAGAAGGTCGGCTACACCTGCAACCCGCAGTTCAGCGACGACCGCGGCGCCTGCCTGGTGATCAGCGACACGATCTACGCCATGCTGCTGACCGAGGCCCGCTTCAAGGAGTTCACCCACAAGTCGATCGCGGACACCGCCACCAGCACCGAGGCGCTGCTCTGCCTGAGCGCCGACAGCCGCGACGAGGTCGACGCCCTCGTCGGGGCCGCCCTCGCCGGGGGGGCCTCCGAGCCGCGGCCCGCGCAGGACCACGGCTTCATGTACGGCCGGGCCTTCGAGGACCTCGACGGCCACACCTGGGAGATCGTGTGGATGGACCCGGCCGCCGTCCGGGGATGAGCCGGCCGGCCGCCCCGGCGGCGGCCCTCAGGCGACGGCGGTGGAGGTGGCGGCGGTCCGCACCGGGTAGGTCCGGACCGCCACCTCCTCGTCGTCCAGGCACCGGCCCGTCTCCAGGTCGAAGCGCTGCTTGAGCAGCGGCGACGCCACGAACGGCCTGCCCTCCACGCAGCCGACCAGCCCCCGGGAGAGCACCGACGCCCCCGTGAACGGGTCCCGGTTGTCGACGGCGTACGTCCACCCCGAGCGGCCGAGGAACACCGCGGCCTGGCCCCCGTCCGGCAGCAGCACCGCCACCCCCCGCCCGGGCGTCATCTCGGACAGCTCGCACACCGTCAGCCAGCCCTCGTCCACCTTGAGTTCCACGGTCATCATCGGGTGCCTCCCACAACTTCCAGCGGCAGCTGCCGGTCCAGTACGGCCAGGTCGGGCTTGACCTGGTCGCGCTCGGGCACGAACCGGACCGTGGGGTCCGGGGCGCCGGGCGCGTTGACGAACGAGACGAACCGGCGCAGCCGCTCGGGGTCCTCCAGCGTCTCGGCCCATTCGTCGCGGTAGTTCGAGACGTGGTCGGCCATCAGCGCCTCCAGTTCGGCGCACAGGCCGAGCGAGTCGTGGACCACCACGTCCCGCAGGTGGTCCAGGCCGCCCTCAAGCCGGTCCAGCCAGGCCGAGGTGCGCTCCAGCCGGTCGGCGGTGCGGATGTAGAACATCAGGAACCGGTCGATGAGCCGCACCAGTTCGGCGTCCGAGAGGTCCTGGGCGAGGAGGTCGGCGTGGCGCGGCGTGGCCCCGCCGTTCCCGCCGACGTACAGGTTCCAGCCGTTCGCCGTCGCGATCACCCCGAAGTCCTTGCTCTGCGCCTCCGCGCACTCGCGGGCGCACCCGGACACCGCCGACTTCAGCTTGTGGGGCGCGCGCAGGCCCCGGTAGCGCAGCTCCAGGTCGATCGCCATCCGCACGCTGTCCTGGACCCCGTAGCGGCACCACGTCTGCCCCACGCAGGACTTCACGGTCCGCAGCGCCTTGCCGTACGCGTGCCCGGACTCGAAGCCGGCGTCCACCAGCCGCGCCCAGATCCGCGGCAGCTGGTCCACGCTCGCCCCGAACAGGTCGATCCGCTGCCCGCCGGTGATCTTCGTGTACAGCCCGAACTCCCGCGCGACCTCGCCGATCACGATGAGCTTCTCCGGGCTGATCTCCCCGCCCGGGATGCGCGGCACGACCGAGTAGGAGCCGTTGCGCTGGAGGTTCGCGAGGAAGTGGTCATTGGTGTCCTGCAGGGCGGCCTGCTCGCCGTCCAGGACGTACCCGCTGGCGCCGAGCGTCGGCGCGAGGGACGCGATGATCGAGCCGACGGCCGGCTTGCAGACGTCGCAGCCGTCGCTGCCGCGCGCCGAGTCCCGGCCGTGCCCGTCGAGGAGCTGCTCGTACGTGGTCAGCCGCCGGGTCCGGACGATCTCGTACAGCTCGGCGCGGGTGAAGGGGAAGCAGCCGCACAGCCCCTTGTCCGTGGAGGCGGGCAGCAGCTGGCCGATGACCTTGACGCAGCTGCCGCAGCCGGTGCCGGCCTTGGTGCACTTCTTGACCTCGGGGAGGGTGGTGCAGGCGGTGATCTCCTTCTTCGTGACGTTGTGGCAGGAGCAGATCACCGCGGAGTCGGGCAGCGCGGAGGGGCCCAGCTGCGTCGCAGGCCCGAGGCCCGCGGGCAGGACCAGCTGGTCGGGGCTGACGGGCGGCACGCTGCCGGTCAGCGGGCGCAGCAGGCCGTAGGAGTCGGCGTCGCCGACGAGGACGCCGCCGAGCAGGACCCCGTCGGGGGAGACGACGAGCTTCTTGTAGACGCCGGAGCGGGAGTCGGAGTAGACGACGTCGAGGCAGTCGGCGGTCGTGCCGTGGGCGTCGCCGAAGGAGGCCACGTCCACGCCGAGGAGCTTGAGCTTGGTCGACAGGTCGGCGCCGGTGAACTCCTTGTCGCGGCCCAGCAGGTCCTCGGCGGCGGTCTCGGCCATCTCGTAGCCGGGGGCGACCAGCCCGTACACGCGGCCGTCGGAGGCCAGCGCGCACTCGCCGATGGCGTACACGTGCGGGTCGGAGGTGCGGCAGCGGGCGTCCACGGCGATGCCGCCGCGCTCGCCGACGGACAGGCCCGCCTCGCGCGCCAGCTGGTCGCGGGGCCGGACGCCCGCGGAGAAGACGACGAGCTCGGTGTCGACCGTGGAGCCGTCGGACAGGAGCATGCCCCGCACGTGCCCGTCCGGCCCGGTGAGGACCTCCTGCGTGCCGACGCCCGTGTGGACCGTCAGGCCCATCGCCTCGATGGTGCGCAGCAGGGCCGCACCGCCGCCCTCGTCGACCTGGACCGGCATCAGGCGCGGCGCGAACTCCACGATGCGGGAGGACAGCCCGAGGCCCTGGAGGGCGCCGGCCGCTTCCAGGCCGAGCAGCCCGCCGCCGACGACGGCGCCGGTGGTGCGGGTCTTGGCGTACTCCTCGATCGCGAGGAGGTCCTCGACGGTGCGGTACACGAAGCAGCCGGGCGCGTCCTTGCCGGGCACGGGCGGCACGAACGGATAGCTGCCGGTCGCCAGGACGAGCACGTCGTACGGGATCACGCTCCCGGACCGCGAGGTGACGGTACGGGCCTTGCGGTCGATGCTCTCGGCGGGGTCGCCGAGCCGCAGGTCGATGCCGTGCTGCTCCATGAACCCGGCGGGCGTCATGGACAGCTCCTCCGGGGTCGTGCCGGAGAAGTACGAGGTGAGGTGCACGCGGTCGTACGCCGGCCGGGGCTCCTCGCACAGCACGGTGATCCGGTGCGTGGCGGTGGCCCCGCGCTCGGCGAGTGCCTCCAGGTAGCGCTGGCCGACCATGCCGTGGCCGATGAGCACGATGGCGGGGGTGGGCGTGGGTGCGGCCATGATCAGGAGCCTCCGTCGTCGGTGATCAGGTGGAACAGGTCGGTCAGGGCCTCCTCGTCCTCCCAGCTGCGGGCCAGTGCCGCGACGCTGGAGAGTTCGCCGAGGAGGACGCCGCCGACGAGGCGGTCGCCGCGGACGACGACCTTCCGGTAGGTGCGGCGGGTGGCGTCGGAGAGCCGGAGCACGTCGTCGCCGGGGAGCGCGTCGGTCTCGCCGAAGGCGGCGAGGTCGAGGGTGCCCCCGCCGCCCGCCGAGAGGGTGAGGCGGGTGAGGGCGCGCGTCCCGGTGTACTGCGGCGGCGCGGATGCGGGCGCGGTCGAAGGCGCGGGGCCTCCGGTGCGGGGCGGGTGGGGGCCGGGCGCGGTGCCGGCCAGGACGGCGGCGAGGGCGTCGGCCTGCTCCAGCGCCGCACCCGCGAGGCCGTACACGCGGCCGGCGTGCTCGGCGCAGTCGCCGATGGCGTGGATCGCCGGGTCGCCGGTGCGCAGCAGGTCGTCCACGACGATGCCGGTGCGGACCTCCAGGCCGGCCGCGCGGGCCAGGCCGGTGCGGGGCCGTACGCCGCAGGCCAGGACGACGACGTCGGCGTCGAGCCGGTAGCCGTCGGCGAGCTCCACGCCGGTGACCCGGCGCCGGCCGGCGGGCCCGGGCCCGGCCGCGGATCCGGCCGGGACGGGGGCGGTGGTCAGTCCGCGCACCCGGCACTCGGTGTGGATCTCGATGCCCAGGCCGGCCAGGTGGGCGTGCAGCAGCGCCGCGGCGCCCTCGTCCAGCTGGCGCTCCATCAGCCGCTCGCCCTGCTGGGCGAGGACGACCTGGGCGCCCCGCTCGGCCAGCGCGCGGGCTGCGGACACGCCGAGCAGGCCGCCGCCGATCACCACGGCGCGCACGGCCGTCCCGGCTGCCACCGCCGCCGACAGGGCGAGGCAGTCGTCCATGGTGCGGAACGCGTGCACCCCGTCGGGGAGTTCCCGGCCCGGGGCCGACGCGGCGGGCGCGCCGCCGGGGTCGAACAGGCCGCGCAGCGGCGGCAGCACCGGGTTGGAGCCGGTGGCCAGCACCAGGGTGTCGTACGGCTCCGTGCTGCCGTCGTCGCAGTGCACCGTCCGGTCGGCCCGGTCGATCCTCACCGCCCGCACCCCGCGCCGCAGTACCGCTCCGGGCTCGGGGAGCGCCGCCACCTCCGGGGCGTACCGGCCCGCCAGCACCTCGGCGAGCAGGACCCGGTTGTACGGGACGTGCGGCTCCTCGCCGAGGACGGCGACCCGCACGGCCGGGGAGCCGCCGAGCCGCTCCGCGAGCCTGAGGCCCGCGAGACCGCCGCCGATCACCACCACGCGCTGCTGTTCCGAGGTCATGGCACGAGCGTGCGGGGAGGCTGTTTCCCCGCGGCATCACGCTTGTTACCCGAACGGAACGCCTGCCTCAGCGCCGCGCCGGACCCGCCGTGAGGCCGCTCCGGGCCGCCGGAAGGCCCCCAACCTCAACCTTTGCGCAAGTTTCCGACGATCGTTGGGTGCTGCACGGACCTCGTCCCTAGGGTCTTCGTGTGCCTGACATATCAACGACCATGCTCATCGTCCTGTGTGCGGCGGCCGCCGCAGCGGGCTGGATCGACGCCGTGGTGGGAGGCGGCGGCCTGCTCCTCCTGCCGGCCCTGCTCCTCGGCCTGCCCCACGCCCACCCTGCCACCGTCCTCGGCACCAACAAGGCCGTCGCCGTCGTCGGCACGACCGGCGCCGCCGTGACGTACCTGCGCAAGGCGCCCGTGGACGTGCGGCTCGCCTTCAGGATCGGCACGGCGGCCGTCGCCGGATCCGCAGGCGGCGCCGCCCTGGCCGGCGGGATCAGCAAGGACGCCCTCCGCCCGCTGATCATGGCGGTGCTCCTCGTCGTCGGCGCGTTCGTCGCCTTCCGGCCCGCCTTCGGCACGGCCCCGTCGGCCTCCCCGGTGAGCCGGCAGCGCGTCCTGCTCGCCATCGGCCTGGCCGGGCTGGGCATCGGCTTCTACGACGGGCTCATCGGTCCCGGCACCGGCACCTTCCTCGTGCTCGCGCTGACCGCCCTGCTCCACCTCGACCTCGTCACCGCCTCCGCCACCGCGAAGATCGTCAACGTGTGCACGAACGCGGGCGCGCTCGCGATGTTCGCCTACCAGGGCATGGTGCTCTGGCAGCTGGCCGCGCTGATGGCCGTGTTCAACCTGGCCGGCAGCATGATCGGCGCCCGCATGGCGCTGAAGAAGGGCAGCGGCTTCGTCCGCGGCGTGCTCCTGAGCGTCGTCGGCGCCCTGGTGGTCAAGCTCGGCTTCGAGCAGTGGGGCTGAGGCCCGCCGCCCGCAGCGCCCCGCGCCCCGCGACCGGCGCCCGGCCAGGCGGGCGCCGGGGCGCCGACACCGTCAGTACGTGCCCGTCAGGTGCGCGAAGACGACCACGTTGCCCTCGTAGCCGGTGCGCGGCGAGAAGTCCCCGCCACAGGTGATCACCCGCAGCTCGGCGCGGGGCGACGGCCCGTACACGCGGGTGTCCGGGAAGCGGTCGGCGTCGTACACCTCGACCGCGTGGACCGTGAACACGGCGGTGCGCCCGTCGGCCCTCCGCACCTCGATCGCGGCGCCGCGCCGCAGCGCCCCCAGCCGGTAGAAGACCGCCGGGCCGGAGGCGTGGTCGACGTGGCCGACGACCACGGCCGTGCCCACCGCGCCGGGGGTCGCGCCGTCGCGGTACCAGCCCGCCAGGTCGCGCCGGGCCGGGGGCGGCACGTCGAGGCTGCCGTCGGCGCCGAGCCCGAGCCCGGTCAGCGGGGCGTCCACGCCGATGGAGGGGATCCGTACGCGGACGGGCGGGGATCCGGGCAGCGGGTCGATCCCGCCGGGGTAGCCCGGCTGCCCGCCCCCGGCCAGCGCCTCGGCGGGGGAGGGCAGCGGGGGGCCGATGCGCTCCGCGGTGCCGCTGCCGACGAGCCAGATGCCGATGCAGGCGGTGAGCGCGACGATCCCGCCGCGGCCGGCCTGGCCGGTGCCCATGGACGACCCCCTCGGCGGTCGGTGTGCACTGCGTGGGACGGGCCGTCGCCCGGCCCCGCGAACGGGGGGACCTCGCGGGGCCGGGCGGCGGGGGACGGTACCGGGTCGGGGCCGCGGCCGGGGGCCGCGGCGGGCGCCCCTCAGCCCTGCGTGCCGCTCGCCCGGCGACGCAGGAGCCAGGTACCGCCGACGGCGGCCGCGGCCAGGACGGCCGCTCCCGCCGTGATCTTGGCGGGGTCCGCGGCGGTGGTCGTGCCACCGCCGACACCCGTGCGGACGTGGCCCTGCGGGCCGCGTTCGGTGACTTCCAGATTTCCGGTGGCGTACGTGCCGTTCGCGCAGGTGGCGCCGATGGCGTACGTACCCGGGCGGGTGCCGCCGGCGACCTGGAACTGCCCGACGGCGACCTCCTCGTGCGTGCCCCGGACCAGCTTGAAACGGCCGCCGCCGACCATGGTGGCGTCGCCGTCCGCATGCCCGCCCGACCCGCAGGCGGTCGTGTTCGCGGTGACCATGGCACCCGGCGCCGCCTTCTTCGGCCACACCTCCAGCACGGCGAAGTCGCCCGGGGCGAAACCCGCCGCCCCGGCGGACTGGCAGGCGACCGCGGCGGCGGTGAGCGCGGTCGCGGTGAGCACACGGGCGGTGCGGCGTCGCATGGCGGCTCCTGGTGGCACACGGACACGGGGCGTGCTCCCGTGGTAACCCGGCCCGCGCCCCCACCGCATGCTGATGGTGCGTCAGGCCATAGCCAGTGCGCCGGCGTCCGCGCTGGTCACGGGCCGGGGGCTGGGCCGAACGGGCGACGGGTACCGTACGGGCGCCGTCCGGGTGACACGGAGCCGGAACCCCCGTTCCGGGCCCGGGCCGCGGTGCGTACCGTGGAGGCGGCCCGGCCGGGACCGCGCGGGCCGCCGCCGAAGACGCGGCCCGCCCGGCCACGTCCCCGTCCCCGTCCGCCGCACCCGAGGGAGGCCCAGTGAGCCCGTCCGTCCGGCCCGAGGACCCGCATGCGGTCCGCCCGCCGGCCACCGCCGCCGAGCTGCCGTTCTTCGTGTACGGGACCCTGCGCCCCGGCGAGGCCAACCACGCGGTGTTCCTGCGCGGCCGCACCGCGGCCGAGGAGCCCGCCCGGCTGCCCGGCGCCGAGCTGTACGACGGCCCCGGCTACCCGTACGCCGTCCGGCACCCGGGGGCCCACGTCGTCGGCGAGCTGGTCACGGCGGCGCCGGGCGCGTACGGGGCGCTGCTGGCCGAACTGGACCGGCTGGAGGAGTACCACGGCCCCGGGCTGCCGCGGAACCTGTACGACCGGGTCCGCTGCGACGCGCTCCGCCCCGACGGCACCCGCACCGCGGCCTGGGTGTACCTGGCGGCCGCGCCGCTGGCCCGGCGGCTGCGGAAGTCGGGCACCCGGATACCGGGCGGGGACTGGCTCAGCCGCTGAAGGCGGGCTTCACAGGCCTTCGGCGCCGCGGTTGCGCAGGCGCTGCGCGTACTGCTGGAGCACCCACAGCTCCTCCTGCACGGCCGCCAGCTGCTCCGGCGGGGCGTGCGGGCCCATGCGGGCCATGGTGCCCGTGATCTCGTGGACCCGGCGGTCGACCGCGCGCAGCCGGACCTGGACCAGCTGGACGCCGGCGTACACCTCGTCCACCGTCCTGGAGTGGATGGCCTCCACGGCGAGTTCGGTGACGAGGGCGCGGACCGTGTCGTTCGGCGCGGCATCCCGGACCCGGGCCAGGTAGCCGTCCCCGCCGGCGGAGGCGCCGCCCGCGTCCTGGACGGCCTGCCGGACCGCCGCGTACGGCGGGGCGGTGAACTCGTCCACCCCGTACGCGTCGAACGCGGGCGAGACCAGCTCCGGGCGCTGCAGGGCCAGCTTGAGCAGTTCGCGCTCGGTGCGGTGCGCGGGGCTGCGCAGGTTCAGCGCGGGCCCGCCGGCGGGCGCCGCCGGCGCGGGCACGGCCTCGTACGGGCGCCTTGGCGAGGCCGGCCTGGGGCCGGGGCCGTCGCCGTTCGGCCGGCCGCCGCGTTCGCGGGCCCAGCGCGCGAGCTGCGCGACCCGCTTCACGACGAACTGCTCGTCGCGGATGCCGAGCATGCCCGCCAGCTGGACCGCCGACTCGTGCTGGATGGCGATGTTCTTGATGTTGGCGACGACCGGGGCCGCCTCGTCGAGGGCGGCCGCCCGGCCGGCCGGGTTCTCCAGGTTGTGCCGGGAGACGATGTGCCGCAGCGCGAACTCGAACAGCGGGGTCCGCGACTCCACCAGCGACGCCACCGCCCCGTCGCCCTGCGCGAGGCGCAGGTCGCAGGGGTCCATGCCGCCGGGCGTGATCGCGATCGAGGTCTCGGCGGCGAACTTCTGGTCGTCCTCGAAGGCGCGCAGCGCGGCCTTCTGCCCGGCCTCGTCGCCGTCGAAGGTGAAGATCACCTCGGCGGTGGCGTTGTCCATCAGCAGTCGGCGCAGGATCTTGACGTGGTCGCCGCCGAACGCGGTGCCGCAGGTCGCGATCGCGGTCGTCACGCCCGCCAGGTGGCAGGCCATCACGTCGGTGTAGCCCTCGACGACGACGGCGCGCGAGGTCTTCGCGATCTCCTTCTTGGCCAGGTCGATGCCGTACAGGACCTGGGACTTCCGGTAGATCGGGGTCTCCGGCGTGTTCAGGTACTTCGGGCCGTTGTCGTCGTCGCGGAGCTTGCGCGCGCCGAAGCCGACGACCTCGCCGCTGATGTCGCGGATCGGCCACATCAGGCGGCCGCGGAAGCGGTCGATGGGCTTGCCGCTGCGGCTGTCCTGGGCGAGGCCCGAGGTGATCAGCTCGCGGTCGGTGAAGCCGCGGCCGCGCAGGAAGCGGGTCAGGTGGTCCCAGCCGGCCGGGCTGTAGCCCACGCTGAAGTGCTCGGCCGCGGCCTGGTCGAAGCCGCGCTCGGCCAGGAAGCGGCGGGCGATCTCCGCCTCCGGGCCGCCGAGCTGGTCGATGTAGAACTGGGCCGCGGCCTTGTGGGCCTCGACCAGCCGGATCCGCTCGCCGCGGCCGCTGGTGCCCGCGGTGTAGCCGCCCTCCTCGTAGCGCAGGGTGATGCCGGCCTGGGCCGCCAGCCGCTCGACCGCCTCCGAGAACGACAGGTGGTCGATCTTCATGATGAAGTCGAGGGTGTCCCCGCCCGCCTGGCAGCCGAAGCAGTGGTAGAGCCCCTTGCTCGGGCTGACCTGGAAGGACGGGGACTTCTCGTCGTGGAAGGGGCACAGGCCCTTGAGGTTGCCGCCGCCCGCGTTGCGCAGTTGGAGGTAGTCGGAGACCACGGCGTCGATCGGGACCGCGTCCCGTACCGCCTTCACGTCGTCGTCGTTGATCCGTCCTGCCACCCGTGAAGTCTACGGCGGGGCGCCGCGAATCCCTCAGGCGCCCTCGCCCGGAACCAGGGAGGCCAGCGGGACGGACGGGTCCGCCAGCGCCTCGCGGTCGACGACCGCCTTCGACCTGATCAGGGCCTGGATGTGGCCGGTGACGTCCCACACGTTGACGTTCATCCCGGCGAGCACCCGGCCCTGCGACAGCCAGAAGGCGATGAACTCGCGCCGGGCGGCGTCGCCGCGGATCAGGACCTGGTCGTAGCCGCCCACCGGGGCGTATCCGGAGTACTCCATGCCGACGTCGTACTGGTCGGAGAAGAAGTACGGCACCCTGTCGTACGAGACCTCCTGCCCCAGCATCGCCCGCGCGGCGGCCGGGCCGCCGTTGAGCGCGTTCGCCCAGTGCTCCACGCGCAGCCGGGTCCCCAGCAGGGGGTGGTGGGCGGCCGCCACGTCGCCGGCGGCGTGGATATCCGGGTCGGAGGTGCGCAGCGAGGCGTCCACGGCGATGCCGCCGCCGTGCTCCCGGTCCACCAGCGCCAGCCCGGCGGCCTCGGCGAGCGCGGTGCGCGGCGCGGCCCCGATCGCGGCGAGCACCGCGTGCGCCGGGTGCTCCTCGCCGTCGTCGGTGCGGACGGCCAGCACCATCCCGTCCTGGCCGACGATCTCGGTGAGCCGTGCCCCGAAGTGGAAGCGGACGCCGTTCTCGGCGTGCAGGTCGCCGAAGAGCCGCCCGATCTCCGGACCGAGCACCGCGTGCAGCGGCGTCGCCAGCGGCTCCACCACGGTCACCTCGGCCCCGTAGCCGCGGGCCGCCGCCGCGACCTCCAGGCCGATCCAGCCGGCCCCCGCGATCAGCAGGTGCCCGTTGTCCCTGCCCAGGGTCGCCAGGACGCCGCGCAGCCGCTCGGCGTGGGACAGCCGGCGCAGGTGGTGCACGCCGGCCAGGCCGGTGCCGGGGATGTCGAGGCGGCGCGGCTCGGCGCCCGTGGCGAGCAGCAGCTTGTCGTAGTGCACGGCGGTGCCGTCGCCGAGGACCACCTTGCGGGCGGCCCGGTCCAGGTGCACGGCGGGCTGGCCGAGGTGCAGCTCGATGTCGGCGCGCGCGTACCAGGACGGCTCGTGGACGAAGACGCTGTCGCGCTCCTCCTTGCCCTGGAGGTAGCCCTTGGAGAGCGGGGGCCGCTCGTACGGGTGGTCGCGCTCGTCACCGATCAGGATGACCCGCCCCCTGAACCCCTCGGACCGCAGCGCCTCCGCCGCCTTGGCCCCGGCCAGTCCCGCGCCGACGATGACGAACGTCCTGTGTGCGTCGACCACCTGATGCCTCCTCATAACCTCAGCGCCACTTGCGAGCACCTGCGAGGGTCCCGCACCGAGCGGGCCGCGTGAAGGGGGAGTGGCCCGATCGGATCACCCCGCAGTGCGGCGCGTGCGCCGGGTGAGCCTGGCGTGCAGGGAGCGCGCGGATGCGTCGGTCAGGGAGGCGATCTGGTCGATGACCGCGCGTTTGCGCCCCCGGTCGTCCGCGGCGGTGTCGAAGATCGCCCGGAACTGCGGATCCAGCCCGTCGGGCGCACGGGCCAGCAGGGCCTCGGCGAGTTCGGCCAGGACGATGCGCTGCTCGGCCCGCAGCCGCTCCTGCTCGGCGCGCTGCATCACGTACAGGTCGGCGACCGATTTGAGGACCGCGCACTCGGTGCGGGCCTCGCGGGGGACGACCAGCTCGGCCGCGTACCGGGTCAGCCGGCCGGAGCCGTACGCCTTCCTTGTCGCGCCCTCGGCGGCCAGGCAGAACCGGCCGATCAGCTGGCTCGTGGCGTCCTTCAGGCGGGCCTGGGCGACAGCCGAGCCGTCGTAGCCGTGCGGCCACCACTCCTGTTCCATCAGCCGGTCCAGCGACTCCAGCAGCTCCTGCGGGTCCGTGTCGGCGGGCACGTACCGGCCGATGGCGACCCGGGCGATCGCCGAGCGCTCGGGTTCGGCGAAGAGGAGGTTGGGGTCGACGTGCCCGGCGTGCAGGCCGTCCTCGAAGTCGTGGACGGAGTAGGCGACGTCGTCGGACCAGTCCATGACCTGTGCCTCGAAGCACTTGCGGTCGGCGGGGGCGCCGCGCCGCAGCCACTCGAAGACAGGCAGGTCGTCCTCGTACGCCCCGAACTTCACCGAGCCGGGATCGGCGGGGTGGCCGCCGCGCGGCCACGGGTACTTGGTCGCCGCGTCAAGGCTGGCCCGGGTGAGGTTGAGCCCGACGCTGACGGGGGCGCCGGTCTCCCGGTCGGCGGTGAACCGCTTGGGCTCCAGCCGGGTCAGCAGGCGCAGCGACTGGGCGTTGCCCTCGAAGCCGCCGCAGTCCGCGGCGAACTCGTTGAGGGCCTCCTCGCCGTTGTGCCCGAACGGCGGGTGGCCCATGTCGTGGGAGAGGCAGGCCGCCTCGACGAGGTCCGGGTCGCAGCCGAGCGCCGCGCCGAGCTCGCGGCCCACCTGGGCGCACTCCAGCGAGTGCGTCAGGCGGGTGCGGGGGCTGGCGTCCCAGTCGTACGAGCGGCTGCCCGGGGTGACGACCTGGGTCTTCCCGGCGAGGCGGCGCAGTGCGGCGGAGTGCAGGACGCGGGCCCGGTCGCGCTGGAAGGCGGTCCGGCCGGGGCGCTTGTCGGGCTCCGGGACCCAGCGCTCGGTGTCGGCCGGGACGTAGGGCGGGGCCGGTTCGCTGCGGGCGGGTGGATCCTGCGGGCCGGGGGTGTTCTGCGGCTCGCCGGAGCCGCGCGGACGGACGGGTGCGGTGCCTGCCATGCCTTCCATGCTGAGACGTTAACCGGAGACACCGACAATCGGAGCAATCCGCACCCGAGTCCCTCATGCGGAGGCCGGCACCAGGAGCGGCGCCGGCGCGGTCCGCGGCCGCGGCAGGGCGAGCGCCTCGTCGTAGCGCCGGAGTACCAGGCGGGCCAGGGCGGGGTGGTCGCCGAGCGGGGCTGCGGCGGGGCCGGTCGCGGCGGCGGCGCTCTGCGCGGCGAACCGGCCGGGCGCGGTGAAGTACGAGGCCACGGCGATCCGGCGGTGGCCGCGGGCGGTGAGCGCACGGACCGCGTCGGCGACCGCGGGCGGGGCGGCGGAGGCGTAGGCCGGGAGGACGGGGACGCCGCCGAGGCGCTCGGAGAGCAGGGCGGCGGTGCGGCGCGTGTCGGCCGCGGCGTCCGGGTCGCGGGATCCGGCGGCGGCGAGGACGGCCGCGGTGTGGCGGGCCGGATGCCAGCCGGCCTCGTGGAGGCGGTCGTACAGGGCCTCGACGAGCAGCGGGTGCGGGCCGAGCGGGGCGGCCACGCGGGCGTCGGCATGGCCGGCGGCCGCCTCCGGGAGATCGCGTTTGACGTGGTGGCCGCGGCTGAGGAGCAGGGGCACGAGGACGGCCGGGCCGGCGGTGTGGCGCAGCGTGTCGGGGAGGAGGGGCCGGTTCAGCTCGACGTGGCCGAGGCGGACGTCGAGGCCGGGGCGCAGTTCGCGGACGCGGGCGAGGAGGGCCTGCACGGCGGGGAGGGCGCGCGGGTCGCGGCTGCCGTGGGCGACGGCGACGAGGGTGGGCTGCATGCGTGGCTCCGTGGGGCCGGGCCCGCGGCGGGGGGCGGGGGAGCGGGCGTGAGGGGACCCGGAGGGAATGCACCGGTCCGCCGGGTCCGTCGTGCCTCCGATCCTGGGGGGTGCAGGTTGCGCCGGCGTTGCGCCGTCGTGACGGGGGCTTTCAAGGGAACTCACTCGGTCATTCGTACGAGTGAAAGAGGGGGTGGGTGGAACTCGGGCGCCGGGCCGGTTCGTCAATCCGTGCGAACGGCGCGCGGTCCGCGGCTCCACCAGGGCGGCAGGGCCGGGGCAGGCCGGGGCAGGCCGGGACAGCGCAGGGCAGGGCAGGGCGGGGCGGGTCGGGGCGGGATGGGAAGGGGCAGGGTTGTGGGTGCGGGCATCGGGAGGGGCAGGGCCATGGAAACGGCCGAGGGCAGTGGAACGGGCAGGACGAAGGGCTGGGGCAGGGGCATGGGAAGGGTCGCGCGTCGGATCGGCAGGTGGGCGGCGGCGCGGGCGGCAGGTGCTGCCGCGCGCCTGCGGGCGGGGCTGCCGCGCGGGGTGCGGGGGCGGCGGCGGGCCGTGCAGGCGGTGATGGCGGGCTGTGTCCTGGCGCTCCTGCCCTCGGCGTGGACGCACGCGGTGGCCGCGGACCGGCTGCACGGCACGGCGGACAGCCCTTCGGCCGACGTCGCGGTCGTGTTCGGGGCGGGGCTGTGGAACGGCCGGCCCACCCCGTACCTGGCCCGCCGGCTCGACGCGGCGGCCGAGCTGTACCGGACCGGGAAGGTCAGGGTTGTCCTCGTCACCGGGGACAACAGCCGCACCGAGTACGACGAGCCGAGCGCGATGCGCACGTACCTGACGGCGCACGGGGTGCCGGAGGAGCGGATCGTCAGCGACTACGCCGGGTTCGACACGTGGGACTCGTGCGTACGGGCCCGGAGGATATTCGGGGTGGAGCGGGCCGTGCTGATCAGCCAGGGCTTCCACATACGCAGGGCCGTCGCCCTGTGCGAGGCGGCGGGTGTCGAGTCGTACGGGGTCGGCGTGCCCGACGAGCACGACCTCACCTGGTACTACGGCGGCGCGCGCGAGGTGTTCGCGGCGGGCAAGGCAGCCCTGGACGCGGCGTTGCAGCCGGCGCCGCGCTTCCTGGGCCCGAGGGAGCACGGGGTGTCGCAGGCCCTGGGGGCTCTGCGCCACTGACGCGGCGCTCCGGGCCCGGCCGACCCGGCGGGAGCGCACGTCGCCGGAGCGGCCGGCCGCCGGGGAGGGCAGGGGGAGAGCGTGGCTGTGGTGGATCTCGGCGGCAAGGCCGTGGTCGTCACCGGCGGGGCCGGGGGCATCGCCTCACCGGGGGGCGGGCGGGGCGCTGAGGCGCCCGTACGGGAGGTGTAACCGGAGGCGGCGGCCCGTGTAACACCGACGGCGCAGGCTGGCCGTATGCACACGCCCGACGCCGCCACCGCCACGCACTGCCCCTACTGCGCCCTCCAGTGCGGGATGAACCTGCGCCCCGCGCCGGACGGGGCGGGGGCGGCGGTGGAGGAACGGGCGGAGTTCCCCGTCAACCGGGGCGCCCTGTGCGGCAAGGGCCGCACCGCGCCCGCCGTGCTCTCCTCCCGGGTCCGCCTGACCGAGCCGCTCGTCCGCTCCCGCGCCGGGCAGCTGGAGCCGGCCACCTGGGAGGAGGCCCTCGACGCCGTCGCCGCCGGCCTCGCCCGGACCCGGGACGCACACGGGCCCGACGCCGTCGGCGTGTTCGGCGGGGGCGGGCTCACCAACGAGAAGGCGTACGCGCTCGGCAAGTTCGCCCGCATTGCCCTGCGCACCTCGCAGATCGACTACAACGGCCGGTTCTGCATGTCCTCGGCCGCGGCCGCCCACCAGCGGGCCTTCGGGCTGGACCGGGGGCTGCCGTTCCCGCTGGAGGACATCCCGCGCACCGGCTGCGTGATCCTCGTCGGCTCCAACCCGGCCGAGACCATGCCGCCGGCCCTGCGCTACTTCACCGAGCTCAAGGCCAACGGCGGCACCCTGATCGTCGTCGACCCGCGCCGCACCCGCACCGCCGAACAGGCCGACCTGCACCTGGCCCCCCGCCCCGGCACCGACCTCGCCCTCGCGCTCGGCCTGCTGCACCTGGTCGTCGCCGAAGGCCGCACCGACGACGCGTTCATCGCGGAGCGCACCACCGGCTGGGAGGAGGCGCGGGCCGCGGCCATGGCGCACTGGCCGGAGCTGGTGGAGCGGATCACCGGCGTCCCCGTGCCGAAGCTCCGCGAGGCGGTGTCCCTGTTCTGCGCCCCGTCCTCGGCGATGGTCCTCACCGCCCGCGGCCCCGAGCAGCAGTCGAAGGGGACCGACACCGTCGGCGCCTGGATCAACCTGTGCCTGGCCACCGGCCGGGCCGGCCGCCCCCACTCCGGCTACGGCTGCCTCACCGGCCAGGGCAACGGCCAGGGCGGCCGCGAGCACGGCCAGAAGGCCGACCAGCTCCCCGGCTACCGCAAGCTGACCGACCCGGCGGCCCGCGCCCACGTCGCGTCCGTGTGGGGCGTCGACCCGGACTCCCTGCCCGGTCCGGGCCGCAGCGCCTACGAACTCCTCGACGCGCTCGGCACCGACGTCCGGGCCCTGCTCCTCATGGGCTCCAACCCGGTCGTCTCCGCGCCCCGCGCCGCCCACGTCGAGGACCGCATCCGCTCCCTGGACTTCCTCGCCGTCGCGGACGTCGTCCTCTCCGAGACGGCCGCCCTCGCCGACGTCGTCCTGCCCGTCACCCAGTGGGCCGAGGAGACCGGCACCACCACCAACCTCGAAGGCCGCGTCCTGCTGCGCCGCCGCGCCCTGACCGCGCCGCCGGGCGTGCGCAGCGACCTGGAGGTGCTGCACGGCCTCGCCGCCCGCCTCGGCGTCGAGAAGGGCTTCCCCACGGCCGCCGAGGAGGTCTTCGAGGAGCTGCGGCGGGCCTCCGCCGGCGGGCCCGCCGACTACTCCGGCATCACCTACGCCCGCATCGAGGCCGAACAGGGCGTCTTCTGGCCCTGCCCGCAGGGCTCCGCCGGGCAGCCACGGCTGTTCCTCGACCGGTTCGCCACCGAGGACGGGCGCGCCCGCTTCGCCCCCGTCTCCCACCGGGACGCGGCCGAACTCCCCGACGCCGACTACCCGATCCTGCTGACCACCGGCCGTGTCGTCGCCCAGTACCAGTCCGGGGCGCAGACCCGCCGCGTCGACGAGCTGAACGCCGCAGCCCCCGGCCCGTTCGTGGAACTGCACCCGCGGCTCGCGGCCCGCCTGGGCGCCGTCGAGGGCACCCCGCTCGCCGTCACCTCCCGCCGGGGCAGGGCCGTCGCCCCCGCCCGCATCACGGACTCCATCCGCGCCGACACGGTCTTCATGCCGTTCCACTGGCCGGGGGAGGGGCGCGCCAACACGCTGACCAATCCGGCGCTCGACCCGACCTCCCGGATGCCCGAGTTCAAGGTGTGCGCGGTCCGCGTCGAGCCGCTCGGCTGACACCGGCGCCGCGGGCAGCCGCGGGGCCCGGGAGGTGCCGGGGCCGACGGGCGATCCGTCGGACATCAGTCCGATCCGCATCGGCGTTCCCCGCAGCGGGTAACCATCCGGTCACGCACCGGACTCAGAAAGTGCCCGCACGCCCCTCGTGGCGGCCGTGTGCCGTACTCCACACTGAGGTGCGGTGCCACCGTCCTCGGAGCCCTGGAGGTCGCCCCCGTGCAGACCCGGATCCCGACCGTCAACGCGAGCCCGCCCGCCGGAGAGACCGGGGCCCCCGCGGCCGAGGAGCCCGACAAGGAGCCGGCAGCCGGGCCCGGCACCGGGTTCGAGGACGCCGGCGAAGAGCCCGAGGCGCCGGAACCCCTCGAGCACGTCCCGGACCAGCGGCGCGCCGAGAGCGCCGCGACCGGGCCCTCCGCGGACCTGTTCCGCCAGTACCTCCGCGAGATCGGCAGGATCCCGCTGCTCACCGCCGCCGAGGAGGTCGAGCTCGCCCGGCGTGTCGAAGCCGGCCTGTTCGCCGAGGAGAAGCTCGCCGGCGACCCCGGCCTCGACCTGAGGCTCGCCCTCGACCTGGACAAGCTCGTCGTCATGGGGCGCATGGCCAAGCGCCGCCTCATCGAGTCGAACCTGAGGCTCGTCGTCTCCGTCGCCAAGCGCTACGTCGGCCGCGGCCTCACCATGCTCGACCTCGTCCAGGAGGGGAACCTCGGCCTGATCCGGGCCGTTGAGAAGTTCGACTACACCCGCGGCTACAAGTTCTCCACCTACGCCACGTGGTGGATCCGGCAGGCCATGTCGCGCGCCCTCGCCGACCAGGCGCGCACCATCCGCGTGCCCGTCCACGTCGTGGAGCTGATCAACCGCGTAGTCCGCGTGCAGCGGCGCATGCTCCAGGAGCGCGGATACGAGCCCACCGCCGAAGAGGTCGCCGTCCACCTGGAGCTGACGCCCGAGCGGGTCGTGGAGGTGCTGCGGCTCGCCCAGGAGCCCGTGTCCCTGCACTCCCCGGTCGGCGAGGAGGATGACGTCGCCCTCGGCGACCTCATCGAGGACGGCGACGCCGCCTCGCCGATGGAGTCCGCGGCGTTCTTCCTGCTGCGCGAGCACCTGGAAGCCGTCCTGTCGACCCTCGGCGAACGCGAACGCAAGGTCGTCCAGCTGCGGTACGGCCTCGCCGACGGGCGGCCGCGCACCCTGGAGGAGATAGGGCGCATCTTCGGCGTGACCCGCGAGCGCATCCGGCAGATCGAGTCCAAGACCCTCTGCAAGCTCCGCGACCACGCCTTCGCCGACCAGCTGCGCGGCTACCTCGACTGACGGCGGCGGGGGGTGCACGCAGCCGCGTGCACCCCCCGCCCCCTCAACGGCCGTCCGCCGCTAGTCGACTTCGGCCACCGCCTGGGCGAACTGCGCCGCGTACAGCCGCGCGTAGGCGCCGTCCGCCGCGAGCAGGTCCTCGTGCGCGCCCTGCTCGACGATCGAGCCGTTCTCCATCACCAGGATCACGTCAGCGTCCCGGATCGTGGAGAGCCGGTGCGCGATGACGAACGAGGTGCGGCCGTGCGCCAGCCGCGCCATCGCCTTCTGGATCAGCACCTCCGTACGGGTGTCGACCGAGCTCGTCGCCTCGTCGAGGACCAGGATCACCGGGTCCGACAGGAACGCCCGCGCGATCGTGATCAGCTGCTTCTCGCCGGCGCTGACGCCCGAGCCCTCGTCGTCCAGCACCGTGTCGTAGCCGTCCGGCAGGGTGCGCACGAACCGGTCGGCGTGTGCGGCCCGCGCGGCCTCCTCGATCTCGGCGCGCGTGACCTCCCGGGAGGCGCCGTACGCGATGTTCTCCGCGATCGTCCCGCCGAACAGCCAGGTGTCCTGGAGCACCATGCCGATGGCCCCGCGCAGGTCCTCGCGGGCCATCTTCGCGATGTCCGCCCCGTCCAGGGCGATCCGGCCGCCGGTGACCTCGTAGAACCGCATCAGCAGGTTCACCAGCGTCGTCTTGCCGGCGCCGGTGGGGCCGACGATCGCGACCGTCTGGCCCGGCTCCACCGCCAGCGACAGGTCCTCGATCAGCGGCCTGTCCGGCTCGTACCGGAAGGACACCTTCTCCAGGACGACCCGGCCGCGGACCTCCTGCGGACGCTCCGGAACCGCCACGTCCGGCTCCTGCTCCTCCGCGTCCAGCACCTCGTACACGCGCTCCGCCGACGCGACACCCGACTGCACCAGGTTCGCCATCGACGCGACCTGCGTCAGCGGCATCGAGAACTGCCGCGAGTACTGGATGAACGCCTGCACGTCGCCGATCGACAGGCTGCCCGAGGCCACCCGCAGACCGCCGACCACCGCCACCAGCACGTAGTTGATGTTCGAGATGAAGAACATCACCGGCTGCATGATGCCGCTGACCAGCTGCGCCTTGAACGAGGCCCGGAACAGCGCCTCGTTCTGCTCGGCGAAGACCGCCGCGGACTCCTCCTGCCGGCCGAAGACCTTCACCAGCGCGTGCCCCGAGTACATCTCCTCGACGTGCGCGTTCAGCGAGCCGGTCGACTTCCACTGGGCCACGAACTGCGGCTGCGACTTCTTGCCGATCCTCGCCGCCACGACCACCGACACCGGGATCGTCACCAGCGCGACCAGCGCCAGCAGCGGCGAGATCCAGACCATCATCGCGAGCACGCCGACGATCGTCAGCAGCGAGTTCAGCAGCTGCCCCATCGTCTGCTGGAGCGTCTGCCCGATGTTGTCGATGTCGTTCGTCGCCCGGCTGAGGACCTCGCCCCGCTTCTGCCGGTCGAAGTACGACAGCGGCAGCCGCGACAGCTTGTCCTGCAGCTCCTCCCGCATCCGGTACACGGTGCCGTTCATGATGTGGTTCGACAGCCGCGTCGCGACCAGCATCAGCAGCCCGGCCAGCACGAACACCACCAGCGCCCACACCGCGACGACGCCGACCGCGCCGAAGTCGATGCCCTCGCCCGGCGTGAAGTCCGTCCCCGACAGCATGTCGGCGGTGCCGTCCTCGCCGCGGGCGCGCATCGCGTCGAGCGCCTGCTCCTTGGTGAGGCCCGCCGGCATCTCCCGGCCGACGATCCCCCCGAAGACGAGGTCCGTCGCGTGCCCGAGGATCTTCGGGCCGATCACCGTGCAGACGACGCTGCCGAACACGGCGGCGACCATCCCCCACAGCTTCACCCGGTCGTAGGCGATCTGCCGCAGCAGCCGCTTCCCCGAGCCCTTGAAGTCCAGGGACCGCTGCCCGGGCCCCGTCATCATCCGTCCTCCGGGCCCGCTCATGCGGCCTCCGCCTCCGTCAGCTGGGAGAGCACGATCTCCCGGTAGGTCTCGTTCCCCGCCATCAGCTCGTGGTGGCGGCCCTCGCCGACGACCTGCCCCTCGTCGAGCACGATGATCCGGTCGGCGTCGCGGATCGTCGCGACCCGCTGCGCGACGATGACCACCGTCGCGTCCCCGGTCTCCCGGCCCAGCGCCGCGCGCAGCGCCGCGTCTGTCGCGTAGTCCAGGGCCGAGAAGGAGTCGTCGAACAGGTAGATCTCCGGGCGCTGCACCAGCGTGCGGGCGATGGCCAGGCGCTGGCGCTGGCCACCGGAGACGTTCGTCCCGCCCTGGGTGACCGGTGCATCCAGGCCGCCTTCGAGCGCGGCGACGAACTCCCGCGCCTGCGCCACCTCCAGGGCATGCCACAGCTCCTCGTCGGTGGCGTCCGGGCGCCCGTAGCGCAGGTTCGAGGCCACCGTTCCGGAGAACAGGTACGGCTTCTGGGGCACCAGGCCCACCGTGCGGGCCAGCAGCTTCGGGTCGAGGCGGCGCACGTCCTCGCCGTCGACGAGGACCTCGCCGCCGGTCGCGTCGAACAGCCGCGGCACCAGCCCCAGCAGCGTCGACTTGCCGCTGCCGGTCGAGCCGATGACCGCCGTCGTCTCCCCGGGGCGGGCCACCAGGTCCACCCCGCGCAGCACGGGCGCCTCCGCGCCCGGGTAGCGGAAGTCGGCGCCGCGCAGTTCCAGCACACCGTGCCGGGACAGCTCGCGCACCGGGTTTGCGGGCGGGGCGACGCTGGACTCGGTGTCCAGCACCTCCTGCACGCGCTCCGCGCACACCTCGGCGCGCGGCACCATCATGAACATGAACGTGGCCATCATGACGGCCATGACGATCTGCATCAGGTAGGCGAGGAACGCCGTCAGCTGGCCGATCTCCAAGCCGCCGCTGTCGATGCGCATCGCGCCGAACCAGATGACGGCGACGCTGGAGATGTTCACGACCACGAGGACGGTGGGGAACATCAGCGCCAGGAGCCGCCCCGAGGCCAGCGACACGTCGGTCAGCGAGGTGTTCGCCCCGCGGAAGCGTTCCTTCTCGTAGCCGTCGCGGACGAACGCGCGGATCACCCGGTTGCCGGTGATCTGCTCGCGCAGCACCCGGTTCACCGCGTCCAGCCGCTCCTGCATCTGGCGGAACAGCGGGCGCGTCCGCCACACGATCGCGCCGACGGACAGGCCCAGGACCGGCACCACGGCCAGCAGCACGCCCGACAGCGCCACGTCCAGCGACAGGGCCATCGCGATGCCGCCGATGCACATGATCGGCGCCGAGACCATCAGCGTGAAGGTCATCAGCACCAGCATCTGGATCTGCTGCACGTCGTTCGTCGTACGGGTGATCAGTGACGGCGCGCCGAACTGGCCCAGCTCGCGCGCGGAGAAGCTCTGCACCCGGTCGAAGACGGCGGCGCGGACGTCGCGGCCCAGCGCCGCGGAGGTGCGGGCGCCGTAGTACACGGCGCCGATGTTGCAGCCCAGCTGGACGAGCGAGACGGCCAGCATCAGCGCACCGAAGCGCAGGATGTAGCCGGTGTCGCCGGTCACGACGCCCTTGTCGATGATGTCGGCGTTGAGGGTGGGCAGGTAGAGGCTCGCGCTGGTCTGCAGCAGTTGCAGCAGCACCAGCAGGGCGATCGGTTTCCGGTACGGACCCAGGTGGGTCCGCAGAAGTCGTATGAGCACGCGCAGGCTCCGGTCGGGGGTCGAGGGGGGTCACCCCATCTTCGGCCAACCCCGCGCCCGGACCCACCCGTTTTCGCAAAGGACGGTCAAAAGGAGCAGACCGCCCCGCGGCCCGCTGCCCGCACTCCTGCGCCCTACGCCTGGAACGCGCCTGGGTGCGTCTGCTCGCGCGTCGCGATGTACTGCTGGCGCACCGCCTGCCAGGCCGGGTAGTCCTCGCCCGGCTCGAAGACCTGCGCCGCCGGACCCGGCCACACCGGGGGCGTGTGCGGGGCCAGCGTCCCCTGCTGCACCCCCAGCGCCCACGCCGCCTGCCGCGCCGCGCCCAGCGCCGCGTAGTCGGCGGGCGCCGGTACGACGATCTGCGTCCCGAACAGCCCGGGCGCGGCCGCCTGCACGGCCGGCAGCCCGGCCGCGGCGCCCAGCAGGAACACCCGCCGGATGTCGGCGCCGCGCATCCGCAGCACGTCGATGGCGTCCGCCAGCCCGCACAGCATGCCCTCGAACGCGGCCCGCGCCAGGTGCTCCGGCTTCATGGAGTCGCGCCGCAGACCGGACAGGGTGCCTGCCGTGTGCGGCAGGTTCGGGGTGCGCTCGCCCTCCAGGTACGGCAGGAGGACCAGTCCGTGCGCGCCGGGCGTCGACTGCAGCGCCAGGTCGGACAGCCCGTCGAGATCGGTGCCGAGCAGCTCGGCGGTGCCCCGCAGGGCCCGCACCGCATTGGACGTGTTCACGACCGGCAGGTGCATCCCGCCGGCGTCGGCGAGAGAGGTGATCAGCCCGTTTGGCTCGGTCAGCGCCTCGTGGTGGACGGCCATCACCGAACCCGACGCGCCCAGGGAGACCACCGCGTCGCCGGGGCCCAGGCCGAGTCCGAGTGCCGCGGCCATGGTTTCGCCGGTGCCGGCGGAGATCAGCAGCCCCTCAGGGGTCATCCCGGCAGCCTCCGCCGGCGCGAGGACCTCCGGCAGCAGCGCCATGTGCCCGAGGGCGAGCTCGACCAGGTCGGGGCGGTAGGAGCCGGTCCGGGCCGACCAGTAGCCGGTGCCGGAGGCGCCGCCCCGGTCGGTCGTGCGCCGGGCGGGACGGCCCAGCAGCTGCCAGACGAGCCAGTCGTGCGGTGACATCAGCACCGCCGTGCGCCGCGCCGCGTCCGGCTCGGTGCGGGCCAGCCAGGCGAGCTTCGCGACGGGCTGCGCCGAGTGCGGGACGCTGCCGACGGCCTCCGCCCAGGCGTGCCGGCCGCCCAGTGCCTCGGTCAGGTCCGCCGCGGCGACCTGGCCGCGCTTGTCGTTGCCGACGAGGGCCGGGCGGACGAGCGCGCCCTGCGCGTCCAGCGGCAGCAGCCCGTGCTGCTGGGCGGAGACGCCGATGGCCTGGACCCCTTCGAGGAGCCCTCCGCCGGCCGCCTCGCCGAGGGACAGCAGCCAGGCCTGTGGATCGGCCTCGTGGGGGTGGAAGCCCTCCGGATCACCCGCGGGCTGGGGATGGGGCGCGTAGCCCTGGCGCAGTACGGCACCCGTGTCGGTGTCGCAGACGACGATGCGAGTGAAGGCGGAAGAGCTGTCCAGCCCGGCGACTATCCCCATGCGGAGAATTCTGCCGCACGGCAGTGCGGGATCCGCCGCCCCGGGAGGCAGCGGATCCCGCAGGGAGCCGGAGCCTCAGGTGTTGCTGGTGCCCCACTCGTCGTCGTAGCCCCCGCCGCGGCCGCGCAGGGCGCGCACCCGCTCGGCCAGCGGGGCCGGGAGGACGCCGCCGACCTTGTCGCCGAGCACCGTGGCGGCCTTGCCCGCGTACTGCCGGCCGGCCTGGCCGGCGGTCTCGGCCGCGTTCCGCACGGCCGGGTTCTGCGCGACCTCGCGCGCGGACTTCTTCAGCTGCTCGTAGCGCTCGCGTCCGGCCCGGGAGCCGAGGACGTACCCGAGGCCCAGTCCGACCGCGAACGCGACCTTGTACCGCATGCCTGCCACCTCTCGTCGTGTGTGCCCGGCCGGCGCTCGATACCGATTGGCGGAGCACCCCCCTGCTTGCGCTAATCTATGTCTCGCAACGGGCGCCCGCCCCCCGGCTTGGCCGGAGGTGGGCCGTTCGGCGCAACGCAGCAATCCCCTGTAGCTCAATTGGCAGAGCAGCCGGCTGTTAACCGGCAGGTTACTGGTTCGAGTCCAGTCGGGGGAGCGCGGTCCCCTGTAGCTCAATTGGCAGAGCATTCGGCTGTTAACCGGAGGGTTGCTGGTTCGAGTCCAGCCGGGGGAGCAGAGGGAAGAGGGCCCCGGTCGGGGTCCTCTTCTTTTTTGCCCCGCGGAGGGAACCGATCGGCCCGGGAAGCGGTCTCCCACGTCAGGTGAAGCCGATCACGCGGGGCATCCGGAGCAGGAGATCGTATGAGCGGCTATGCTGCGGCAGACGGCGCGCACACATGTACGCGCCACGCCGAGAAGGGGCGGTAGCTCAGCCGGTTAGAGCAGCGGACTCATAATCCGTCGGCCGTGGGTTCGAGTCCCACCCGCCCCACCGCAAGGCTGGTCAGCAGAAACGTTCTGACCGGTGATCTTGGTGCCCCGCCCGGACTCCCGGGTCGGGGCACCTCGTCGTTCCCGGGCCTCGTGCGGGAGCGGTTCCCGAACCGGCAGCCTGCCGGGCCCGCGGCGCCGATGCGGGCAGCACCCCGGCCGCACTCCTGTACGTGTCCGACACGAGCGGCTCGGGGGCGCGCCACGACAGGAAGGCCCGGCAGCGGCGGTCAGGAGCGCGACTGCAAGGCGGGCTGATGCGACGTCGGCAGAGCGCAGTGGCGGGAGGGTGCCGGGTGTGGTGCGCTTGCATGGTGGGGCTGCCCGGTCAGTACGCCCCTGGGGACTGCGGCTGAGGACTGCGGTACCCGCGCCCCGTGACCGAGGGGCGTGCGCATGCTTGTCAAAAGAGACCGCACGACATCGGCGTGACCGGCGAACACCCTGACAGCACAGGCTTCGCCTCGACCGGCCTGCCGGTCGCACCCTGGCGGGTGTGTCGGTGAACGCGGAGTCCCGAGGGGCCGGGCGGGCTGACCGGTCAGGCCTCTTCATCGGGGAACGGGCACCGGCCCTCCCCGCTCCGGGACAGGCCCCGGCCCCCCGCGAGCACGACGAGACCCTCACAGCCGCGCAGGTCGGCGAGGACACCGGAGTCCGACCCTGTCGGCCTCGGTCCCTGTCCGGCCTGCCGTGCCCCAAGGGCGTGGCGTCGTCGACCGGAGGACCCCGGCAGGCATGCGGCCGGACCGCGCGGTTCCGCGAAGCCGGCAGCGCACATCCCGGCAGACGCCGCATCCGAGACCTGCCAACAGGGCCTGCAAAGGGCAGGCCTGTGCGTGGAGGGAGCGCAAGATGAGGAAATCCCGTACCAGCGTCGTGATCGCCGCCTGTCTCGGGGCCGGGGCTCTGAGCCTTGGTTCAGCCGTGCCCGCCGGCGCGGCGGAGACCGAGGAGACGGCGACGGTCTCCGTCTTTCACGCGGTTCCCGGTCTGACGGTGGACGTCTACGCGAACGGCGACGAACTCCTGCCGGACTTCAAGCCCGGCACTCTCACCGACCCGCAAGAGCTGCCGGCGGGCTCTTACGACCTGAAGGTCTTCAAGGCCGGTGCCGACCCCAAGACGGCGGCCCCCGCGATCCAGAAGAACGTCGAGGTACCCGCCGGCGCCAACGCCACGGTCGTGGCCCACCTTTCGGCCGACGGCACGCCTCAGCTCAACGCCTTCGTCAACGACACCTCTGCCGTTGCAGCGGGCAAGTCGCGCCTGACGGTGCGGCATGTTGCCGCAGCCCCGGCCGTGGACGTCCGTGCCAACGGCACGGTGGTGTTCGAGGGGCTGGTGAACCCGAAGGAGGACACCACCGAGGTCGACGCAGGCACAGTCTCCGCCGACGTGGTCCTTGCCGGTACGGACACCGTCGCCATCGGCCCCGCGGATCTGGACCTCAAGGAAGGCACGAACAACATCGTCTACGCCTGGGGCAGCGCCGACGAGAAGAACCTGGCGCTGAAGGTCCAGACGGTCGGAGGCATGGACGCGTCGCCCGCCGGAGGCGGTGCCGGCGCAAACGGTGCGATGCTCCCGGGCAACTCCTCCCACGCGTGGATGGCGTGGGCAGCAGGCGCCGGGGTGTTCAGCCTGGCCGGGGCACTCTCGGCGAGGTCCCGGGCACGGCGGGATGCCTGACCGCCCACAGCATCAGCGTGCGAAGCGGCGCGGCGGCGGCAGGCTCGGCCTGGTCTGCCGCCGCCGCCGGCTCGGCCGCGGCCGCAGTCACCGCCGATTCGAAGGCGTTTGCGATCATTTCCGGTGCGGCGTATAGAGGAACTGAGGGGCGGTCGGCCCGGCGTTGGCCCGTAGCCCGGTTCTCGCTCGCGCAGGGAGGGTCCCTGTGTGGAATCATCTGCTGCAGTTGATCCTGATCGGGGTGCTGCTCGTGGTCGGAGGAGCCCTCGCGGGCCGCGCCTGGGCGATGGCGGTCAAGGAGCCCGAGTCCGAGCCGCGGATCGAGGTGCTGGCCGGCATCGGGGGCGGACTGGTCACCGGCATCGCCGTCGGACTGTCGGCCCTCTTCCTCGAACAGGCCATCTCTGCGTCTCAGGAGCGCGCGACGTGGCGGGCGAGTGTCGAAGGTGCGGCGAGCATCCCGGGGTTCACAGTCGCCGATCACGACATCGAGGGCATCAACTTCAGCGGCAAGTCGCTGCGCAACGCGGACTTCGCGGGGGTCCGGCTGCAGGGATTCAGGTTCCGGGACACGGATCTGACGGGGGCTGACTTCAGGGGAGCGGACCTCAGCGGCGCCAACCTCATCGGCGCCAACCTCCAGGACGCCGACCTGACGGGGGCCAGGCTGAACGGCGCCCTGCTGCACAGTGCCAACTTCGCGCACGCCTCCCTCCCCGGCAGGGCCTCCTTCGAGGGGGCACTGCTGAACGCGCGGACCTGCTGGCCGAAGGGCCTGGAGCGGGACGAGCTCCGGGACCGCCTGCGCGACACGAAGGTGCAGGCGTACGAGGACGAGCAGAGCGGCAGGACGCTCACCGGACACGAGGACGTGGAGGAGGACGAGCTCAAGGGCGGCCAGCAGGTGCCCGACTGCACGCTGTGGAAGAACGGGCTGCGCGTCCGGCCGGAGGGCTGATCGGGGGGCCGGGGGACCGGTGGGGGCGGCTCCGGGGCCCGGCGGGGCGGAGCCGCCCTGGACGGTCTGGCGTGACAGCGGAGAGCAGGGCCGGGCGGCCGTCACCTGCGGGTGGAGTGAGGGCGGATGGTCAGACGTCTTCCGTCTCGTCTGCCAAGTGGCGCAGGACGTCTGCCAGGTTGCCGCGGCGCGTGTACTCCGTGCGCTGTCGGTGGGCGCCCGAGCCGTCGCGGAGGAGGCCGCCCAGGGTCTTGGCTGCGTGGTCGAGCTCGTCCGCGGCGGCCAGTTCCGGGGCGACCAGTTCGAGGAGGGCCTCCGCCAGGTCGGCCGCCGGGACTTCGGCCCCGGTGTACGGGTCGAGGCCGAAGCCCTCCAGGCCGTCGTGGGCGGCCCGCCAGCGCGCCAGGCGCAGGACGTCGTCGCGGAGGGCGGGCTCGGGGCGTTCCTCGGCGATCTCCCTCAGGGCGGTCGCCACGAGGGCGCGGACGAGTTCGGCCTGGAGGATGGCCGTGTCGATGTCCGAGGACATGTCGGGCGCCCGGATTTCGAGCGTCGGCCAGTGTCCGGACGGGCGGAGGTCCCAGTAGACCATCTTGGTGTCGAGGGCTGCCCCGGAGCCGAGCAGGGTCTGCACGGAGCTCCGGAAGTGGGCGGTGGACGTGAAGTGCGGGGGCAGCCCCGCCGAGGGCCAGCCCGACCAGGCCATCGTCCGCCAGCTGGCGTGACCGGTGTCGCGTCCGCCCCAGAACGGCGAGTTGGCGGCCAGCGCGATCAGCGTCGGCAGCCACGGCCGGACCCGGTTCGACACCGCGACCGCGGTGTCCACGTCGAGGGTGCCGATGTGGATGTGGCGGCCGCAGCTGACCAGGGTGTCGGTGAGCGAGCCGAAGCGGCGGTGCTGCTCGCGCTGGCGCGGCTCGTCGTCCGTCAGGTGCAGCGGCATGTCCACGGCCATGACCGGAGAGGGCGCGGCCAGCAGCCGGCATCCGTGGGCGCGGGCGGCCCGGGAGAGGGTGCGGCGCAGGGCGGCCAGCTCCCTGCGCAGTTCGAGGGCGGACTCGGAGACCGGGGTGGAGATCTCCACCTGGTAGCGCGTGCCCTCGGGGTGCACTTCGTGGGGCAGGCCCGCGGCGGTCTCCAGGACGCGGGGGGCGGCCGGGACCACCCGGAAGGTGCGGGCGTCGACGAGGAGGAACTCCTCCTCCACGCCGACGGTGAGCGGTGCCGTACCGGGAACGGGGGCGGGAGCGGTGGAGACGGCGGGGGCGCCGTCGTCCGCCTTGTCGGTGCTCGTCGTGCTGGTGCCAGGTTCGATCACTACGCCTCCCTGGACATTACGAGTCTTTTCATCATGAGCGGGAGGCAGGCGGCGAGCGCGCGCCGATTCGGTCAAATGTCCCTGCGGCATGGCGCGTTAGCGGCAAGGCCCGTTAGGGGTGGGGCCGCGGATCGGGGTGGGGCGGCTGGGGCGGCTGCGTGAAACCGGCCACGGCCCGGCGGCGCGGTGCGGGCGGCTGGTTGGCGTCCCGTGTGACCGGTACGGGCACCCCCGCCCCGGCGGGCCTGGGCGGGCCGGCCGCGGGGCAGAGGTCAGGTGCGCGGCTGCGGGGCGACGACGCCTCGGGCCACGCCGAGCGCGACGAGGTCCTGCGGGCGGATGCGCAGCTGGTCCGCCGTGGCGGGGGCCTCCGCCGCCGGGCGCTTGAGGATGGCCGCCGCCAGCTCGGGCGCGATCACGGAGAAGTAGGAGTCCGGGGTCACCCACGTGTTGCCCGGCGCGGCCAGCGCCAGCGCC